>DAIDEE010000069.1 GCA_027308685.1 Acidocella sp.
AGCTCCGTGGTGTCGAATGATGAGATGATCCCGATTCCGGACTCACCATTGATCAGCTTTTTCCAGACATTTTCAAAGCCCAGCCCAAGTGGCGTGGCGACTCCCATGCCGGTGACGACAACACGACGCATATTCTAAAACTCCCAGACGCCCCAATAAGCCGAATTACTCGGCCTTTTGCTTCTCGATGTAATCAACGGCGTCTTTAACGGTCGTAATTTTCTCAGCCGCATCTTCCGGAATTTCAACGCCGAACGCTTCTTCGAACGCCATCACCAGCTCAACGGTATCAAGGCTGTCAGCGCCCAGATCGTCGATAAAGGAGGCTTCGGGTGTGACTTTGGCTTCGTCGACACCCAGATGCTCGACAACAATTTTCTTAACCTTGTCGGCGATTTCAGTCATCTAAGTTCACTTTCCTGCATCTCGGGTGGGTGGAAACTGTATGGTCCATACAGCATTTAAAACATTTTGGTTAACTTTGGTATCGGGGGCCGCTTAGCACGGTTTATTCGGCGCCGCCAACAGCGGTTACAGCATAGCCATGCCGCCGTTAATATGGATGGTGGTTCCAGTGACCCATCCGGCTTCCTCAGAGGCCAGATACACTACGCTGGCGGCAATATCGGCCGGAGTGCCCAGACGGCCCAGGGGGATTTTTTCGGCCAAAGCCGCCCGTTGCGCGTCGGTCAGGGCGTCGGTCATCGGGGTTTCGATAAAGCCAGGGGCGATCAGGTTCACAGTAATCCCGCGCGACGCCACCTCCTGCGCCAGCGACTTGGTCAGCCCCAGCAAACCGGCCTTCGCCGCCGCATAATTGGCCTGGCCAGGGTTGCCGGTGGAACCCACCACGCTGCCGATGTTGATAATCCGCCCGGCCTTACGGCGCAGCATGAATTTCAACGCGGCGCGGCTGAGGCGGAACGGGGCTGCCAAATCCACATCCAGCACCTTTGCCCAGTCGGCATCACTCATTCGCAGCGCCAGGCCATCCTTGGTCAACCCGGCATTGTTCACCAGAATATCCACCTTACCCATCGCTGCCTCGGCCGTGGCAATCAGCGCCGCCGCAGCTTCAGGGTCAGACAAATCCGCCGGGCACACATGCGTGCGCTCACCCAGCTCAGCCGCCAGCGCCTCAAGTGCTGCCGCCCGCGTGCCCGAGAGCGCCACTACCGCGCCTTGTTTATGCAAAGCCCGGGCAATTTCAGCGCCGATACCACCCGAAGCCCCAGTCACCAGAGCGGTTTTACCTGTCAGATCAAACATCACAGCACCTTCAATAAGGCTTCAATATCCGCCGGCGACCCTACCGAGAGTGTTGGAGCCTCCGGTGCAATCCGCTTCACCAAGCCGGCCAGAACCTTACCGGCGCCCAGCTCGATGAACCGATCCACGCCAAAATCCACCATGCTCTCCACGGATTCGCGCCAGCGCACCGTGCCGGTCACCTGCTCCACCAGCAATTGCGCGATAATCGCCGGGTCGGTCACCTTCGCCGCCGTTACGTTGGCCACCAGCGGCACCACCGGGGCGCGCGGCCGGGTGATCTCCAGCGCTTTGTGCATCGCCTCAGCCGCCGGTTCCATCAGCTTGCAATGAAACGGGGCGGAGACCGGCAACAACATGGCGCGCTTCACGCCCTTGGCCTTGGCAATCTCAATCGCCCGCTCCACCGCCGCCTTGATACCGGAAATCACCACCTGGCCGCCGCCGTTATCATTGGCGCAAGCCACTTCCTCATGCCCATCCGGACCCTTGGCGGCCTCAGCGCAAATCTCCTGTGCCATCGCCATCTCAACGCCCAGCAGTGCTGCCATCGCACCCACGCCCGGCGCCACCGCCGCCTGCATCGACTGCCCACGCAGTTTCAGCAACGCCGCCGCCTCAGCCACGCTAAACGACCCCGCCGCCGCCAGCGCGCTATATTCGCCCAGCGAGTGACCAGCCACCAAAATAGCCTTGGCCTTGAAATTCACCTTACCCTCGGATTCCAGAACCCGCAGCACCGCCAATGAAACCGCCATCAACGCCGGTTGCGCATTCTCGGTTAAGGTAAGCTCCTCAATCGGCCCCTCAAACATCAGCTTGCTCAGCTTCTGCTTCAAAACCTCATCAACTTCCTCGAAAACCTCACGCGCCGGGGCGAACGCCGCCGCCAGATCGCGGCCCATACCCACGGACTGGCTGCCCTGGCCAGGGAAAATAAAGGCATTAACTGCCATGTAAGCGTCTCCTATGAACCCGCGCGGCGTAACCACGCGGGAGGCCGCTGTCAAATACGTGACATTATAAAAGCGCTAAATGTGTCAGCGCCAGGCGCATATCAGCCGGTAACGCATCCACCCCGCTCACCGCCCCGCCCGCTCCAATGTCCGGTGGCGCATCTGCCGCACTCAAATACCGCCAGCCCTGAAACGGCTTCATCGCCCGCGCCGCAACCCGCACCAGCGCCGGGTCCAGCACCAGCCCCGCACAAGCCGACCCATCGTCCCAACTCTCCCGCCGGACCTCTAACACACGCTGCCGGACCACCACCGCCCGCTGAATCACCCAGTAAATCGACCCGCCAGCCACAATCTCATCAGCCCGCTTCGGAAAATTCCGCGTCTGATGTCGCAACGGCGGATCAGCCACCGCCCGCCCAGCCTGAATCTCAGCCAAATGCGCAATGTCGCGAACCCCAACCGCCAGTTTGATTATATGAAGCATTGGCCAAAGTTATGGCGGAGGGTTGTTGGAGGCAAGGCCAAGGGGCTGTGCCCTTAGCAGGGGTCCAGGGGACAGCGTCCCATGGTCTTACTTACTAAAAAACCCCCGTCAAAACTCTGGTTAATTCTTCGCTTTATCGACCAGCGCGTTTTTGGAGATCCAAGGCATCATGGCGCGCAGTTTGGCGCCCACTTCCTCGATGGGGTGTGACGCGGTGGCGCGGCGCATGGCTTTGAAGTTGGTTTGGTTGACCTTGTTTTCCAGCATCCAGTTACGGGTGAACACGCCGGTTTGGATGTCAGTGAGGACCTTCTTCATTTCGGCCTTGGTGTCGGCGGTGATGATGCGCGGGCCGGTGACATATTCGCCGTATTCGGCGGTGTTGGAGATGGAGTAGTTCATGTTGGCGATGCCGCCTTCATAGATCAAATCCACGATCAGCTTCACTTCATGCAGGCATTCGAAATAGGCCATTTCGGGGGCGTAACCGGCTTCCACCAGAGTCTCGAACCCGGCCTTGATGAGGTCCACCACGCCGCCGCACAGCACGGCTTGCTCGCCGAACAAATCGGTTTCGCATTCTTCCTTAAAGGTGGTTTCGATGATGCCGGCGCGGCCACCGCCGTTGGCGGAGGCGTAGGAGAGAGCGATTTCCAGCGCATTACCGGAGGCATTCTGGGCAACCGCCACCAGCGATGGCACGCCGCCGCCGCGCAAATATTCCGAGCGCACGGTGTGGCCGGGGCCTTTCGGGGCGATCATGAACACGTCGATATCGGCGCGTGGTTCGATCAGGTTGAAATGGATGTTGAGGCCGTGCGCAAACGCCAGCGCGGTGCCGGGGCGCATGTTGGGAGCCAGATGGTCGCGGTACAAATCACCCTGGCCTTCGTCGGGGGTCAGCACCATGATGACATCGGCCCACTTGGCGGCATCGGAGGGGGACATCACCTTGATACCGGCAGCTTCGGCCTTGGCAATGGCGGTGGAACCCGGGCGCAGTGCCACGGCCAGTTCCTTCACACCGGAGTCCTTCAGGTTCAGCGCATGAGCATGACCCTGGCTGCCATAGCCGACGATGGCGACTTTTTTGGATTTAATCAGATTAACGTCGGCATCCCGGTCATAGTAAACGCGCATGTGCTGGTCCCTTGAGTTGGCTTTATAAAGATTGCGCGTCCCTATTACGTTTTGGCGTCAATGTCACCGTGCGCTCGGTGGTTATCTGGCATGTTGTGTGGCGTTTTTGCGCAATTTTATGTCGTTTGTAGCCCAGTTTCGGGAATGACGCCGCAACAACGGTAGCGCGGCAACCGCCCGCAGCAATACCGCTGACGCCAACAATCACCGTGATTAGAAAATCACGGTGATCAGAAAATATTCATAAACCGGCTCAGCAGGCCCGGGCTCTCGGTGGTCTGTTGCGGTGTAACACCGGTGGTCACCGGCTGACCCAGCGCCTGGTTTTCCTGCAAACGGCGGGCTTCGGCACTGGCATCAACCGTGGGCGGTGGGGTGGGGCCATTGCCCATCAAACGATCTACAAAACCTGGCGGCTTGGAAGCAATCATGGCCGATTGGTTGACATCCGCCCGGATATCCGACGGCGGCGTTGGCCCTGCGGCCTGCAGCAAAGCCTGCTGACCGCTGGTGAGCGAAGCCCCCGAGGTCGGCAGCGCCGAAGCCGGAGAGAGTGCCACCAGCCCTTGCTGGGCAGCATTAACCTGCTGCGGCCGCGGCTCACCTGGGTTTGGCGAAGGCAGCACGCCCAGTTCCGGCGGCAGAGAAAGCGGCGCCTGGGTGCCGACATCGAAGGCGTCCGGCGGATTGGCTTCCAGCCCAAAGGTTTTCTTGATCCCCTCGCCACCGCACCCGGCAAGCGTGATGGAAAGCGACAATGCAGCCAGGCCGGTGATGATTTGATTGCGTTTCATGAAGCCTTCCTATCGCCGGTTGCGTTTCCTCGCAACAGGCTCTCGGCCATCAAAATCCCTACCCCGCACACAATCGCCGCGTCCCCCACATTAAACACGTACCAGGAGTAGGCGCCGATATGGGCCTGGATGAAATCCACCACCGCGCCGTAGCGCAAACGGTCCAGCACATTGCCAATCGCACCACCGGCAATGGCACCGATGGCCAAAGTGGTGATAAGGCGCTCGGTGTTCCACAACCACACGCCAAGCGCGGTAACCACCGCCAGCGCGACGGCGGCCAGGATGACGATGCCCCAGGCCCCCAGCCCGTTGAACATGCCAAAGGTGACGCCGTGGTTCCACACCAGCACGAAATTCAGCACCGGCAATAATACCAGAAAATGCCCGTCGGTGAGGTTGAGTTGATGCAGCACGGCGTATTTACTGGCCTGGTCAGCCGCCAGCACCACCAGACCCAAACCAATGCCCGCGGCGCGACGGTTCATGGCGCCACAGCCTCGCAGCAGCGAATACAGAGAGTGGGGTGGGATTTGTTGGAGCCAACGTCCGGCAGCACGCGCCAGCAGCGCTCGCATTTGGTGCCGGGAGCGATTGTGGCCCCGTTGGCATCGCCAAAACCAGCCCCCGAGGTGATGCAGATATCAGCCCAGGTGGCGCCGTCATCCAAGAGATTCTTCGCCTCGGCGGAAATAACCGCAACCGCCTGCAACGAGGAGCCGATGGTTTTATCGCGCCGCATGGCCTCGATGGCACCAGTGATCTCGCTGCGCTGGGTGCGGATGGTGGACCATGTCTCGGCCAGCGCCGTATTTTGCCACATTGCTGGAATTTCCGGGAACAAGGTTAAATGCACCGAGGCGTTGTCGCCAAACCGCGACACCCACGATTCCTCCGCCGTAAACGGCAGCGCCGGGGCCAGCCACGCCGTTAAGCAGCGGTGCAGAATATCCAACACCGTGCGGCAGGCGCGGCGCTTTTTGGAATCAACCCGGTCGCAATACAGCGAATCCTTGCGGACATCGAAATAGAACGCCGACAAATCCGTGGAGCAAAAATGATGGATGGCGGGGTACACGCCGGTCCAGTCATGGCTTGCCACGGCCTTTTGTATCAGCGCGTTCAATTCCCACAACCGGTGCAGCATCAGGTTTTCCAGCTCGGGAAATTCCGCCTCGGGCAGTTTTTCAGCCTCGGTGAACCCATCCAGCGACCCCAGAATCCAGCGCAGCGTGTTGCGCAGGCGGCGGTAAAGCTCGGCTTGCTGCTTGAGGATTTCCGGGCCGATCCGCAAATCTTCCGAGGTATCGGAATTCATCACCCACAGCCGCAGAATATCCGCACCGTATTTGTCATTCACCTCCTGCGGGGCGGTGACGTTGCCCATCGATTTCGACATTTTGCGGCCCTGCTCATCGAGCACGAAGCCGTCTGTCACAATTGCCTTGAACGGCGCGAAACCCTGAGAACCTACGGATTCCAACAACGAGGCCTGGAACCAGCCGCGATGCTGGTCGGAGCCTTCAAGATACACATCCGCCGGCACCGGCAACCCACGGGCTTTCAACACAAACGCATGGGTGGAGCCGGATTCAAACCAGACATCCACCACATCCATGATTTGTTCATAGTCTTCGGCCTTGTATTTCTCGCCGAGGAAATCCTGCGCCGGGCGGGCATACCAGGCATCGGCACCTTCGTGGGAGAAAATTTCCACAATGCGGGCCATAACGTCGGCATCGCGCAGCGGTTCATGCGTGTGTTTGTCTACAAAAATCGCAATCGGCACGCCCCAGGCCCGCTGGCGGGAGATGCACCAATCCGGGCGCGATTCCACCATCGAGCGGATCCGGTTACGGCCAATTTCTGGCACAAATTTGGTGGCATCAATGGCGGCCAGCGCTTTTTCGCGGATGCTTTTCCCTTCCAACGAAAAATCAATAATATCACCGCCTTTGATAAAGATCCGGTCCATTGCGATGAACCATTGCGCTGTGGCGCGGTAAATTAGAGGGGCTTTTGAACGCCAAGAATGTGGATATGAGTGGTTGAACTCTTCGGCCTTAAGAAGATTTCCACATAGTTTCAGCGCGTCACAGACTGCATTAGCAACCTTGTAAACATGCATTCCTTTGAAGGTCGGGACTGAAGAATAGTACGTGCCGTCATCTGCCACCGTGTCAGGCACCGTAATATTATAATCTCGACAAAGGACAAAATCATCCTCGCCGTGCCCAGGAGCTATATGAACGAAACCGGTTCCGGCGTCGTTCGTCACAAATTCGGCTTTCAGTAAGCGGCGATCATCATTATAAAAATCACCTGAATCTGGATGATTTCGTAACGGATGTTCACACGTAATTCCTAAAATCTCAAGGCTATTTTCACTACCTTGGCCCTGTAGAACTTCTAAAATATCGTAGCTTAGAATTCCGGTTTTTTTACAAAATTCAGCCAGGAGATCATGCGAAACAATCAGCTTTTCAAGTGATTTTGCGAAAGATTTCTCTTCAACCGCCAGCACCTTTATAACAACATATTCCAGTTCAGGGCCATATGCGAGCGCCTTGTTTCCGGGGATGGTCCAAGGTGTGGTTGTCCAAATGACGACCGACGCACCAATTACGTGTTCGTTTGACCACCGATTTGTGATGGGGTCTATTCTGGCCGCCGCTGTGCGAACGGGAAATTTCACCCAAATCGCGGTATCCTTCTTATCATGGTACTCAACTTCCGCTTCAGCCAGCGCGGTTTTTTCAACCGGGCTCCACATCACCGGGCGCAGGCCCCGGTACAACGCGCCGTTGAGCAAAAACTTGCCAATCTCACCGGCAATCAGCGCCTCGGACTCAAAATCCATTGTCGCATAACGATGCTCCCAATCCCCCGCCACGCCGAGGCGCTTGAATTCCTCCGCCTGCACATTCAACCAATGTTGCGCGTATTCACGGCACTCGCGCCGGAATTCCAGCACCGGCACCTCGTCCTTGTCCAGTTTTTTGGCGCGGTATTTTTCCTCAACCTTCCACTCAATCGGCAGGCCGTGGCAGTCCCAGCCGGGAATATAGTTGGCATCGCGCCCGGCCATCTGCTGGGCGCGGTTGATGACGTCCTTATGAATTTTATTGAGCGCGTGGCCGATGTGCAGATTGCCATTCGCATAAGGCGGGCCGTCATGCAGAATAAACAATTCGCGCCCGGCAGCGGCAGCGCGCAGCTTGCCCCACATGCCCATCGCCTCCCAGCGGGCCAGCGCCTGCGGCTCGCGGGTGGGTAAGTCCCCGCGCATCGGAAATTCCGTACGGGGCAGGAAAACGGTCGATTTATAATCAGCGGTCGTATCACTCATGGCACAAGGGGATTGAGGGGAACGGCTTCCTTGTCAAGCATCGCACGCGCTTGGGCAGCATCCTGCAAAATTTGCCCCTTCAATTCCTCAAATGAGCCGAATTTCTTCTCCTCACGCAGAAAATGACGCAGCGCCACGCTCACCTCATGGCCATACAAATCCCCCGCATAATCGAATAAATGCGCCTCCAACCTGGGTTCCAGCCCGCCCACGGTGGGCCGCTGGCCGATATTGGCCACCCCTTTCACCACCTGCCCGCCCGGCAGTTGCGCACTAACGGCATATACCCCCCGGCACGGTTCCAGATGCTGGTGCAAATAAATATTGGCGGTCGGGAACCCAATCGTTCGCCCCCGTTTATCCCCATGCACCACTTCACCCCTGATGGTATGCGCTCGCCCCAGCAAAGCCGCCGCCCGCTCCGGGTAGCCGTCCTGCAACAGCCGACGGATGCGGGTGCTCGAGATCGGCCCCTCAGCGTCGCTTACCGCCGGCACGATGGTAAGCCCCATACCCAGAGTCTCAGCCTCGCGGCCCAGAAACGTCACATCGCCGCCGCGCCGGTGGCCGAAGGCAAAATCCGCCCCGCAGGCCAGATGCGCCGCTCCCAACCCCTCAAACAACACGTCGCGCACAAACTGCGCGGCAGTGAGGTGCGAGAATGCTTCGTCGAAACTCAACTCATAAACATAATCCACCCCCAGCGCCGCCAGCGCCGCGGCCTTCTCGTGGCTCAGGGTGAGCCGAAACGGCGCATCCTGCGGGCGAAAAAACTGCCTGGGGTGCGGCTCGAAGGTCAACACCGCCAGTTTGAGGTCGGGCCGGGCCGCATGAACGGCGCGCACCACCGCCGCGTGGCCCAGGTGCACGCCGTCAAAATTACCCAAGGCCACCGCCGCACCGCGCGCCATTGCCTCCAGGCCCCGCCAATCATTGTAAATTCGCATCAAATTCCAACCTCGCATCCGGCACCCAAAGGCCAAACCCTTGGCCGCTGGTCAATAGTACCGCATAGTAACATCATCATTCGCTGAGCTCTCCGGGAGACTAATATGCGTGCCGTGTTGAAATTTTCGCTCAGCTTTCTCGTCATTCTCGCTGTCGTCTGGCTGGGGCTGTGGTGGTATGCGCAGGGGCGCATCGCCAGCGGTTTTCAGGCCTGGGCCGAAACCCAGGCGGTCAACGGGCTCAAGGTCAGCTATTCCAGCCT
Organism: Acidocella sp.; assembly: GCA_027308685.1. GTDB lineage: Bacteria > Pseudomonadota > Alphaproteobacteria > Acetobacterales > Acetobacteraceae > Acidocella. Next base: position 9,206 of record DAIDEE010000069.1, read on the forward strand.
GCAAACCGGCACATCACCTCTCGCCGCCGTTGTCACCATCAATAACCTGGTCCTCACCCTGCCACCCACCCCCAATGG
>DAIDEE010000070.1 GCA_027308685.1 Acidocella sp.
AATAACCGCCGCCTGCTCGCACCCATCGGATATATCCCACCCGCAGAAGCCGAGGAGGCGTTCTATGCAAAACTGAATACACTCGATATGGTCGCCTGATATTTGAACAAATTAGCCTCCGGTAAATCCGGGGCGGTTCAGACCTCCGTCATACTCGCGCAGGCAAGTATCTTCTAACTTTAATAAGAGGTTACCCGCCTGCGCGGAAATGACGCCGGGCCGAACGAGAGGAGAAGCACCCCTATTCCGCAGCCAACATCGCCCCCGGCTTGACCTCATCTGTTTCCTCAGTCTTGAACTGCGCGATGATATTAGCCAAATCCCGCGCTTCCCCCGCCAGCCCGTGCGAGGCGGCGGTTGATTGCTCCACCATCGCGGCATTCTGCTGCGTCACCTGATCCATCTGGTTGATGGCGGTATTCACCTGCCCTAAAGCGCTGGATTGCTCCTTCGCCGCCGCCGCAATTTCACTCACAATTCGGCTGATCTGCGCCACCTGCCCCACCATTCTGTTCAGCGCCTTGCCGGTATCACCCACCAGTTTCACGCCAGTCTCCACCTGCTCACCAGAGGTGGATATCAACTGCTTGATCTCCTTCGCCGCATCAGCCGAGCGTTGCGCCAGAGCCCGCACTTCTGTCGCCACCACTGCAAAACCGCGGCCCGCATCACCGGCCCGCGCCGCCTCCACCCCGGCATTCAGCGCCAGTAAATTGGTCTGAAACGCAATCTCATCGATCACGCCGATAATATTCCCAATCTGGCGTGACGAGGTTTCAATCCCACTCATCGCCGCCACCGTCGCCGTTACCGTGGCGCTAGAATGTTCGGTGTCGCTGCGGGCCTTGCCCACAACTTCATTCGCCTCTTCGGCCGAGGCTGCGGTACGCCGCACCGTCGCGGTTATTTCGTCGAGCGCCGCTGCCGTCTGCTCCAAAGTTGCCGCCTGCTGCTCGGTCCGGCGTGAGAGATCATCCGACGCGTGGGTGAGTTCATTGGCGCTCGCCATCACCGCTTGGGTGGAGCGCACCACCGCCCGCATGGTCTTCATCAACTGGTCTATCGCCTGATTAAAATCCATCCGCAGTTTTTTATAGTCTGGCGGAAACCACTCTTGCAGGCGAAAGGTCAACTCACCCTTGGTTACCTTATCCAGCCCGGTTGTCATGGCGTTCACTACCACATCAAGTTGCTTCATGGCATCTTCCCGCGCCGCTTCATTGCGTTTGCGGTCGTACTCGGCGCTCGCCCGCTCAGCCTCCTGCTCCTCACGCATCCGCTGATGGCTCAAAATGGAATCCCTGAACGATGAGGTGGCCGCAGCCATTTCACCAATTTCATCATGCCGCGCCATGAACGGCACCGCCAACTCTAAATGCCCCTGCGCCAGCGTTACCATATAGGCCGCCAGTGTTTTAATCGGCGCCACAACTTTGCGCCGCACCAAAAACAAGCCCGCCAGAACAATAAGAATAACCACGCCTAAAACGCTCATCATGAGTATATTATAAAACTGCAACTGCGCTGCCGCCTGTGCCTCATTAGCGTTATCCGCCGCTGTCGCCTTCGCCACAATGTCGTTGATCAACGCCCGGTGCGCCTGGTAAATCTCGCCCAATTTGCTCATGGATTGCGTAATCGCCTGCTGATTATTCTGCGTGATCGCCGGCAGCACCACGTCATTCAACTGCTGCCAGAATTGCTGCACATCAGCATCCGATGTCTGGGTTAATTCCACCCGCAAATCCTCGGGTAAATCGGCGCTCTGCCAGTAGGTTTTGCGGTCGTTATATTGTGTCTGCAAATCCGCCAGAGATTTTTTATAATCCGCTACATTCGCCGTGTTCTGCGCCGCTAAATTCGCATCCAGATACGCCTCGATCACATATTCCGGCGGTGGCAGAATATCGCCGAGCAAATCCTTGCCCGCCGCGATATGCTCATACAACGGCCCGGTGATTTCGAGATTGCGCAGCGCCAGGCTGCTGATCCCCACAATGCTCAAAACCCCCAGGCAAGTGACAATACCAAACAGCAAGATGGAGCGGGAAATTGTAAAGCGCATCGGCGTCCTCAATCATTACGGAATACGCTATCCCTGCGGCAAAATAATCAACAGCCGCTTAACGAACCCCGCCAAGCGGCTCAGCCGGATTTGATTTAAATCAAGGCAGCCGATGTTTTTAAGAATATTATAACAAAAGTTCGTTAAACGAACAAATTTCTGACACCATAAACCACCAGGGAAATACCATGCTCTCCAAGGAACAAAATGAATTCGTGACGCAAACTGGTCCCGGCACGCCAATGGGCGAATTATTCCGCCGCTACTGGGTCCCGGCCCTACTGGCCGAGGAGTTGCCGGAAAATGACTGCCCACCGGTGCGTGTGAAGCTGCTGTCCGAGCGCTTGGTCGCCATCCGCGACACCGAAGGCAAAACCGGCTTGATCGACGAATATTGCCCGCATCGCGGCGCCTCGCTGTGGTTTGGCCGGGTGGAAGAGTGCGGCGTGCGCTGCCCCTACCATGGCTGGAAGTTCGGCGTGGACGGCCAGTGCATGGATGTCCCCTCAGAGCCGGAGGAAAGCGGCTTCCGCGCCAAAATCAAGCTGAAAAATTACCCTCTGGTGCTGCGCGGCGGCGTCTATTGGACCTATATGGGCCCGGTGGAAGACCAGCCGCCCCTGCCGGAATGGGAATTCGCCATGGTGCCGGAGGGCCATGCCTACATCTCCAAGCGCCTGCAGGAATGCAACTTCCTGCAAGCCATGGAAGGCGGCATCGACAGCTCGCACGTTTCCTTCCTGCACAGCGGCGACCTGAACCGCGACCCGCTGTTCAAAGGCGCTGCCGGCAACGAGCACCAGTTGGATTATATAGTGTTCTTTGAAGTGGTTGACCACGCCAACGGGCTTTACATCGGCGCTCGCCGCAACGCCGCCAACGATAAATACTACTGGCGCATCACGCCTTGGGTGATGCCGAGCTTCACCATGGTGGCCCCGCGCGGCGACCACCCGGTGCATGGGCATTTCTGGATTCCCAACGACGATGAAAACTGCACCGCCTGGAGCTACGACTACAAGCCGGAGCGTAAACTTTACCCCGCCGAAGTGGCCGCGATGAAGGACGGCAAGGGCGTGCACGCCAAAACCATCCCCGGCACCTACCGCCCGGTTGCCAACAAGGACAATGACTATCTGATGGACCGTGACGCCCAGCGCGCCGGGCTGACCTACAGCGGCATCGAGGGCATCGCCATCCAGGACGGCTCGTTGCAGGAGAGCATGGGGCCGATCATTGATCGCACCAAGGAAAACCTCACCACCTGCGACAACGGCATCATCATGGCACGTCTGAAACTCATCCGCGCCGCCAAAGCGCTAAGGGATAAAGGCACGCTGCCGCCAGGCCGCCTGCCGGAAGCCCAGCATGTGCGCTCCGCCGCCATTTTACTCGACCCGACAACCAACTTCGCGCAGGACGCCGAAACCCACTTCAAGTCCCGCGCCCTGGAACCACACGCTTCAGTCTGAAGTTTTTTACAGGCTGAACAACCACTGGCTCATCCCGCGCAGGTGAGCCAGTTTTTTTATACGCGGCTGCCACCCGCCGCATCTGGCTGACGGCGGCGCATAAATCTGAAACACTGGCCTGCAACCACAGCCAGGCATTGCATGACCACAGCCATCAACGGACCATTGTAAGTGCCCACCAGCATGATTCTGCTGGTGCTGCTGGCGGCGTTTCTGCACGCCTGCTGGAATGCGGTGGTAAAATCCAGCCCGGACAAGTTTCTCGACATCGTGCTGGTGACCGCCAGTGCGGCGGCAATTTCAGCGGTAGCTTTGGTATTTTTGCCGCTACCGGCGGTGGCGAGCATGCCTTACGTGGCAGCCTCGGTGATGATGCACGTGGTGTATTTCGCGATGGTCGGCGCGGTTTATCGCCTAGGGGACATGAGCCACGCCTACCCGATCATGCGCGGCGCCCCGCCGTTGATCGTGGCATTGCTCAGCGTCCCGCTGCTGGGCGAGTCGCTTTCGGCTGGTGAATGGGCCGGGGTTTTACTGATTTCCGGCAGCATCCTCAGCCTGCTGGTGGCGGCGCGGTGGCGCGGTAATGTCTCCGCCAGTTCCACCATGCTGGCCCTGCTCAACGCCGGGGTGATCGTGGGCTATACATTGGTGGACGGCACCGGCGTGCGGCTCTCCGGCCAGCCGGTGGCCTATACCATGTGGATGTATGTGCTGACCGGACCGCTGCTTCTCGCCTGGGCGCTGCAATACCGCCGTGGCCGGGTGCTGCCGCATATCCGGGCCCGCTGGCCGCTGGGCTTGCTGGGCGGCGCCTGCACCCTGTTCGCCTATATATTGATTTTATTCGCCATGACCCGCGCCCCCATCGCCATGGTGGCAGCACTGCGAGAATCCGCCATCATCTTCGGCACCATCATTTCGGTGCTGGTATTAAAAGAGCGCGCCGGCATCAACAGAACGGTGGCAGCGGTGACTATTTTGCTGGGGATTGTTGTTGTTAAGTTGGGGTAGGCGCTTGGTCATTGGTGCGGAGGCGGGCGCTATTCGCGCAATATACCTGTTACTCAAAAAACTCTTCGTCGATTTTTTTGAAGTAAATCGTTTCCTCCATCCGACAGCCAACATTATGACGAATCATTAGCTTCGTCAGTTGATCACCATCGACAAGCACAATTCGTTTGCTCAAAAATTCTGCAGTTTCACGCGCTGACGAAGAGAACGTGGATGTGGTTACAAAAAGACCCTTGGAAGCCTTATGTCGATCCAAACTACCAAAGAAATCTCTGATCGCGCCTGAACCAATATTATTTCCAACAGCATAACGCTTCGCCTGGATATAAACGCGGTCAAGCCCCAACGCATCCTGATCAATGACGCCATCAACACCGTCATCTCCACTACGGCCTAATGCGCGACCAGCATCAGCTACCGAGCCACCAAAGCCCATGCTCAACAATAAATTGATGATAAGCCGTTCAAAGAAATCTGGTGGTGCCGCCAATATACGTTCCAACAACTCTTGCGCCAAGGAGGCATTAATTTTGTGGTGCGCAGCTCGCATAATTTCGTCTGGCGTTGCCTCATGCTTATCAACCGTAATATCGTTGCTCTTGGCAGCAATGCTGACGATACCTGCGTCTGTATCAGATTTTTCTACAAAATTTCTAAATTCTTCAAATTGCTTCAAATAGTTATTATTAATTGCTTTTGGCTTTGATTGAAGAACTTTCTGTCCTCGTGCCGTGAGTTTGAAATGCCCCCGGCGGGTAAGCTCAATGAGTCCAGCTTTACCTAAGTACGTCTTGGCCCAATGAACCCGATTAGCAAACAATGTCTGCTTGCCCGAGGGAAGCAAAATACCGCGATCCTCAGACGACAGACCTAATTGATCAGCCAAAAATTCAACGACGTCAGATATTCTGACTTCACCCGATGAAGCAGCGTTCAAAACGGCAAGCATAAGAGACTGATAATCTGGTATGGCCATATTCTTACGTTAGCCGACTCCACAAAATCCGCAAATATAGCAAGTAGGGTGCAATGCCACTTTCTAAGATATTCTGGCAGACTTCAGCTTCCTCTGGTGCGGGCTCTAAACCAGACCCGACCGGTTTCAACCCACCCTCACCCCAAATACCGCGCCGTCAAATGATCCACAAATGCCTGCGGGTTCAACGCCTCGCCGGTCGCGCGGCGTAACAACTCGTTGAAACCCAAACGCGACCCATGGCGATGCACATTCTCATTCAACCATGATTTCAACGGCAACAAATCGCCTTTACCAAATGCCGCATCCAGCCCCGGCAGCGCTCGCCGCGCTGCGGCCATCAGTTGCGCTGCCGCCATGGCGCCTAGTGTGTAGGTGGGGAAGTAGCCGAACAATCCGTAATGCCAATGAATATCCTGCAAGCAACCGCGCTTATCATCCGGCGGGGTGATGCCCAGCAGAGCGTGAAACCCCTCATTCCAGGCACCCGGCAAATCCGCCACCGCCAACTCCCCGGCAATCAACGCCTGCTCCAGCCTAAAGCGCAGCAGCACATGCGCCGGGTAGGTCATCTCATCGGCTTCCACCCGGATAAAACTGCGCTCAACATGCCGCAACCGCGACTTCAACGCGGGCACGGTAATCTCACGGTTAAATTCGGCGCTCAACACCGGCGCCAGATACGATAAATACGCATCCGTCCGCACCGCCTGCATCTCGATGATCAGCGACTGGCTTTCATGCGCCGCACTGCCCGCCGCCTCACCCACTGGCTGTCGGCGAAACTGCGTGGGCAAATTCTGCTCGTAAATCCCATGGCCGGTTTCATGCAGCGCCCCCATCAGCGCGGCGCACACATCGGCCTCGTCATAACGGTTGGTAATCCGCACATCACTCGGCGTGCCGCCGCAAAACGGATGCGCCGAGCGGTCAAGCCGCGCATGGTTATAATCCAGCCCGGCGGCCTGCGAGAGCCGCTGGCACAGCGCTTCCTGCACCGCCTCCGGGTAGGGCCCAAGCGGCATCGCGGGTGCCGGGTTGGCCCTTTGACGAGCTTCAGCCGCCGGCAGGGCGGTTTGCAAAAACGCCGCATAGTCAGCGAAAACCGGCGCTACATCAGCCGCGCTCACGCCGCGCTGAAAACTGGCCAGCAGAGCATCGTATGGCGAAACCCCCAGTGCCGCGCCCAGAATTTCAGCCGACTGCCGGGCCAAATTCACCACCTCGGTCAGCGGCCCCCGCACCAGCGCGAAATCGGAGGTCTGGCGAGCGGTGCGCCACACGCTCTCGCAATGCGAATTAGCGCGACTGATGGCCTCCACCAAATCCTGCGGCAGCGCGGTGGCGCGTTTATGCGCGTCCTGCATCAGGGCAAAATTGGCGGCGTCCCAGGCATCAGTTGGCGTGGCGGCGGCGGCAAAATCCTCCGCCACTTGCGGCGCTGTGAGCAGTTCATGCGCCAGCCCGGCCAGCACCGCCACCTGCTCACCCCGCGCCTCGGCCCCGCCATCGGGCATCATCGCCGAGGCATCCCAGCCCAGCACCGCCGATGCCTCATTCAACGTGGCAATGCGGGCGAAGGTGGCAGTTAATCGCTCATAAGCATTCATGGTTCGCGCAACCTTTTGCGGGCGTAGAAGAAAAACTCAAACACCAGCACAATGGCAAAGCCGAACCAGGTGAGTTCGTACTGGTAATGATTATTCGGCGGGGTGGGCAAATTCTGCGCCGGTTCCGGCAGCGGCGAACCCGGGGGCGGCATCGGCCCCATCGCCACCAGCGCAAACGGCGCCACATTGGCAAACCCCATGTCCGCGCCAATTTTCGCGGTGTTCAACGTGTAATACAGCCCGTGCGCCACATCGTCGGCCCCGGCAAACCAGCCGGGCGTGTCGGATTGATGGATATACCCCACCGCCTGCGTCTCGCCGCTTGGCATGGCCATAGCCTGCGGGCGCTTCTGCGGCACCCAGCCCAGGTCCACCAGCACCACCGGCCCGCTATCCGGCTGGAACGGCATCACCAACTCACCGCCCTCAATCGGGCCATTTGGGCTGTCATGCACCTCGTCGCTATATAAAACCGCCTTGCCGGCAACCCAGTGGCCCTGAATGCTCACCTTCTCAAAACGCGTCGGCTGCACTGGCATGGGTATCGGCGGGGCGATTTCGGCGGCGTGAATCTGCGCCAGAATGCCTTCCTTCCAAACCCGCCGGTGCGCCTGCCACACCCCTAGCGAAATAAGAATCCAAAACAGAATGAACGCGGCGATGCCGGAATTTTTTAAGCGGTGATATTTATTCATGACGTATAAAAAAGGCCGCTTGCGCGGCCCTTTTGGTGATTAACCGGCCACAATCGCGCTACGGCCCAGATAGTAAATACACACAAACAGGAACAGCCACACCACGTCCACAAAATGCCAGTACCAGGCAGCCGCTTCAAAACCAAAATGCCGCTGCGGCGTAAATTGGTGCCCCATGGCGCGGAACAAACAAACGATCAGGAACCCGGTGCCAACAATCACATGGAAGCCATGGAACCCGGTGGCGATAAAAAACGCCGACGCAAATACGCCGCCATGATAAAAATTAAATGGTGAGTGGGTATATTCCCAAGCCTGCCCACATAAAAACGCCAGCCCCAGGAACACCGTCACGGCCAGGCCCTGCACGGTGCCCTTATTATCACCTTCCAGCAGGCAATGATGCGCCCAGGTGATGGTGGTGCCGGAGAGCAGCAATACCATGGTGTTGAATAATGGAATCGCGAACGGATCGATGGTGGTAATGCCCATCGGCGGCCAGACAGGCGCCATCGCGGTGCCCATTTTATCCGGGTAGAAGAAATAGTTGAAATAGTTCCAGAAGAACGAGACGAAGAACATCACTTCCGACGTAATGAACAAAGCCATGCCATAGCGCAGGCCGATTTGGGTGATCAGCTTATGCAGGCCGGGCGTAGCGGATTCCCGCACCACATCGCGCCACCACACATACATGGTGCTCACGGCCCCCAGCAGGCCAACAGCCAGTAAAATAAAGTTTCCAAAATGCGCCGCAAAAATAATGCCGCCCGCAACACACATCGCGGAAAACGCGCCAAACACCGGCCAAATGCTCGGCGTCACTAAATGATAGGGGTGCGGAACAGTGCTCTTGATTTGGTCAGTGGCTGTGTGAACTGGTCCGCTCATCGTGTCTCTCTCATCTTGGTTCTCTTGGTTACCACATCTGCCCATATTCGTGTAGCTTCACCAACGCAATGGCGTAGATGAGCAGACAAAAACCACCCAGGGCGGCGAGCAGTAAATAATTCCTGCCCCGGCGGCGGCGCTTGAATTCCGCCAGCATTTCCGGTGTCCAATGTTGCGTATCGATCATAATAGGCGGTCAATGGCGCAGGCGCCAAACAGCAGGAACAGATATAAAATGGAGTAGCGGAAGGCCGCCTTCGCCGGCGCATCCTTGGTCAGGCTGATACCTTTGGCATCCTGACGGTCATTGAGCACCCGCCACGCATGATATATAAACGCCAGGCCCAGCGCCAACGCCGAAATCCCATAAAACCAGCCCATCAAACCAAACAGCACGGGCATCAGGGTTAACGGCACCAGACCCAGGGTGTAGATAAACACATTCCAGCGTGTATGACGCGCCCCCTTCACCACCGGCAGCATCGGAACCCCAGCCCGCTCATAATCACCGGACGCATATAATGAAAGCGACCAGAAATGCGGCGGTGTCCAGATAAACGCAATCAGGAACAGCAACACCGGCAGCAGGCTCACCGAACCGGTGGCAGCAGCCCAGCCGATCACCGCCGGAAAAGCTCCCGCCGCGCCACCGATCACGATGTTCTGGGGAGTGCGCCGCTTCAGCCACATGGTGTAAACAAACACGTAGAAGGCAATCGAGAACGCCAGCACGAACGCCGCCACCATATTGGTGGCCAGCGCCATCAACAGCACCGAAAACACCGAAAGCACAATGCCGTAGGCCAACGCCGCCTCCGGCGCGATCCGGCCTGCAGGAATTGGCCGCGAGGCGGTGCGCTTCATAATCGCATCGATATCGCGGTCGTACCACATATTAATGGCGCCCGCGGCACCGGCGGCGATGGTGATGCATAAAATCGCGGTGAGAGCCAAAATCGGGTTCAGATGCACCGGCGCGATAATCAGGCCGATCGCCCCGGTAAACACAACCAAAGTCAGAACCCGCGGCTTGAGCAGCGCAATCCAATCGCGGGCCTCGGCACCTAGCTCGGTTGAATTAACGAAAACCGTTTCACTCATAATTCAGGCTAAACCCTCATACAAAAAACGTGATGCCCGCTTGCGCGGGCATGACGCCTTCATTGGTAAATCGTGCGGACGTTACCGGATAACCGGCACATCCTCGAACGTGTGATGCGGGGCAGGTGATGGCACAGCCCACTCCAGAGTTGTGGCGCCCTCGCCCCAATAATTATCCGCCAGTTTCTCTTTCGAGGTAAAGATACGATAGAGAACATAGAAGAACACCGCCGTGGACGCCCCCGAGATCATCGCCCCAACCGAGGACACAAAGTTCCAGCCGGCAAAAGCATCAGGATAATCCGGGTAACGGCGCGGCATACCGGCAAGCCCCAGGAAATGCTGCGGGAAGAACGTCAGGTTCACACCAATAAACGTGGTCCAGAAATGCACCTTGCCCCAGAATTCCGGATACGGGTGACCAGACATTTTACCGATCCAGTAATAGAAACCAGCAAAAATCGCGAACACCGCACCCAACGACAGCACATAATGGAAATGCGCGATCAGGAAGTAGTCGTTGTGCAACTCCTGGTCGAGACCCGCATTGGCCAGCACCACGCCGGTCGCGCCACCGATAACGAACAGGAAGATAAAGCCAATCGCCCACAGCATCGGCGTTTTGAACTCAATCGAGCCGCCCCACATGGTAGCAATCCACGAGAAGATTTTAATGCCGGTCGGCACCGCAATTACCAGCGTGGCCACTTCAAAATATACCCGGCTGTCGGTTGAAATCCCGGAGACGAACATATGATGCGCCCACACCACAAAGCCCACAAACCCGATGATCACCATGGCGTACGCCATGCCGAGATAACCAAACACCGGCTTCTTTGAAAAGGTGGAAACCACATGGCTGATGACGCCGAAGGCCGGCAAAATCATGATATAAACTTCCGGGTGCCCGAAGAACCAGAAAAGATGCTGGAACAACACCGGATCACCACCACCGGCCGGCTCGAAGAACGAGGTGCCGAAATTGCGGTCCATAATCAGCATGGTCACCGCACCGGCCAGCACCGGAATGGCGAGCAGCAGCAGGAAGGCCGTGACCAGAATGGCCCAAACAAACAGCGGCATTTTATGCATGGTCATGCCAGGCGCACGCATGTTCAAAATGGTGGCAATAAAATTGATGGCGCCCAGCAGTGATGAAATACCGGCCAGATGCAGCGAGAACAATGAGAAGTCGGTAGCGATACCCGGCGAATAATGCGCGTTGTCGAGCGGCGGATAAATCGTCCAGCCAGCACCGGTACCATCGCCAATCAGCAGGCCGAGCATCACGAAAATAAAGCCCATGACCAGGAACCAGAAGCTCATGTTGTTCAGGCGGGGAAAGGCCATGTCGGGCGCGCCGATCATCATCGGCACAAACCAGTTGCCAAAGCCGCCAATCAACGCCGGCATCACCATCCAGAAGATCATGATCAAACCATGCGCGGTGATGATCGCGTTCCACTCGGTGCCGCTGCTGACAATATGATTATGCGGATACATCAACTGCGCACGCATGATCATTGAGAGGATACCGCCAACGCACCCGGCAATCACGGCTGATGTGATATACAGCGTGCCGATGTCCTTATGGTTGGTGCTCATCAACCAACGGCGCACAAACCCTGGTTTGGCATGGCCATGATCGCCATGCGCGTGATCGCCGTGCGCTTGTTCATGGGGGATATGGTCGTCATGTGTCGTGGAGGACATGCGTTCGCGCTCCTTAAATAAAACAGCAGGTCATTTTGTGACCGCCAGATCAGCAAATTCATTAACCGGCAACGGCGAGGACAGCGGATGTGGTGCATATGAGTTCATCACATAATTGGCCTGCGCCACTTTAATCCAAGCCATGTAATCATCCATCGACACCGCTTTGATCTCGATCGGCATGGCGTCGTGATTGACACCGCAAATCTGATTGCACTCCCCATAATAAGTGCCCACCTTCGGAATGATGGTCCAACTGGTCACCACCGTGCCCGGAATAGCGTAGCGCTGCACACCGAGCGACGGCAAATAAAACCCATGCAGAACATCCGCGCTGGTAATGTTGAATTTAATTTTTTTGCCTATCGGCACCACAATCGGATGATCAACACTCAAACGGCGGATATCACCGGGCTGCAATTTGTCATCGGGCACCATGTAGCTGGTGTAATCCAACCCAGGCACCGACTGATATGAATATTCCCAGTACCATTGATGGCCAGTTACATTGATGGTCATGTACGGGCTGCTATCGTCCGCCTCATAATAAATCAGGCTGATCGACGGCACGATAATCACCGCCAGCAACAAGGTCGGGATGACGATCCAGATCACTTCGATCAAGGCATTATGGGTAAAATGCGCCGGGGTTTTGTTTTTGCCAGAACGGAAATTGATCATCACATAGAGCATCAACAGCCCTACAAACCCCACAATGGCGGTCATGATCCACAGCACGTACTTCATCAGCCAGTCGATCCGCGCTTCCATCGGGCTACCCGACACCGGCAGCCACATCTGCCAATCATGCGGTGCATTCACATAAGCATCCGCTGCGGCAGTAGGGTCGGCAGATTGCGCCAAGGCTGCATGGCCGCCCAGACCAATCAGCAATATAATCCCTAAACCCCAACCCAAAACCCGATTCATCCGCATTATCCTGAGTGCCTGCCCGTTCCGTTTAGCCGACCCGGTTACGCCCCTCTGATATAAGGCCAACCACAGAAGATCAAGACAAACCAACCGAAGTCTTTTAATTGATTACGGAGTTACCTTAATTTTGTAATTGTATGAGCCGGAACAGGCTCATCGGACGCATGGACCTAATGGTGGCAGATTTCAGGTCGGTTTCCGCGAACATATGGTTCAAATGGAAGTCCGGATGCCAGCCCAGCAGCGAGGAGGCAGGCGCCATGGCGCGTTCCACCCACCATACCGGGCCACGCTCAGCCGCAAAATGGTTGACAAATAAAATTGTGCCGCCCGGGCGGACCACCCGCTTCAACTCCGCCACCAGCGCCTGCGGGTTGGGCACCACGCTGGCCACGAACATCGCCACCGCGATATCAAACTGGCCGGTCTCGAAGTTCGTCGCCTGCGCGTCCATCTCCAGCAGGGCTTCAATGTTGCGCAATTTCATCCCGGCCACCCGCTCACGCGCCAGACCCAGCATGTTGGTCGATAAATCAATCCCAGTCACACGCTTGTCCGCCGCATAAAGCGGCAGGGCCAGGCCGGTACCCACGCCCACTTCGAGCACTTTAGGGCCCGGCGCGGCATTCACCGCTGCCACGGCAGAGCGGCGGGCATGGCCGGAAATCAAGCCGAAACCGAAATCATACAACCCTGCCCAGCGACGATAAGCGGTGCGCACGGCATCAGCGTCCATCGGACGCTTCGGCCCGGTGGCACGCGAGCTTAGCGAACCGACATTGAGTGTTTCAGCCGCGGTGCCGTAAATTTCAGACATACAAAACCCTTGATCGTCACAAAATTGCAACCCGACCTTGGCCTAGAACAGGGTGCCAAGGCAATGGGCAAACGCATTTTAAGCCTGTGAGGTTTCCCGCAGTTTCAGGCTTTTGAGAGTGACGCCGCGATGAGTTTTACGAATTCCGCGGGGTTCTCCGGCAAGTCGCCTTCCTGCAATCTCGCCAAATCCAACAGCAATTCTGCCTGTTTTTCGGGCTCAGGCTGGCTCGCCAGCGCCTTGATCCACCCATGCGCCGGGTTGATCTCCAGCCGGGGTGCCGGGCCAAATACTGGCCGGCCGGCGCGGCGCATCAGCCGCTGCATTGCCAAATCCGGCCCGGTTTTGTCAGCCACCAGCATCGCCGGACTACCTGATAACCGCGAGGACGCCACCACCGCCGAGACCTTGGCTCCCAGTGCCGCCGCCAGTGCCGTGCATAAAGCGGCAATATCCTCCGCCGGTTCCGCCGCCTCAAACAATCCGCTGGCCTGGCTGGCACTTTGAAGTTTCTTTTCCTTGTAACTTTCCAACCGGGCCGGCCAGAACGCATCAATCGCATCAGCCAGCAGCAGCACCTCGTAGCCCTTGGTGGCAAAGCCCTCCAATTGCGGCGAGGTCTTCAGCGCCGCCGCATCAGCGCCGGCCAGATAATAAATCGCCTCCTGGCCTTCCGGCATCCTGGCGATATACTCATCCAGGGTTGTGGCTTCCCCCTTGGTCGAGGTAAACCGCAGCAACCCAGCAATCTCAGCCGCATGGCCGGTATCCTCATAGATACCCTCCTTGAGGATGACCCCGAAATTCTCCTGAAATGACTTGAACGCCTCGGCATCCTTGGCCTTGGTCTTCAACTCCGACAGCACGCGGTTCACCAACGCCTTGCGGATTTTATCCAGCACCGGCGTCGATTGCAGAATTTCGCGCGACACATTCAGCGGCAAATCCTCGGTATCGACAATCCCCACCACAAAGCTCAGCCAGGAGGGCAGCAGCTTGGCGTCATCGGTGATGAACATCCGCTTCACATGCAGCCGCACCTTGGAGTCGCGGTTCTCCTCCACCGCCATGAACGGCTTCGAGGACGGGATGAACAACAGCGCCGAAAACTCCAGCGTGCCCTCGGCCCGCCAGTGAATCGTCGCCCAGGGCTCGTCGAACATATGGCCCAGATGCCGGTAAAATTCACTGTAATCCTGCGTGGAAATATCGACCTTGGGCTTGCGCCACAACGCCGCACCTTCGGTGATCGCAGCGAACGTGCCGTCACGCTCCAGCTCAATGGGAATGGCGATATGGTCCGCCCATTTACGGATCACATGCTCAATGCGCATCGGCTCGAGAAAATCCTCGGCATCGGGCTTGATGTGAAGAATAATCGTGGTCCCGGCCTCCTCGCGCTCAGCCGGTTGCAGGGTATATTGGCCGCGGCCAGCTGATTTCCACGCCCAGGCATGGAGACTGTCCACCTTGCGCGAAATCACCTCCACCTCATCAGCCACCATGAAGGCGGAGTAAAACCCTACACCGAACTGCCCGATCAGATTTGGCCGGTCCTCCGGCTTGGTATTCGCCAGCGTGGCGGTAAAGGCCGAGGTGCCGGAGCGGGCAATGGTGCCCAGATGCTCGGCTAGTTCATCCTTATTCATCCCGGTGCCGGAGTCCGCAATGGTGATGGTCTGCCCGAGTTTATCCACCGAGATTTTAATGGCCGGATTTTCCGGCAACGCCAGCGCTTCATCTGAAAGCGCCATGAACCGCCGCCGGTCAGTGGCATCTGCCGCATTGGCCACCAACTCCCGCAGAAAAATCTCCCGGTCCGAATAGAGCGAATGCACCACCAAATCGAGCAGACGCCCCACTTCGGCACCAAAATCACGGGTCTCTGGGGCGGCGGTCTCAACGGTATTTGTCTCGGTCATTCAATAAACTCCCACATCGTGGCGCGAGAGTTAGGCGCGGTTTGCGCAATGTTCAAGAATAGTTTTGGCGCGAACACCAGCAACGAGTAGAATTTAATCCTATTTTGAGGAGAGCCTCATGCGGGCGACCAAGCAATTGAGCGTGGCCTTGCCGAACGCCAGATCGATGAATTGCACATTATTTAGATACGCAAGCCAATGAGGACCACGCCGCGCAATAGATCCGCCGTATGGTCGATGACTGAGAAGGCCTATCAATGGTCCCGAAACATGGAACGGCGCATGATGATGTTTCGATAGGATTGCGCGGCATTGGCGTCGAGCGCCGGGGGGTTATTGCCTATATCGCTGCAACGGAAACCGTTCCGGTTGAAGGTATTTTCTACGGCGGGCAGACCATCACGCTAGCCATTTGAAATTGATAAATGAGCCATTTTAGCACATAGAACCTCCATCGTGGCACTCTTAAAAGTGACCGTTGCCCGCAAGGGAGTTAATTGCCAAGGGAGCGTTCGCGCTCCCTTTGGTTTTTTGACCGTTGCATAACGAGCTTGCAATCCGCCCCAATCCCCCCAACACTTATCCCATGTCCGGATTCTCTCCGCGGGTTAAGGCGGTGCTTGGCCCCACCAATACCGGCAAAACCCACCTCGCCATTGAGCGGATGCTTGGCCATGCCTCGGGCATCATTGGCTTCCCGCTGCGGCTGCTGGCGCGGGAAAACTACGACCGGATGGTGCTGCGCAAGGGCGTCAAAAACGTTGCTCTCATCACCGGCGAGGAAAAAATCGTTCCCCCGGGTGCTAAATATTTCTCCTGCACGGTGGAGGCCATGCCGCTGGACCGGCGGGTGGAGTTCTTGGCCGTCGATGAAATCCAGCTCTGCGCCGACCCTGACCGCGGCCATATCTTCACCGACCGCCTGCTGCACGCGCGCGGAATGGTGGAAACCATGTTCTTAGGTGCTGACACCATCCGCCGCTTACTCAAACGGCTGATCCCGGATGCCGAGATCGAAACCCGTCCCCGGCTGTCAGACCTCACCTACGCCGGCCCGGCCAAACTCTCCCGCCTGCCGCCGCGCTCGGCAATCGTGGCGTTTTCCAGCACCGAAGTTTACGCCATTGCCGAAGCCGTGCGCCGCCGGCGCGGCGGCTGCGCGGTGGTGATGGGCCGCTTATCCCCCCGCACCCGCAACGCCCAGGTGGCTTTGTATCAGGCGAAAGAAGTGGATTTCCTGGTCGCCACCGATGCTATCGGGATGGGGCTCAACATGGATGTGGACCATGTCGCCTTCGCGGGTCTCTCGAAGTTTGACGGCCACCGCCCCCGCCTGCTGCAAGCCCCGGAAGTAGCGCAGATTGCCGGGCGCGCCGGGCGCGGCATGCGCGACGGCACCTTTGGCGTCACGGCCAACTGCCCGCCGCTGGCCGATGAGCTGGTCAACGCCGTCGAGAGCCACGCCTTCGAGCCGCTGGAGCAGCTCTGCTGGCGCAATTCCGACCTCGATTTCGCCTCCACCGACACCTTGCTGGCCAGCCTGATGCAGCCCCCGCCAGTTCCCGGCCTGGTGCGCGGCCAGGACGCCACCGACGCCATGACCCTGGCCTCCCTCTCAATGGACCCAGACATCCGCCGCGCCGCACAAGGCCGCGCGACCACCCGCATGCTGTGGGACGCCTGCCAGATCCCAGATTTCCGCAAACTCGCCAACGACTGGCACGCCAAACTCTGCGCCCGCGTATTCCTGCACCTGCGCCGTGACAAAACCCTGCCGGTGGATTGGATCGCCAGCCAGTTCGAGGGGCTGGATAAAACCGAGGGCGATATCGATACCCTGATGCAGCGTCTGGCCGACGTGCGCGTTTGGGCCTATATCACCACCCGGGCGGACTGGATGAAAGATGCCATCCCCTGGCAAAATCGCGCCCGCGAGATCGAGGATAAAATCTCGGACACGCTGCACGAAAAACTGATGGCACGATTTGTCGATAAACGGGCGGCACATTTAACCAGGCGGCTGGAGGCGAAAGAGACGGAAGACCTACTCTCAGTGGTATCAGCCCGCGGCGTGGTGCTGGTGGAAGGCCATGAAGTTGGCCGGATCGACGGCTTTAATTTCCACCCCGACCCCGCAACCCAGGGCCAGGAGAAAAAACTGGTGCTGCGGGCGGCGCGGCGGGCATTGGGGCAAGAAATGCCGCGCCGGATTCTGCGCGCCGAGCTGGCCCCCGATACCGAATTCAGCATCTCGCCCACCCAGCGCATCGTCTGGGAAGGTGCCGAGATCGCCCGCCTGCGCAAAGGTGCCAGTATCATGCGCCCGGCGGTGGAAATTCTGCCCAGCGAGTTCATCGACGGCGCGGCACGCGAGCGCCTGCGCATCCGGCTGGCCGCCTACATGGCCGCCAGTGTGGACACCAAACTGGCACCCCTGGCCGCCGTGATGGCAGCACCACCGCCAACCTTGCGCGGCGTCGTCCACCGGCTCGGCGAGGCGCTTGGCGTCCTGCCGGGTGAAATTGGCACGCCAGCCGAAAAAGCCGCCCTCAAGCCGCTCGGCATCGTAGCCGGACGCTTCGCCTTGTTTATGCCCGCCCTATTAAAACCCAACGCCGCCGCCATGCGAGCCTTGCTCTGGGCGCTATGGAACGGCGTGGAAACACCGCGCCTGCCACCCGCCGGGCTGGTCTCCATCCCCGCCTCCAGCAACCCGGACTTTGCTTTCATGATGGGCTGGCTGCCGGCTGGTCCCGTCATGCTGCGCCTGGACATCGCCGAAAAGCTCGGCGGCGAATTACACTACCTCATCCGCAAGCAACCGGTGGTGCTGCCAGCCAATCTGGCGTCGCGCATGTCGCTGAAGCCGGAGCACCTGCCAACCGTGCTGAATATTCTGGGCCTGCGGATCATTCCCGCCGCCACCCTGGGGCCAAAATTCTTTGGCCCACCCAC
>DAIDEE010000072.1 GCA_027308685.1 Acidocella sp.
CATAAAAGTTATTGTGAATATACGATTAAAGCGGCGTAAATAGTTGGTTGAGGGTGTTGCAGCGGCCTGACAACAGGACGCCGTTCACTAAATATAGACTTCAACAACGCTCACATACCTCTCGAATGATGACAGACTATAAACAAATCAGCAAAATCGCGTGAGGTTGAGATACTCAACTGGTGGTGCCGTAGCTCTGATAGGCCGAGCCAGTTTGGTGGTGCGGGCGGTCGGAATCGAACCGACACTCTGTCACCAGAACCGGATTTTGAGTCCGGCGCGTCTACCAGTTCCACCACGCCCGCACGGCCAAGGCAGGGTTGAGGCCATAAAGGAGGGCATTCGGAAAATCAACCTCTCCTAAATGAACCATGAATGATGGCAGGCATTGTCATAGCCGTTTTGGTTAGCTATAGCCGCCCCACTGGTCCCGAATAGCTCAGTTGGTAGAGCTAGCGACTGTTAATCGCTCGGTCGTAGGTTCGAGTCCTACTTCGGGAGCCAGTTTCAAAAAACATCAGGATTTTGACTGTGGAATGCTCTCAGATTCTATGTGCGTTGTGTGATCACTAAATTTTGACAGCATTTCTAATGCCATCCTCCGCCAATCGGCATCGGTATCGATCGGTGGTTGGGCTTTAGTCAGTTCGAATATTTTTGTGAGACCTGCGGCAAGGGCAGCTGCATTTGGTTCAACTAAAAGCGCGAGCGCTTGATGAGAGAGTTGTTCAGTCAATCCGCCCACCATTGTGGCAAGCACATAACGGCCTTGCGCCAGAGCAGCGGCCGCAACTCCCGATTGACTGGCCTCTCGATAAGGTAGAACGACTGCATCCGACCAGGCCAGTAATTCGGGCAACTCATCCTCAGGAATCCAACGCCTGTCAATTTCGACACGGCGCATAGTCTGAAGGCGGAGCAATTCAGGTGAAATCGGTCCATCGCCACATATTTTAACCACGAATGGTAGGTCAGAACCCAATGAACTCAGGGCATCAGCAAGCAAATCAAGGCCTTTATAAGCCAACAGGCGGCCAAAAAATAACACCCGCGGCAGGCCCGCGTGGGTTAGCGGAGGTGGTGGGCGTGCCCCAAAGCTGAAAGGTGGATGCCAGAGTTTGATAATTTCTTGCCCTGAGAAACCATAATTCTGAGACTCCAAGTCTGCCGCAACATGGGCGCTTAGTGTCACCAAATAGCGTGCACCACGCAACAAACGCGCCTGATCAAGAAACCTAAAACTCAACGAGTCGCCTGGATGCGCAGAGGCGTCATGCACTATTACCGCGTAAGGTATTTTTAGGGTGTTGAGTGCGTTTGAGAGGCGTTGGTCAAGCAAAGAAGGCATCGCACATATAGCCAAATCTGGCTTAATTAATGAGAGCCTTCGACGCGTACGGCCAGCAAAAAAAATATTTAATGCCTTCTGTGTTAGGTAGCCAAGTACATTTCGATAAGTAGGCTCAGCCCAAACACAGTCGGGCAGGTTCTGACCGTGTAAAATTTCCGCACCAGATGACAGCGATAAATCTGCATGGTGTCCCACCAATTGATTAATGGCTTCCGTCAGCCGCAATGCGAATAACGGCCCCGCCCCGCGACGTCCCCAATGCCAAACCAGTATTTTCACGTAATCCCATTGGCGTTAAGCGCTGCTAGAACCGGGGCGGCGCTAAGCACGGCGCGGGCGTGGGTTTGGCCTGCAAGCCCCAGACGTGCGCGCAATGCAGCATCATGGCCAAGGCGGCGAAGCTGGGCGGTGGCGTCTTCAATGTCCGGCTCCGCCCACCGGGCTCCCGCGACCTCGTAAACACCGCGCTCATCGACTGGCTGAACCAGACGGTACGACACCAGGGCGGATGTCTCGGGGGTCATGAAGGTGAGGTTGCCGGACCAACCGGTGGCAACCACCGGTTTGCCTAACAGCATAGCGGCGGCAGGGATAAGGCCAAAGCCTTCGGAACGATGTAAGGAGACCACAATGTCGCTGGCGGCGATGAGGCCGCGCAAGCTGGATTCGGTAAAATTTTCATTGATCAGTTTAATATTTGGAGCGCCGCCGATGGCCGCGATGATGATGCGCAGGTCAGCCGCATACGACTCGGCGCCGGAAATTTTCATAATGAACTGAAAGGTCTCATCAGTGCCAAAGGCCGCCTTGAATGCGGCGATCGCGCCCAGGGGGTTTTTGCGCGCCATACCAGAATTTAAATTAAATGCGGTTAAGACAACCACAGTATCATTGTTAAATCCGAACGAGTGACGGTCGCCGGTTACCGGCAACTCAAACGCGGCAAGCGGATACGGTACAACACGGACGCGGCCCGGTGCGATGGTTTCAAGGGCGTCGGCGGTGAATGAAGATGGTGCCCAAATTTCGTGAACGAATTGCGTGCCTAACTGCCATTGACGGGGTAGCACCGGCAGTTCCCAGGCCCACACGCCGATCACGCGGCGGTGCTTCAGAAGATTGCGGGGCATCCGCAGCAGGCCTACGGGAAGAATTGGGGCGTTTACCACAGCTAGAAGTGCGGCATCGGGCGGCACCGTCACGCGGCTCATCTCGACGACACCCGGCAGGCCGAGAGGAACCTTACCACGCGACAAGCCCGCAGCATGGATGACGTCGTGGAATAATCGGGCGGTTTCGGCCAGGCCATTGTTGCCGGCGATATCGCCAGCAACCACCACACCATTACTGGTACGAGCCTCGGGTTGGTTAGGCTTGCGTGCCAGTTGTGCTGCTACGCTGGTTAGTGCGGTGCGGCGAAACGCGCGCGGCAATAATCGCCATGCGGTGTACCCCGCTTTTTTTACAACCGGATTCACGGCGCTAACGCGACATGGCAAAATAATCCTGCCGTTAAACATTGCACCATAATTATCATTGTTATGGTGTAACACCAAAATAATCAATGTAATCGGAAAATTGCGGTGTTAGGCGTTCTGGCTTTATATTAAAATGGTTGAGCGAATAATTCCGGGTGCCGGTATATCCGCCGCGTGGTGTCTCGATGAGTATATTTTTTATTGCATTTGCGAACTCTGCCGAAAGAGGCAAATCAAATAATGCATAAATGCTGGTTATCGCCTGCAACGGGTCGGCGATCAGGTCATCGTGCTGAATTTGAATTTTTCGGTTGACCGGAACATCGGGCCGCTGGTCGAAGGATATAAGCCGCTTGGTGCCATCAATCCAACGGCTTGTAACCTGCTCGCCAATTTCCACGGGGTCGATATGTCTCAAAAATGGCCGGCGCAGAACTTCTGTAAGATTAGCCACAGAGCCAAAGACTTTCATGGGGTCGCGATGGACAACCACGAAACGCGCATCGGGGTACGTGTTCAAAATCGCATCGAGGCTGAAGACATGATCCGGGCTTTTCAGTATCCAGCGCGGCTGGGTGATGCCCTGTTGCAGAACCTGCAGGAATTTTTTGTGAAACTGGAAAGCCTCAAAGTGGCCATGCGCATCCAGCCAAGCTTGATAGGAAGGGATGCGAAAGATTGTATCAAATCGCAGGCTCTGGAAGGTGTGGGCGGTGATTTCCGTACATTCCTGCGGGCTGTCGGCGGTAATTGGGTGGGCTTGTGCGAAACCTTCTGCGATCGCGGCGAACAGGCGCAACTGTTGGTCCACCTTGTGAACCTCCCGATGGGCGGATGCCTGAAAATCAGGGGGTCTGGGATGCGGAAATTGCGTCTGCCAATTACGGGGCACCTGGTTTGCAGGGTCCAGCGCCAGCAACGAATGCAAAAACGTGGTGCCGCTACGCGGCAGACCAAGGATGAATATCGGCGCCGTTATCGGCGACAGAGAAATTTCAGGTGTCTGGCGATGCTGGGTTTCAATATAGTCGGCATTGCGGAGCAGCCTCAAAAAATCATGATGAATGGCCATCGTACCGAACACGCTGAGCTCCGACTCGCGTTCCAGCGCCGAGGTCAGACGGACCAAGCCCTGCACCATGCCAGCGGTGGGAGTGGTGTTGGCAATACGCAGCAGCCGTGCGGCGTTGTGGCCGGGCAGCAACGCTTTGGGGATCAGGTGTTCGGCCGCCCGAAGCCCGGCAGCGATGGCCCGGTAGCGCAGCGGTTGGGACGGTGTTGATTCAGAGCCCATCAGTCCCGGTCAGGTGGACTCACCGCGCAGGCGATCAAAAAAAACTTTACGGACTTTAGCTACTTTTGGGGCTACAACCGCTTGGCAATAACCCGCGTAGGGGTTTCGGGCGTAATACTGGTCATGCTCGGGCTCCGCCTGGTAAAACATTGGTGCGGGTGCGACCTCAGTGACGATTTTTCCAGGCCAGAGTTTGCTGAATTCCGCGATCGCGGCGGCCGCCGAAGCCGCCTGTGCCGGGTTGGTGGTGAAAATAACCGAGCGATATTGGGTGCCAACGTCGCCGCCCTGGCGATTTAGCGTGGTGGGGTCGTGAATGGTGAAAAAGACTTTCAACAAGTCGTCGTAGGAAATGACGTCCGGGTCGTAGCTGAGTTTCACCACCTCGGCATGGCCGGTGGCGCCGGTGCAAACCTGTTTATATGTGGGAGCCTCGACGTGACCACCGGCGTAGCCGGATTGTACGCCCAACACGCCGCGTAGTTCGCTGTATGCGGCCTCCAGGCACCAGAAGCAGCCGCCGCCGAGAATGGCAATTTCAGATTTCATATTAAGCGCCTTTCATTTGATGCCACCTATAGCACAAAGTTGCGCCCAATGTGCAGCACTCACCGGGGCAACGGAGAGCCTCGACAGCCGGACCAGGGCGAAATCCTGGAAGCGAGGGTCGGCCTTGATGGTTGCAAGAGAGACAGGTTTGGGAACCGGCTTGACCGCCTGCATGTCCACACAAACCCAGTCGCCGGATTCAGCGGTCGGGTCTGGATAGGCTTCGCGGGCGACTGTTACGATACCGACAATCTCCTTGCCGATGTTGGAATGATAAAAAAACGCCAGATCACCTTTTTTCATGGCTTTCAGGTTGTTTTTAGCCTGGTGATTTCGAACGCCGGTCCAGGGTTCGACCTTGTTGGTCACCTGCTGGTCCCAGGAGAAAGCGTCCGGTTCGGATTTGACCAGCCAGTAATTCATCCAACAATATTTCCGTCGGTGAAGACATGGCGGAACGCGCTGATACTGGTCATCTCAAACAACCCGGCGGTCACATAGGGGTCAGCCTCAAAAATGGCGCGGGCTTCGGCTTCAGAAGGGGCTTCGACCACCAGGATGCTGCCAAAAGGGTTGCCATCGGCGCCCAGTAACGGACCGCCATAGGATAACCTGGCACCGATCTGATCCTGCCAGTAGGCTAGATGCGCCGGACGGGTGGCTTTGCGGATCTCTAGCGCGCCCTCTTTGTCGTGCGCGATAAGTATGAATTTCATGCAACTAGGCTCCTTTATGCGTCTTCCTAGCATACAGGCTTGTTCGCCAGCTTCAAATTTCCCGCCACATCACCTAATATGGGGCTATGACTGACAATATTCTCGCGCCAGAGGCTATTCCCGCGTATCCAACTGGTTCATGGCTGCACCGCTACGCGAACCCAGGGCGGTTTTTGCGGCTGGCACAGCCGGCACTGCCGTGGTTGGCGGCGTTTTCCATCATCCTTACCGTTATTGGGATTGTGTGGGGCTATGTGTTTGCCCCTGCGGATTGGGAACAAGGTAACGCGGCGCGGATTATGTATGTGCATGTGCCGGCCGCCTGGGTTTCTATGGCGGGCTATGCGGCGCTGGCGGTTTGCTCGTTTTTCTCGATTGTGTGGCGGCACCCGCTGGCAGACCTGGCGGCTGAGGAAATTGGGCCGGTGGGGGCTGGTTTTACCTTTGTGTGTCTCATTTCGGGCGCCTTGTGGGGCAAGCCGATGTGGGGTGCTTATTGGGTTTGGGATGCACGGCTAACCTCGGTGCTGGTGCTGTTTTTCCTGTATCTGGGGCACATCGCGCTGATCCGGGCGTTTGATAACCGCGAGCACGGCTACCGCGCGGCCGCTATTTTGGCATTGGTGGGCGCGGTAAACCTACCGATCATCGTGTTTTCGGTACAATGGTGGAACACATTACATCAAGGCAATACCATCTCGTTCTCGGGCGGGTCGAAAATTTATGTTACCATGCTATACCCACTGCTGATCGCTTCAGTGGGTTTTTATATGTGTTTTCTGACGCTGGTGACGGCGCGGCTGTGTTCGGCGATTATGGAGCGTAAAACCCGCGCATTGTTGCTGGCAGCAGCGGAGCGCGGGGCATGAACCTTACGCCGTTTATCGATGGCAGCTATGGTATTACCGTGCTGTTTCTGGTGGGGATTTTTGGCCTCACCTATGTTCGTTATCGGAGCGCCGTTAAACGTCTGGCGGCGGTTGAGAAGCGGCCATGACCCCGCGTAAAAAGCGGCGGCTCTACTTGTTGCTGGCCTGTGGCATTGCGGTCGGCTCGGCCACCGCGTTATCGCTGGCGGCGTTCTCATCTACCCTCACCTTCTTCCTCGGCCCGCGCGAAGTGCTGGCGAAAGACCCTTCGCCGGGCATGGATTTCAGGCTCGGTGGGATTGTGCAGGTGGGCAGCGTTAACACGGTGATCAGTAACGGCACACCGACGACTAATTTCAGGGTTACAGACGGGCAGGCCTCAATTCCGGTAACTTTTACGGGCGTGCTGCCGGATTTGTTTCGTGAGGGTCAGGGGATTGTGGCGATCGGCGCGATGACCAGCGGTGGTGATTTTTCGGCCAGTGAAGTGCTGGCAAAGCATGGGTCCAGCTATATGCCCAAGGATGTCGAGGAAAATTTGAAAAACTCCGGAAAATGGAACCCGAAATTCGGGCCGCCACCTGATGCTTCGACCTGGAATGATATGGCTGTGAAGAGTAGTGGTTCATGATCCCCGAACTTGGGCATTTTGCCTTAGCGCTTGCGGTGGCCCTGGCATTTGCACAGGGCGTGATTGGGGTGTTTGCGCCGGGCCTGCGTGATGCGCGGGCGATGCGGGCAGCACCGGCATTGGCACTCAGCCATTTTCTGGCGATTGGGGCGTCGTTTCTTGGGCTGATTTACGCTGGTGTGGTCTCTGACTTCACCGTTGAGAATGTCGCGGATTTTTCATCGAGCCAGGTGCCGCTGATTTACCGGATAACCGGCACCTGGGGGAACCATGATGGTTCGATGGTGCTGTGGTGCTTCGTGCTGTCGTTCTGCGGCGCGACTGTGGCGGCGTTTGGTGGCAATCTGCCGGCTTCATTGCGGGCGCGGGTGCTTGGTGTGCTTGGGTTTGTTTCAGGCGGGTTTTTGCTGTTTACCTTAACCGTTTCGGACCCGTTTACCCGCATATGGCCGCCGCCGCTGGATGGCGCCGGGGTGAACCCGATTTTGCAGGACCCTGGCTTGGCGTTTCATCCGCCGGTTTTATACACCGGCTACGTTGGGTTTTCGGTAGCCTTTGCGTTTGCCATTGCCGCCTTGATCGAAGGGCGCATTGATGCGGCCTGGGGGCGCTGGGTGCGACCTTGGGCGTTGGTTTCATGGTGTTTTCTCACCTCCGGCATCGCGCTAGGGAGTTGGTGGTCGTATTATACGCTTGGCTGGGGCGGATATTGGTTCTGGGACCCGGTGGAGAATGCCGCCTTGTTACCATGGCTGACCGGCACGGCGCTGCTGCACTGCGCGATTGTGGTGGAGAAGCGCGAGGCGTTGAAAGCATGGACAGTTTTGTTGGCCATTGCAACATTCTCGCTCAGTCTCTCAGGCACGTTTTTGGTGCGCTCGGGTATTTTGAATTCGGTGCATTCGTTTGCCGCGGCACCTGACCAAGGGCTGTTTATTTTGGCATTGCTGGCCATTACCATTGGCGGGTCGCTGCTGTTGTTTGCCATTCGCGCCCCGGTGCTGGCGGCGACGGGGATGTTTTCGCCGCTATCGCGCGAAAGCGCGCTGGTGGTGAACAATATTTTCCTGTGCTCAATAGCGGCGGTAGTGTTTGTTGGCACATTGTATCCGCCTTTTGTGAATTTGCTGTTTGGGATTCAACTTTCGGTCGGGGCACCGTTTTTTAACCAGACGGTTTTGCCCCTGACAGCGCCGCTGATATTGGCGATGGCGATTGGACCGTTGCTACCCTGGAAACGGGCGGCGTTGCGGCCGGCGCTGGAGCGGATTTGGTTCGCCGCCGTGGTGGCGGTGATTGTGTTTTTAGTGATGACCGAGCAGAGCAATGCCATTACGGCCCTAGGACTGGGCGGCGGCGTGTGGGTGATGCTGTCGGCGGTTTCAGATATTGCCGAGCGGGCTAAACTTGGGCGTGTGAAACTGGGCGACTCGCTGGCACGTTTGCGCGCCATGCCGCGGGCGGCGTTTGGGGCGGCGCTGGGGCATATCGGGTTTGGGGTGATGGTTTTCGGCATCGCCGGAATGACCCTAGCGAGCCAGAAGGTGGTGGTGCTCAACCCAGGACAGTCCACTGAACTTGGTGGTTATAGCTGGAAGCTCGATGATCTGCGTGATGCGCCGGGGCCAAATTATGCGCAACGCGTCGCAGACGTGACGATCAGTGATGAAGGCAAGCCATTTCTTACGCTGCATCCCTCACGGCGGATTTTTACCACGCCGAAAGTGATCACCAATGATGCAGCGATTCACACCAATGGGTTCCAGGATATCTATGTGGTGTTCGCTGATGAGCCGGCGGGCGGCGGCGCGGAGTTGCGCTTGAACCGGCATCCGTTGGCGCCGGAGATTTGGTTTGGCGGTTTGATCATGGCGCTCGGTGGGGCACTTTCACTTTCGGACCGGCGGTTACGGGTGGGAGCGCCCTCTCGCAAGCGCGCCGCAAAGGCGGCGGGCGTGGTTGCTTGACGATGGATATGCGGCGGCGCTTGATGTTTACGGCACCTTTGGCGATTGTGGCGGTAGGCGGCTTAGGGTTCTACACCATTCTGGAACGGATGGAGCAGGACAAATACGACCCGCACGCCCTGCCCTCACCGTTGATTGGCCACAAACCGCCGACGTTTAATTTGCCGGGGTTCAACGGCGCCCCAGGATTTTCCAATACCGACCTGGCCGCACCAGCGCAGCCGATGCTGGTGAATTGGTTTGCCTCCTGGTGCATGCCGTGCGCGCAGGAAGCCCCGATGATCGCGCAGCTTGCGAAAACCGGGCTACCGATCTGGGGAGTTGCGTATCAGGATCAACCGGATGCGCTGGCCTCGTACTTCGCGCACTACGGCAACCCTTATACAAAGCTGGCGTTGGATACCTCCGGGCTGACCGCGATTAACTGGGGAGTTTATGGCGTACCGGAAACTTACCTGATCGATAAAGCCGGCATCGTACGCTGGCGTTGGGCTGGGGCGATTACTGATGATGTTCTGGCAAATGGCCTGAACCCGCTGTTGGCGAAATACACGTGAAAACATTTCTATGTATGCTGCTGCTACTGCCTGGACTGGCAATGGCACAGGCGCAAAACCCAACGCAAACCGTAACGCGTGACGGCGTGAGCCTGACCCAGGCGCAGGAACAGCGGGCCGAGGCGATTGGGGACCAGTTGCGTTGCCTGGTGTGCCAGAACGAAAGTATTGAGGGTTCATCGGCCACGTTGGCAAAGCAGTTGCGCATCATCATCCGCCAGCATGTGGTGGCGGGCGATAGCGATAAGAGCATCATGGAATATATGGTGCACCGCTACGGGATTTTTGTGTTGCTGAAACCGCCGTTTTCGCGGCTGACATTGTTGCTTTACGCAACACCGGTTCTGGCGTTGATTTTAGGATTTTTGGTGGTCTGGCTGGCGCGGCGGAGCAAAACATCGCCACCGCCCCCCTTAGATGATGCCGAACAGGACCGGTTGGAGAGATTGCTTAAATCATGATCTGGATTTTAATGGCCGTCCTGGCGGTAGCTTTGATGCTGCCGCTGCTTCTGGTGTTTCGTAGCCGTGGCCGGGTGAAAAACCGCCGTGAGACGGCAATGAATTTGCATCGTGCGCAGTTGGATGAGTTGACGCGGGATTTGGAGGACGGCCGGATAGGAGCGCCCGAATATGCCGGAGCCAAGCTGGAGGTGGAACGAAGGTTGCTGGCCGCGGATACGTTAAGTGAGCCTGAGACCACAGGGAATGCCAAATGGCTGCTGGTGGCGGTGGTGGTTTTAGTGCCGTTAATGGCGTTTATGCTGTATTTGCCGGGTAGTACGCCGGATGTGCCATCCGAACCGCATGCCGCCTGGATGATCAAGCAACAACAGGCGCAGGCGCAAATTACGACGTTGATTACTGAGCTCAGGGTGCGCTTAGCGAACCTCGACCCAAATTCGCCCGAAGCCAGTGAGGGCCAAGCCTATTTGGCCGAGGCGCTGGCCGAACAGGCGGGACAATTAACGCCGGAATCTATTGCGTTGTTCAAGCAATCCATTGCCAATGCGCCACCAAATGCCAGTTGGCGGGCACTGGATGAGCAGCGCTTGGTGCAGGCTGCGGCGCAACGATAATTTTACCTTGCTAAACCAGGCCACAATAACCAATTAACTTGTATGGACGACGAGACAAAATCTGAGACAACGAAGCCGGTTGAGACTGAGGCTCATAAACCGCCTGCTTTGCCACCAGAGATAGGTGGCCAGAAGGGGCCCGAGCCGACGCGTTATGGCGACTGGGAAAAGAACGGCCGCTGCACCGACTTTTAATAACTGTAGGAATTTTATGATGAACAGGAATGCGTTGATCGGCGCGGCAATTGTCGTGGCCGTAGGGTTTTTTGCCGTGCCTATGTTGGCAGCGGGCACCACCAATACCTGTCAGGCGTTAGAGAAACATAATGTGAGCGCTGCGGCTACAAACATTGCCGGCAGCAATACCGGCGTGATTCATGATACCATCAATAGTATCGGGCAGAGCATAGCAACCGGACAGATGACGCAAGCAGCCGAGGCGCAAAGCCATCCTAACACACCGAGCGTGGTAAGTTGCGCGTTTTATTACTGGAAAGATATTCTCTGAATATTGATGACGGCAAGAAGAGTCCCGCAGTCGCGGGAATAACGGTACAGGACGTTTAAGCAGCGTCTTGCAAATTCGCTAATCGGCTCAGATTCATCAGCACATCGCGGGCGATCCCGGCACGGGCATTTACTTCCATGTCGCGGGCAACCACCAATTTGTGGTCGGGGCGGATTTTTATAGTGCCGCCGCGCGAGCTGATCCAGCTAATCAAGCCACCCGGATTATTGAATTCGTTGCGGCGGAAGCTCAGCACCATGCCTTTTGGCCCGGCGTCGAGTTTTTCTACGCCAGCTTCACGGCAAGCGCGTTTGAGGGCGACAGTTTCCAATAAATTCTCGACTTCGGCTGGCATTTTACCAAAACGGTCAACCAGCTCGGCGGCCAATGCCTCGCTCTCGGCGTCGTTCTGCAAACCGCTGACGCGGCGGTAAAGACCAAGCCGTACTGGCAGATCACTGACATAGGTTTCAGGGATCAAGACCGGCAGGCCGAGATTGATGTTCGGAGTCCAGTCGCGCTCAGCGGCTTTTTTATTATGGCCTTCGGCGCGGATGGCATTCACCGCGTCTTCCAGCATCTGCTGGTATAATTCGATACCCACTTCGCGGATATGGCCGGATTGCTCATCGCCCAGCAGATTGCCTGCACCTCGGATATCTAAATCATGCGAGGCCAGCGTGAAGCCTGCTCCCAGCGTATCCAACGTCTGCATAACTTCAAGCCGCTTCTCGGCGGAGGCTGACAAACGATGATGCGCCGGCCAGGTTAAATACGCATAGCCACGCTGCTTGCCACGACCAACGCGGCCACGAAGCTGGTACAGCCCCGCCAGACCAAACATGTCGGCGCGGTAGATGATGAGGGTGTTGACCGCAGGCATATCTAGCCCGCTTTCCACAATGTTGGTGGCGAGCAGGACATCGAATTTACCCTCGCCAAATTCGGTCATCACGCGCTCAAGCTCGGTGGGAGCTAAGCGGCCATGAGCCATCACGGTGCGAATTTCGGGGGCGATTTCACGCAAACGGGCGGCCATCGGGTCGAGGTCATCCAGACGCGGCACCACGCAGAAAATCTGGCCACCGCGGAAGCGTTCGCGGGCGATGGCTTCTTTAATCACCAGACTATCAAAGGGCATGATGAAAGTGCGCACGGCCAAGCGATCGACGGGAGGTGTTGTGATGAGCGAAAGGTCGCGCACGCCGGTCAAGGCCAGTTGCAGCGTGCGCGGAATCGGAGTGGCGGTAAGCGTGAGCACATGCACATCGGCTTTGAGCTGTTTCAAACGTTCTTTATGGGCCACGCCGAAATGCTGTTCCTCATCCACAATCAGCAAGCCGAGATCGGAGAAAGTGACCGACTTCGCCATAATCGCATGGGTGCCGATGACAATGCTAATGCTGCCATCGGCGAGGCCGGCGCGTACTTGCGTGGCTTCTTTGGCTGTCACCATACGCGAGAGTTGCGCCACCTTTACGGGCAGCCCGGCAAAACGCGTTGAGAACACGCGAAAATGCTGACGAGCCAGCAAAGTGGTGGGCACCACCACTGCCACCTGGGTACCGGCCATCGCGGCGACGAAGGCGGCGCGTAAGGCCACCTCGGTTTTGCCAAAGCCGACGTCGCCGCAAACCAGACGGTCCATCGGTTTGCCGGCGGCGAAATCCTCCAGCACGTCCGCAATCGCGCGGACTTGGTCCTCGGTTTCGGTGTAGGGGAAGCGGGCGCAGAATTCAGCGAAGGCGCCGTCATCGGCGGTGAGCAGTGGGGCTTCACGCATCTGGCGTTCGGCGGCAAGGCGGATAAGGCCCGCGGCGATATCCTGAATGCGGTTTTTGGCTTTGGCTTTGCGAGCCTGCCAGGAGGCACCACCAAGTTTATCAAGCGAGACACCATCGCCTTCCTGGCCAAAGCGCGACAGCAGATCGATATTTTCAACCGGCAGGAATAATTTGTCGCCACCATCGTAGAGCAACTTCAGGCAATCATGCGCAGCCCCGTTCACCACCACCGCTTCAAGCCCAGCATAGCGGCCAATGCCGTGGTCCTGATGCACCACAAGGTCTCCCTCGGCGATTTCAGTGGCATCGGCAATGAATTGGTCAGCGCGTTTGCGGCGCTTTGGCGGGCGGGCGATGCGTTGGCCGAGTAAATCCTGCTCGGCCACCACCGCGAGTTTGTCAGTAATGAAACCACGCTCGATGCCAAGCACCGCAAGGCCGATGCTGCCTTTTGGCAAGGCGCGGGCTTCATCAGCACTTTCGATGTTTTTAACATCGCGCATGCCGTGCTCGCGCAGCATCAGGGCCAGACGTTCGCGCGAGCCGGCACTCCAGCCGGCTACGATGATGGTGCGGCCGGAGGCGGCCCAGCGGGTGCGTAAGTCGGAGAACCCCTCGAAGGCGGCGAGCGGCTGGCCGGCGAGTATCGGGCCGGCGCGGCCACCGAAATCGATGCCCTCAGCGCCTTCGGGTTTGGAAAATGGCGTGAAGCCGAAACACGGCGCCCGGGCCAGCGCCTCATCCCAGGCGGGGGCGTCGAGATAGAGCATCGCGGGCGGGATCGGACGGTAGGGTTGCTCGCCAGTGCGGGCTGGGCCGCGGCGTTCGGCGTAATGGTCGGCGATCAGTTCCAGCCGGGCGGCAACCGCACCCTCGGCCTGGTGGTCGAAGCTGAGCGAGGCGGTGGGAAGATAATCGAAAATTGTCTCCATCGTCTCGGCGAATAGCGGCGCGTAGTGCTCGATGCCGGGGTGGCGGCGGCCATCAGAGACGGATTCGTAGAGCGGGTCATCAACCGCCTTGGGGCCGAATAATTCGCGCCAGTTGGCGCGGAAACGCGAGACGGAGGCTTCATCAAACGAAAGCTCTGAAGCCGGATGGAAGTTGAGGTCTCGCACCGCCTCACCGCTGCGTTGGGTCTCGGGGTCGAAGCGGCGGATGGTTTCGATGGTATCGCCAAACAGGTCGAGCCGGACAGGCGCGGCTTCACCGGCAGGGAAGACATCGATGATGCCGCCGCGCAGGCAGAATTCACCGGCCTCCATCACCGTGCCGGTACGGTTGTAGCCGTCGGCATCGAGGAAGGCGGCAAGGTCTTCGGGGGCGATGGTATCGCCCACCGCGAGGCGCATGCCCGCCCCCACCAGCGCCTTGCGGGGCGGCACTTTTTGCAGGGCGGCATTCACAGTGGTCAGGATGATGCGTTTTTTGGCGGGATCAAATTGCAGGCGGCTTAATGCCGAAATGCGCTCGGCGATGATGGCGCCATTGGGCGATACGCGGTCATACGGCAGGCAGTCCCAGGCGGGGAATTGCACCACCTCAATTTCCGGGCCGAAGAAGCCGATGGCTTCGGCGAGGCCTGCCAAACGAGCGTCATCACGGGCGACGTGCAGCACCGGGCCGGTATGCTCGCCGAGACGGCGCACCAGGACGAAGGCGTCGATGCCCTCGGGGACGCCATAAACCGGGATCATTGGCGGCTAAGGGCGGCGGTGCGGATCCGGCGCATCATAGGGGTGTCAGCATGGGCGGGGATGGGTTTGCGGCCGGTCAGCCAGTCGGCCAGTTCGGCGTCGGGAAATTCCATCACTTCCTCGATCTCGTCGAGTTCGGTCTCGGTCATGCCGACGATTCGGGCCTTTACGAAGTCGCCAATGAGGAGGTCGTTCTCATAGGTGCCCCGGTGCTGGGCGCGGAAAACCAGCCGGCGGCGGCGGTTGTCCAATGGTTTATCGTCGGGAGGGTCAAGCGTATCCATCTATGGGTTGCGATATAGAGAGGGTTTGGCCAAGAGTCAGCCCGTGAGCTTGGAAATTCTGGCCCCTTTGCGTGCGCCGATCACATCCCTGCCCGGCTTGGGGCCGCGCCTTGCGGTTTTGCTGAGCCGACTGGTGGGCGGTGAGACCGTGCGCGACGTGCTGTTTCATCTGCCGGTGGAATTTGTGGACCGGCGGGGGGTGAGCAGCATCAGGGATGCCGAGCCGGGTGCGGTGGCAACTTTGCGCGTTGAGGTGATCCGCCATGAGCCGCCGGGGCGCAAAGGCCAGCCGCACCGGGTGGTGATTGGCGATGCCAGCGGGTTTGGTGAGATTGTGTTGTTTCATGCAACGCGGCTGGTACAGTTTCCGTTGGGGGCGAAGCTGCTGATCTCCGGTAAGGTGGAGTTGTTTGCTGACCGGATGACCATGGCGCACCCGGATTTTGTGCTGAGCCAGGCGCAGGAGGCGGGGTTTCCGTGGATTGAGCCGGTGTGGCCGCTGAGCGCGGGGGTAGTGCCCCGGATTATGCGCCGGGTGGCGTTGGGGGCGCTGGAGCGGCTGCCGGAGCTGCCGGAATGGCAGGGTGAGAGCGTGCTGAAATATCGTGGCTGGCCGGGGTTTAAGGCCGCGCTGGCCGCCTTGCATGCACCGGCGGCCATTCCTGATGATAAACCGGCGGCACGGCTGGCCTATGATGAATTACTGGCACGGCAGATTGCCTTTGCGCTGGTGCGGGCGCGCCGGCGGCGGCGGCCAGGGCGGGTTCTGCAAGGTGATGGACGGTTGCAGGCGCAGGCCCTGCGGCGGTTCGGGCATATGCCCACCGTTGGCCAGTTAGCCGCGCTCGCGGAGATTGATAAGGACATGGCCAGCCCGCACCAGATGCTCCGGCTGCTGCAAGGCGATGTGGGGTCGGGCAAAACCTTGGTGGCGGTGGTGGCAATGCTGCGGGCGGTGGAAGCCGGGACGCAGGCTGCGTTGCTGGCGCCGACCGAAATTCTGGCCAAGCAGCATTACGAGGTACTGCAGAAAATCAGCCCGGTGCCGGTGGTATTTTTATCAGGCAACGTGAAAGGCAAGGCGCGGAAGGTGATTTTGAATGCCATCGCGGATGGTTCAGCAAAAATGGTTGTAGGCACACACGCTATATTTCAAAAATCAGTGGCGTTTCATGATCTCGCGCTGGCGGTGATTGACGAACAACATCGGTTTGGGGTGGACCAGCGCTTAGCGTTAAGTGCCAAGGGCGAGATGACGGATTTGCTGGTGATGACCGCGACACCGATTCCGCGCACGCTGCTGCTGACGCATTGGGGCGAGATGGAGATCAGCCGGATTACCGAGAAACCCGCGGGCCGTCAGCCGATAACCACGACCATGCATAAGCTGTCGGATTTGGAGAAGGTGCTGGCGGCGATTGAACGGGCCATCAAGCAAGGTGGGCGGGTTTATTGGGTGTGTCCGCTGGTGGTGGAGTCTGAAGTGCTGGATGTAACGGCCACCGAGATACGTTACGCGACATTGCGGGCACGGTTTGGCGCGCAGGTGACAATGGCGCATGGGCAGATGCCGCCCGAGGCCCGTGATGCAGCATTAGCGGAGTTTGCGGCGGGCACCGTCAAAATTTTGGTGGCGACCACCGTGATCGAGGTGGGTGTTGATGTGCGAGAAGCCAATGTGATGGTGATTGAACACGCCGAGCGCTTTGGCCTGGCGCAGTTGCACCAGTTACGCGGGCGGGTGGGACGCGGCGCGGCGAAAAGCTATTGTTTGTTACTGCATGGGGATGAGTTGGGAGTGACGTCACGCAAAAGGCTTTCATTGTTGCGCGAAACTGAGGACGGGTTTGTGATTGCCGATGAGGACCATCGGCTGCGCGGG
Organism: Acidocella sp.; assembly: GCA_027308685.1. Taxonomy (GTDB): domain Bacteria; phylum Pseudomonadota; class Alphaproteobacteria; order Acetobacterales; family Acetobacteraceae; genus Acidocella. The sequence goes on from DAIDEE010000072.1 coordinate 16,646, forward strand.
GCTGGTGATGCGCTGGGAACCAAACAATCAGGCTTGCCGGGATACCGGCTGGCGGATTCGGAAAAACATGAGGATTTATTGCCTATGGCGCGCCAAGATGCGGAAATGCTGTTGCAGAAGGATGCGAAATTGGAATCGGAGCGCGGCAAGGCGGTGCGGGTGTTATTGAATTTGTTTGATCAGCGCGATGCGATCAATACATTGAGGGCGGGATGAGCCGCGCGTATCCGAAACATCCTCTGATCGGCATTGGCATTATCGTGCTACGCGGCGAGGAGGTTTTGCTCATCAAGCGCGGGCGGCCTCCGGCGCAATTTGCCTGGAGCTTTCCCGGCGGCGGGCAGGAATTGGGCGAGACGGCAGAAACTGCTGCGCGGCGCGAATTGCTGGAGGAAACCGGGCTGAGCGTGGGGCCGCTGACGCTGATCGCGCATGTGGATTCCATCCATCGCGATGAACATGATTTTGTGCAGTGGCATTATACGATTTTAGATTTCGCCGCGTTGTATAAAGGCGGTGACATTAAGGCTGGAGACGACGTGATTGATATTGCCTGGGTGCACCCCAAGCAGTTTGACACGTATGAATTATGGCATGAGGCGCGGCGCGTTATTGGGCTAGCAGTTTCAAAACTGCGGCTTGGAATTTCCCTGAGTCAGGCGCGGTGACGCTAGAGAACCATTCCGTTAATTGTCCGTCTTTCCCGACGAGGTATTTGAAGAAATTCCATTTCGGTGCGGCCATGAACCCCCCTTGCCTGCCCGCCCATTTGAAAAACGGGTGGGCTTGGGGTCCCTTTACATGCACCTTTGCCATCATCGGGAAATCGACACCGTAATTAAGTTCGCAGAAGGCAGATATTTCATCAGCCGAGCCAGGCTCCTGGGCGCCAAAATCATTCGAGGGCACGCCAATAACGACCAGGCCGGAGTCCTTATGGTCACGCCAAAGCGCCTCCAGACCTTTATATTGCGGGGTAAACCCGCATTTGGAGGCCGTATTGACGACCACAAATGGCCGCCCTGAGAGATCTTTCAGAGGGTAGGACTGGCCCTGCAGGGTCTCGAAGCTGAAATCATAGGCGCTGGGCATATTGGTCTCCTTTAAGTTTTCACCTTACATTAAGCCTATGACAGTCAAACCAGATTCCATCGCCCCTCTCATCACTGTGATGGCCGCGTTGCGCGACCCCGAAACCGGTTGTCCGTGGGATAAAGAGCAGGATTTCAGCACGATTGCGCCTTATACCATCGAGGAAGCCTATGAAGTCCAGGCCGCCATTGCCGCCGGTGATGCCGGACAGTTGAAGGACGAGTTGGGAGATTTGCTATTTCAGGTAGTGTATCATGCCCGCATAGCCGAGGAGCGCGGGTGGTTTGATTTTGCCGATGTGGCGGGGGCGATTACCGATAAAATGATAAGGCGTCACCCGCATGTGTTCGGCGATGCCGGCGCCCGTGACTCAGCGGCGCAGACACATGCCTGGGAAGTTCAAAAGGCAACTGAGAGGGCGGCGCGGGATGAAAATGGTGTGCTCGATGGCGTGGCCCCTACCCTGCCCGCTCTGCTGCGGGCGCAAAAGCTGACAGGCCGGGCGGCACGGGTGGGGTTTGACTGGCCCACTGCCGAAGCGGTGCTTGATAAACTTACCGAGGAAACCGCTGAATTGCGGGCTGAATTAGCACAAGCCGACCCGGCGCGGTTGCAAGATGAGATGGGGGATATGCTGTTTGTGCTGGCGAATTTGGCCCGCAAGTTGGGGTTGAATGGCGAGGCTTGCCTAAACGCCGCCAACGAAAAATTTATCCGCCGGTTTGGTGCGATTGAGACGGCCTTAGCGGCCGAAGGCAAAACCCCGGCAGCCTCGAATTTAGATGAGATGGAAGCGCTTTGGACGCAAGCAAAGAGGGCGGGACTATGAATAATTTGATGGCAGGACATAAGAGGTTTCGTAACGGCTACTGGCGGCGCTACCAGAAGCGCTTTGCCACGCTGGCACGCGAAGGCCAAGCGCCTGAAGCGATGGTGATTGCGTGCTCGGATTCCCGCGTCTCGCCGGAAGTTATTTTTGATTGCGCACCAGGCGAGATTTTTGTGGTGCGTAACGTGAGTAATCTGGTGCCACCTTATGCGCCTGATACCGGCAACCACGGGACGTCGGCAGCATTGGAATTTGCGGTGACGGTTCTGAAGGTTAAAACACTGGTGGTGCTGGGGCATAGTCTGTGCGGTGGCATCCGTGCATTGATGAGCGGCCCGGCCACCGGGGCTGGCGACTTTATCGAGTCGTGGATGAAGATAGCACAACGTGCCCGCCAGCGCGTTTGTGACGAACCGGAGCCAAACGAGGATTTTGATTCGCTTTGCTACCGCTGCGAGAATGAGTCAATTCGGGTTTCATTGAGCAATTTGATGACATTTCCCTGGATCGCGTCGCGCGTTAAAGCCGGAGAATTAACACTGACGGGGCTGCATTTTGATGTGCAGACCGGGAAGCTGGAAACTATTTAACCGTCGGCATGGTATTGGGTTCCATATCCATCACGTCGTCGGATTCCTCAGGAAGGATTTCGCCCTTTACCGGCAAAATCTCGCCGAACCAAAATGGATTTTTAAGGTGATCGTCGCGCACACGGCCGGTGTTTGGGTGCAATAGAACCGCCAGGCCATGACGGTTGAGCATGAGCCAGGGAATGAAATCAGAGAAGATATCGGCGCGAAATGCTACCTGAAACATCGGCGCAGTATGAGGGCCTACGGGAACATCGTGCCAACGGCCCAGGCGCACCAGAAAACGCTCGGCGATTTGGCCGCGCAATTGTTCTGCCCGGGCGCGTTCGTCTGGCGTGCGATAGTAGATATGCGCATGATAACTTGGGATCATAACAGTAAAGCCTGTTGCAGAAGTAGCCAGCTATCTTCATCAGGGGCCAGCAATAACCCGCCGTCAACTTCCGATGGAATATAGGGCCAACCGTCAAAATGCCGACCATAACCGCCTGCTTCCTTATGCAGCAAATAGCCCGCTGCGTGGTCCCACGGGTACAGGCGACGGAATAATTGCATGTGGCAATGGCCAGACGCGAGCATCCGGTATTGATGGGCGGCGCAGCGGTAGTCCCCCAGGGACCCGAGACGGTCAAGCCGACGCAGCACGTGGGTTCGCAAAGGTTCCTTCATATAGCGCCATGAAACCGTACCGACCATTTGGCTGACCGGTACTGGGGCGGCCACGTGCAGGCGGTGGCGGGTGGCATCAGGCTTTACCATCCAGGCACCATCGCCGGCGATGGCGACGGCGGTATCATCGCAGATCGGATCGTGCAGGAAGCCCGCCAATACCTCGTCCTGCTCGACCAGTGCCAGCATGACGCCGAATAGCGGGATTTCGGCGGCGAAGTTAGCGGTCCCGTCGATGGGGTCGATGATCCAGACTTTTCCAGGCAACTTCAGCCGTTTTAATAAATCGGGTTTTTGCGCCACACTCTCTTCGCCGATGATATCAGCGTCGGGGTAGAGTTTTTTTAAACCCACCGTCAGGGCCTTTTCGGCGGCAATGTCAGCCACGGTTACGGGGTCAAGTGGGCCTGATTTGGTGGCGACATCGGCGCTCGAGAGATGCTTAAAGCGCGGCATGATTTCAGTTGTGGAAACCTCGCGCAACAGCGCAATAATGGCTGCAACTTCGGCGGCATTCACAGGCGCTCAAACCTCGCACGGTCAGCCTCGTTCATCCGAACTTCCACGTGCACCATCTCCTCGCCGTCATGACGCACCATGACCTCGCCATGGCGATACAGCCAGGCGAGCTTGGCACCATCCGCAACCGGGATATCGCAAACCAGGGTGATGAGTTGTTCGGCGAGCCGGCGGTCGATTGCTGAAAGCAATGCCGGCAGCCCCTCGCCGGTGAGAGCCGAGACGGCGATGCCGGTATCATCGCGCAATGGCACATTGGCGATGCCGCCCAGGAGGTCGGCTTTGTTGAGGACCTCGATGCAGCGCTCCTGCCACGTCTCATCAAGCGTGCCGTCCTTCACCAAGCCATTCAGCACGGCCAAAACATCGGCGCGCTGGGCGGCGCTATCAGGGTGGGCAATGTCGCGCACATGCAAAATGATGTCTGCTTCAGCAACTTCTTCCAAAGTGGCACGAAATGCGGCGACCAGTTCGGTGGGGAGGTCTGAGATGAAACCCACCGTGTCGGAGATGATAATATTGCGACCGGAGGGGAGTGCAAGGCCGCGCATGGTGGGGTCGAGCGTGGCAAATAATTGGTCCTCAGCCATCACCGCAGCGCCGGTAATGGCATTGAACAACGTAGATTTGCCAGCGTTGGTGTAGCCAACCAGCGCCACAACCGGGCTGGGCACGCGCTTACGAGCGCCACGATGCAGGCCGCGGGTACGGCGCACGTCTTCGAGTTCAAGCTTCAGGCGGGTGATCCGGTCGCCGATCAACCGGCGGTCGGCCTCAATCTGGGTTTCACCCGGGCCGCCGAGGAAGCCAAAGCCACCGCGCTGACGCTCCAGATGGGTCCAGGACCGCACCAGGCGCGAACGCTGGTATTCCAGATGCGCCAGTTCAACCTGCAACGAACCTTCGCGGGTACGGGCGCGGGCGCCAAAAATATCCAATATCAAGCCGGTACGGTCGATGACCTTGCATTTCCAGGCGGTTTCAAGGTTGCGCTGCTGCACGGGTGTGAGCTTGGCATCCACCACCACCACTTGCACATCAGTGGCGGCAATCGCTTGTCCGGCCTGTTCAGTCTGACCTTTGCCAAACAGAGTGGCCGGGGTGCGCGAGCGGATAGCGAACACGGCTTCATGTACCACCACCAACCCTATGGAGGCCGCCAGCCCGACAGCTTCAGCGACCCGGGCTTCCGCTTCACGCGACGAGGGGCTTAGCCGGGCCAGGGATTTATCCCATGGCAGCAGGACCGCTGCGCGGTTGGGCGGCGGCGCAGTCTCGATCAGGGTGCTCAGCCTTGTTCGTCCATACCAGGGCCGTAATCCGGGCCCTCGGTGCGCGCCAGTTTCAGCGTGCCGGTGGGAGTAATTTCGGCTGCACTGGCGCCCTCGGCCTTGGAGGCGTCGAACAGCATGATGGGCGCACCCGGCATCACGGTGCTGATGGCGTGCTTATAAACCAATTGGGTATGGCCATCGCGCCGCAGCAACACCGAAAAATTGTCGAACCAGGTGATAACACCCTGTAATTTCACACCGTTCACCAGAAACACGGTGACCGGGGTTTTGCTTTTACGGACATGGTTGAGGAACACGTCCTGCACGTTTTGAGATTTTTCGTTAGCCACGGCGATTATCCTTTTTTTTGTCGTCTGTTTGACGATGAAGTTAATGTATTTTCCAAAATCTCAAGTTTTACCAACATTTGCGTGGCACGCGATGTTGGCAAATTAAACTATATCGGAAAGTCAGCGTTGAGCAACTGTCCGGATACATAGGCGATATGTGCACACGCTCGGTTAATCAGATTGTCTGACGTTTTTCCACTCGGCGTCTAATGCCGCATTCAATTCCGCGCCCAGCAGAATAATGTAAGCGGTGAGGTAAAACCACATCATAAGACCAATGAGAGTTGCCAACGGGCCGTAGGTAGCATCGTAAACCGCGAAACGGCCAACATACAGACCAAAGGCCCAGGAGCCCAATAACCAGACAACGGTGGCGAGGGTGGCGCCGGGCGCGAAAAATATCCGGCCACCCCCCGCGGGGCCGTAGCGATAAAGCAGACCAAGAGCCGTGACGACAAAACCTATCATGGCGATGGCGCTGCACAGGCCAACCAAAAAAGTGGCATAGGCACTGAGACCGATGAACGTGATGAGCAATGGGATAAAGACCAGAATACCAATCGCCAGAATTGCACCCAAAACTGCGATCAGGGTCATGCCCAAGCCAATGAGCTGGAATGTGATCAGGCCACGGATTTCGGTTTCCTTATAGGCCAGTGTCAGGGCGTTCAAAATTGACTTGGTGCCGGTGGAGGCTGACCAGAGCGAGATGAGTAAACTAACCAGGAAGCTGATTCCGAGGCCGCGTGCCGGGGCTGCCACCAGGCTTTGAATACGATCCGATATCAGCTCATACGCTGCCGGTGGCATGAATTGCTGCAGATACGATAATTGTGGCTGCACGGTATCGGGGTTGAAAGCCAGGCCGTATAGCGAGATCAGCATGGTGATGCCGGGAAATAGTGCCAGGGTTGCATAAAATGCACAGCCGGCGGCCACCAGTGAAACACGTTGCGAAGCCAGGGCGCGAACAGCCCCAAAAATGGCCCGCTTTATAAGCGGCAAGTGCTGCCAGTCAAAAATTTTATCAACCATCGGGGAACGTTACGATTTTTTAGCGATTGTGCAATTATGTCATGCCCCTGCCGCAAAACCGTAACCTTACCGCCATACGAGGGTTTAATACCCCATAGCACAACCGTCCTTGCGCGGGTCTGAGCCACCGACCAGCACGCCGTTGGCTTGGTCGATGAAAATCGCCTGACCGCCGCCGTGGGGTTTATCGAGATCGACGATATCGTGGCCTTTGGCGGCAAGTGCGGTGCGCAAACGAGTGGGGATGGAGCGTTCGAGTTCCAGCTTGCCCGCGTAAGGGAAGTACCGCGGCAGGTCGATGGCAGCCTGCGGGTTAAGGCCATATTGCAGCATGTTGCCGATAACGAAGCTCTGGCCCATCGGTTGATAATGCGCGCCCATCACCCCGAACACATATTCGGCCTCGCCATTTTTGGTTGCCATCGAGGGGATGATAGTGTGCATCGGGCGCTTGTTGGGGGCGATGCAATTGGGGTGGCCGCGCTCATAACGGAAACCTAAACCGCGATTATGCATGAAGATGCCGGTACTGCCAGCCAAAATGCCCGAGCCAAAATTCTCGAATACCGAATTGATAAGGCTGCAGGCATTGCCTTCAGAATCTACTACTGAAAGATAAATGGTGTCCTTGTGCAAACTGCCCGGTGTGGGCAATAGTTTCATCGCGTGGTTGTCATTGATGAGGCCGCGCAGACCTGAGAGGTAGCTCTCACTCAGCAGATGCTCGACCGGCACATCAGCCTGTGTAGGATCGGCAAGGAAGGCGTCCCGGTCACGGTAAACGAGGCGTGCTGCTTCGATGTGACGATGGACGCGGATGGGGTCGAGCGCGTCCGAGCCATGCGCGAAGCCATCCATGATCCCCATGATCATCAACGCGACGATGCCTGAACCGTTGGGCGGGCATTCCCATATATCGCGGCCTTCAAATTTGTGCGTAATGGGCGTGACGAACTGCGCAGCGGTGAGCCCAGCCGCGAAATCGGCCTCAGTGTGCAAGCCACCACGCGCACGTAGTTCGGCGGTCATGGCGGCGGCGAGTTCGCCTTCGTAAAATGCCTTGGCACCGCCAACGGCTATTTTCCGGAGGGACGCTCCCAGCGGCGCGTTGCGAAAGATCGTTCCCACTTTGGGCGCAGCGCCATTCACCAAAAACGATGTGGCGCCGGTTTCATTCAGCTTATCGACCGTGTGCGACCAGTCAAAATTCACCCGTGGGGTTACGACAAACCCGTCCTCGGCAAATTTGATGGCTGGTTGCAGGGCGGAATCCAGCCCCTTGGTGCCGTAGGTTTTCAACAAGGTTTCCCAGGCACCCACAGCGCCAGGAATGGTGACCACATGCGGCGAAGTATTGCGCGGCGTGCCTTTCACGCCGGCGGCTTCGAGCGCATCCATCGTCGCCCCTGCGGGGGCCCGGCCGGAACCGTTCATCGCCACCACAGGCTTGCCTTTTTGCTTGTAGAGCACAAAGCAATCGCCACCGATGCCGGTTGATTGCGGCTCGATCACTGCCAAGACGGCCGCGGCTGTAATGGCGGCATCCATGGCGTTGCCACCGGCACGCATACATTCAATGGCTGCTAACGTGGCTTCCGGCATTGAGGTCGCGGCCATGGCGCGTGTTGAATAGACCGGGCTGCGGCCGGGGAATTGGAAATCACGCATGTGGAGTGTCCCTGTTAAGTTTTAGATGGTTTGCGGGAAAAGACCGGAAAATTCAATGCAGAACAGCGGCCAGCAGGGATTGGGTTTTTGGATGGCTGGGATGGCTGAATATCTGCTCGGGTGGGCCTTCCTCGATGATTTTGCCATCTGCCATCACCACGACCCGGTCTGCCACCTGACGGGCAAAGCCCATCTCATGCGTGACCACCACCATGGTCATGCCGGTGCTGGCGAGATCGCGCATCACCGATAAAACCTCTCCGACCATTTCAGGGTCGAGCGCTGAGGTTGGCTCATCGAACAACAGCACCGCCGGTTGCATGGCCAGAGCGCGGGCGATGGCGACGCGTTGTTGCTGTCCGCCCGAGAGTTCCACCGGAAACGCGGCTTCTTTTTCGGGCAGGCCAACGCGGGCCAGCAAAATACGGGCTTGCGCCTGTGCATCCGCTTTCGATGTGCCGCGCAGAAGCTGAGGTGCCAGGCTGATATTTTCCAATGCATTCATATTAGCGAACAGATTGAACCGCTGAAACACCATGCCGACATCGCGGCGCTGCACCGCGATATTGGCTTCACGGTCGGACACCAGTCTGCCATTACGTTCGCGGTAGCCGATAAGTTTGCCGTTCACCACAACGCGGCCATTCTGAACGGTTTCCAGATGATTGATGCAGCGGAGCAAGGTGGTTTTGCCGGAACCCGATGGGCCGATCAGCACCACCACCTCGCCGCGTTTGACCTTGAAGTTGACATCGTCAAGTACTTTAACCGGGCCGAACCATTTATCGATATTGGTGGCTTCGATCAGGAGATTATCACTCATTTTGCAATCTCCAATGCTGCCAATGCGGGGGGAGATTTGGTAGCCGGCCGGCCCAAAGCGAAATGACGTTCTGCCCACGCCATGAATATATTCCACAGGCTGGTGAGCAGCAGAAAATAGATGCCAAGCACTGAGTAAAGCTCGAAGGTGCGGAAAGTGGCGGAGTTGATGGTTTCCGTCACGAGCAGCATCTCGGAAACACCGATGACGCTGACCAAAGTGGTGTTCTTCAGCATGATATTGAATTGATTACCGATGGGCAGGAGAATAATCCGGAACGCCTGCGGCAAAACTATGTAGCGCATCAGCATGATGGGCGGCATCCCCAGTGCCTTCGCGGCCTCGAACTGACCACGATCGACAGCACTGATGCCGGCGCGATAAATTTCGGCCATGTAGGCTGCCTCGTTAAGTGCTAGTGCTAGAATACCGGCCTGCAAATTTCCGGGAAAAGTAATATCACCGATGGTAATATCCTCGAACCGCAAAATACCGGCGGCGGCGAGGCCTGTGTAAATAAATACGATTTGCACCAGGAGCGGCGTGCCCCGGATGATCCAAATATAGGTGGCAGCCAAAAAGCTGAAATATTTATTGCTGGACATGCGTCCGAACGCCACGCCAAGCCCGATGATAAAGCCAAGAAGCTGGGCGCTGACGCTCATGATAATCGTCAGGCCCAGGCCTTGAAGGAACGCGCCACTCGGCGTGATGAGCTGCGCCCAAAAATATGGCCAGTTAAAATTCATGGTTTAGTCAGCCTTAGTCGTTATCTGGAAAAACAATGAAGACCGAGGATATTGTGCGACGTCCCCGGCTTCATCGATCAAATCATCAAGCTAGCCGTGAAGCTATTGCGGCGCTGGCAGTGCATCATCTTCAAGGTGCCATTTATTGAAGACCATGCTGTAGGTGCCATCACGCATCAGGCCGGCGAGCGCCACGGTGAGCGCGGTCTTTAAGCCCGGTGTGGATTTAGCCACACCAATGCCGGTGGCAATGTGAAAATATGGCGGGCTGCCGGATTCAAACACTTTTGGCATCAAGCGCTCGTAATAAAGTGCGGCTTCATATGAAACGCCGTAAGCCGCCACCTGACCAAACTGAACCTGCTGCAAGGCCGGCGCATTTTCAGGGAACATGATGATGTTAATGGGCGGCTTGCCCGCGGCAACCAAGGCCTTATTAGCCTTCTGCATTAAAATAGTGGCGGTTGTGCCAGTGACACTGGCGGCTTTTTTGCCTGAAAGATCTTCAGGGCCAGTAATTTTGGGTGTGCCGGCCTTGAGGATAAAGCCTTCCTGAGAGTTCATGTACGGAATTTCATCGATCACTTGCAAACGCTCAGGCTTGATGAAGAGCTGCGAGAGAATGGCATCGCAATGGCCGGCCAGCAGTGCCGGGATAAGCCCTGCGAACGGCATGTTGATGAACTTGGCTTTCACGCCCAACCGCGAAGCGAGCAGATTGCCTAGCTCGATATCAACGCCCACCGGTTGCTGTTTATCATTAAAAAACTCCATCGGCGGCAGGCTGACAGCGCTGCAATAGGTGATGGTGCCGGTACTGGTGATGCTGGTTGGCAGGCCGGACGTATCGGCATGGCTGACTGCGGGTGCGGTGAGGGCGAGGCAGGCGGCGAGGCCGGCGGCAATGCGGGTGCGGGGGAACGGCAGTTTCATGGGCGGGGTGCCTCCTGGTGAGTCGACTGAAATTGGTAGTAGCAACATCATAAGGCTCAACAAATCGACCACAAGCAGGCGTTTGGATAAAAATACAGCAAATAAAATTTTTAGATCAAAAAGTAATCA
>DAIDEE010000004.1 GCA_027308685.1 Acidocella sp.
ATTTATGGCCTGGGGGTTTTGCCCCCTCGACCCACACCAAAGGCTCAGCCTTTGGAAACGGTTTGAAGTTTAAGAAAAGGGGCGGCCCATTGGTGTTGAAACACCTCGGAGCCGCCCCTTTTCTTAAACTTAATGGTTCGAAGGGCTATGCCCTTAGCGAGGGTCCAGGGAGCAGAGCTCCCTGGCCTTATTTCCCTTCCAGGCCAATCCTGGAAGGTTTCATTCCTTACCCTTCCATATCGTTGGCGATGCTGGCCAGCACGGTGGGGGATTTAGATTTCAGCACCAGGAACCACACCAGGCCGATGACGAGGTAGCCGATGAAGATTTCCGGCAGGTACTGGTCGGGGGCTGCCGGCCAGGGGATGACGGAGCTATACACCACGAAGAACATCAGGGCGGCACCGATGGCGCTGATGATGACGGTTTTCGCGGTCATCAGGCCGACTTTTTTCATGTCGAATGAAGCGGAGATCGCAACACCCAGATACACCACCACGAAGCCGTAGGTAGCAATGGTGCCGGTTTCGTTAAAGGCGTTGAGGAAGGTTTGCGGCGTAAGTGCCAGGAAGAACACAGTCACGATCGCAACGCTAGTGAACACCGCCATGTGTGGGGTTTTGTGGACCTTATGAACTAAGCCCATGGAACCATGCAGGAACTGATAGCGGCCCATGGAATACAGCATACGTGAGCTTGCATTGATGCAGGCAAGTGCGCAGGCAAAGGCGCTGATCATGGCGGAGAAATATACCACTCCGGCAGCCCACGGCATGTGCGCGGCGTTGGTCATGTCAGCAAATGGTGATGATGACCCGCCGATAGCGCCGGCGTTGTCATTCATACCCATGACCATGAAGTAAGAAATAACGGTGAAGAAGGTTCCGGCAACCGCTGCCGAGCCAACCACCGCGATCGGGATATTGCGTTGCGGATTGGAGGATTCCTTGGCCAGCGTCGCGGAACTCTCAAAGCCGACGAAGCTGAACACGGCAAAGGCCATGGCCGACATGATACCGCCAGCGGGCAGCTTCGCAAAATCAAACTGCGCGGGGTCGTAGATTGTACCGTGCTTGCCTACCACCATGGCGGTGATGATGATGATGATGCCGATGGAGATCGTCTCCAGCACCAGCGCCAGGCGCGAGGAAAGCTGAATGTCGCGATACGCGGCGTAGGCAATAAGAGCGATGAAGGCGAGCGAGAACACCACCTGCTCCGGCAACGAAAGCGTAATGCCAAATACGCCAAGGAAGTTGCCGAGGAAAAGCGGGAAACCAAACACCACGGCCATGGCGGTGGTGAGATACGCAAGGATCATTGTCCAACCGGCCAACGCGCCGGTCACCGGCCCGAACGTACGGCCAATATAAACAAAGTATGACCCGGCCTCCGGATGGCGCTTGGCCAGTGAGGAGATGGAAGCACCCACAAACACGCAACCCAATGTGGCGATGAGATATGAAACCCACGAGCCAATGCCAGCAATTCCGGCAACAACCGAGATATTCAAAGCAGGCGTCAGGGTTGGCGCGATATTCGCTATCGACTGACCGATCGTCTCCGGCAGAGTCAGAGCGCCGTGGCGTAACTGCCCGGCATCTATTTTAGTGTCTGTTACAGCAACCATAAATTTTCCCTCTCAATCCTGTTGTCGGCCTCATCAGATCATAACCTGCACCCAGCGTATTATGATCTCATTCTAAAACTACGATGCAAGTCCTATGCCGCTTTGGTTATGCCGCGCAGCATGACGACCCATTTGCCAATTTGCTAGCCTTATTTATTGATGGCGCAACATCATTGCCCGGATTCTGATCAAAAAATCCGACCGGCATCAATTTAAAGCCCGCTGTAATGCAGGGCTGCACAGGAAAATCTTCCGGCCGCGGTTGATGATGCACGCCAAACACATGCCACAAAACCAAATCAGCATTTTCAATATTGCGGTCTTGCGCCACAAAATCCTTCAGCCCCCCTGACCCATCTGAGTGGTTCATGAACTCACCGGCGGCGTAACGCTCCTCTGGGTCAAACTTGGTGACCCACACATGGTTTTCCATAAAGCTGGACCTGATACCTGAAGGTGAGTTTGGCTTCAAAAATGTCGCCAGCACGTCCTGCGGATATATTTTATAACCAACCGGTTTACCGACATGATTGAGCTTGTTGGGGTTGATCACTTTCCAATAGCGCTGGCTCTCCGGGTTGGCTTTGCGGGCTGCAGCCATCTCGGTCCTCAATACGGTATCCACCTGAAAGAAAGCGTTGCCGTAGGGGTTTTTATCATCATCCTCAACATAGCTGTTGCATTCCACAAAGCTGTTACCTGGCCCGTCCACCGCCATTTCCAGCCGCGCACAAAATGCGTGCTGATGAATATGGCCCTGCAAACCAGGGGCAACTTCAACGCCATATTTGCTCGGCTGGCCCGGCAGACAAGCTGACGTATTGATAATGCCGGTCGCCTTCATCTCGAACTCGATCATGCCAGACTGATCAAAATACCAATATGAGGCATATTCATAATTCCCCACTGTCGCGATCGATGAGATCACCAATTTGCGGCCGCGCCGCAGCTCGGTACGCTCGGTGCGGAAATCCCAGTGCTTCCATAAAATGCCGTTGTCTTCTTCATGGATGCAAATGGCTTTATCGATATGAAAAATATCGCCGGTCATGGTGTTCAAATCTACATCCAGATACGCAATATTGCCTAAGCAATCACAACCCAGCGTGAGCGAGTTGGTCAACTTGCCCAAGCCGTATTCACCGATGTCGAACACGTTTTTACGGAAGTGCCCGCCCTCGGGCACGCCATACGGCACCACCATTTCCGCCAGAGAGGCGCGGTTGACAATCGGGCGGTCATCGTAGCGGATATCATGCAGGGTCAGCCCCTCACGGGCATTGAAGCCGATCACCAAAGACCATTTGTCCCAGGTGATCGCGTTGCCTTTCATAACAAAGCTGGCACCTTCAGGCTGCACGATGTCGAGCGGCTTCAGCTCCTTGCGAAACTCCGTACGGAACTGCGCTTCGTAATTGACCTCCAGCATCGGAATCGGCAGCACGCCGTAATCATCCACACGGATCACCTTACCGGCTTTGATATCCACCACCGCGTTCACCCCCTCGATCGGGTGAGCGTAAAAATTCTCGTCCTTGCGCAGCCGCAGCCAGGAGAATGTATGCGATAAATAGCCGTCTTCCTCTCCGGCAATATCAAAATTCCCCGCCGACCATGGGTCCACGCATACCATGCTCATATCGGTAATACCGCGCTTGGCGCAGGCGGCGATGAAATCCGGGTGGGCCTGCACAATGGCTTCAATTTGCATGAATTGTTCAAGCTGGATCATCGGCCGCTTGGTGGCGAAAAACGCTTTCGCTGTGATCGCGGCATCGGCCAACGACACCACCAACTTCCACACGCCCGGTGCATCGGCCAGAAACACATTGGCGCGGGCCTCACGCGGCGTGGCTCTGCCCGCTGCGTAATCGGCCAGCGCCGAACGCGGTGGGTCTTTGATCTCGATCGTTTCAAACAAAAACTGCGGGCCGAAATCCGGACTCGCATGGATGACAGCCATGACTTCCCGAATTTCCGCGGCGCTCAGCGGCTCCTGCGGGTGGCGGCGTATGGGGCTCATGCCGGCGGCGGCGGGGGTGGCGTGAATCAGGTCGTCCATGGGTAACTCCTTGGGGCATATTTAAGGCAACAGCATCGCCTGACTCTCTTGCGAGCAGCTTGACATTTGGCGTCAATTTTTGCGGGTGTTTTGCTGCACCAGCCCAACATGAACAAATTTTATGCTGACTCTGTATCATAATTATGCAGCAAGTTAATTTGCCTGATATTTTTGCTTGACGATAAACTAATTTTCTCGAACACTGGCCGTCATGGGCATCCTACCTCGCATATCAGCGGTGGCAGCGGCGGGCGTGTTGGGCATGATCGGCCAGCACGGCGGCGATGCTGACCGCATTTTGGGCGCTGCCCGTCTGGCGCCTGGCGAAGTTGATAATCCCGACGCCCTGCTGGACCTGCGCCGCTATTGCGACCTGTTTGAGCAAGCCGCCACCCAGACCGGGGTGGATGATTTCGGCCTGCGCTTTGGCCGCGACTACCGGCTGGAAGATATGGGGCCGCTCGGACATTTAGTGCTGAATTCTCCGTGCCTCGGTGTCGCCCTCACCAGCCTTTGTAAAAACTTCGCTGCCGTGCAGGAACATTCCGACCTCACCTTACGCAGTGACGGTACGCTGTTGCGCCTTGAATACCAGATCCGCGATGGCCGGATTGCCAGCCGCCGCCATGACGCCGAGCTTTCGATCGGCATTTTCAATAATATTTTTCGCCGAGCCCTGGGTCCTAACTGGGCACCGGAGGAAATTCATTTCGAGCATTTACGCGCCGCTGAACCGCTGGCGCACCAGAATTTACTCAACGCGCCAGTGTATTTCGCGCAGGCGACCAATGCCATTGTGTTCCGGCGTGACAGCCTGTGCCGCGCAATGCCGAACGCCAACCCAAGCCTGCTACCCGCGCTGCAGGCGCAGGTGCAGCGTCTCGCCAGCCGTGCCCGGCCCGACGATTTTATCGGCTTGGTCGTCAGCCAAATCCGTCGGGGGCTAGCCGAGGGCGACGCCAGCATCGGCCGCATCGCAGCCCGCCTCGGGCTGAGCCAAGCCAAACTATACCGCCAGCTTGCGGCCCTGAACGTGGATGTCTCCAACCTCACCCAGATGATCCGGCAAGAGCTGGCCATCACCTATGCCGCCCAGCCTCATATTTCGCTCACAGACATAGCCGCTTTGCTCGGTTATTCCGAACTCAGCGCCTTCTCCCGCGCTTTCAAACGCTGGACCGGCATGGCACCAGGCTCCTATCGCGAACACGTGCTCCAGAGCGAACACCTAAGGAACCACCAACCGCCGGTATAAGTGCCAGGTGGCATGACCAAGTACCGGCAACACCACCACCAGCCCGAGAAAAAACGGCAACGAGCCAATGAACAGAGCTACCGCCACCACCAACCCCCAGAGCAGCAGCGGCAGTGGGTTACGGCGCATCGCCACCAATGAAACGCTGATCGCGCGCGAGAAACTGGTTGGCCTGTCCAGCAACAATGGGAACGAGACCACACTGATGGCCAACCCGCCGACCGCAAACAACGCACCGGCCGCCAGGCCAAGTGTGATCATCACCCAACCGGTATCCGTGGTGAAGACCGCGCTGATAAAAGCTGACACCGAAGCGGGCGGCAGCGGGCCAAGGGTGAGGTCATAGATGGTCTGCGCCACCGCCAGCCACAGCAAAAACAGCCCGATCAACACCCCGCCCATCGCCATAATTGACCAAATGGCAGGTGAACGCAGCACCTTGAACACGTCCAGCCAATTCATCTGGCCGGTCATCTCGCACTGGCGGCTCATTTCATAAAGTCCGAGCGCAAAGAACGGCCCGACCAGCGCAAAGCCGGACGCCACCGGGAACAACATCGGCAGCAGCGATTCCTTAGCGGCCACCCCGGCCAGCACCAGGCCCATCACCGGGTAAACCAAGCACATAAAAATCACGTCGGTTCGCGAACTGGCAAAATCTCGTAACCCCGCCGCCAGGGCTAACTTGATATCTCTCATGGAAATCTGCCGAACCTTCGGCAGCCGTGCGGCGCGTTTGTCGGGCCAGTATTCAGAGGCAGTATCGGTACCGAGCGCTGCGCCAACCTCTAGCTGCGCAACCATCCATTCGACGGGGTTCCTGATAGGCATGTTTTTTTGCCCTTTTCATGCTGAGGGCCTTTAACATTTCAACTTTAAGGTCAAAGATGCAAGACGTTTTTTCTTTGGAAGCCGTTTAATGAAACTAATTTTAGCCAGTGGTTCACAAACGCGCCAGACCATGCTGCGCAACGCCGGGCTGGAGTTCTCGGTCATCGTGCCGGATGTCGATGAGGCGGCCATCAAGGTGGCTTCGAACGCCAATACTGCGGAACTGGCCTTAGAACTTGCCAATGCCAAAGCCGCTGAAATTGCAGCCCTTTGCCCCTGGGCGACCGTGATCGGCGCAGACCAAATTTTGGTTTGCGAAAAGCGACGCTTCGACAAACCAAAAAATCTCACCGAGGCCGCTGAGCATTTGCGGTTCATGTCCGGCAAAACGCACGGACTGGTCACCGCTGTTGCAGTGCATCATGGCACCAAGCACCTTTGGCACCATGTCGCCACCCCCAACCTGACCATGCGCAATCTGAAAAATGACGATATCGACGCCTATCTTGCCGCCTCTGGCAACCGCATCTGCAACATGGTGGGCGCCTACCAGTTGGAAGGCCCCGGCGTTAATTTGTTCTCGGATATTTCAGGAGACTTCTTTACAATTCTCGGTTTGCCGCTGCTACCCTTACTCGGGTTTTTGCGGGAACACGCCGCACCGGCTTGAGCACCGGCGCCACCTCGTCGAGAATCCGCACCATCGCAGCCACTGTCTCGGCGTCTAAATCGCGCAGGCTTTTTGCCAGCCGGTTTGCCAGCGCCGTCTGCTCGGCAGTCAACCCGGCGGCATTCACCCTCACCCGCGGGCGTGATAGATTTGCCAATATCCTAAGTTCATCGGCTTCATCCCAGATCAAGCCGAAATAATCACAAATCTGATGTATCAACCCGGCGGACGGCGCCCCCCGCCGCCCATGCTCCAATGCCGATAGATACGCCGGCGAAACCGCCAAAGCCACCGCCATGTCGCGCTGCAATATGCTACGCGCCGCCCGCAGTGCCCGTAGTTTTTCGCCAAACGGCGTCATGCCCGCACCCGCCGCAACAACACCCGCACCGACCCCGTATTGGCCGCATGCGGGTGCGCCACCGCCAGAATATGCCCGCGTAAATGCGGATGATTCAACCAATGCGGCAACTCCCTGGCTATCACCTCGCCCTTGCCGGTGATGACCTCAACGCAACGCACTTCATCAGCATAAGCCCGCTCCAGAAAATGCGTCACCGCATGATGCGCCCGCGTCGCTGTCAGCCCGTGCAAATCCAGCCGCCGCACCGCCTTGATTTTGCCCGACGAAAAACTCTTCCAGGTCGATTTATCTAAGCCACCTGGCACGTGATTCACCTGAATATCATGCGGCACTAATTTCAACCGCGGCTTAGGGGTCTCAATAATCTGCGGCGCCGGGTCAATCACCGGCGCTGGCTCCGGTTCCACCGGGAGCCGCATTTTACCCGGCAACAAGCGAATGGACTGCGTGAACGCGGCCCATAATTTCACATCAGCCTTTGATAAACCTTTAACTCTCGCCATCAATGATCAAAACATGCAAACGTCGCGGCCCATGTGCGCCTAACTCCAGGGTCTGCTCGATGTCGGCTGAGCGCGATGGCCCGGTGACTAGCATCACGTTACGTGGCATCGCGCCCTGGTCGCGCAATTTATCAAACGCATCCTCATAGCAGGCCAGAATATCCTTCGCCTGCACCACCACGATCGCAGTGTCCGGCAGCAGATTATTTTTCACCGGTCGCTCCGGCGCTGAGGGCAACACCAGCGTGCCGGTTTCGGCCACGCCGGCAAACGCATGCTGCAAGCTCACCGCATCATGCGCCGTGGCAACGCCGTACCGAACCTGCAACATCGGCTTATCGCGAAACGGGATCTGCTCTAAATCCGGATGCGGCGAAACCACAATCGAAGGCGCAATATTTTGCTTCGCCAGATAGCTTGTAATCGCTTCAGGCCCCGCCGCGATGTTTGGCAACCGCGCCACCGTGCCGAATTCGCGCTCGACATATTGCGCGAACAGCGCCACCCGCCCCGCTGCATCTAGCTGCCCGCGTGCTGGAATGAGATGACGGTGGTGCAGCGCAGTGCGCGCCGCCAGCATCGCCTGCTGGTCAACCGGTAACGACCCACGCTTCAAGCCGCGCTGGATTGCACCAATGATCGCATCGCGGTTCATTTGTTCCTCATATAATTTTGATATTTCGCAAAAAACGTATCACCCTCCGGGGCTGGAAAATCCCGCCCCGCCGTCCAGCCGCCCGCCAGCGGCAACTTGCCGAAAAACCCGCGTTTGCGCCCCAGCACCCCCAGCCCAACCGCCGCCGCCCGCGTGCCCATCCGGTACAGCAGCGGGCGCTTGGCAAACCAGGCCCACAGCCCCAAACCGTAGCGCATCGAAACCGGCTGCAAATGCCGCTCGAATTCACGCTCCCGCCAATGCCGCATCAAATTGGGCAGCGGAATTTTCACCGGGCACACACTCTCACATTTGCCACAAAACGTACTGGCATTCGGCAGATGATGCGCCGCCTCAATCCCCTGTAGCATCGGGCTCAATACCGACCCCATCGGCCCCGGATACGTCGCGCCATAGGCATGACCGCCCACCGCGCCATACACCGGGCAATGGTTCATACACGCCGCACAGCGGATACACCGCAGCATGTCCTGAAACTGCGTCCCCACCATGCCCGAGCGCCCGTTATCGAGCAGCACCACATGATATTCCTCCGGCCCATCCAAATCCCCCAGCCGCCGCCCGCCGGTAGAAAACGTGGTGTAAACCGACATATCCTGCCCGGTGGCAGAGCGCGCCAGCACCCGCAACAGAGCTAAACAATCCTCAGCATTCGGCACCACTTTTTCAATGGATGTGACCACCACATGCACGCGCGGCAGTGTCTGGGTTAAATCGCCATTGCCCTCATTGGTCACAATCACCGACGACCCGGTCTCGGCAATCAAAAAATTCGCCCCCGTTATCCCGACATCGGCGGCTAAAAACGTCTCCCGCAAAATCCCCCGCGCCTCGGTGAGAATATCGCGCCGCTCATGAAACACCCGCTCCGGCGATAGCGCCTTATGATGCTCCCGAAAACTCTCCTCCCACTGTTCGCGATTTAAATGAAACGCCGGCCCAATAATATGGCTCGGCGGCTCACGGCGAAGCTGCAAAATATACTCGCCCAAATCGGTCTCAACCGGCGCAATCCCGTTGGCCTCCAAATAATCGTTGAGACCAATCTCCTCCGTCACCATGGATTTCCCCTTGGTGACAGTTTTCGCGCCCGCCGCCCGGCAAATCTTCAACACCGCCGCCCGCGCGTCCTCCGCCGTGCTGCACCAATGCACCACACCACCCGAGCGCTCCACCGCGTCCGCATAAACCCCTAAGTAATAATCGAGATTGGCGATCGCATGATTCTTGATCCCCACCGCCACATCCCGCAGCGCTTCAAACTCGGGCAATCTGTCCACCGCTGCCTGACGCTTTTTGGCAAATTGCGGCTTCGCCCGCGCCAGCGCCCGCTGCAACCCAGCATCCGCCATCCCTTTGGCCGCATTCCCAACAAACGCCTCACTCGACTGCAACATGGCGGTACCCCTATCATGCTGGTTTTTCGGTGCCGTGAAGTAAGCAAAAGTTAGGGGGCTTTGCCCCCTGAAACCCCCACGAAGGGCATAGCCCCTGGCCTTGGCTCCCTCACCACAGCATAAACCCAGCCTGATAAGAATGTCCCGGCACGTTAGCTGTCAAGCAGGGGTTGGGTGGGTCCATACGGTAAAGCTGGTGAGCTGGTTGGGGCCGAAGGTGTTGGTGATGGCGACATCGGTGGCATCGCGGCCTTGGGCGATGAGGACGCGGCCTCTGCGGGGTTTGTTATTGCGGGGGTCGAACATATGCCATTCGTTAGCCAGATAGGCTTCAAACCAACCGGCAAAGTCCATCGGGGTGAAGGGGCCGGTTTCACCCACGTCGGAGAGATAGCCCGTGCAGTAGCGCGCCGGGATATTCAGGCAGCGGCAGAAGGTGAGGGCCAGGTGGGCGTAATCCCGGCACACCCCGCGAGCCTCGTGAAAGGCTTGCAGGGCGGTTTTGGTCGGGCGGGCGTGCTCGTAGTTGAACACGATATGGTTGTGCACCCAGTCGCACACGGCTTGCACGCGGGCCCAACCGGGTGGCGTATGGCCAAATAGCTGCCAGGCGATCTCGGTCAGCTCATCGGTTTCGCAATAGCGGCTGCCGAGCAGGAAAACCAAACATTCCTCCGGCAAATCCTGCACCTGGTGTTGCCAGGCGTGGTACGGCACCGGGTCGGCCTGTCCGGCATCATGCACGGTACCGGCGCTGGCGATGCGAAACTGCCCGGCGGGCGCCACCAGGCGGGTGCACCAGTTGCCAAAGCCATCCCGGTAGGCGGCCATCGGCACGGCGGGCGTGGTGGTCATGGTATCGGGCACAATAATGTCGGCTGCCCGGGAGTAATGCACATTCAGCATCAACAGCATCGGGGTCGGCTGCGGGAACTCGTATAATAGTTCGTAGCCGAGGGCGATTTCCAAATTATGTTCCTAAGCGGCCCCATTGGCCGCGGTTGCACTGCACCAAACCACGGATGGATTGATTTTACCAAACATAATCCGCCGGGCCGCTAAGGTCTGGTATGCGCGGCTTTTATGGATGAAGTTTAAGCGCCTGGGGTTTTGAAAAACGCCGCGGCCGCGGCCTTATGGGCGTCTTTGGCGGTAATAACAGCCTGAACCCTGACAATTTCCGCCTGCAGGGCTGAAATATATGCCTGTAATTCTGCCACCCCCAGCATATCTAGGGGTGGAGGTGAGAGCAGATTTTTTGGCTTTTTGGGTAAATCTTCATCGGGAATTATCATGAAACGATCTTGACCGATGGGCCGCCACAGTACCATACCCCGGCATAACGTGCACGCGCACGACGATATCCGCCTATGGCCGTCTGGTCAGGCTCCAAAAATTTTTGCTGCACCGCAGCTTCGTAAGGTATTCTGCCCATGTCTCTGCCCTTGATGCCTAAAGCCACCGCCGTTTGGTTGATCGACAAGACCGCGCTCACCTTCGCCCAGATCGCCGAATTTTGCGGGATGCACCCGCTGGAAATCCAGGCGATCGCCGATGGCGAAGTGGCGCAGGGTATAAATGGTTATGACCCGGTCGCCAATAAGCAGGTCTCTGCCGAGGATATCTCCCGCTGCGAGGCCAACCCGGCGTTGCATCTCAAACTACTGCCGCAGGCTGATGTCGCCGCCAAAAAAGCCAAGGGCGGGCGTTATACGCCAGTGGCCAAGCGCAATGACCGGCCGGATGCCATCGCCTTCCTGCTGCGCAGTTATCCGCACCTGACCGATGCCCAGATCATCAAGCTGCTGGGCACTACCAAGGACACCATCCAGAAAATCCGCGATCGTTCACACTGGAATGCCAGCAACATCAAGCCGCGCGACCCGGTGATTTTGGGTCTGTGCAAGCAATCGGACCTGAACGACGCCATTGCCGCCGCCAATGACCGTCTGGCCAAGGAAGGCATCACCCCGCCACCGCCGCCAGCGCCAATGTCCAGCGAAGCGGCCTGATCTGACCCGGAATTCATCATGACCTATGGTGAATTCTGGCTTCGCTACCTTCGGGCGCACGCCAAGCCCGCCACCCGTGCGCTGCATTATTGCGGCAGTACCCTGGCACTTGGAAGCATCGCCCTGGCCATTCTTGCCCATAATTATGGGTGGCTCGTGTTCGCCCCGGTGGCCGGCTACAGCTTTGCCTGGGGCGCGCATTTTTTCGTTGAACACAACCGCCCAGAGACCTTCGGCCACCCGTTCTGGTCATTGATCAGCGATTTTCGAATGTTTTTCCTGTTCATCAGCGGCCGGTTGCAGCCCCACCTCAGAACCTGCGGCCTCTGAGGCCTTAACCAGCAAAGCCGCCGTTAAATTCCGGTGGCGACCTTTTTAAAGCTGCTGCTTACACCATGGCCGGTCAGGGTTACCCCTACCACAATCACTACGGCGATCAGCGACGCGATCAGCACATATTCAATTGCCGTCACGCCGCGCCGGTCTGACGAGAGTGCGCTGTAACTGGACAAAACGGTTTGGATGACACGATTCATATTCATGATATTCAATACAGTCCAATCTGATAAAATCCGCACGCTTAACCAATGATGCCACGCAAAACGCTATCAGGAAGTTAATACCGCAGCCGTTAAATGGCTGTCCCGATCGCAATAAACTTTGAACTTACCGAAGTGCCAACTGAAGTCACACCAGCAATAATCACCAATGCAATCAAAGCCGCAATCAACGAATACTCGATGGCCGTAACCGCACGGCTGTCACCGGCAATAGCGTAGCCAAACAAAACTGTTCGGTCGTACAATCGCTTCATGCAGTTTTACTTAATCTAAATTAAATGTAATGTCTATTAAAATTTAAGTTAATTCTCGTCCGAAATGGTAGTTTACGTCTAAGTCCAAGCGGCCTTGCGGGGCCTTTGAGTCATTATATGGCCCAACGAACGGGTTCTGGTTAGCTTGGTTTCAATCAACCAGGCTAACCAAGCACGACGACCCTTGCAGTCAAATCAGACGGCGTTGGCAACGGATGAAAAAGTTGAGGAAACATTAGTGCCGAGGGTGGTAACAGCCGTAATAATCACCACCGCAATCAGCGCTGCGATCAAAGCATATTCAATTGCCGTCACGGCTTTGCTGTCAAAGCGAAAAGTTTCGAGACCTTTCTTCACTGCCAGAACTACGCCAAAGTCATTCATTCCCAGTTCCATTCAAAAGAATATTAGTTGCGCCAGAAGTATAGCCACAGCACATTACATGAAGTCGATGGAGAGGTTTTGTCCATTAAATTATTAACGTTACTAGACTTGTTTATTAACTTTTGTTCATAAAATGATTAGCAAGGCGTCTATTTTTTTATACGTGACTTTTTTCGGAATGAATTTGGGTCCGGTGGCAGCTTGTTTCCGGCAGTTATAAAAACCTCATGTGAAATAAAAATAACGCCCGCCAAGCCTGCGGGAGCAAGGTAATACAGCACACGGAACAATAAAATAGCGCCCACGGCGGCGGCGGGGTCCATGTATCCGGCCATCCCCAATAGCAGCAGGGAGTCAAACACCCCCACGCCACCCGGCAGACCGCTTAGCAAACCGCCGGCAAAGCCTGCCATGTAAAACGCCAGCACATGCGCGTAGGTGAGGCCATGCACGGTTGGCAGCACCACATATAAAATACCGCAGGCGGTGGCTGTGTCAGCGCAGGAGAGTAGCACCTGTGCCGTGGCAACCAAAAAACCTGGCCGCGGGATATTAACCCCAAAAACCGCCAGCGGTTTGGTGCCGTGCGCCAGTGCAGCATAAATAATTATTAATCCCCAAAGCACCGCGCCGATCGTCCGCAGAACCAGCGGCGCCACCGTATGGCCAAACAACGGCAGGTCGTAAGGGTTCAACAACAGCACCGCGCCCAGCAACACGCACACACCGGTCATGAAAGTGGTGCCCGACAGCGTCATGATCCGGCCAATGCCCGACGGTGGAACCCCCCATTGCGCATAGAGCCGCAACCGGATGGCCGCTGCCGAAAGCGCAGGCGCGCCGACCACATGGCTCAGTGCGTAAGCACAGAACGACGCCAGCCCCACCCGCCGCCACGCCAGAGGCGGGAAATCTCCACGCTGCTTGGCAAATAAAATGCCAGGCACGTCATAAATAAGCATAAAACAAAACGAGAGGCCGAGCAGCCCCAGCGCATGATACACTTGCAAACGGGGGGTGTTGGTGAGAGCTGCCATGACATCGGCAAAGCTTAGACGCTTCAACGCCCCGTGCAGCCCCACCAACACGCCGCCCAACACTAACAGCCCCAGCACCGGGGGCAGGTATTTTAAAAACCGGTGCTTTACCCTCTGCATCAGGTAGGTACCACCTCGCGCGCCAACGAGGTTTCGATCAACGCAATGGTGCGCTCGATGCCGTAAAGTGCTATAAACCCGCCAAAGCGCGGCCCTTCGGTTTGCCCCAGCAGCACCTGGTACAAACAATCAAACCAGGCTTTCAGCGGGGTGAATTTATGCGCCTTGCCGACCGCGTAAACCATATTTTGAATCTGCTCGGCCGCCGTCTCACCCGGATATTCAGCGAACCCGGCCGCCAGCCGCGCCTTCAAATCTTCCAGGCCGATGCGCTCCAACGGGGTCGCCGCACGGAATTTTTTATTCGGCGCAATGAAGTCGCGGTTATAAGCGATTGCATAGTTGATCAGTTGCGAAAGGAACGGATACCTCTGCGCATCCGCATCCGGCAGATACGCCCGGATGAACCCCCACAGCATCTCCGGGCTATCGGCATTGATCACCGAGGCGAGGTTCAGAAGCATGGTAAAGCCGATGGGCGAGCCTGCATCCACCGGAATATCACCGCCGTGGATATGCCAGGCCGGGTTGGCATGCGGGTCGGCTGCCTCCCGCGCGCCCTCCACGCCATTGATGTAATCATCGGCGGCGCGGGGGATAACATCAAAGAACAATTTTTTCGCCCGTTGCGGCGCATGGTACATAAATTGCGCCAATGATTCTGGCGGCGCGTAAGTCAGCCACTGCTCCACCGAAAGCCCGTTGCCCTTGCTCTTGGAAATCTTCTGGCCGTTTTCGTCCAAAAACAATTCATAGGTCAGGCATACCGGCGGCTCGGCGCCCAAGGCCCGCACGATGGCGGATGAGAGCTTGACCGAGTCAATCAAATCCTTGCCGGACATTTCATAGTCAACATCCAGCGCATACCAGCGCATGGCCCAGTCGGCTTTCCATTGCAGTTTGGCCGAACCGCCGGTCACTTCAGTTTCAAACCGCAGTCCACTATCGGGGTCAATCCAGGTTACAGTGCCCGCCGCCACATCGGCATTTTCGATCGGCACCTGCATCACAATGCCGGTGCGCGGATGGATCGGCAAAATCGGCGAATAAGTGGCACGGCGTTCCGGCCCCAAGGTGGGGCGGATAATGTCGATAATTTTATCGTGGTTGGCCAGCACATGCAAAATGGCGTTATCGAATTTGCCGCTGAGATAATAATCGCTCGACGAGGCAAACTCATACTCAAAGCCAAAAGAGTCCAAAAACGCCCGCAACCGGGCATTGTTATGTGCGCCAAAACTTGAATGAGTCCCGAAGGGGTCCGGCACCTGCGTCAACGGCTTGCCCAGAAACTCCCGCAGCATGTCCTTGCTCGGCACATTATCAGGCACTTTACGCAGCGCATCCATATCATCGGAAAACGCCAGCAAACGTGATGGCAGGCCGGTCAGTTCGGTAAACGCACGACGCACCCAACTGGTCCGCGCCACCTCACCAAAGGTGCCGATATGCGGCAGGCCGGAAGGGCCATAGCCGGTCTCAAACAAGGCGCTGGTTTTACCTTTTTCGCGCAGCCGCTGGGCCACACGCTCAGCCTCACGAAACGGCCAGCTAAGTTGATCTTGCGCGGAGGGCACGGCGGGGGATTTTATCTGTTCACTCATAATGGCCTGGGTCTATGGCGAAATTTCCACGCCGTCTATACGAAGACCAGATGGATTTCCTGCCCGACCTCCCCGCCATCGTCGCCGGTCACGGCCATGCGGTGCTGTTATCCACCGATGGCGAGCTGGCACACCTCACGCCGGGGCGGGTTGCCAAGCAACTGGCAGACGCCACGCCCCTGGTGGTGCACGGGCCCGCCACCCTGAAGCGCCTTGGCAACCCAGCCATCGCGGTGCTGGATATTCTCGAACTTTTCGCCTTCGTCTGCCCCGCGCAATCGCTCGCCCCCACCGCCGCCGGCCTCGCCCGCTTCCTTGAACTCCCCGTGCCCGCCAACCAGGAGGACGCCGCCGCCGCACTTGCAGGTTATGCCGAATCGCTCCTGGCAAAACTCAGCCTGGGCCGCGACGTGCCTGCGAACCGTGATGCCCCAGGCCTCGCCGCCGCCATGGGCCAGGCCGGCTGGGGTTGGGCGCCCTATGTTCTGGCCGCCCTGAATGCCCCGGCCGCGCGCGCCGATGGCATGGCGCTACGCCTTTGGAAGCGCCTGCCGCGCTGGGAGGCAGAAGCCCCGCGCTCGCCGGCTTCGGCTTTTCCCATTGCACCTGCCCAGGCCCGCGCCCGGCTTGCCACTTTGTTGGGGGAGACCGCCGAGCAACGCCCCGCCCAGTCTGATTACGCCGCCGCTGCCACCACGGCATTTTTACCCCGCGCCGCCGAGGGCCACCCGCATCTTATCATCGCCGAGGCTGGCACAGGCACCGGCAAAACCCTGGGCTACCTCGCACCCGCCAGCTTGTGGGCCGAGGTCAACGCCGGGCCGGTGTGGATTTCCACCTTCACCCGTCACCTGCAGCGCCAGATCGAATCCGAGGCGGCCCGCCTTGGCCCTCTCGAAGGTGACCGCGTCCGCGTGGTGCTGCGCAAGGGCCGCGAGAACTATCTCTGTCTGCTGAATTATCAGGACGCGGTTGAGAGCAAGCGCGGCATCATCCCGCTGGGACTGATCTCCCGCTGGGCCACCGCCAGCTCGGATGGCGATTTGATGGGCGGCGATTTGCCCGGCTGGTTTGCCGAGCTTTTCGGCCATATGTTCCTGGCCTCCATCGCCGATAAACGCGGCGAGTGCATCCATGCCGCTTGCGAGCATTACACCCGCTGCACCATCGAGCATGTGGTGCGTAAAGCCCGCATGGCGGACCTGGTGATCGCCAACCATGCATTGGTGATGGCGCAGGCTGTGTGGGGCGGGCTGGATGATGAGTATGTGCCATCGCGCTACGTGTTCGATGAAGGCCATCATATTTTCGATGCGGCGGACTCGGCATTCTCCATCGAACTCTCGGGCACCGTTATGGCCGAACTGCGCCGCTGGCTGCTAGGCGCCGAGGGAACGCGCTCGCGCGCCAAAGCCTTGGCGCAACGCTTCGAGGATTTAACGGCGGTTGAAGAATCTCTGATCCGCCATCTCGATGCTGCCTTGCTGGCTGCCAAAGCGCTGCCCGCCCCCGGCTGGAGTGCCCGGCTGGCCGCTGATCTCGCCGGGCTAGAGCACACCGGCGCCAACCCCTCCGAATTATGCCTGCAATCATTGCGCCTGCAGGCGCGCGCCCGGGCGCAGGATGCCGAATTGACCGGGCCCATGCCGGTTGAGGTTGAGTTATTCCCCATCGAGGATGAAATCATTGAATCCGGTGCCAAGCTGGCCCGCGCGTTGGAAAAACTGCGCACCCCCCTGGCGGCTTTGCGCGAACGCTTCCTCGACCGGCTGGAAACCGAAGCCGAAACTCTTGATGAACCCACCCGCCTGCGGCTGGAAGGTGCGGCCCGCTCGCTCAAACGGCGCGCTATCGACCCGCTGGTGGCCTGGAAGCGCATACTGGAGTCGCTCCCCACTTCGGCACCAACCCCAGGGGTGCGCCCGGATAAAATCCATTTCCTGCGCCTGGAGCGCGAGCAAGGCCAGGACCGCGATATCGCCTTGCTGACCCACCTGCTGGACCCCACGGAAGCCTTCATTGAGACCATCGCCGCCCCGGCGCACGGTATGCTTATCACCAGCGCCACGTTGCGCGACGGGGTGGATAACGAAACCGCCTGGGCACGCGCCGAAGCCCGCACCGGCGCCAACCATCTGGCCACCCCCGCCATCCGCGCGGTGTTTGACTCGCCGTTCGACTACGCCGCCAACACCCGCATCTTCATCGTCAATGATGTGAACACCCAGGACATGGGCAGCCTCGCCGGCGCCTTTCGCGCCTGTTTTGAGGCGGGCGGCGGCGGCGGCCTCGGGCTGTTCACCGCCATTTCGCGCCTGCGCGCAGTACACGCCAAAATCGCCGCCCCGCTGGAAGCTGCCGGTATCGCGCTATATGCCCAGCATGTTGACGCGATGGATAATGCCACCTTGGTGGATATTTTCCGCGCCGAGGAACACTCCTGCCTGCTTGGCACCGATGCGATGCGCGACGGCGTGGACATTCCCGGCCGTGCGCTCCGGCTGGTGGTATTCGAGCGCACCCCCTGGCCGCGCCCGGATATTCTGCACAAGGCCCGCCGGGCCCATCTCTCGAATGGCACGCCGAAAGATTATGACGACGCCATCGTGCGCCTGCGCCTGCGGCAAGCTTTTGGCCGTCTGATCCGCCGCGCCGATGACCGTGGGGTGTTTGTTCTGCTAGACCGGCAAGCCCCCGCCCGCCTGTTCACCGCCTTCCCGCCCGGCGCTCCCATCATCCGCGCCGGGCTGGCCGACACCGCCCTGGCGATCAAGGATTTCCTCGGCTGACTCCTAACCGCTGACCGCTGATCACGCCCAAAGCGTGCGCCTTTTGCCACAGCCCGGCCAATTCAACCCACCCAAGCGCATAAAACCTATGTGCGGCGCGTAACTTCTGTTACCGCCATCGCAGTCTCATCTGAATACCGCGTAAATTTCGAGAGGACTTGTCTTGACCACCCGCCTGCTGATCGCCTCGCTTCTGCTGCTGGCCCCGCTGCTCACCCCGCTCATGGCCACCGCCGCAACCTCCAACCAAGCCCCGGTCGGCCGATGGATTACCGCCAATGGTCAGGCGGTGGTGCAAATTTCACCCTGCGGCCAAGATTT
Organism: Acidocella sp.; assembly: GCA_027308685.1. GTDB lineage: Bacteria > Pseudomonadota > Alphaproteobacteria > Acetobacterales > Acetobacteraceae > Acidocella. The sequence continues at coordinate 18,470 of DAIDEE010000004.1, forward strand.
ATGCGGCCAGATTGTCGGCATCGCGCTGGCCCACCCCGGCGACCCAATGCCAACCAACTGGCAAGGCCAGCCGCAATGCGGGGAAACGATCATCAACACCGCGCCCAGTACCGATGCCAGTGGCAAAACGGTGTGGAAAGGCTCAGTGCTGGACCCGCGCAACGGTGATGTCTATCAGGCCAACATCAAGCTTGATGCTGCCAACCACCTGGAATTACACGGTTATCTGGTGGTGCCGTTGCTCGGCCAGACCCAAACCTGGACGCCCTATGCCGGCCGCACGCTCCCTGATTGCCATTTGGCTGCCAATTTCGCCACCGATAACGGCTGATTTACCAGACTTGTAAAATTTTCTATGTTTGGGCCGCATATCCGGTCTGAAATTTTACTTAATTTACATTTAGAAAATCTTTACGGAAAAACCGCCCACCTCTTTCGAGTTTTTGTGTGATTTTTACTCTGCCCTTCGCGGATGCAGCATACTACACATTATTCGCTATTTCAGCGTTCTCACTCCGAAAGTCACAGCACATGAACACCGCGAATTTTGCCCCCGAAGGTTTGGCGGGCACCGTTTCCACCACCACCAACAGCTCCCACGCCGGCTCCTACCAGGCGCAGGTTGCTCAGGTGCAGCAGCTCATCACCAGCAAAAACGGCACGTGGGACGGGATTTCCGCCGAGGCTGTGGTACGCATGCGCTTGCAGAACCGTTTGCAGACCGGCCTCGACATTGCCCGCTTCACCGCCACCATCATGCGCAACGACATGGCCGCCTATGATGCCAATGCCGCCAACTACACCCAATCACTCGGTGCGTGGCACGGCTTCATCGCGCAGCAGCAGATGATCTCGGTGAAAAAGCATTTCGGCACCACCAAGGGTAAATATATTTATCTCTCCGGCTGGATGGTCGCGGCCCTGCGCTCCGAGTTCGGCCCGCTGCCGGATCAGTCGATGCACGAGAAAACCTCAGTGCCCGCCTTGATCCAGGAAATCTACACCTTCCTGCGCCAAGCCGACGCCCGCGAGCTCGGTGGCTTGTTCCGCGAGATCGACGCCGCCCGCGCCGCCGGCGACAAAGCCAAGGAAGCCGAGTTGCAGGCCAAGGTGGACAACTATGAAACCCACATCGTCCCCATCATCGCCGACATCGACGCCGGGTTCGGCAATGCCGAAGCCACCTATTTGCTGGCGAAGAAAATGATCGAAGCCGGGGCCTGCGCCTTGCAGATCGAAAACCAGGTGTCCGATGAAAAGCAATGCGGTCACCAGGATGGTAAAGTGACCGTCCCGCACGAAGATTTCCTCGCCAAGGTGCGTGCCTGCCGCTACGCCTTCATGGAACTGGGTGTGGAAAACGGCATCGTCGTCACCCGTACCGACTCCCTCGGCGCCGGCCTGACCAAGCAGATTGCTGTGAGCCATACGCCTGGCGATTTGGGCGACCAGTATAATTCCTTCCTCGATTGCGAAGAAATTTCGCCCGAAACCGCCCGCAATGGCGATGTGATCATCAACCGCAATGGCAAGATGCTGCGTCCGAAGCGGTTGCCGTCCAACCTGTTCCAGTTCCGCGCTGGCACCGGTGAGGACCGTTGCGTGCTCGATTCCATCACCTCACTGCAAAACGGTGCTGATCTACTTTGGATCGAAACCGAGAAGCCGCATGTGGAACAGATCGCCGCGATGATGGACCGGGTTCGCGCTGTCATCCCGAACGCCAAGTTGGCGTATAATAATTCACCGTCCTTCAACTGGACCCTGAATTTCCGCCAGCAGGTTTACGATGCCTGGAAGCAGGGCGGTAAGGACGTTGCTGCCTATGACCGCGCCAAACTGATGAGCGTTGATTATGACGGCACTGATCTGGCGATTGAAGCTGACAACCGCATCCGCACCTTCCAGGCTGATGCTGCCAAACGCTCGGGCATCTTCCATCATCTGATCACCCTGCCGACCTACCATACGGCGGCTCTGTCCACGGATAATCTCTCCCGCGAATATTTCGGCGCGGCTGGCATGTTGGGCTACGTGCTGAATGTGCAGCGCCAGGAAATCCGTCAGGGTATCGCCTGCGTGAAACACCAGAACATGTCAGGCTCCGACATCGGCGATGACCACAAGGAATATTTCGCTGGTGAGGCCGCGTTAAAAGCCGGTGGCGCTCATAACACGATGAACCAGTTCTAAGCCGGTTCAACGGTCAAACAAAACGGCCCGGAGAGAAATCTCCGGGCCGTTTCTATTTGTAGGGTGTCACGTAATTAAAACCCGTACCCCACCACACGCTCATTGCTCTGCAGCAGCCCCTTGTACCGGCTCAGCGCCAGCAGCGGGAAGAACCGTGGGTAGCCATGGTATTTTAAGTAAAACACCCGCGGGAACCCCACCGCGTTATACGGTGCTTCGGTCCAACTGCCGTCGGCGTCTTGGGCTGTTTGCAAATACGCGACACCACGCGCTACCGCCGGATGCTCCACCTGCCCCGCTGCCATTAACCCCAGCACCGCCCAGGCAGTTTGCGAAGGCAGGCTTTGCGCGGCGTAGCCATGGAATTCACCCGCCGGCGCGGCGCCGTAGCTTTCGCAATCCTCACCCCAACCGCCATCGTCGCGCTGCTTGTTCACCAGCCAGCCCACCGCGCGTTTTACCATCACATCATCGGCCGAAACCCCGGCGGCATTCAGCGCGCACAGCACCGACCAGGTGCCGTAAATATAATTCGTCCCCCAGCGGCCAAACCATGAACCATCCGGCATCTGGGTTTCGCGCAGATACGCCACCCCGCGTGAAATCGCAGATTTATCCTCAACATTCCCCAACTGCGCCAAAAACGAAATACACCGCGCCGTCACATCCTCGGTCGGTGGGTCCAGCAGCGCGCCATGGTCGGCAAACGGAATATGGTTGAGGTACTGGCGGTCGTTGTTGATATCAAACGCGCCCCAAGCCCCGTTGGTGGATTGCATGCCGAGAATCCATTCCCGCGCTCGCGAAATCGATTCCGCATATTTCGCATCGCCGGCGCGATGCAGCAGCATGCCCACCACCGCGGTATCATCCACATCCGGGTAATGCGGATTGTTGTATTGGAAGGCCCAGCCGCCGGGGCGCGTGCCAGGCGTGTTGGTTGCCCAGTCGCCCACCACATCGAGCACCTGCCGCGCCACCAGCCAGTCGCACGCCGCCCCAATCGGCGCCCCCGCTTCCGCCAGCGCGTGGCCCGCCAACCCGGTATCCCACACTGGTGAGAGACAAGGCTGGCAATAAGCGCGGTCGTCCTTCACGACCAGCAGTTTGCGCACCGCCTCCCAGGCGATGGCGAAATCCGGGTGCTCGGGTGCATACCCCAGCATGTCGTACATCATCACCGTATTCGCCATGGCCGGATAAATCGCGCCCAGCCCATCATCGCCATTCAAACGCTCCTTGATAAATGCTTTGGCTTTCTCAATCGCCTGGGCACGCGAGGAGGCCGGAAAAAATCGCTCGACCCGCCGCAACACTACATCAAGATATTTGAAAAAATGCCCCCAGGGGGATTTATACGGCCCGCGAATCCAGTCCGTCACCCGGTCCGGCGGCACCACAAATAATTCATCAATCCGCACTTGTCGCGGATTACGCGCCAGCGGCTTGTTGGCCATCAGCACCAGCAGCGGCGTCATCACGGTGCGCGACCAGTAGGATACTTTACGCATGGTGATGGGAAACCAATCCGGCATCAAAACCAGTTCCACCGGCATCACCGGGCAGGCTTCCCACGGCACCGCGCCAAACAAAGCCAACTGGATGCGGGTAAACACATTAGTCCGCGCCGCCCCGCCATGCGCCAAAATCACCTCACGCGCCTTCAACATATGCGGCGCATTTACATCATCGCCAATACATTTGAGTGCAAAATACGCCTTCACACTCGCCGACATATCAAACTTGCCGCCATGAAATAGCGGCCAGCCGCCTTGGTTGGTTTCGTAATCCCCCTGAATGCCTCGGAGATAAACGCCAATTTTATTCTCCAACTCTGGGTCGATCCGGTCGAGATAATGTTCCAGCAGCACATATTCCGCCGGAATAGTGGCATCCGCTTCCAGCTCATAAACAAAATGCCCGTCGGGCCGCTGCTCACCCTGCAAGGCCCTGCATGCCCGCGCAACGGCAGTGTCGAGAATCGTATTCATAATGGATTTTGCTCTAACATTGCCAAGGCGGCGGCATTACCAGAGCGTATCGCCCCCTCGATGGTGGCCGGCAACCCGGTATCGGTCCAGTCACCGGCCAGCATGATATTTTTGTCCACCGTGCGCGTGGCGGGTCGTAATTTCAACTGCGCGGGCGTGGCCGCAAACGTCGCGCGTTTTTCTCGTACCACCCGGTGCTCTGGCATCGCACCCAGTCCAAAGGCCGCTTGCAAATCCGCCCACACCAGCGCTGCCAGAGTGGCATTATCCATCTCGGCATATTTATTTGCCGCTGAAACAGTCACCGATAATATCTCACCCTTGGCAAACGCCCATTCCGCCACGCCGCCGACCAAGCCCCAAAAACCAGTCTCACCAGGGTCAATCCGGCATTTGAAATGCAGATTCAAAATAGCCTGATGCTCACTGGGCACAACCAATCCCGGCAGTAACTCCACCGCCACCCAGGGCGGCACCGCCAGAATGGTTTTTTCACCCGCCACCAGCGCATTCACCCGCCTGCCCAGCCGCACCTCAGCGCCTCGTGCAACAAGCCATGCCAGTGCAGGGTCAATGAAACTCTCCGACAATCCCACCTTGGGAAACCGTGGGATGGACGCCGCCCCACCGCGCTCGATGGTTTCCGCTACCACCGCCCGCAAAGGCGCCGCCGATGCCGCATCAGGTGGTGTGTTCAGCGCGGCAATCGCCAATGGTTCAAGCAAATTTCGGTATAATTCCCCGGTGCCGGCCAGCAACGGCGCCACCAGATCATCCACCCCTGCCCGGCGCAATTTCAACAATGCCAGATAATCACGAGCCCTTGTTCCCGGCACCCGGCGCGCGGCGGAGACCACCCACCACGGCAAACGCCCGCGATTCAGCCGCAGCTTCCAATGCGCCTTGGTTTTCAAATCAACAAACGCAAACACCGGCTCCACCGGCCCACTTAAGCTGTCATGCGCCCCGATGCGATTCAAAAATCCCATCACCGCATGATTACCCGACAGCAACAAATGATTGCCATTATCAATCCGGCAATTCAGCGCGGGGTCAAAATATGATCGGCAGCGCCCACCAGCCGCCGGAGCCGCCTCATGCAGCACCACCTCGGCGCCGCGCTCCACCAACGTGCACGCCGCCGCCAAACCCGCCACACCAGCCCCAATAACGCTAACCTTCATGGCAAATAAATCTGTGCCGCCAGCATCATCTTACGCCATTTTGGCAGTGAAACTCTGCCCTTTTTATAATCATATCCACGATGATGCAGCGCCATCAGCAGCGGCTTATAGCTGGCCAGCATAATGCGCGCCGGCTTCATGGCCTTCTGGTCACAATGCGCCATCGAGGTCTCAGCTTCTTTGTAATAGCGCATCGCCAGCTTAGCGACGCGCAGGCACACGAAAGGCAGCCGGGGCGACACCACCGCCGCCTCCGGATTGGTCGCCACATTTTCCTGCCGCAAATATTCATACGGCAAATATAGCCGCCCACGCTTGGCGTCTTCAGGAACATCGCGCAAAATATTGGTCAGTTGCAAGGCCCGGCCCAACGCGTAAGCGGTATCCTCAGCAGAGGTACTATCATCGCCAAACACCCGCACCGAAAGCCTGCCCACTGCCGAGGCCACGCGGTCGCAATATAAATCCAAAATCGGCAGTGGCGGGGCCACAATCGGCGCACCGGCGTCCATCTCCATGCCATCAATGATCGCAATAAAGTCAGCCTCGCGCAGCCGGTATTGCAGCACTGCCACCCGCAAAATACGCGTTAGTGCATTATTGGTCCGCCCGGCAAAAATACCCGCAATAATCTGCCGCCAACCACGCAGCAATTTACGTTTTTCCGCCAAGGGGGCATCTTCATCGGCCACGTCATCCACCAAGCGGCAAAATGTATAAATAGCATACATCGCGGCCCGCCGGTCCGGTGGCAGCACTTTCATCCCATAATAAAACGAGGTGGCGGCGCTACGCACAACCGAAGTCACCGCTTCGATATCGGCTTTATTAAGGGAAGGTATTAGCTCCATAGTAACCTCGGGCTTGCCAGCAACGCCGCGGCTGCAAAGTCTGTCGAATTTAATTTTACCCGCATCGCCAATGCATCATGCGCCTGCAGTTTTGCTGTTAAACGATGTGCCAAATTCACGATCACCGCTATCTCTACCCGCAACCGTCTGGCCTTCACCAAGCCTGGCAACGCCGCCCCCGCTGTATTCAACGTCTTTGTCTCCACCAGCATTTCATCAAACACCGCCCGCAATCCTGGCGTCGATGTTTCGCGGGCGATATCGTCGGTGGCGGCGCCATGCTTGGCCAGCCAATCCTGCGGCACGTAGCAACGGTCCATGTTGCGTAAATCGGGCGCCACATCCTGTAGATGATTATTTACCTGCAAAGCCGCGCATAAAGCGTCTGAAGCCGGCCAGGTTTCGCGGCTCTCGCCATGCAAATCCAACATATACCGCCCCACGGGTGCCGCCGAGTAGCGGCAATAATCCATCAACTCGGCCCAACTCTCATAACGGTTTTTGCGGGCGTCCTGGCGGAACGCCACCAGCAGTTCACGCGCATGAATCGCCGAAACACCGCTTTCCTGCAATGATGTTCGTAATACCAAGGCACTCGGCGCAGCCTGATCGCGGGCACCGGTTAGCACCGCCTCCATCATATCCAGCCGCGCAACTTTGTCATCCGCGCTCAAGCCAGGATGGTCGGCAATGTCGTCAGCATGCCGGGCAAAATTATAAAATGCGTGCACATGCTTGCGTAAACCGGCGCGGATCAGCCAGGAGCCAACCGGAAAATTCTCATCGCCCTTGCCCTTGCCCGAGGCGATTTCAACGTTGCCATCCGGCGCCGGCGCTGCACGTGCCAGTTCGTTATCATTCGCGGTCATAAATCAGTCCCATAATCGCGATTCTTCCAACGCGCCCCCGTACCGCGCCAATAATCCAGCGCCGAACTTAAAGTTGCCACCATGTAAAACAGCGCAATGACGGGTAGCGTCAAGGCCCATAAACGGTTCTGCCCATACCGATTCAACGTTGGCAGGTAGCTCACCCCCGCCAGAGCACAGGCCATCAGCCCGAACATGAAATTCCATCCATGCCCCAACAGCACTGCCAAGGCAGGCACCAGCCATACCAAGGCGAGCCCCAGCAAAGTTCCGGCCAACAGCCAGGCGGAATAGCGCAACTGCGTAAAGGCGGTGCGGCTAACCATGCTGAAAATGTCATTAAATTTTGGATAGGGCCGGATCGAGGCTGCCAACCCCGCGTGACCCAGATAAATCGGCCCGCCCTGCTTCACCGCCTTCGCCAGCGCCACATCGTCGATCAAGGCCGATTTTATGGCGTTGATCCCGCCAATCCGCTGCAACGCCTCACGCCGGATCAGCACGGTACCGCCCGCCGCTGCTGCCGTAGTGCTCAACGGGTCGTTCACCTTCGCGAACGGGTAGAGCATCTGGAAAAAATACACGAAGGCCGGTATCAGCGCTCGTTCGGCCAAGCTCTGGCAATTCAGCCGCACCATCTCGGAAACCATATCCACGCGCGGGTTGGTCAACCGCGCCACCAACGATGACAAATGCCTGGGGTCATGCACAATATCCGCATCGGCAAACAGCAGCACCGGCGCGGTTGAATGCTCAATCCCTTGGGCGAGCGCCCATAATTTGCCCGACCATCCGGCGGGCTTTTCCGCTGCCGTGATCACCGTCAATTTCGCATCCGAGCCCGCAAGTGCTGCCGTGCCGTCCGTGGAGTGATCATCCACCAAAATCACCCGAAACGCCCCAGCATAGTCCTGCGCCAGCAGCGAGGCAATTACCGGCCCGATCGTTTCGGCCTCATCGCGGGCCGGCACAATCACATCCACCGCCGGTAACTCAGCCGGCAAAGCGGGCGGCAACTCCGGCAGCGATTCCCAAAACCGGCCATGCCCGAACACCAGATAAACCCAAACGCACAGCGCCAAAAACGCAATCATGCCAGCATCCCTTGCGCGCCAAACCAGGCCAGCGCGTCCGCCACCGCCGCCACTGCCGGGCGCGGCGCGTAGCCCAATTCACGTATCGCCTTGGCGGAGGAGAAAAACATCCGCTTGCGCGCCATCTGTAAAATCTCCGGGGTCATCAGCGGGGTTTTACCAGTTATCCCGGCAATCCGCTCCATCACCCAGGCCACTGGCATCAACGGCGTAATCGGCAATGCCAGGGTCGGCGGCTTACGCCCAGTCTGGGCGGCAATCAGTGCGAGTAAGTCGCGCAACATCAAATCCTCACCACCCAGAATATAGCCCTCGCCAGATTTACCGCGCGTCAAAGCCAGCACATGCCCGGCCGCCACGTCATCAACATGCACCACATTCAGCCCGGTATTCACATAGGCCGGCATTTTACCGCGCGCGGCGTCCAGCACCATCTGGCCGGTGGGGGTAGGCTTCACATCGCCCGGCCCGACCGGGGTGGAGGGATTCACGATCACGATGTTTTGCCCAGCCGCCGCCAGCGCCCGCACCGCCTGTTCGGCGTCGTATTTGCTGCGCTTATAGGCGCCGATCAGGTTGGCCGGGTCCACCGGCGTTGTCTCATCAGCAACCGCACCGTGCGTGCCCAGCCCCAATGCTGCCACCGAGCTGGTATAAACCACCCGCTCGACCCCCGCCGCCTGCGCCGCCTGCAGCAACGCCACGCTGCCATCGATGTTCACCTTGCGCATATATTCAGGGTCCGGCACCCACAGCCGGTAGTCCGCCGCCACATGCAGCACATAGCGGCAGCCCTGCACCGCCGGGACCAAAGTTTCCGGCTGCGCCAGATCCGCTGTCACGATCTCCGCCGCTAGCCCGGCCAGATTCTGCCTGTCACTCCCAGCCCGCGCCGTCAGCCGGAGTTGGTACCCCGCCTGCGCCAACGCCCGCGCCACGGCCGCGCCAACAAAGCCGGTGGCCCCGGTGACCAAACAAATATCAGATGAGGCCAAGCCAAACTCCGCAGTTCACAGCAACATTTGCCCCCTTATATATCGAAGCGGGGCCACTGGGTGTAGAACCCATTGCAGGCTCAGGTGCAACACGCGCAGGCAGGGGGTATAAAAATTTCTCATGGACGACATCATCGCTACCGCTGACTTCAACGCGCGGCACTGGAATTTCCCGCAAACCGGCACCATCCGCCCCGGCGATGAGCAGCACTACGCCATGCTCACCCAACTGCTGATCGCGACCTACAACCCCTACAAGCCCGCCGTGCTGAACTGGCCGAAACTGGCGCCCGAAGCGCTGGCCCGCATCACCTCGCTCCCTATTTGGGACATTGCGGTGCAGACCGAGATCAAGGCCAGCATGAGAATCGAGGCATTCGCCGCCACCATCCGCGACCCCGCTTTGAAAGCCGCCCTTCTGCATATGGCGTCCGAGGAAGCCCGCCATAAGGATGTGCTCTCCCGGTTGGTGGCCGCCTACGACATTCCGCTCAAGCCCGATGGGACCTACCACCCCCCGCGCGATGCCGAATGGGCCTTTATGGTTACGGGCTACAGTGAATGTGTGGACAGCTTCTTCGCCTACGGGCTGTTCGAAATGGCGCGGCGCTCCGGCTATTTCCCGCCCGAACTGGTGGAAACCTTCGAGCCGGTGGTGCAAGAGGAAGGCCGCCATATATTGTTCTTCACCAACTGGATCGCCTGGCATAAAGTCAAAATGCCGCTCTGGCGGCGGCCGTATTTCGCCCTCAAAACCGCCGCCGTCTGGGCGTTTTTAGTGTATGAGCGTCTCGGCATGGCCAAGGATGTCGACGGCTTGGCCGACGGCGACGCCAATTTCACCGTCAATGGCTCAAAAGCTCTGGCTGACGAGATGGACCCCGCCACCCTCATCGATATTTGCCTTGAGGAGGATAAAAAGCGCATGTCCGGCTATGACCCACGTTTGCTCCGCCCTACCACCATGCCCCGTCTGGCCCGCTTCGCCCGCCGCTTTATCAGTCCTAAAAAACGCCCTGCCTGAGTTGGTTATTTAATTGAAACAATCTGCCCGCCTGGTCCCGGCCATCTTTGCGTTGGCCGGTCTCGCCATTGTCACCGGTCTGGTGATTTATTTTGGTGCCGGCGACGTGTTGCGCGCCCTCACCTCGGTAAAACCATCCGGCTTTGCGGCCTATATCGGTGCCCAACTCGGGATCACGCTGGGGCTGGCATTATGCTGGCGTATGTTGCTGCGCAGCCGCAACCGCGGCAGCTTTCCGCTCCTGGTATGGGGGCGGCTGGTACGTGATGCCACCGGCGAATTCCTGCCCTTCAGCCAGGTCGGCGGCTTTCTGCTGGGCGCCCGGGTCATTACTTTGGCGGGCGTCACGGTGCCGGACGCCATCGCCTCCACCATCGGCGATGTCACCACCGAGTTCCTGGCCGAGTTGGTATTTATCGGCGTCGGCCTGCTGGTGCTCGCCCACCTTGCCCCTTCCAGCGACTTGCTGGTGCCGGTGGCCATTGGGCTATGTGTCGCCGTGGTGATGGCGGTCGGGCTGATTTTGGTACAGCGCGGCGGCGGCGGTAAAATATTCCGTGCCATCGCCGAGCGCTTGGCAGGCGCCTCCGGTGAGGGTGCGATGATGCACATGGACCGGCTGCAGCAATCGCTGGACAACATCTACACCCGCCATGACCGCCTGGCCTGGTCAGCGTTCTTTCATTTAATCTGCTGGTTCGGCACCGCCACCGCCTCGTTTGTGGGCTTTCACGCGCTTGGTGTACCTTTATCATTCACCGATGCCATCGCTATTGAATCCATGCTGCATGCCATTATGGCACTGGCCTTCTTTGTGCCCGGCCGGGTCGGCATCCAGGAGGGCGCCTACACGCTGCTGGCGGGAATATTCGGTGTTCCGCCCGATATCGCGCTGTCACTTTCGCTCCTGCGGCGGGCGCGCGACTTCGTCATTGCCGTGCCGGTGCTGCTGGCCTGGCAGATGGTGGAGGCCAAACGCCTGCATAAAACCGGCGCACCCGATCTGAATTTGTAACGCATCCACCCCTTTTCGCGCTCCGGCCAGACGTGCCAAAATACAGTTTATTCAAAGGAACCTTCGTCATGTCACTTTTTGGTTGGATTATCCTTGGCATCATCGCCGGCTGGATCGGCAGCCATATCGTTGATAACGGCGGCAAAGGCCCGCTGCTGGACATGGTGCTCGGCATCGTCGGCGCACTGGTCGGCGGTGAGATCTTCAGCGCCTTGGGTGCGCACGCCATCACCGGCCTTAATCTCTACAGCCTGTTCGTCGCGGTCATCGGCTCGGTGGTGGTGCTGGTGATCTACCACGCTGCGATGGGCCGCCGCCGGTTATAAAAGCCGCCGCCCGATGCGGCAGCGCGGCGCTGGTGATCAACCCCGCCTACGTCTGGCTTGCCTCGCGCTGGCTGGCCCGGCACACTCAAATTCACAGCGTAACAAAGGCAGCCCCCTGACCCATGCCCTATGTCAGCATCATCACACCCTGCTACAATGAGGCTCTGAATGTTGAGGAACTGCACGCCCGGGTGGCTGGCGCCATGCGTAACATGCCCGGCTTCACCTACGAGCATATTTTCATCGACAACGCCTCCACCGACAATACCGCCGCCGTGCTCAAGCGTATTGCCGCTACCGACAAAAATGTGAAGCTCATCGTCAACGCCCGCAACTTCGGCCATATCCGCTCGCCGATGCACGCCCTGCTCACCGCCAAAGGTGAAGCCGTCATCAGCATCGTCGCCGATTTGCAAGACCCGCCCGAGATGATCCCCGCGATGATCGAAAAATGGCAGGAAGGCTATTCGATGGTGGTGTGCACCAAGCGCTCCTCGGAAGAAGACCCGATGATGTTCTGGCTGCGCAGAGCCTATTACGCGCTGGTGGAAAAACTCTCCTCCATCACCACCATCCAAAATTTTACCGGCTTTGGCCTGTATGACCGCAAAGTGGTGGAGGCGGTGCGCGCCTTCGACGACCCCTACCCGTATTTTCGCGGCATGGTGGCCGAAATCGGGCTGCCGATGTATTTTATGCCCTACGACCAGCCGGCGCGCCGACGCGGCATCACCAGCAATAATTTCTATGCGCTATACGACATGGCGATGCTGGGCATCATCAACCTCTCAAAAGTGCCGTTGCGATTGGTGACAGCGCTCGGCTTCATCACCGCCTGCCTCTCACTGCTCTCCGGTCTCGGCTATCTCACCTACAAGCTGATTTTCTGGAGTCAATTTAACACCGGCATCGCCCCCTTGGTCATCGGGTTATTCTTCCTGGGCTCAGTACAACTGGTCTCACTGGGCATCATCGGCGAATATGTCGGCGCGATCCATACGCATGTGCAGAAACGGCCATATGTGGTTGAGAAGGAGCGGGTGGGGTTTTGATATTGAATTACGATATACCGCCCTAAATCCACAACATCATGCCAGCTCCCGGCCGACAATGGAGATGTCTGCCGAGCCCATTGTACCTTCCAAACTGAGTTGAATGGTTTTGCTGGCCCCACCAACCGCGCGATGTATCAGTGCGATATTGTGCAAGCCATTAATCTGTTGGTGCCGCGCTATGTCAGCCTGAGCTACCCCATAATTGACTGGGTCAGATTCGATAATCGTCTGAGTCTGCCAGCATAACAAAAGGTGCGCTTGAACTTTGCAATAGAATATCAAAATTTTTTATCATACCCATGTTTGTCTTTTCTGCATTATCAATAATCTTTAGTCGGCTGCCAAGTATCGCCGTCAAGTTCCGCATGAGCGGCGCAGTATTGTCATCTGAGTCATTATCGCGTGTTATAAACCGCCAGTTTTCATAGTCTTGTTAGAGAAACCGTTCTACAAATTGATGGACTGATCAGGCACCATTGTAAGCCGGAAGAATAATATCAACACTGCTGTGCATATGTTCCTCGTACTATTTTATATCGAATGGATTCTACATCCTATCATTCATGAATCCCAGGCAATTCTCTGTCGGCGCAATAAAACTATCACTCAATATATTTTCTAACCATGCGCTCCGGTTAAGTGTTTGAATTATCGAAGGACTCCTGGCATCATTCAAGCATGACCTCTTGCTTACGTAAGTTCATATATCGTTTCACCCCCAGCTTCACCCTGGCCCTAGGGTTTGCCGCGCTTACCTTACTACATCACGCCAACCTGGAACTTTACCACCAGGCCCTGCAATGGACTGACCATTCCGCTCTATACACCCCGTTCGTTGACATGCAGGCCATCTTGCAGGCGGAAGCCTGCTGGCAGCAGGGCGTCAATGTTTATACGCCCAACGCCTGCATGGGCGGTGGGTTTTTTAACTATTCGCCAGTTTTACTCAGGCTTGCGCACTGGCCCATCGGCCCCACCAACACCGATGCGGTGGCCATCGTCACCGACCTGTTCTGCATAGCCAGCCTGGCAATTCTGCCGGCGACCAAAACCGCTCAAGGTTTCTGGCTGCGTCTGGCCGTGATCGCCTCCCCGGCTACCTTGTACGCGCTGGAACGCGCCAATCTCGACGCCACAATTTTTACCCTTTGCCTGCTGGCCGGCTGGTTTCTGGGCCGCAGCCTGATATTGCGGATATTAGGCTACGGGCTGATCCTGCTGGCGGCACTGGCAAAATTTTATCCAGCATTTGCGCTCCTCAGCGTTGTCCGCGAACGCAGAGCCTTATTCTTCGGCTTGGCAACCGGTTGCACCGGCCTCCTGCTTCTGGGGTTGCTGGTGTTCAAGGGCCAGACTGCCGCCGCACTTGCCATCATCCCGCAAGGCTGGCCATTTGGCACGCTGTTCGGCTCGGTCAACATTCCCTACGGCATCCGCTTGCTGCGCGCTCCCGGCAATTTTTTCGGCGGAATGCACCTGTTCCGGTACAATTTCACCGGGTTCGACATTTTGGTATTCGCCTTGTTGCGTCTTATCGCTCTGCTGGTGTTTATCACCTCCCTCCCGCTTTACCGCGGTAATCTGCCACCGCTGCGCAACCACGCTATGACCTTGTTTGTTATCGGAGCGGCGATTCTGGTGGGCTGCTTTTTCACCGCGCAAAGTGCCAACTACCGCGAGATTTTTTTCATCCTCACGGTGCCGGGCCTGTTGCTGATCGCCCGTAGCGGCGAGGCTGCCAGACGGCGCGTCATGCTGCTCATCGCCGGGGTTATATTTACCGTTTGGCAACCGTTTCTGCACGGCGTTCTGTTTGCAGCACTCGGCCTGTTCGCCAACGCTAATGCCCTGGGGTTTCCGCAATTCGTCTTCTGGCTGTGCCGCGAAGTGCTGTTTTGGTGGGTCATGATCCAGTTCGCTGCAATCATCACCGCCAGCAGCCTGGCCGAGTTGCAGCTTCTACCCGTCAGGCGATAATATCTATAACCAGCTCCGGAGCCCACCCGATGAACGACGCCCCTGACACCACCAACGAAGCCGCCCTGGTGAAGGCTGAGATTTTCCGGCTGGTGGAGCGCTATGCGCATCTCGCCCACACCCCCAAGCCGTTCAACCCGGCCAGCTCCCCGGTTCCAGTCAACGGCAAGGTGTATGGCGCGGCGGAAATGGTCAGCCTCGTGGATTCCGCCCTGGAATTTTGGCTCACCACCGGCCGGTTTAACGACGATTTTGAGGCCAAGCTCGCCCAAGTCACCGGCGGGCGCTATGTACTCACCACCAATTCCGGCTCCTCGGCCAACTTGCTGGCCGTGTCAGCCCTCACCAGCCATTTGCTAGAAAACCCGCTGGCCCCCGGCGATGAGGTCATCACCTGCGCCACCGGCTTTCCCACTACCATTAACCCGATTTTGCAGAATAATCTGGTGCCGGTGTTTGTCGATGTGGAAATCCCCACCTACAATATCCAGGCTGACCTGATCGAGGCCGCCATCACGCCGCGCACCCGCGCCATTACGCTGGCGCACACACTGGGCAACCCGTTTGACCTTGGCACGGTCATGGCGATTGCCGAAAAGCATAATTTGAAGGTGATGGAAGATTGCTGCGACGCTTTGGGCGCCACCTATAATGGCACCAAGGTCGGCAATTTCGGCGATATCGCAACTTTAAGCTTCTACCCCGCCCATCACATCACCACCGGCGAAGGCGGGGCGGTGTTCATGCGCGACAGTCTGCTCAAACGCGCGACTGAGTCGATCCGCGACTGGGGCCGCGATTGTTATTGCGCTCCGGGGTTTGATAACACCTGTAAAAAACGTTTTGGCTGGCAATTAGGTGGCCTGCCCTTCGGCTACGACCATAAATTCACGTACAGCCACCTCGGCTACAACCTCAAAATGACCGACATGCAGGCCGCCATCGGGGTTGCGCAGTTGGGCCGGCTGGAGGGTTTCATTGCCGCCCGCAAACATAATTTCGCAGCACTGCACAAGGGCCTCGCCCGCTTTGCCGAACACCTGATATTGCCGCAAGCCACCCCGAACTCCGACCCCTCCTGGTTCGGTTTCCCCCTCACGGTGCGCCCCGGCGCCCCCTTCACGCGCGATGCTTTGGTCGCGCATCTGCACAAAGCCCGCATCGCCACCCGCTATCTGTTCGGCGGCAACCTCATCCACCAGCCCTACATGGCTGGCCGCAATTTCCGCGTTTCCGGCACAACCCCCAACGCCAACCTGGTGATGACCAACACCTTCTGGGTGGGGGTTTACCCGGCGCTGGGGGCG
Source organism: Acidocella sp. (assembly GCA_027308685.1). Classification (GTDB taxonomy): domain Bacteria; phylum Pseudomonadota; class Alphaproteobacteria; order Acetobacterales; family Acetobacteraceae; genus Acidocella. Next base: position 34,351 of record DAIDEE010000004.1, read on the forward strand.
GAACATATCAGCTACATGCTAGAAAGTTTCGAAAACTTCTTCAGGGCGCTGTAACCCGTAAATCCGCATCAAGCCGACCCGCCGCCAGCAGTGCTTTCACGGTGCCAGTGCGTTTGTAGCGGATACCATTAAAATCATCGGCATTCAGGCCCGCCGCCATGAATGATTGATACAATTCTGCGGCACCACGCTGCACATCCCATTCCGGCTGAAACCCCGGCAGCGCCTTGGCGATTTTATCGAAATTCACCCGGTACGAACGCTTATCCGGCCCCGCGCCCTCGGCGATTTGCAACTCACACCCCGGCACGGTGGCCGCCACCGTCTCGGCAATCTCACGCACTTTGTAATTCTGGCTGGTCTGCCCGACATTGAAGGCCTGTCCTCGCACCACATCCGCATCAGCCGCCAGTGCTGCGATAAACGCTGCCGAAATATCACGAATATGAACGATCGGCCGCCACGGTGTGCCGTCAGACTGCAACACGATCAACCCGGTCGTTACCGCACAGGCCACCAGATTATTCAGCACGATGTCCAGCCGCAACCGAGGCGAGACACCGTAAGCCGTGGCTGGCCGCAAAAACACCGGACAGAACTCGTCATCCACCAGCGCTGCGATATCGCGCTCCGCCCAAACTTTCGACTGCCCATAGGCGGTCACTGGATTCAGCGCTGCATTTTCATCCACCATCGCCTCACCCGCCGCGCCATAATTGCTGCATGAAGAAGCCAGCAAATAACGCCCCACCCCGGCCTGCTTAGCCATCCGCGCCAGATGCACCGAGCCTTCATGATTGATCGCGTAAGTCACGGCCGGGTTCAAATCGCTCACCGGGTCGTTGGAGAGTGCCGCCAGATGCACCACCGCTTCCACCCCAGCCAAATCGGCCACAGTGACATCGCGCACATCCTTGGTCAGGCTCGGCACATTCGCCAACTTACCCGCCGCCGCATAAGTGCAACCGGCGTAATAATCAGCATCCAGCCCCACCACCTCATGCCCTGCCTGCAACAGCATCGGCACCATCACCGCGCCGATATACCCGCAATGCCCCGTCACCAGAATTTTCATGGAAACTCTCCAAACGCTAAAACCTCGCGTCCAGATAATCCGCACGGCCCAAAAAAGCGAACCCGGCGAGTCATACTAGCGGTCTTAACGAATGACCTGCGCCCATTTGACTGAACCGCCCCGGATTTACCGGAGGGCAAAACTCTCAGAGGATTGTCTTTATGGAACAGAAAAAGATCTCGAAGCCTTATTCACCGGAATTTCGCGAGCGGGCGGTGCGGTTATTCCTGGAGCATCGCGCGGATTACCG
>DAIDEE010000018.1 GCA_027308685.1 Acidocella sp.
GGGCGGCGGTTTGGGGGCAGGTATTGGAGCCGGCTTGGGCATCGGCAGTTGCGCCGGTTTCACCACGCTCGGCCCGCTGCCGACGTAGGGGGATTTGTCTATCACCAACTGTAAGGTTGGCTCCGGTGGCGGTGGCGCAAGCGGCACGCCCTGCAGCACAAATAGCAGAAATATCACGGGCGATATATGCAGCAATACCCCAAGCCCGCCGGCCCGAAGTCTGTCAAACTCAGGGCTGGTGACGGGCAACTTGGTAGCGGGGTCGGCGTGCAGCGCCGCAAGAGGGTCCTGCGGCGCGGCCTCCTCAGTCATGGATCAGCACGCCCTCGTGCTTGGCTTTTTCCGCCGGCTCAACATGGATGGTGATGATGACACCCGGCATTTCATCGCGCAGCGCCGCCTCGATGCGGTCACAGATCCCATGCGCAGCATCAACACTCATGGTGCCCGGCACCACCAGGTGAAATTCCAGAAACGACGCCGGACCGGCCTGACGGATCCGAAAATCATGCGCCTCCAGGGCACCGGTGCCGCGCAGGCGCACCAGTTCATTGATCCGCGCGATCACCGCCACTGGCGGCGCTTCATCAAGCAAGCCGCTGAGAGATTTCAATACGGTGGCACCGCCCGCGAAGGCGATTTGGATGGCAATACCGAACGCCAGAATTGGGTCGAGAATCGGCAGGCGCAAGAGATCAGCCGCACCCAGGCCAAGGATAATGCCGATGGTGGTGAGAACATCGGTGAGCAAATGCTGGGCATCAGCGGCCAAAGCCGGAGAGCGGAATTTTTTACCAACCCGGCGCAACTGCAAGGCCCAGATGGCGATAAGCCCCCCAGCCGCCGCATTCAGCACCATGCCCAGACCCAGCCCACCGCTCAGCGGGGCGAGTAATACCGGGTGACGAATGACGGTGAAAGCGCGTTGGAAAATCAGCACCGCGGCGATCAGGATCATCGCCCCGGTCGCTACCGCGCTTAGCAATTCCACCTTGGCATGGCCATAGGGGTGCTGCCGGTCCGCCGGTTTGGCTGCCACCACCAGCGCGTATAGCGCCAGCAGCGATGCCGCGACATTCACCAGCGATTCTAGGGCATCGGAGAACAAGGCCGTGCTGCCGCTGACCCGGGCAGCTAAAAATTTCAGCATCAGCACGGCAAGACCAACGAAAATGCTGCCGCATGCGAATTTTATGACGGGTTTCATGCCGCAGTTTGCCCTCATGCGCCGGGATGGCCAGGATTTCAGGTTTTAGCAATTTTTTGGTGATACTCGCAAATGCGGCATGATAATTTTGTGCGCCGCACCATGTGTCCAAACTGTCACAATAAGGTTATTTAGTGACGTAAGCGGTAAGTAGCAATTGACATACCCGTGAGATGTGTACGTGATGCAGCTAAGCGATGTGAAGTTTTAACCACTGAGCAAGAATTTTTTGGAGGAGAAGCGTTTATGTTCCAACGGAACCATATTTTACGTACATGTTTGTTCGCAGGGGCTTTGGCACTGAGTGCTGGCTTTGCCGGGTCGGCCAAGGCGTCTGACCCGCTGCCGGGAGACAGCATTGCACCGCCTGTGAATGTGAACATCGGCATGATTTATAATCAGTTTAACGATGCCGGCGCACTCGGCGCTTTGCGTGGCAGCACCTATTCGCATAACACTCATATTTCGACCGATATTGCGGTACTGCGCTATATTCGCACGTTTGAAATTAAAGGTGTCGAAGCTGGGGTGCAAATCTATGAGCCCTACATATCATTCCTCGGTGGACAAAAACTAGGCCTCGCCAATACCGAACCATCGCCTTTCGGTGCGGGAACAGCAAATCTTTCACATTCAAGCGGCTTCGGTCAGCCCAATATCGGTGCATTCTTCTGGCCGGTTAATAATCCGGTCACCGGCACATATGTGGTGGTCGCACCATGGATTTCACCGCCGATCAGTGGGTTTAACAAAAACAGCAACCTGAATCCGGGCAACAACACCTGGGTTTATGAGTTGGAAGTGGGGGCGCGCACCACATTGATCGGCACACCAAAGACACCAAACCTCCAGGTTGAGGTGTGGGGGGAAATTTACGGCTTCGGTGACAATCACAACTCTGCCGCTAATTCTCCGGCTGTGTCGGCTAACAATATACCCTACCCGGCAAGTTTACTTGTTACCAACCCAATCGCATCGGCCTCATCTACGCCGGCTACCTTCCACGAACAGACGTCAGAAGAATTCCGGATCTATTTCCCATATAATTTTGCCCCTGCAATGGGCGCGTTTATCGCACCTGGGTTCTATCAGTCCTTTGGCGGCAAACAGACTTACACCATCCACGCCAATGGCGCGAAAGTGGATTCCGGCAACCGCACCGAGGAATCGCAACTGCGCTTGATTGCGTCTACATTCGTTAACCCCTCGACCCAGGTGATGCTGGTGGGTGGTTACGATATTGCGAACCACGGTGGCCCGCTGAACCGCTCGATTGAATTCCGCATCGCAAAATTCTTCTGAAACTCAACAGCCAGGTGAAACGGGCATCGCAAGATGCCCGTTTTTCTGTGCCTATGGCGCCGTAGACCCCTTTTGTCATACGCACATCCAACGCCGTCATACTCGCGCAGGCGAGTATCTTCTTCGAATCACAGTAAGAAGATTCCCGCGTGCGCGGGAATGACGGGGGGGGTGTTATGGCGGGCTGGGTCTATTGCACCGTGGCTCGCACCCCGAACAGAAATGACTGACCGGGGATTTGCAAACCATTTGCTGGTTCAAAATGCGACTGGAACAGGTTTTTGCCGATCGCAAATAAAGTCAGCCTCGGCGTGAGCGCGTAATTCACCGAAAGATTAGCGATGGTGCCTGATTTTGCCATGCCGACACCGTAAGGATTGCCGCCGGTGTAGGCTGTACCATCGTTATTATACAAATAATCGCTGAACCGGCCGATATATTGCACCTGCGGTACAATGCTGAGCCCCGCCAGCGGTGTGATCGTCAGAGTGGCGCTACCGGTATTTTCCGGGCGGCGGATGAGCGCCGTGCCCGCGGATAAATTGCGGGCATAAGTGTAGGTATAGGTCATATCCGCGCTCAACCACGACACTGGTTTGAATACCAGTTCAGTCTCCACACCGCTGGTGCGGACCTTGCCGACATTGGCCTCGGTGGAGGCGGTGTTGTTGTTGATATACACATTCTGGATCAGGTTGCTGATGTTATCGGTAAAATAAGTTGCCGAGAGGCTGATAAAATCAGGCTGTCCAAAGGCTGGAATGTCAAATTGCGGACCAGCCTCAAAACCGGTGCCGCGCTCGGGTTTCAGATTGGGGTTGCCCATGTAGGGAAAGCCGGAATAACTATCAATTCCATAGAGATCAAACAGTGACGGTGCTAAAAAGCTGGTGCCGAATGATGTTTTCAAATGCAAATCCGCTTCCGGGACCGCCAGCACAGCACCCACGCGGCCCGTGAAGGCGCTGCCGAAACTTGAGACCGCATCATCACGCAGCGCGCCGGTTAAAGTCAGCCGGTTATAAAGCGTGGTCTGCACGCCAAAATGCCCTGCAATGGAATGTTGCGAGGCGTTGACGCTGGCCACGAACGGCCCGCTGTCGTTGACCGATTCAGTCGCGTGGTCGTTGATATATTCGATTCCGAACAGCACGGCGGAAAACTGCGCCGGACCGTAATCAGGCACATGGATGGTGTTGTTCCATTGCACATCGGTCCGGTAGCCATGGTAATGATCATTGTTACTTTGCGCGTTGGGGTCCGCCGCATCGAGGAGATTTTTATTCACCAGATCATTCTGCAGTTCAGCGACGAAAAATTCGGTGGTAAGCAAACCGTTGAACAGATTGCTGGTGACGCCGAGTTTGCCAAAATAATTGTTATTGTAGAGATAATTATTCGGATCATCATACACAGCGGCATAACCAAGCGAGGGGGCCGCGGAGGTTGTCTGCTGGGCGCGGAAGGTGAGCGAGATGCGGGTGCCCTCCACCGGCGAATAGCCGAGATTGAACGAGCCGAGATTGGCGCGGTATGGGTCGCGGTTGCCGGCGTAAACACTCAGGCGTCTGGCGGTATAATCAAACCCCGCCTCCTGGTCGGTGGCGGCGGTGAGCGCATAATCGAACCTGCCCGAAGCACCCGACAATGTGGCGCCCGCCTGGCCTTGCGCCGGAAACCCGCCTGCCGCCGTCAGGCTGAGCTTGGGCTTGCCGCCACCTCGCACGGTGATCAGATTGATCACGCCACCTACAGCACTTGAGCCATACAGGCCCGACATCGGGCCGCGCACTACCTCAATACGGGCAATGTCGCTGATGGTGTAATTGCCGAAATTGAATGCGCCGTTGGGGTCGGAGGGGTCATTCACCGGCACGCCGTCGAGCAGCACCAGCACATCCTCAGAATTGGTGCCGCAGATAAACACGCTGGCCTGGCCCCCCGGGCCGCCAGATTGCACCACATTCAGGCCGGGCACCGCGTTCAGCGCTTGAACCAGACTGGTATCGCCGCGCGCCTGCATCTGCGACTGAGTGATTACTGTAACGCCCGCCGGGACATTGACAAGTGCTGTGGAAACCTCAGTCGCGGTGACGGTCATAACCGGCGCGGTACCGTCGGCCCGCGCCAAAACCGGCATTGAAAATATTGTGGTGGTGAGCAGGCAAAGCCTGAGAGATTTTGAAACCAGCATAAACGCCTCCAGCCAGAACCGGACTTATGAAAAGTCCGGCGCATAAAAATGGCGACAGAGGCTCAGGGTCTTTCTCCCTTCCGCAAATGGTGCATCCCGCCCATTTACGCGCAAATGTCTCGATGCTGGCCGGTCTCCTGGCTCGTGGGTCGGTGCTTGCAGCCGCCTTCTCACCCCGAAGGATAATGGCCAATGGCTGTAAACTCGCCACTTACAGTTGCGGGAGCAGCTACGGTTTTTAACCGCATTCCCGTTTCAACCCTTGCGGGTCACCTGCATCTGAGGGGGAAGCTACCGGGTTTAGGGAGGGTATGGCAAGCAGCGCTCTGCGACCCTAATCCCTGCCTTGAATTTAGCGCACTACTCACACGCTGCCGCCCCTGCCATCAAAGGTGCATGGAAGCTCCCATCACATTTACCTCGGCTGGCTTCTGGCGCGGGGTGAGGCGCTCGCTACCGCTGGTGGCGGGGCTGTCGCCGTTTGGGTTTGTGGTGGGGCTGATCACCCAGCATCATGGGCTAAGCGTGGCGCAATGCATGACCATGAACGCCTTTGTTTACGCCGGCGCAAGCGAGCTGGTGGCGCTGGCCAACTGGACACACCCGGCACCGATTCTCGCCGCTGCCTTTGCTGCTTTGGTCGTTAATTTACGTTTTGCGCTCATGGGGCCGGTGCTGGCACCCTGGCTATCGGGCATCAAAACCGTGCCACGCTATGCGTCCCTGGCGGTGCTGGTGGACCATAGCTGGGCCATTTCAGTCACCGATATGCGTAATGGCGGCCGCGACTTCGGATTATATATCGGGATCAGCGTACCGCTGTGGCTGGGCTGGATGGTTGCCACCACCGCCGGATTTTTAAGTGCCAGTACCTTGCAATTACCGTCCAACCACCCGCTGTTTTTTGGGGCCTTGGCGGCCTTTGTGGCGTTGCTGGTACCGCTATGGCGCGGCAAAAACGATATTTTGCCCTGGCTGGTTGCCGCTGGCGTGGCAGTTATGGTGGCGCATGCCGTGCCGCATACGTCCTGGTATATTGTTTCGGGCGCGATTAGCGGCTGCATCACCGGCGCGTTATTGGAAACCAAGCGCCATGAATAATACTTTGTCGGTGTACCTGGCCATCGCGGCAATGGCGCTGGTGACATGGGCCTGCCGATGCGGCGGGTACTTGCTATTCTCGCGCATCACGCCCTCACCGGCGCTGCGCCGGGCGCTGGCTTACCTGCCTGGCTGCATTTTCATCGCCTACGTGGTCCCAGCCCTGATGTCCGGCCCACCACAAAACTGGGGCGGTGCCGCAGTGACCATGGCGACGATGGCAACCACCAGGAATGTTGGGCTGAGCATCGCCGCTGGGGTTGTGTCGCTGTTTGCCATTGACGGTGCCGCCGGATTTTTCAACTAGGCGCGTTATGGCGTGGTTAAGGCTTGACGTATGGCCGCCACATGCGCCCGGCAATCCTCGCCGGCCTGCCAGAGTGCTACGATGTAACGCGCCACCACTGATTGACGACTAGCTGTGGGCACATCCGGCGCCGGGGCGCATTGCAACAGGCTGTCAGGTACCGTGGGGGTTATGGTGACGACGCGCGTGGTGGGCACCGCTGCCGAGGCGCAACCAGCCAACAGCAAAACCATCATGAACGGCTTCATTTTGCGCCACCTTGCAACTTTGCAATCTCGCTTAACGCCTGCGCGAGCACCGGCGCCACCGGCGCATCAGCAGCCGGCGGCTGCGCGGCAATATGATCATCAATGATGTTCAACGCATGGCTACTGGCCAGCGTTTGCGCTCCCAGAGTATCGAGGGCGCTATTCCATCGCACCGCCTGGGCCTGATAAGCGGCAATAGCGGCAACGTTGGCCTGGTTGGTTTGCCGCAACATCTCATTGGTGATTCTGGCGGATGCCACCTCATGCCGCAGGTGGCCCACGTAGGCAGCACCAGCCATGATTAGACATGCGGCGGCAAGATAAGGCGCTAAAGGTGCCAAAAATTTAACGAGAATTGCGGTCATTGATCTCTCCGATGAAGCGGCCTGTCACGGGGTCGATATCCTGACCATCGGGCGCATCGGGCGTCCAGCGCGCCCGCAGGCCGAACCCTGCCGAGGTGGCTCCCAGCAACGCCCCAATTCCGGCGCCAAAACCAAAAGCATCAAAACTCTGGCCGTGCCAGACCACAGAATAAATCTCCAGGCCAAAAAAAACCGCAGCACCAAGCAATGAAATCAACGCCTGCTCGTCGGTCTGGCCATGGCCATCATTGAGCAGTTGGGTGATGAAATTCCTCACGCGGTCAATACTCCGGCGAGGGCGATCATTCGGCGAGACCAGCCCAGACCAAAACTGGGCCACGTGGCAAGCTGGGTTGAAAATTCCAGGCGCCGGACCAAGGCCTCACGCGCCAGCAGAACAGCATTGCCGCTGTTCAGCGCCGCCAATGTGGCCGGCCCTAACACACCATCGCTTGGCTGCCCGGCGGCCCGTTGCAACCATGTAATGGCACGGCGCGGCCCGGCATTCACGGCCGCATCAAACGCCACCATGGCAACCGGCAGCGGTAATTCATCGCCGCGCAATGCTGTCCAATAATCGCGCCGATAAATATCCTCGGCTTGCTGCTGGGTCAGGTTCACGATATCAAGCTTTGGATAAGCACTGGCGCTGACACCAAACTTTGTGCCCTTCAGCTCACCGCGGCCAACTGCGCCGCCGGTCCAGTTACCAGGGTCTCCAGCATTATTGGAATAGCCGCCCTCGGCCCCCAATGTGAAAGCAAAACAACGCATAAAATTTTCCATGCTAATGCCCATGAAAAATATTGGTGGCCAGTCCGCCGCATAACGCCGAAAGCAATCCCACAATCGCAATCGTAATTCGCCCCTCGGCATCGCGCTCACCACGCATCCGGGCAAAATCAGCACGCATACCACTCAAGCTCGCGACCAGTTCATCGACTTTATTAAATAATTTTGCGACCACTTGATCTTCCTGAATAAGATAACGCTCGCGCCAATTCTCCAATGCATCAGCCCGCGCGTCGAGCACCCCAATATGCTGGCGGACACTCATCAAATCACCCCGCATCGCCGCGACGTCTGCACGCATTAGCGAAATATCGTCAGGCTCCATAAATCACCTCGTTCACAGTAGCGTGTCAGATAAAACAATCGGATAGGATGTTGCTTGTAACGGCATATCCATCGACCAAGCACTTCCCAGATCATGACCGATATCCCAGTTTGATGGCGGTAAAATCATTGAGGCATTATCAGTCACTGCATTGCCACGGCCGATCTGCGTGCTGCCATAGGGATAAAAGAACAACACATTTGCCGACGGATTGCTGATCGCGCTCGCAAGTGTGATGGCAATATGTGTTGCATCTAAACGGGTCGCTGCGATCGCCGTGATGATGATACCTGGTGATGCGACGGTACCGCCATCCATCACCGCAAACCCAGCGCCACTCACAGCGCGCAAGGGCACGAGCAAATCATCCCCGGAGTCATGGCGAATGGTAAGGACCAAACTTGTATTCGATGCACGGTAAACGTGTGAGATTTGCGGCCCACCTTTACGGGGCAGGCCAGTTGACGGTAAGTCTGCCGGCATAATCGAATCACTTAACCCTTGCGCCACTGCGACACCACCCGCAACATGAGCACCGATACGCCCATAACGAAGTAAGTCCGGCTGGTCGCGATGCTGCGGGTCACCGCCCGTGAAGATACCAGTGGCCGGATTGTAAATGGAGTTCAATGGGTTTGAATCAGCGGTTTGCGCCGTAAACACCGCAATATTGTTGGCGGCATCCCCAGCAAGATCGTTGATGGACTCGCGTACCATCTGCACACCATCATTGGTCTCATATGGAATTGCATTCCAGACCAATAAGGGTAATGCCGCTGCACTGCGCCCCAACAAATTTCGGGTGAGCGAAAGCAGACGCAGAACACTGGCTTTGTATAACGCCTTGCTGGCATAGGGCATCGTACTATCCTGCTCAGACCACGGCCAAACGATAAACCCGATATCGGCATCATCCATGGCTGGAACGATCGCCGAAGGACCAGTTAAAAATGCCGTGACCGCGGCAAAATCCGGCCCGGAATTCCAGGTTGAAGGGTCAGATCCATCCCCTGGATTGGTAATAAATGTTCCATGCGCCGCGCCAGTTGGAAAAATTGGTGGCGATGAATTGGAAATTGGATGCCCAAAAATTACCGTATAGCGGTCCGGTGAACTGTAAGTACCCGAAAGCGACTCGGAAATAGCGTACGACGCCGCACCGCAATACCACGCAACGCCCTGCGCCAGTGCGAGAGCCCCGCCTGATACTGCAAACCACGCCGCGTTGGACTGACCCATCAGTAGCAGTGTCACACCCTTACGGGGTCCTAATATCCAACGTGCCTGACAAGCGATTAAATTCGCAATATCACTGCTGCTCAGTGCATATTCCCAATTCGCCGCCTCATGAAACCAGCATTGCGCCGAGCCTTGCGCGGAGCCGTCATGCAGCAGTAAAACTTGTCCATTGGCGCTTGCACCGAGGGGGTTGGTAACTGAGCTCGCCACCTGCACCCCATCAAGCCATACATCCACACCAAAATTGGGGGTATTACGCATAATTATCGCATGTGTATGCCGACGTGTTATGCTGGCACTCAGAATTGTCTGACTGACGGTCCCTGGAAATAGCGTTAAATGATTACCTGCGCTGTCAACCTGCAGAATCGTGCTGTTCGAGGCCGTGCAATACAGCAGTGGAATTGGTAGCCCATTCACATAATAGGTGGACTGCCGTAAATTTGGCCTTGTCCAAACCAGGTATCGGGTCCAGCCCTGTCCGGCACCAAGTTCGAAGCCTGAATGGCTCAATCCCCAATCGGTGTCTAATGTTGGACCATACGTTGCGATGGTGGGATTTGGTGCGCCCACTGCCCCCAAATAGCCATTTACACGGGGTGCTGCGATCGTTGCTACAGGTGTTGTGTCGGCACCGATATGGTATGGCAGAAGTGACCGCTGGTTGCCCGATTTATCATTTATACTGCCTACAACGGCGCCTGTTGCCACCACAGGTAGCCCGTTTGCATCGCGCAATCCCCCCAGCAACCCTGCATCCCACCAACCCGAAAGCCCATGAATGGCTGATGGATACGGCCCCGTGAAGCTACCCACCGGCACCGTGCCGCCGCTTGGTAACGCTGCAATTAAGGCGCGTTGATTTGAAGCGCTCGCCAAAACCGAACCCGTTGCCACAAATAAAAAAGTCATTACAAAACTGCTATAGTAAAGTTACTAACAATCTGTGCGGTGCCAGCAGCGGTCTCTACCCACACGTAATAATTTCCTGCAACAACCGGCGCGGTATAATACACTGCCCACAAAGTATTGGCGTAAATATTACTCGCTACCTGCCAACCAGACGTTGGCGCTACCAAGTTCGACATGGAAAGCGCCACTTGAGTTGCAACCGCCTGAGCTGGGGCCACAGTACCATTGATGGGAATCACGCTCACGGCGTGGGTGTAAGTACCGCCAGGATTATTAACTGTGTAAGTCACCGCCGCCTGCGGTGAAATGGTAATTGCAGAAGACACCGCGGTGACACCTGTTACGGGGTCCTGTGCCCATGCATACATTGTTCCCGCTGCTGTTGGTATCAAGGACACCGTGAAATTACCGCCGGTGTTGCTTGAAGTGCTCCAGCCAGCAGTTGGCGCGGTATTGTTTTGTGCGCTGAGTTGCAGATTAACAGCGTCGGCGACAGGGCTCACCGTACCCGTCACGATCATCGCAGTTCCTGCCGTCCCCATCGCTGGGACCGAAAGTGTCAACGTTGCAGGAACCACATTGATCGGCCCCGAAACGACTTGTACTGTAATGGCATTTGATTGCCGGGCCCAGATGTAAATTATACCTGTGTTGATCGGCATAATATTCGCTGTCCATCCGCCACCACTCACAGCGGCGGCTATCCAGCTCGCTGGTGCCACAGTAGCGCTGCCAGATACGCCAACTTCAACCGCTACACCGACTGGTGTAACCGTGCCCATGACAGAATATGACGCATTGACAATCACGGCGCTTGGTAAAGCATTCAAAGTGACGGCAGGTGGCACAATACTAAAGACATTCGAGACACCAACGACTACAATATTGCTATGGTCGCGTACCCAAATTGAATAAGTTCCACTCAAAAGCCCCGGAATTATAAAGCTATAGGCGTCTGTCGTGATAACTGGGCTAGGTACCGCCTGCCAGGTTATCCCATTATCTGTCGAATAATCCATGGCAACTGGTGCGTCATTGAAAATTCCGCCGGTTATATTAAACGGTGTCGTCTCACCGGGTGCCGACAACGGCGCGACCGTAATTCTTGGTGCATTGGAGATGAGGCCATTCCACCACACGAACGATCCACCCGAATAGCTTAGCCCCAACAGCGATGTGGAGGCCCCCGGTGGCAGCATACGCGTGCCTGAGCCCGACGAAATTCCGGTTCCAAAATCTATCATTCCCGCACTCATATTTATCAATGTGCATGAAAATCCTGGACCTATGTTTGCAAAATTCGCCGACAAAGTTAGCGGCATACTCGCGATCAAAATTCGGTTATTATGGGCGGTCGTATCTAAAACCGTATCGACCGTCAGTTCAACAACTTCGGCCTTTAAGGTCGGCAACTTGCTTTGGAGGTAACCCCAAACTGCACCAAAACTTTGTACGCTTAGCGAGTCTGACCCCTGCGCCACCAGCAGAGTATCGCTATCAACCACCAACCCAGCGGCGGGCAATTGGTTGATCGTCTGCCCCCCGATAAACTGACCATATGGCATCCATGCACTCATGCCATTTTGCCAAATGGCTACGTAGTCGTGAGTTCCAATGGAACTGGCAGAATTCCCTGCAGCCGGCGCAACCAGTCCGTTGCCGGCGGGGCCAACCAGACCTTGCGGGCCGGCGGGGCCTGCGGG
>DAIDEE010000019.1 GCA_027308685.1 Acidocella sp.
CAGAACGCTTTGGTGCGGGCGGAGGGACTTGAACCCCCACGACTTACGCCACCAGAACCTAAATCTGGCGTGTCTACCAATTTCACCACGCCCGCTGCGTTCAACAAGCCGCGCCGTCTAGCGCGAGTTTGGCCTCTTCACAAGCAGCAGGTCTCGTATAAGGGGCTTTTGCCTGCTATTTCGGCCTCAATATCATCTTATGCTGACGGGGTACCACTCGCCTATGACCATCAAACGCGCCCTGCTGGCACTTGTTGTCCTGCTTGTTGTGCTGCCCATTCTGGCGGTGGTGGTGGTGGTGGCCCGCTTCGACCCCAACGACTATGCCCCGGAAATTTCAGCCGCCGTGCAAAAAGCCACCGGCCGGACCCTGGTATTCGGCGGTCCCATCACCCTGGCGCTGTCCTTCAGCCCCACCATCCAAGCCGACAACGTCACGTTGAGTAACCCGCCAGGGTTTGCTGATGCGAATTTCATCAGCTTGCGGCATTTGGAAGCTAAAATCTCGTTGTTGCCGCTTTTGTCGCATCGAATCGACATTCTCCGGCTCATTTTAGTGAGTCCCGCCATCAATTTCCAAACCAACGCCGCGGGCCGGGCAAATTGGGATTTTTCGGCCCCCGCCAAAGGCGGAGCCAGCCTGCGGCCGCTGGGTTATGACGTGGCGCTGGAATCAGTTGACGTTCAAAAAGCCCTGATGACACTAAAGGACGCCAACGGGCTGCCAGTGCAAAAATTAGCCTTGCAGGACATCCGCGGCACCGCAGACTCCATCGCCGCCCCTCTCACAATCACCGCAACAGCGGCGATCAACAACACACCCATAACGCTCAAAGGCATGGTCGGGCCGGTGGAGCGTCTCTCTGGGATCGGCAGTGGGCCCTGGCCCGTGAATTTGACCTTCACCAGCAACGGGGCCAGCGCGACGGTTGCGGGTAACGTGGCGAACCCCCGTACTGCCACCGGCTACGCCCTGCAGGTGAGCGCCAGCATCCCAACCCTGGAGGCCTTTGCACCGATGCTCCCGGCCGGACTGCCAGGCAGCCTGCTACCGCCAATCCACGGCCTTACCTTAGCGGCGACGATTACCGACCAAGGCGCCACCATGCCGGCCATTCGTAACCTCTCGATCAAAGCCACCGGCTCCGATTTATCCAGCCTGCGGCCAGGCCTCATGCTGAATAGCCTGGATATCGAAATGCCATCTTTGAATGCTGCGGTAACCCTCAGCGCCGCCGCCGTCGAAGGCTCGATGCCGCTCAGCCTGACTGGCAAGCTCGGCTCCGTCGCCCGATTGATAAACCCAGCGTGGCTGCCTGCCACCGCCCAGCCCAGCGGCGGCAATTTTCCGGTTACGTTGCAGGCTCAGGCCGGCCAGGCCACGCTCAGTGTAACCGGCGGCATCGCCACCCCCACCAATGCGGCAGGCGTGGCGCTGGCGGTTAACATGACCGCCCCGGACCTTGTCACCCTCAGTCCACTGGCCGGATTCAGTTTGCCCGCCTGGAAGAACCTCACCCTGCAAACCACCATCATCGACCCGGGCGGATTAGGTCTCGGCCAGGCGGTGGGGCTGGATGGACTGACCGTTACCATGGACAATGCCGCCCTGGGCGGTGACGCCAGCCTGTATTTTGGCAAAATTCCCCGCTTACAATTGGCCTTGAAAGGCCAGCAGATTGACCTCGATGCGCTGCTCTCCGCCTGGCCCGCTTCGTCAACAGCCACAGCACCGGGCCCTCTGATCGTCCCGGCGGCCAAGCTGCCGCTCGATGCGATGAAGAGTTTCGATGCCGACATCCAGCTTGCAGCCGACTCCGTGACATTCAACAAAGCCGCCTACACCGCTTTTCAAGGCCATGCGGTGTTGCAGAACGGGGTTCTGACGCTCGCCCCTCTCACCGGCATCCTGCCCGGCGGCAACATCACCGCCAGCGCCAGCCTAGATGCGACCAAGGAACCCGCCGCCGCCGCCTGGGCATTGAATGCCCCGGCGCTGGCGCTCGGCCCCGTGCTGAAAAGTTTTGGGCAACCCAATAACGCGCAAGGCACCATGCGCGTGGCCCTCAATGCAACCGGCACCGGCGACAGCCTGCATGATATTCTGGCCACTGCCAGTGGCCAGTTGGGGCTGGCTTCGGTGAATGACGTGGTTGATGGCGCCGTGCTAGGCAGCCTGTTCGGGCCGGTACTGCGCGCTGACGCCCTACCGGACACAATGGTCACCGCCCCTGGCCCGGTGCCGGTCCGTTGTTTTGCGCTCCGGGTGGACGCCACCAACGGGTCAGGCACCATCAGTACGATCAGCCTGGATTCCGGCCGTTTACAAGTCCAGGGCAACGGGCATCTCAATTTCGGCGATGAAACCCTCGCCATTGCCCTGCTGCCCACCATTCCTGGAACGCCGCCAGAAGCGGGCACCCCTGTGATGCTAGGCGGCACCTTCACGACCCCCGCATTAACCCCAAACCCAAATGCGACCTCCATGACAAACACCGGCGACATATGCCCTGCTGCCCTGACACTTGGCCGACTCGGCAACCCCGGCCCCGCCGCTCCGGCCCCGGCGAGCACGGCCCCGGCTGTCAGTGGCACAACACCCGCTGCACCATCGGGGCCGAAAAACTTGCTGAATTTGCTAAATGGCCAGTAAGCCAGCGGTATGAAGCGCATCTGGAAATCGGTTGACACCATCGAAGCCACCAATGGCTTCAACGTACTGTTGGATGGCAAGCCGATCAAAAAACCTAGCGGCACACCGCTCACCATTCCCTTCTCGGCACTGGCCGAGGCGGTTGCCGAGGAATGGCGCGGCGCTGGGCTGGATGGCGGCGATATCAAACCCGATGACCTACCACTTACCCGCATGGCCACCACCGCGATCGACCGCGTGGCGACCTCCTACAATGAGATCATCGACCAACTGGTCAGTTACGGGCTGAACGACGCTCTCTGCTACCGCACCGAAACCCCGGCATCGCTGGCGGCGCTGGAACAGTCGCAGTGGCAACCCTGGCTGACCTGGGCCGCCGAGACTTACGGCGTTGTGCTCAACACCGGGTTTGGCATTACCCCCATCGCACAACCACCCGGCACCGCCGAGACATTCAGCGCGGCCCTGAGGGCGTTCGACATCTACGAGCTTACCGCCCTGGGTGTGGCGGTGCCCGCCATGGGCAGCCTGGTGCTGGGCCTGGCGCTAACGGCGCACAGGCTGGATGCGCAAACGGCGTTCGACATTTCTCACATCGAGGAAAAATTTCAGGTTGAGCGCTGGGGCACCGATGATTTGGCCGAGGAACGCCGGTTAGCGATTTTAACCGACCTGCAATTATGTGTGCGGTTCATGGCACTGTGTGATCAGAAAAATAACCACGACATCAAAATATAAATCGGCGTCAGCACTAAAATCATCACGCCGGCGTACGCAAAAAATCCTGGCATTTTCACCGCCCGCCGTGCCGCGATCTCCCGGATCATTAAATTTGGCGCGTTGCCCAAATAAGTAACCGGCCCGAAAAACACTGAGCCAGCCGCGAGCGCAGTTAGCAAGTGCGATGGATCTGTGGACAGTTGCACCGCATTGCCGCCGGCCGCCTGGAAAAAAATTAAATAGGTCGGTGCAGCATCAAGCACCGCCGAGGCAACACCGCTCGCCCAAAACCAGAGCAACGGATGATCTACATCTAAATCCGCTTGTTGCAGCAACACAAACACCGGACCGATGGTGGCAAAGATCGCGAAAAACAACACGCCTATCTCGCGCATCGCCGTCCAGGCGAAGCGATTATGGGCGCGAATCGACTTCGGCGTAAAAATCTCTGAAATGGCGATACAACCGATCGCCAGTACCGTCACCGCCAGATGTTCAGCCGGCATCTGCGCCGAGAGCAAATCAACTGTGCCAGGATGCCAGACACCTTCCAGCGGAATCGCCAGCATCAGCACCAGCAGGAGTCCGATATTCAGGCCACCACGCACCCGTAGCTTTTGCCTCTGCGGTTGCGCCTCGCGCTTGGCCAGATACGTATCAACGCCATAGCAAAGCACCAGCACCGGCACCGCCAGCACCAAAAGTGGCGCCCACAAATGCAGCAACGGCCAGAAAAACGGCACGCCGCGCAGAAACCCCACCAGCAACGGCGGGTCCCCCAACGGCGAGAGCGCCCCCCCGGCATTGCCGACCAGAATGATAAACGCCAGCACCAGATGCCGTTTTTCAAACCGGTGACCATTAGCGGCCAGCAGCGGATGGATGAGCAGCAAAGCCGCCCCGATCGTTCCCATCACGGCTGCCAAAGCCGTGCCAATGACAAGAAGCCATAAATTTCCAGATGGCCGCCCCCACGGGCCGCCAGTGATGAGAATACCACCACCCAGCGCGTATAAGGCGAGCAGCAGCACCATAAAAGGCACAAATTCAGCGATACTCACCTGCCATACCGCCGCCACAGCACCCGCGAGCCCACCACCCAGCGCGTTCAACACCAACCCGAGACCAACCCAGAATACCGACAAAGTGACCATGCGCCTGTGCCAAAAACGTGGTGCAAGCCCTGGTAAAACCGCGAAGCTCATCAGCACCGCCGCAAATGGCAACGTCAGCATGACGTTCATGGTCTGGGTACCCCGAAGCTGCGATGTTGCCCCCGCCGGTCAACACCGATAGGTTGCGCCCAGCATTTAAGGAGACCCGCCTGCATGGATATGTCCGGAGAAAGACTGATCGCTGCCCCGCGCCACAAAGTATGGGACGCGCTAAATAACCCGGAAATCTTAAAGGACTGTATTCCCGGCTGCGAAAGCCTGGAAAAACTGTCCGACACACAGATGAAAGCGACCGCCGCCATCAAACTTGGCCCCATCGCTGCACGCTTCACCGGCAATGTCCTGCTCTCCGATCTCGATCCACCAAACAGTTACACGATTTCAGGTGAGGGCCAAGGCGGCGTCGCCGGTTTCGCTAAAGGCGGCGCCACCGTCAAACTCACCGATGAGGACGGCAGTACCCGGCTTGCATATGTCGTGAACGCCCAGATCGGTGGCAAAATGGCCCAGCTTGGTGCCCGCCTGATAGACTCTACCGCCAAACAAATGGCCGAAGCCTTTTTCACTAAATTTTCTGCAATTCTAGCACCGGAGCCTGTCATGGCAGAAACCACCGATTCCCCTTATCATGGTCTCGCCGAGGACCACGACCACGACCCCAGCAACCCGCATTATTTCGGACTTCCCCTGGGTGTGATCATTGCCGCCATCATCGCTACCATTGCAGTGGGGCTGACCGTCTATAAATATCTCGGATGATCCCTTCAAACGTTACCGATACCGCCGCCCTTTTGAGTGCACAGGGCTATGTCGCCGACCGCGCTTTAGCCACCACCGTGCATCTGGCCCTCGCCATGGAGCGCCCTTTGCTCCTGGAGGGAGAGCCAGGGACTGGCAAAACTGAAATCGCCAAAGTGCTGGCTGCGGGGCTGGACCGTAGGCTGGTGCGCCTGCAATGCTATGATGGTCTGGACCTGGCGGCAGCAGCCTATGAATGGGACCATGCTCGGCAGTTGATGGCCATCCGGCTTGCCGAGGGCGATCAGACGCAGGACGCCAACTCCTTGCAACGCAACATCTACAGCCGCAACTTCCTGCTCGCCCGGCCTTTGCTCTCGGCCATCGACCCGGATTTGCCGCCGGCGGTGCTGCTGATCGACGAACTTGACCGGGCCGATGAACCGTTCGAGGCGTTTCTGCTCGAATTACTGGCGGATTTTCAAATCTCGGTGCCGGAATACGGCACCATCAAAGCCAAAACCAAGCCAGTGGTGGTGCTGACCTCGAATCGTACCCGCGAGGTGCACGACGCCATCCGGCGGCGCTGCCTGTATCAATGGGTGGATTACCCCACCGCTGCCCGCGAGCGCGCTATTTTGCGCAATAAGGCGCCGGGCATCCCCGAGCAACTCGCCGCCGAAATTGTGGCCTTTGTGCAATCCGTGCGCCACGCCGATATTTTCAAACTTCCCGGCGTTGCCGAAACACTCGATTGGGCCGCCGCACTTACCGCCTTGGACCAGGAGGAGCTTGCCCCCGGTGCGGTGGAGGATACCCTGGGAGTGCTGCTGAAATACCAGGACGATATCGCTGCTATGAAGGGCGCTGATCTCGCCAAATATGTCAGCGATGCCAAAGCGGCCGCGCGGGCGGCATGACCCCGACCAGCGGATTGCTGGCGAGCAACGTCATGCATTTCGCCAGACTGCTGCGTCGGACCGGCTTGCCGGTGGGTCCGGCTGAGACCATCGCCGCCACCCAGGCACTGACCCATATTGAAATCGGCCAGCGCCACGCCGTGCAGGCGGCATTGCGGGCGGTGATGGTACACCGGCACGAACATCAGGAGATGTTCGACACCGCTTTCTCGCTATTCTGGCGCAACCCGGATGCCACCAAATTCGCCGCTGCCCTGGCTGCGATGGATGGCATGCGCGCCCCCGAGGACGATCGCGCCCCGCCGGGTGCGCGCCGTTTGGCCGAAGCGATGGCCGCCACCAAGGACAAGCCGCCGCGCGAGGGCGAGCCGCCGCAAACCATCGACGCGACCCTCACCTTCAGCGAGACCGAAAAGCTGAACGCGATGGATTTCGAGGCGATGAGCGCCCGGGACATCAGCCGCGCCAAAACCGAGATCGCCAAATTACGCCTGCCGCTGGACCAGCACCGCACGCGGCGCTGGCGGCTGAGCGCCTCTGGCAAGCGCATTGACCTCAGAGCCACCATGCGGACTTCGATGCGTACCGGCGGCGAGATCATGACATTGGCCCGCACCGCGCCCAAAATCAAACCGCCGCCGCTGGTGGTACTGTGCGATATTTCTGGCTCGATGGCCCGCTACGCCCAAATTCTGCTGCATTTTTTACATTCGGTTGCCAATGACCGCGAGCAGGTGAGCGTGTTTTTATTCGGCACCCGGCTCTCCAACATTTCCCGCCAACTACGCCACCGCGACCCTGAAGTGGCGTTCCAGATGATCGCCTCCTTAGTGCCTGACTGGTCCGGCGGTACCCGCATTGGCGAAGCCCTCGCCAGCTTCAACCGCCATTGGGCACGCCGGGTGCTGGGCCAGGGTGCTGTGGTGCTGCTGGTCACTGACGGGCTGGACCGCGACGGCGCGCAAGGGCTGGCCGCCAATATGGAACGCCTGCACCGCTCCTGCCGGCGCCTGATATGGCTGAACCCGCTCCTGCGCTGGGATGGGTTTTCACCCAAAACCCAAGGTGCCAAGGCAATGCTGCCGCATGTCGATGAATTTCGGCCGGTGCATAATCTGGCCAGTTTGCAATCTCTTATCACCAGCCTCTCCGCCCCGCCAACGGCCCGGGGGCAGGCCATTCACGATTGGAAGGATGCCTCATGACCGATGTCGAGGACGTATTAAGCACCGCTGCAGGCTGGCAAGCCGCCGGCGAGCAGGTCGCCATTGCCACCGTCACCGAAACCTGGGGCAGTTCGCCGCGCCCCGCCGGCAGCCGGATGGCGGTGACGAAATCCGGCAAAATGGCCGGCTCCGTCAGCGGCGGCTGTATCGAAGGCGCCGTTGCCGAGGTTGCACAACAAGTGATGGCGAGTGGCGCGCCCAAGCTGTTGGATTTTGGAGTTACCAATGAACGGGCCTGGGAAGTCGGGCTGGCATGCGGCGGCAAGGTGAAGGTATTTGTCGAGCCGCTGACATGAAGGCCAGCACCATCGCCGCGCTGAACCACGCCATGGCCACCCGCCAGCCGGTGGCATTCGCCAAAAACCTCACCGATGGTGCGGAGTTTCTACTCCCCGATCCAGCCGCCCCCGAGACCCTCAACCAAGCTGGTCGGCTGGCGTTGGCCGCTGATAAAACCGGCACCCACATGCTGGGCAATGAAAGTTGGTTCATTGAAGCCCGTAACCCCTCGCCCCGGCTGATTTTGGTGGGCGCCGTGCATATCGCGCAGGCGCTCGCGCCGCTGGCTGCCACGAGCGGCTTTGAAGTGATTCTGGTCGACCCGCGCCAGGGCTTTGGCAATCAAGAGCGCTTCCCCGGTGCCACCATGATCAATGAATGGCCCGATGAGGCGCTTGATACCTTAAAGCCGGACATCCGCACCGCCGTCGTCACCCTCACCCATGACCCCAAACTCGATGACCCGGCACTCGACCGCGCCTTGCAGTCGGAGGCATTTTACATTGGCGCCCTGGGGTCGCGCAAAACCCACGCCTCCCGCTTGGAGCGGCTAAGCGTGCTCGGCCATCAACCTGAAAGCCTTGCCCGTATTCGCGGCCCGGTAGGGCTGGACATCGCCGCTGTTACCACGCCCGAAATCGCGCTCTCGATCATCGCCGAAATTGTCGCGGTGCGGCGCGGCGGCAGTTTGGGGTCACGCACCAAATGATTTTTGGCCGCGTTAAACTCTCCGAGGCACGCGGCGCGATTCTTGCCCATAATCTAAAAACCACTGACCGGGTGCTGCGCAAGGGGGCATTGGTGGATGCCGCCGCCTACCAAATGCTGGAGCAAGCCGGCTACCAGGAGGTTACGGTGGCCAGGCTTGAACCGGGCGACGTGCCCGAAGGTGAGGCCGCCGTCACCCTTGGCCAGGCCCTGCTGACAACCGGCTTGCGCCGCTCCGAGGACGTGCATGGGCGGGTGAATTTATACGCCGAAACAAACGGGCTGCTGTGCATCAACAACGCCGCCGTGGACCAGTTCAACCTCATTGATGAGTCGATGACACTTGCCACCCTGGCGCATCGCAGCGTGGTGGCGGCGGGCGATATGATCGCCACCTTAAAAATTATCCCGTTCGCGGTCAGTTTTGAGGCGATGGCGCAGGCCACCGGCCTGATCGCGCAAGCCGGTCCGGCATTTGCGCTTCGGCCTTTCGCGCCGTTGCAGGTGGGGTTGATCCTATCGGAACTGCCGCAACTAAAAGAAGCTGCCATTCGCAGCACGATCACCGCCACCCGAAGCCGCGTGGAATCGCACGGCGGAAGTATGCTGCCCGCACTTCGCACCCCGCACCGCACCGAGGAACTCACCGCTGCCATCCTTGAGCTGCATAATCAGGGCGCTGAGCTCATCCTGATCTCCGGCGCCTCGGCGGCGACCGACCGCCTCGATGTCGCCCCCGCCGCCATCATCGCGGCGGGCGGCGACATCACCCATTTTGGAATGCCGGTGGACCCCGGCAACCTGATTTGCTTCGGGCGCTTGGGGGGCAAGCATGTGGTTGTGCTGCCCGGCTGCGCCCGCAGCCCAAAGCTGAATGGCTTCGACTGGGTGCTGGACCGGATATTTGCCGGTGAGGATGTTGGCCGCCAAGCCATTGCCCAAATGGGCGCGGGTGGATTGCTGAAAGAAATTGAAACCCGGCCGGCACCGCGGGCGCTGGCGCAGGAATCCGGCTTCGGCACCGCCCCAAAAGCACGGCCCCGAATTGCCGGGGTGGTCCTGGCAGCAGGACTCTCTAGCCGCATGGCACCCTTCAACAAATTGCTGACCGTGCTGCCCAGCGGCGCAACCATGATCGCGCAGGTGGTTGACCGCGTGCTCAGCAGCACAGCCAGCCCGGTAATTGTGGTGACAGGGCACCAGGAGGAGCAAATCAAGGCCGCCCTGGCCGGCCGCAATGTGCGGTTTGTTTATGCGCCGGACTACCGCGATGGCATGGCGGCCTCATTACGGGCGGGCGTTGCCGCACTCTCCAGCGGCATCGGGGCGGCGCTGATCTGCCTGGGCGACATGCCTCTGCTCGCACCTGCCACCCTCAACCGGATTATTGACGCTTACGACCAGGCCGAGGGCCGCGAAATTGTGCTGCCGATTTTCGACGGCCAGCGCGGCAACCCGGTGTTATGGGGTCAGCGATTTTTCCCGGCGTTGCTGGGCCTGTCCGGCGATGTGGGTGCACGGCAGATTTTGCACCGGCATATGGAGCATGTGGCTGAGGTCAACGTAGAAAGTGACGAGATTTTGCGTGATTTCGACAGTCCCGAAGCGCTGGCAACGCTTCAGCCGGTGGCGGTGACCTTGGCATAATAAGCCACAAAGCTCGACGCCACTTCGACCAGTTCATGAGCAACAGCCGCTCCAAGCTCTGCTGAGGCCATTGAAGCCGCGGCGCGGATGGCGCCATCCGGCACCTGGTGAAACTGGCTGGGAACATCAATCGGCACCCCTGCAAAATCTGCCGTGCCGAAACCCGAGACCGGAAGCCCCAGTTCAAAACCGGCCTCCCGCCCGGCAACCGGCTCAAAATTGGTAGCTTCTGGCCGCAGGGCCAGACTGAGCGAGGCCAGCGGCTCGGCGCCGTGGCCAAACCGGGGCGCGGCTTCGCTGCCCAAATGGCGCTCCATGATCACCCGCGCAATTTTCCAAAGGTAAAATGACGGAATGACGATACGATTGGCGGTTTTGATCGCCAGTGTTACCTCGTGGATCATTGGCGCATTACCGCCGTGACCGTTGAGAATTACAATCCGGGTCAATCCCTGAGCGATCAACCCACCCAGTAAATCCTCCAGCACCGCTTTGAAGCTGGCCGGTGCTAGTGCCATCGCGCCGGGGCTGGCGGCAAAATAATCTGCCACACCATAGGGAAGTGTGGGCGCCACCAGCGTGGTGATCCCATGTTTTGCCGCACCTGCGGCAATTTGACCGGCCAGCACTTCAGCCAGCAGATAATCCCCCATCGGCAGGTGCGGGCCGTGGTCCTCATGGCTGCCAAGTGGTAGCAGAATGATTGGATTGGTTTTTTTCATACCCGCGCAGGTTGCCGCGGTAACATCGGCGAGGCGAAAATTCTCAGAATTACTGTTCATGCCAACAGCCTACACATGCTCCGCTTGAGTGGACAAGCATGCGGCCCGCAGCCTAAATTGTCGTAATCTCAACCTGTTAGGTAGAAGTTAGCCCATGCCAGGATTTCACGCCCGTAAAATCGTTCCCGTGATTCTCTCTGGCGGTTCGGGTACCCGTCTGTGGCCAGTGTCTCGCAAGAGCTTCCCCAAGCAATTCTGGCCGCTGATCTCAGAGCGAACCATGCTGGTAGAGACCGCGCTCCGAGCCGTAGGGCCGACGTTCAACGCGCCGGTTGTGGTCACCAACCAGGAGCACCGCTTCGTGGTTGCCGAACAACTGCGAGACGCGGGGCTGAAAAACCCGCAGATTTTGCTGGAACCAGTGGGCCGCAATAGCGCCCCCGCCATTGCCGCCGCAGCACTGCTGGTGGCCGAGACCAATCCGCAGGCGGTGCTGTGGATCATGGCCGCAGATGCCGCGATCGCTGACCAGGCCGCGCTGGGCAAAGCCATTGAACACGGTGCCGCCGCCGCTGCCGCCGGCTATTTCGTGACCTTTGGCATGCAGCCCACAGCGCCTGAAACCGGCTATGGTTATATCGTCAAAGGTGAAGCCGTGGCGGGATTAGAGGGCGTGTTCAAGCTCGACCGCTTCATTGAAAAACCCGATGCCGTCCGGGCCGCGGCGCTGATCAAATCCGATGAGAATTTATGGAACTCGGGCATGTTCATGTTCACCGCCGGGATGATTTTGGACGAGCTGGAACTTTATGTGCCGGAGCTGCTCGCGGCGGTCCACGAAGCCATGAACCACCGTACCGGTGATCTGGATTTCATCCGGCTCGGCAGTGAGGCTTTTGCATCATCGCCCGATATCAGCATCGATTATGCGATTGCCGAGAAAACCCAAAAAGCCGTGGTGGTGCCCGCCAGCATCGGCTGGTCGGATGTCGGCTCCTGGACCGCGCTGCAGGAAATTTCGCCCAAGGATGGCAACGGCAATGTGGCGATCGGCGAGGTGTTTCTCGAAGATTCCCAAAACAACTATGCCCGCAGCGATGGCATCGTCACCGCGCTGCTGGGGGTGAAGGACATGGTGGTGATCACCACCCAGGACGCGGTGCTGGTGGCCCATAAGGACCATACGCAGGATGTCAAAAAAATCGTCGAGCAGCTGAAAAAGGCCGGGCGCCCCGAAGCTGACAACCATAACCGCACCTACCGGCCCTGGGGGTTTTATGAGAGCCTGATTAAGGGCGACCGCTTCCAGGTGAAACGCATCGTGGTGTGGCCCGGCGAGAAACTATCCTTACAAAAACATTTTCATCGCGCCGAACATTGGGTGGTCGTGGCCGGCGTGGCGCTGGTCACTTGCGATGCCGAGCAGCGCACCGTGCATGAAAATGAGAGCATCTATCTGCCGCTTGGTTCCGTACACCGGATGGAAAATCCCGGCAAAATTCCCCTCACCGTGATCGAAGTTCAATCCGGCCCGTATCTCGGCGAGGATGATATTGTCCGGTTTGAGGACACTTACGGGCGTAACTAAACCGGCTGTTTGCCCTCTTCTGGAGTGCTCAGCTTCAATGACAGCGCATGCAGGCCGGTTTTGAACTCAGCATCCAGCGCTGCATTCACGGCGCGTGAACGCTCCAGGCGCGATTTGCCTGCAAAAGCCTCAGCCACCATCATCACCTGATAGTGCGTCTCACCACCCTGCGGGGCGTTTGTGCGATGGGAATGGCTGGCATGCTTGCCGCTATCGTCAACAATCTCCAACCGCACCGGCTGAAACGATGCTGTCAGGGTCTCGAACATCCGCTCGTAGCGCGTCCTCATATTTACTTCATCCTGGTTGGGCAAAACGGTTGCCATTCATGGCGATCAGCGCACATTAGGACCATGAACGCTACTCGACGCAAGCCACGGGCCTACGCCCCCGACCCTGACGCCCCGCAACAGCCATGCGATGCGGTGGGCTGCGAAAGCCAGGGCGCCTACCGGGCGCCGAAGTCACGCTCGGAATCGCGGGAGTTTCATTGGTTTTGCCTCGACCATGTGCGCGCCTTCAACGCCGCCTGGGATTACTATAAGGGCATGTCACCTGGCGAGATCGAGGCTGAGTTGAGGGCCGACACCGCCTGGCAGCGCCCAAGCTGGCCGTTGGGACGGCTTGGGCAGACCGCCCGGCTGGACAACACGCTGGAGGAAGAATTGCACGCCTTTACATTTGGCGGCCACCGTAGCCCGCCGCCGCCCAGCACCCCGCCTGAATTACGGGATGCCCTGAATGTGCTGGGGCTGACCTGGCCGGTTTCATTGGCCGCGGTGAAGACCAAATACAAACAACTTGCTAAACGCCATCACCCGGACGCCAATGGCGGCGACAAAGATTCGGAAGAGCGACTGAAGTCAATCAACCTTGCCTATGCCACCCTTCGTGGCAAACTACCTGCGCACCAGCCTGCCCGCAGCGCCGCGGAATAAATTTTGCCTTGTTAAGACCCAACCAGTAGGACCGATTTTCTGATGAATAATATTGCCGCGATCACCGAAACCCGGATGACCCCGACCTCGGCGATCAGCCTGCCTGATATCACCCTCAGCGCCCGCAAGGTGTTTGGGATCGATTCCGACATCGAAGTTCCAGCCTTTTCCGTGCGCACCGAGCATGTGCCGGAAATCGATGAGGCCTATCAGTTCGACCGTGACACCACCCTCGCCATCCTGGCCGGCTTTGCCTTCAACCGCCGGGTTATGGTGCAGGGCTATCATGGCACTGGCAAATCGACCCATATCGAGCAAATCGCCGCCCGCCTGAACTGGCCTTGCATCCGCGTCAACCTCGATAGCCACATCAGCCGGATCGATTTGATCGGCAAGGATGCCATCGTGCTGAAGGATGGTAAGCAGGTGACGGAATTCCGTGAAGGTATTCTCCCCTGGGCGCTACAACACCCCTGCGCTCTGGTGTTCGATGAGTATGATGCCGGCCGCCCTGATGTGATGTTCGTGATCCAGCGCGTGTTGGAGGTTGAGGGCAAATTAACCTTGCTCGACCAGAACCGCGTGATCCGCCCGCACCCGGCCTTCCGGCTGTTCGCCACCGCCAACACGGTGGGCTTGGGCGACACCACCGGGCTTTACCATGGCACCCAGCAGATCAACCAGGGCCAGATGGACCGCTGGAATATCGTGGCCACGCTGAACTACCTGCCGCATGCGCAGGAAGTGGCCATCATCATGGCCAAGCTCGGCGTTGATGAAACCGATACACTCATGAAAAAGCGCATGGAGAGCATGGTGGCCTTGGCGGAACTCACCCGCGCCGGGTTCATCGCGGGCGATATTTCCACCGTCATGTCACCGCGCACCGTCATCACCTGGGCGGAAAACACCAAAATCTTCGGCGATGTCGGGTTCGCCTTCCGCCTGACCTTCCTCAATAAATGCGATGAGGCCGAGCGCGGCACGGTGGCCGAGTATTACCAGCGCTGCTTCAACGAGGAGATCTCAACCGGCCTGATGACCCGCAAAACTGCCTGACCATGAGCAGTAACAACAACGACCAAGGCCGCTCGGAGGAATTCAAGCGGGCCACGGCTGGTGCGCTCCGGGCCATCGCGCAGGTGAACGAGGTGCAGGTAGCCTATCAGCCTGGCCCGGCGGGCTTGGCTGGCAAGCGCGCCCGCCTGCCGGCACCTTCACGCGCACTTCCCGCCAATGAGATGGCCAAGCTGCGGGGTGCTGCGGATTCCTTGGCATTGCGGCTTCGCCACCATAACGATGCCATTCACACCGCCCGCGCCCCCGCCACCCGTGAGGCTCGCGAAGCCTATGATGCACTGGAACAAGCGCGGGTAGAGATTGTCGGGGCCGCGCATATGGCCGGCGTTTCGGCGAATTTGCGCGGCAAATTGCAAGAGGAATGCGCGGCCGACGGGCTGGACCGCATGACCCGGCGCGAGCAGTTGCCGCTGGTGACCGCGCTCTCGCTATTGATCCGCGACAAGATGGACGCGGCTTCAGTGCCAGAATCCGCGAAACAAATTCTGAATTTATGGCGCGACACACTGGGCGATGCCGCCGAAAACGCCCTCAATGAAATGGCCTCGGCCAAGGCCAACCAGTCGCACTACACCAGCGCTGCCCGTAAATTGCTCGCCGCGCTGGATTTGGCCGAAGGCGAATCCAACGCCGAGGATAGCGAGGACTCCCAGGACGGCGAGGATGGCGGGGATAACACCGCGCAGCAGGATAACGCGCAGGACGGCGAAGGCCAGACAGAGTCTCAGGACGAAAACATGCTGGCCGCCGCCCCCGAGTCAAGCGAGGGCCAGGCCGCCGAGCAGGATGCCGAGGATGATACCGAAGGCGAAGATTTTGCCGCCGAGGCTGAAGACGCCCCCGCCGGGCCGCAGCAGCGCCGTGCCCCCGCGCAGGGTGATGCCCACACCAGCTACCGCGCCTTCACCCGCGCCCATGATGAAGAAATTGACGCCGACGATCTGTGCGACCCGGAGGAACTGAGCCGGCTGCGCCAGCAACTCGACCAGCAATTACAGCATATGCATGCGGTGGTGGCGAAGCTTGCCAACCGTCTGCAACGCCGCCTGCTGGCCCAGCAAACCCGCGCCTGGGAGTTTGACCTGGAAGAAGGCATGCTGGATTCCGCCAGGCTTTCCCGCATCATCGTCGACCCGCTGTTAGCACTCACCTACAAGCGCGAGCGCGAGACCGATTTCCGCGATACGGTGGTGACGCTTCTCATCGATAACTCTGGCTCGATGCGTGGCCGCCCCATTACCGTGGCGGCGATGTGCGGCGATATTCTGGCCCGCACTTTGGAGCGCTGCGCGGTGAAGGTGGAGGTGCTGGGTTTCACCACCCGCGCCTGGAAAGGCGGGCAAAGCCGCGAGCAATGGGTGGCGGCGGGTAAACCACCCACCCCTGGGCGGCTCAACGATTTACGCCACATTATCTACAAAGCCGCCGACACACCGTGGCGCCGCGCCCGCAAAAACCTCGGGCTGATGCTGCGCGAGGGGCTGCTGAGGGAAAATATCGACGGCGAGGCATTATTATGGGCCTACCGGCGCCTGCTATCACGGCCTGAGCATCGGCGGATTCTGATGGTGATTTCTGATGGTGCGCCGGTGGATGATTCAACATTGTCGGTCAATTCCGGCAATTATCTGGAACGCCATCTGCGCGACGTGATCCGCGATATCGAAAGCCGCGAGTTGGTGGAACTCATCGCCATCGGCATTGGCCATGACGTAACGCGCTATTACCGCCGCGCCGTAACCATTGTGGATGCGGAAGAATTGGGCGGCACGATGATGCGCAAGCTGACCGAATTATTCGACGAGGACGAGGCCGAAGCGTGGTCACGCATCGCCGGGCAGAGGGCGGCGCTGATCGGGTAACCGGACTGATTTTGCCCTGCTGTATGAATTTCATCGAGGTTTTTTGAATGCGTATTCTCCATGTGATGGCCGGCAAAGGTAATGGAGGTGCGGAGTTATATTCAACCGACGTGATGTTGAGCCTGCATCAAGCAGGGATTGATCAATGCGTGGTGATGCGACCAGACGCACCACGTACTGCCGAATTGATGGGCGCGGGACTGCGCGTTGATACCAACGTTCTGCAAATTCCATTCCGGCCTTTACAACGCTTACGGATGCGCCAGCTCATCGCCGATGAAAAGCCCGATATCATCCAATGCTGGATGCGCCGCGCTGTCAGCCTGGTGCCGGCCGATGCCAAAACCAAAGCAGAAATCATCGGCTGGTTTGGCGACTATGAGGAGCTTAAATATTTCGCCCACTGCACGAAGTTTGTTGGTGTCACACGAGATTTGGTAAGGCACATGGTTGAGAACGGCGTACCATCCGACGACGCCGCTTATATCCCCACCTTTCCGACCGTTGATGATGGTGCCGCCATTGATCGCGCCACCCTTGCTACACCCGCCGATGCGCCAGTGCTGCTCACCCTCTCACGCCTGCATCCGGTAAAGGGGCTCGACACCATGCTGCAAGCCCTGGCGGATTTGCCAGGATATTATTTGTGGGTGGCAGGCGATGGACCCAGCCTTGCCGCGTTGCAAACCCAGGCAGCGGGATTGGGTGTTGCGTCGCGGGTGAGGTTCCTCGGCTGGCGCACCGACCGCGGGGCTTTGCTGCGGGCTGCTGATATTTGTGTATTGCCATCACGCTACGAGCCGTTTGGCACAGTCATTCTGGATGCCTGGTCAACCCGCACCGCCTTCGTAGCCTGCAACAGCGACGGCCCGGGCGCTTATGTACACCATGAACAAGACGGGATGCTGGTGCCGATCAATGATGCAACCGCGCTCGCCAACGCGATCCGCAATGTTATGAACGACCCGGTTTTACGACAAAATTTAATCCGCCAGGGATTTGCAAATTATCAAACACAATTCACCCGGGGCGCGGTTACAGCCAAGTACATTGCGTATTATAATAGCCTGTTAAATCGCTGAATTCCCGCCATCCACCGGCAGCATCGCGCCGGTAATGAAGGCGGCATCATCTGAGGCTAAAAACGCAATCGCGGCCGCCACGTCACGCGGCTGGCCAATACGCCCTAAGGGAATCGCCTCAGCCATCGCCGCCAGCCGGTTTTCAACATCCAGCCCCGCCTCACCACGCAGCATTGCGGTATCGGTATCGCCGGGGCACACCGCATTCACCCTGATGCCTTGGCGGGCATGGTCAGCCGCCATCGAGCGCGTGAGCTGCACAATCGCGCCTTTGCTGGTGCCATAAGCCACTGCGTCATTTGCGGCCACCAGCCCCCAGTCGGATGCCACGTTCACAATCACACCGGATTTTTGCGCGGCCATCACCGGCACCACGGCACGGCATAGCCGAAATACCGCCGTTATATTCACCGCCATGATGGTATCCCATTGCGTATCGGTGCAGGTGGTAACATCGCCGTTGAATAACACTCCGGCATTATTCACCAGCACATCCAGCCTTCCATGGGTGGCCAGCACCCAATTCACCAACGAGGCGGCAGCTTCAGGGGCGGCAATATCCTGGGCTAAAAATTCTGCGCCTAATTCCGCCGCCAAGGCGTGCCCAGCCGCCGCATTGCGGCCCGTGAGCAATAAGCTCGCACCACGCTCGGCAAACAAGCGGGCTGTGGCCATGCCAATGCCGGCCGTGGCCCCGGTGATCAGCGCTATTTTGCCCGTCAGCATCTCTCAAACTCCATTGAATGAACCCCTAACAATGAGCGTTAGCAGGTTCACCCAAAGGCCGTTTGACAGTTCAGATTATAAAACGGCTAAAAACCGCCTTCAAAGGCGATTTCGGCCAGAGGTTTACGCGGCGATGGCATCTCACGCGCTTGCAAAAATTCCGGCAACTGATCCTTTGGCCCCAATTTACCAATAACGATCCCGGCCTCGATCCGATAATCCTCCAGCACCTTTAAGTCGTTACGGATTTTATCGAACTCGATGCCCACCATCCCATGCGCGTGCCACCCCAGCATGGTGGCCTGCAACGCCAGGGAACCCCAGGCCGCCCCGGCATCGAACGAATGGCTATGCGAAGGTACGCGCGCATCCTTGCCCTGCACCGTCATGGTGGTCTCCGAGACCACAAAAATGATCGCCGAGGCGGTTTTGGCCCAGGATTGGTTGAATTCATTCAGCAGATGCAAAAACTTGTCCCAATGGGCGTTATCGCGCGTCACGTACAAAAACCGCCAGGGCTGAGAATTATAGGAGGATGGCGCCCAACGGGCGGCTTCCAGAATGGTGAATAAAACATCCTGCGGCATCGCCTCACCGGTAAACGAGCGCGGCGACCAGCGGTCGAGAAACACCTGCGCGATGGGGTGGTCGGCAACACGGGGGGTAGAATTAGACATAAACTAAGCGCTCCTAGCGAGGTTGTTATGCTTGATAAGTGGTGATGATCCCTACCAAAATCAAAGCCAAACTTACAGCCGCCATTGCACGTTCGGTATAGAGGTTTAACGCTGAGGGCATAACAATTCGAGCGAGCCCTCATGACTGATCTGCCAGTTAACGAATTTCGCGCCGTGCCGTTGCGGGGCCGGCATGTGCAACTGCTGCCGCTGGAAGCCAGCCATCACGAGGGGTTAGTGGAGGCGGTGCAGGACGGCGAATTATGGCGGCTGTGGTACACCGCTATCCCGGCCCCGGAGGGCATGGCAGCCGAGATCGAGCGGCGGCTCAGCCTGCAGCAAAAGGGCAGCATGGCGCCGTTTACGGTACTGGATGCTGACGGCAAAATTGCCGGGATGACCACCTATATGAACATCGACGCCGCCCAGCGGCGGGTTGAAATCGGCTCCACCTGGTACGCCAGGCGGGTACAGCGGAGCCATTTGAACACCGAGGCCAAATTGCTGCTGCTCGGCCATGCCTTCGAGACGCTGGGCTGCATCGCGGTGGAGTTCCGCACGCATTTCTTCAACCAGGCCAGCCGCCGCGCCATTGAGCGGCTGGGCGCCAAGCTGGACGGCATTTTGCGCCAGCATCAGCGCACCAAGGATGGCGCGATGCGCGACACCTGCGTTTACAGCATTATCTCGCCTGAATGGCCGGCCGTGAAAAAGCACCTGCAATGGCAGTTGGAAAAAAGCCGCGGTAATGTAACCCCAACGGCGCAGTAATTGGACGGCGCGAGGACAAGTGCTATAGCGCCGCGCCACTACATACGGTTCCCATGAACGAGTTGCCCGCCAATCACCCTGCTTTGCTGCCCGCCGGCCTGCGCGACACGCTACCGCCGGAGGCTGAGATCGAAGCAAAATCCGTTGAGACCATTATGGATTGCTTCGCAGCCCATGGGTATGCGCGGGTAAAAACCCCGCTGCTGGAGTTTGAAGACAGTCTGTTCGCCGGCTCGGGTGCCGCCACCGCTGAGCAGACCTTCCGGCTGATGGACCCGCACAGCCAGCGCATGATGGGGCTGCGGGCCGATACTACCCCGCAAATTGGCCGGGTGGCCGCCACGCGCTTAGGTGCCGCCCCGCGTCCGCTGCGTCTGGCCTATGCCGGGCAGTGCTTACGGGTACGCGGCTCGCATTTGCAGCCGGAACGCCAGATCGCCCAAGCCGGGATCGAGCTGATCGGCGTGGATTCCGCCGAGGCCGATGCCGAGATCATCATCACCGCCGCCGAGGCTCTGGCGGCTGTGGGCCTCCACCACATCAGCTTCGACCTCACCATCCCGCATCTGGTGCTGCAATTGCTCGATGATGATGTCGACCCCGGCCTGACCCGTGCGTTGGACCGCAAGGACAGCGCGGCTGTCGCCCAGCTTGGCGGCACTCACACGGCCCTGCTGCTGCAATTGCTGGAGGCCTCTGGCACCGCCGCCCGCGCGATTCCGGCCTTGCTGGCAATCGACCTGCCCGCCGCCGCCCGCGCCCATGCCGAGCGGATGGCGCAGACCGTAGCCGCCGTGGCCGTACATAAACCGGATTTAGCCCTGACCATCGACCCGGTGGAATTTCGCGGTTACCGCTACCACACCGGCATCTGCTTCACGGTGTTTGCCTCGGGCGAGCAGGCGGAACTGGGCCGGGGTGGGCGCTATTTATGCGGCGATACCGAACCCGCCACCGGCATTACTTTATACCCCGACACCATCGTGCAGGTGGCTCCGGCACCCGCCCTGCGGCCACGGATTTATTTGCCGTTCGGCACCAGCCCGGCAATTGCCGCCACCTTCCGGGCACAGAATTTCGCCACCATACCCGGCCTGGCCGCGGTTGCCTCGGCCACCGGCGAGGCCGCAAGGTTGGGGTGCAAATATGTATTTTTTAACGGCGACATCCATGCCGTCTCAGGGACCAAATAAATGACAAACGTGACCATCATCGGGGCGCAATGGGGCGACGAAGGCAAAGGCAAAGTGGTGGACTGGCTGGCCAGCCGCGCCGATATCGTGGTGCGCTTCCAGGGTGGGCATAATGCCGGGCATACGCTGGTGGTGGGTAACGAGACCTACAAGCTCTCACTGCTGCCCTCCGGGTTGGTGCGCGGTAAATTGGGCATCATCGGCAACGGCGTGGTGATCGACCCGGTAGCACTTCTGGCCGAGATCGACCGCGTAACCGCGCAGGGGCTGCTGGTCTCGCCGGAAACCCTGCGGATTGCTGATAATGCCATCCTGATTCTCCCCTTGCATGCGGCCATCGACAGCGCTCGCGAAGCCGCCCGGGGCGACCGCAAAATCGGCACCACCGGGCGCGGCATCGGCCCGGCCTATGAAGACAAAGTGGCCCGCCGCGCGATCAGAGTATGCGATCTGGCCGAGCCGGAAACGCTTGCCAACAAGCTGGACGAGCTTTTGCTTCATCACAACACGCTGCTGGCTGGTCTCGGGGCGCCAATCTTCAACAAGGAAGACCTGCTCGCCGATTTGCTGGCATTGGCACCACGAATTTTGCCTTATGCTGAGCCGGTGTGGGAACGCCTTGCCATCGCCAAACGTGCAGGAGAGCGTATTTTATTCGAGGGCGCGCAGGCGGTGATGCTGGATGTGGACCACGGCACTTACCCCTTCGTTACCTCCTCCAACACCGTGGCCGGCACCGCGGCTTCTGGCTCCGGTGTCGGCCCCAGTACCGTGGGCCGGGTGCTTGGCATCGCCAAAGCCTACTGCACCCGCGTCGGCTCCGGCCCCTTCCCCACTGAATTGCAGGATGAAACCGGACGGTTGCTCGGCGAGCGCGGCCATGAATTTGGCACCGTCACGGGCCGCAAACGCCGCTGCGGCTGGTTTGACGCCGCTCTGGTGCGGCAAGCTGTGAAGGTTGGCGGGATCGACGGCATCGCGCTGACCAAGCTCGACGTGCTGGACGGTTTCTCCGAGCTGCGGATTGGCGTTGGCTACATGATCGACGGCAAGGCTTATAAACATCTGCCCGCCGGCATGGCCGCACAAGCCGCCGCCACGCCGATTTACGAGACGCTGGAGGGCTGGTCAGGCTCGACCCGCGGTGCCCGCACCTGGGGTGATCTACCGGCCCAGGCGATCAAATATGTGAAGCATATTGAGGAACTCATCGAAGCCCCGGTGACCTTGCTCTCCACCAGCCCGGAGCGCGACGACACGATTTTGATGCAAGACCCGTTCGCGGATTGAACGGCCAAGCCATGAGCACGAAGCAAAGGGTACTTATTACGGGTGGTGCCTCCGGCATTGGCCGCGCCACGGCCGAGCGCTGCCGGACGGATGGTTGTGAGGTCATCACCATCGACCGTGAAGGTGACGGGATTATCGCCGATTTATCCGATCCAGCGGCAACCCTCGCAGCCCTTGCGGAAGCGTTGCAGGGCGGGCCGATTACGCGGCTGGTAAATAATGTCGGTATTGTGCGGCCCGGACGTATCGAGGACCAAAGTGTGGTCGACCTCGAAGCTGCCGTGTCTCTGAATCTTCGTTGCTCCCTGCAATGCGTGCAAGCCTTGCTGCCCGGCATGAAAACCGCAGGGTTCGGGCGCATTGTTAATATCTCGTCGCGGGCGGCATTGGGCAAGGAACTGCGCACTGTCTATGCAGCCACAAAGGCCGCGTTGATTGGCATGATGAAGGTTTGGGCGCTGGAACTTGGGGAACACGGCATTACCGCCAACGCCATCGGCCCTGGGCCCATTCGCACGCCATTGTTCGAGAAAGCCAACCCACCGGACAGCCCCCTGACTCGGGCGATCATCGAAGGTATCCCGGTACGTCGCATGGGCGAGCCCGAGGACGTCGCCCATGCGGTAGCGTTTTTGTTAGATGCGCGCAGCGGCTTTGTGACCGGCCAGACGCTTTACGTGTGCGGCGGCATGACCGTAGGCGCCGCCGGCAGCTAAATTACTGAGCTGCTGCGACTGCCCGCTTCGCCATGACGCCGACCAGATGCGCCCGATAGGCAGCGCTGCCGTGGATGTCGGCGTTCATTTCATCCACCGGTGTTGCAATGCCGTTCAGCGCATCCGGGGTGAATGACTTTGCCAGAGCTGCTTCAAACGCCGCATGGCGGAACACGCCGTTCTGGCCTGCGCCGGTAATGGCCACCCGCACGCCCGCGGTAGTTTTGGCTACGAACACCCCTACCATGGCATAACGTGACGCCGGGTTGGCGAATTTCGCGTAGGCAGCTTTTTCCGGGATCGAGAAATGCACTTCGGTGATAATCTCGCCAGGGTTCAGCGCGGTAGTAAACATCCCCTGGAAATAATCATCAGCCGAAATCGTGCGCTCATTGGTTTTGATCGTGGCGCCCAGCGCCAGCACCGCTGAAGGGTAGCAGGCCGAGGGGTCGTTATTGGCGAGGGACCCGCCGATGGTGCCACGGTAGCGCACCTGGCGGTCGCCGATGTTGCTTGCCAAATCTGCCAGCGCCGGAATCGCTTTGTTAACTTCCGTCGAAGCTGCCACCGTACCATGCGTGGTCATGGCGCCGATGATCAGTTTGTTACCTTCAACCTTAATGCCTGAGAGACCCAGGGCACCGAGGTCAATGACCGTTGAAGGCTTGTTCAGGCGCTGCTTGAGCACCGGAATGAACGTCATCCCGCCGGCCAGCGCCTTGGCCTCGACATCGCCGCCCAGGGCCTTCGCGGCGTCAGCGAGACTGGCAGGTTTGGCATAAGTGAAATCATACATAGTTGCGCTCCTTACTCGGCTGCCATTTTTGGCTGATAAGCATCGATCAATGCCCATATTTTAGCGGGCGTCGCAGGCATGTCCACATGCCTCACACCATAATCACGCAGCGCATCCACCACCGCATTGATTACCGCCGGCGGGCTGCCGATGGCGCCGACCTCACCCACACCCTTCGACCCCAATGGATTATGGGTGCAAAGGGTCACTTCAGTGCCAACTGATATGTTGGGAATATCATCAGCCCGCGGCATGGTATAATCCATCATTGACCCTGATAGCAGTTGCCCGCTCTCATCATAGATCGCGTGTTCCAGGAGCGCCTGGCCAATGCCCTGCGCGATGCCGCCCTGCACCTGGCCCTCCACGATCATCGGGTTGATCACCCGGCCGATATCATCGACGGCGGTGAAACTAACCATTCCTACCGTGCCGGTATCGGGATCGATCTCCACTTCCGCGATATGGCAGCCACCCGGATAGGTGAAGTTTTTCGGATCGTAAAAGGCGGTTTCCTCAAGCCCCGGCTCCAACTCCTCGATCGGGTAATTATGCGGCACATAGGCTGTGAGGGCAATTTCTCCGAAGGTTTTGGCTTTGTCCGTGCCCACCACCGAGAATTTACCATCCTTGAATTCGATGTCATGCACATCGGCTTCCATCAGATGTGCAGCGATTTTTTTGCCCTTATCGATAATTTTATCCATGGCTTTGACCATCGCCGAACCACCAACGGAGAGCGAACGGCTGCCGTAGGTGCCCATGCCAAACGGCACCTTGCCGGTATCACCATGCACGATGTCGATCATGTCATGCGGCACACCAAGCTGCTCCGAAACCAGCTGCGCGAAGGTGGTTTCATGGCCCTGGCCGTGGCTATGCGCGCCGGTAAATACGGTTACGCTGCCGGTAGGGTGCACACGAATATTGGCAACCTCATACAAGCCAGCCCGTGCACCAAGCGCGCCCGCCACGGCGGAAGGCGCGATGCCGCAGGCTTCGACGTAGGTGGAAATACCAATACCGCGAAGTTTGCCTTTGGCAGCGGAAGCCTTACGGCGGGCTTCAAACCCGGCATAATCAGCCGCCTTCAGGCAGCCATCGAACGTGGCCATGTAATCGCCACTGTCATACTGCAGGGCGATCGGCGTTTGATACGGGAACGCCTCCTTCGGGATGAAATTCTTTTTACGAATTTCCACCTTGTCCATATTCATCTCACGCGCCGCAACATCGACGATCCGCTCGACCAGGAACGTCGCTTCAGGACGTCCCGCCCCGCGATACGCATCCACTGGCACGGTATTGGTGAACACCGCCTTTACTTCGGCATAGATGGCCGGAGTTTTGTAAACACCCGCCAGCAGGGTCGCCGAGAGATAGGTGGGCACCGATGGAGCAAAAGTGGAAAGATACGCCCCCATGTTCGCCTGGGTATTCACCTTCAGCGCCAGAAAATTCCCTTCAGAATCCAGCGCCAATTCCGCCGTAGAAATATGGTCACGGCCATGCGCGTCGGTGATGAAGGCTTCGGTGCGGTCGGCGGTCCATTTGATCGGCCGTTTTACCTTGCCGGCGGCCCAGGTTAGAGCCGCCTCCTCGGCATAGTGGAAAATTTTCGAGCCAAAGCCGCCGCCGACATCGGGGGCTACCACCCGCAATTTATGTTCCGGGATGGAAAGCACAAACGCCCCCATCAGCAGCCGAATAACATGCGGGTTCTGGCTGGTAGTGTAGAGTGTGTATTCGCCTGATGACACGTCGTAATCGCCAATCGCAGCGCGCGGTTCCATGGCGTTCGGCACCAGCCGGTTATTTACCAAATCCAGCCGCACAACTTTATGTGCTTTGGCAAAACCAGCTTCCACCGCCGCCTTATCGCCGATATGCCAATCGAAACATACATTCCCAGCCGCTTCATCATGCACCAGCGGCGCACCAGCGGCCAAAGCGGCGGTCATGCCGGCGACGGCAGGCAAGGTTTCAATATCAAGGACAATCGCCTCGGCAGCGTCCTTGGCTTGCTGTTTGGTTTCAGCCACCACCATCGCAATCGGGTCGCCGACATGGCGCACTTTCCCGGCAGCCAGCACCGGATGACGTGGCTCAACCATCGGTGAGCCGTCCTTACTGTGAATTTGCCAACCACAGGGAATACCGCCCACGCCGGTGAAATCATCGCCCGTGAAAATTGCCACCACGCCCGGCATTTTCAGCGCGGCGCTGATGTCAACCTTATTGATTTTTCCATGTGGTACATCCGAGCGCAGGAAATGCGCGAAAGTCTGACCCGGACGGTTCATATCGTCCACATAGTTACCACGCCCGGAGAGAAACCTAAGGTCTTCCTTGCGCTTAACCGAAGCACCGATGCCATCAACAACCATGTTCGTTTCCTTTTTTTATGGGAGGCTTTTAGGCAGCTAGGGGCGCAATGAAGTTTGTCACCCCACCGCGCCGCCTTAAATTTTATTCAGCGGCAACAGGCAACGCCTTGTTGTGCATCAGCGGCCAGGCGGCTGCGATGGCTTTGACGATGTTATGGTAGCCGGTGCAACGGCATAGATTCCCCTCCAGCCCATGCCGGATTTGCTCTTCACTCAAACCTTCCGGGTGGGTTTCCACCAGGTCGATGGCGCTCATCACCATGCCTGGCGTGCAATAGCCGCATTGCAACGCATGGTGTTCACGAAACATCGCCTGCATCGGGTGCAAACTGCCATCGGCATTTACCAGCCCTTCGATCGTCAACACCGAAGCCCCCTCAGCCTGCACCGCCAGCATGGTGCACGACTTCACCGACATGCCATCAACCTGCACCGTGCAAGCGCCGCACTGGCTGGTGTCACACCCCACATGGGTGCCGGTAAGGTGCAGTTTGTCACGCAGTAGTTCCACCAGCAGGGTGCGGGCTTCAACGGTCGCAGATACTGGTTTGCCGTTCACGGTGAGACTGATCTGGGGCATTTAGACCTCCGAGGTTTTTTGAGAATTGATGGCCCATCTGAACCGGGGTTGCCGTTCACGTCAAGCCACACGGTCAGATGGTGTAGTCTGCCCTCTTGCCGGTACGGCAGTGCTTGGCTACCGCATTCAGCATGAATAAAAAAACCTCACCGGGCAGGCTGGGAACACGATGGAACCAGTTGATCGCCGCCGCGACACGGTTGCATGTCAGCGAGGATTTCATCCGCTTCGGCGTGGTCGGAACCATGGGTTTTTGCTGGGATACTGCCACGGTTTACGCCCTCAAAGGATTCATCAATCTCTACGCCGCCGGGGCCGCCGGGTTTTTCGTGGCCGCCACCGCCAACTGGGCCGCCAACCGGTTCTGGACCTTTGCCCACAAAGACCACGGCGCCATGCACGTGCAATGGGCAAAATTTCTGGCCGCCAATGCGGTGGGATTTATCGTTAACCGTGGCGTTTTTTTCATTTTGATCACGGTGAATTTATTGTGTCGTCAGCAGCCCGTTTACGCCATCATCGCCGGATCATTCGCCGGCCTGGCGTTTAATTATTTTCTTTCCAAAAAATATGTTTTCACCTAAATCAACCTAAGGATGTATAGAGGTTGATTTGTCTGGAACGCCCAAGCTCGCCGGTGGCTCACCACCACCGCAAGTGGCCTATGATGCTGATATCATTATCCTCACCATTAGCCGGGTTTATGAAACCATCGCGGCCGTTCGTTCGGCCTGCCGCCAGACCGGCCTGGGAGCGCATGGCCTTGGCGTACATGTTACGGTGCTCGACCAAGGTTCACCTGAGGCTGAATTTCAAATTCTGGCTGCCGCCTTGCAAAGCGAGACCGGCGTTTCATTATATCGCGGCTTAACAAACCTTGGCGTTGCCGGCGGGCGGAATTTTTTGGCACAACAGGGCAACGGTAAAATCATTGTCGGGCTCGATAATGATGCAGTATTCGCCGACGACCATATGGTAGCCCAAACCACCCGCCGGTTTGCGGACCATCCGCGGCTCGGGGCGATCGGCTTTCAAATACGCAGTGGCGACGGCGCCTGCCTCGATTTGTCAAGCTGGGGTTACCCGCAATCACTAAAACCCCAGCGCCATGGTTGGTTTTTAACAACCACTTTTGTCGGCGCCGGGCACGCTATCCGGCGCACCGCCTGGCAACAGGCGGGGGGGTACGATGCCAAATTGTTCTTCAC
Organism: Acidocella sp.; assembly: GCA_027308685.1. Classification (GTDB taxonomy): domain Bacteria; phylum Pseudomonadota; class Alphaproteobacteria; order Acetobacterales; family Acetobacteraceae; genus Acidocella. The sequence goes on from DAIDEE010000019.1 coordinate 27,683, forward strand.
CTGGGAGGAATATGATTTTTGCCGCCGCGCCATAAAATCCGGTTGGCAGGTTGGCTATGACGGCTCACTGGTAGTTTGGCACAAGGCCGCCAGTGCCGAGCGGGTTGGCTGGCAAGAAGCGCGGCTTGGGTTATTCGTGCGCAACCGGTTGGTCATTGCCCGCAAATGGCGGGAACCGCTATTTTTGCTCATCGCCGGTTATTTGCTGAAAGGGCTGCTTGCCGGGCGCTTCATCGCCACGCTGGAAGGTATCATGGCCGGCCTGCAATGGCAGCTAGTCAGCACGCAAGCCATGCCGCCTTCGATGCTGGCCTATCTGCAGCAGCATGAGGTCGACCACCGGGGTGCCTGGTGGCAGCGCGTTCAGTTTGAGCTATTCCGCAAACGCCCTGCCGCCAGCGGGTGATGCGCCTGCATCAGTTTCTCCAGCCGTTCGGCCAGCACATGCGTATAAATTTGGGTCGTCGCGATATCCGAATGGCCCAGCAATTTTTGCAAACTGCGTAAATCGGCCCCACGCGCCAACATGTGCGAGGCAAAGGAGTGGCGTAACACGTGCGGCGAAAGCCGGGCCGGGTCGATGTTGGCTTTCAACGCCACCTGCTTGAGCAACAATGCAAACCCTTGTCTTGTCATGGCCGTGCCCGCCGCCCGGCCGGCGAATAGATACCGCGCCTTGGCTTTGGTGCCGGCCCGCAAGTTCAGCGCTGCCTGTTTGGCGACATCCGACAGTGGCACAATACGTTCGCGCCCCCCTTTGCCCTTGATCATCAAAATCTGCGCATCGGTAGAAAGCGCTCCGGCCGGAAGCGCCAACAGCTCTGAGACGCGCAAGCCGGTAGCATACAGAATTTCCAGTCCCGCAGTGGCTTTCAGCCCCGATGGTACGGGCATCTCGGCGGCGGTGCGCAGCAGAGCATCTACCTCCGCCTCGCTCAAAAATTTTGGTAGCGAGCTTGGCAGCTTGGGTGTGGCAATGTCAGAGGCTGGGTTATCCGCCCGGTAACCTTCACGCAGCATGAATAAAAAAAACTGCCGCAGCGCTGAGAGCCGCCTGGCCTGGGTGCGGGCTGAACTACCCGCGGCAGCCAGCGAACTGACATAATCAGCCACCTGATCCGCCGCCGCCCGCCCCGGCGCACCGCCGCAAAACCCCTCAAAATCGCTCAAATCGGCAGCGTAAGCAGCCAATGTGTTCTGCGCCGCGCCGCGCTCGGCGGCCAACATTTCCAAAAACGCTTCAATGTGACCATCTACCGCCATAGGCATGATGTGATAAGCCTGACTGACCATGCTGCACAACATCCACCAAATTGTCCCTGAGCCTGAAAAGAGCATCGTCCTGGTCGGGCTGATGGGGGCCGGTAAAACTGCCATTGGCAAACGCCTGGCTGGCCGGTTGAACCTGCCATTCTACGATTCCGATCAGGAGATCGAGCGCGCCGCCGGAATGAGCGTGGCCGAAATATTTGCCAAACACGGCGAGCCGCATTTCCGAGCCGGAGAAAAGCGCGTCATCGAGCGTCTGCTGGCCCGCGGCCCAATCGTGCTCGCGACCGGCGGCGGCGCCTTTATGGACCCCGAAACCAGGGATATTGTGGGCCACCGCGCGATTTCCGTGTGGTTGCACAGCCCCGTCCACATTCTGCTGCACCGGGTGCGTGGCCGCACCCACCGGCCGTTGCTCAATAACGGCGACCCCGGGGAAATATTGCAGCGGCTATTAGCGGTGCGTGGCCCGGTCTATGCTCTGGCCGACATCATTATCCCTGGCTCTGAGGACCCACCTGACGTGACCACCCAGAATGTAATCGACAAGCTGACAACCTACGCCGAACCACGCCGGGTTGAGGTCAAGCTCAGCCAGAACAGCTATGACGTGGTTATCGGCCCGAACCTGCTGACTCGCGCCGGGGCGCTGATGCACAAGGTATTGCCGCAGAAGCGCGTGGTGATCATCACCGATGAGACTGTTGCCGCCTTGCATCTGCTCAAGCTGCAAGCCAGCTTGGAACAGGTTGCCATCACGCATGACAGCGTTATCGTTAAGTCAGGCGAAGCCTCAAAAAGCATCGAGACCTGGGCGTTTGTGATCGGCGAATTGCTGAGCCGCAAGGTGGACCGCCACACCACCATCATCGCCCTCGGCGGCGGGGTGATCGGGGATCTGGCTGGTTTTGCCGCCGCCGCGACGTTGCGTGGTCTGCCATTCATTCAAATTCCCACCAGTTTGCTGGCGCAGGTGGATTCCAGCGTGGGCGGCAAAACCGGCATCAATTCGCCGCATGGCAAAAACCTGATCGGGGCGTTCCACCAGCCGCGCCTGGTGCTGGCCGACTCCGCGATCCTCAACACCCTGCCGATCCGCGAGTGGCGGGCCGGATACGCGGAAATCGTCAAGGCCGGGCTGATCGCCGATGCCTCACTATATGCGTGGTGCGAGGCCAATGGCGCGGCGATGCTCAACGGCGATGCCGCATTACTTGCCCAGGCCGTTGAAAGCGCGGTGGCCTTCAAGGCTGCCGTGGTGGGCGATGATGAGCGCGAGATGAAACCAAACGGTGGGCGGGCCCTGCTGAATTTAGGCCACACCTTCGGCCATGCGCTGGAAGCCGAGACCGGCTATGGCCAGGGCCTGCTGCACGGTGAGGCCGTAGCGGTGGGCATTATCCTGGCCACCCAGCTTTCAGCGAATCTGGGTTTCTGTCCGCAGGAAGATGCCAGCCGCATCGCCGCCCATTTCACTGCCGTCGGCCTGCCAACCCGGATCAATAACCTGCCTGCCGAACATCTGCTGACGCATATGAAGCAGGATAAAAAAATGAAGGATGGCAAGCTGACCTTCATTTTAACTCACGGCATCGGCCAGGCCTTCACTCATCCTGAAGTCGCCGAGGAAGCGGTCCGTAACGTGCTGCTGGCGAACGGGGCGGTTTAACCCGCGCTAAAGGTTCCGTTGCTCACCACCACCACGTCGCGCTCCACCACCCGCGCGCGAAAAAACCCGTCGGCCCATATTTCGGTGCGGATGGTCTCGCCTGGAAATACCGGGGCGGAGAATCGGCAACCGAATTTGCGCAGGTGGGATGGATTATAGTCGCACACGGCTTTCAGCAACGCATGGGTGACCACGCCGAAGGTGCAAAGCCCGTGTAAAATTGGCCTCGGAAACCCCGCCATCGCGGCAAATTTTGGGGCCGCGTGCAGCGGGTTATCATCGCCGTTGAAGCGGTAATACAAAGCCTGCTCGGGCCGGGTTGGCAGGTCGATGACGACATCGGGCGACCGCTCCGGCATTTTCGGCTGCACCGGCACCGGGCCAGAAGGCCCGCCAAACCCGCCGTCGCCGCGCAGCACGATGGTGGCGGTTGTTTTGGCCAGTGGTGCGCCGCTGACGGCGTCGGTCATGTCGCGCTCCATCACCATCAACGCGCCCCGGCCCTCGCCTTTATCAATCAGGCTGGCGATGCGGTTACGGCAGATCACCTCCTGCCCCGCCTTGAGAGACCCGAGCCATTCAACCGTTTGATCTCCATGCACCACTTTCACATGGTCAATGCCGGTCCGCGGGTCAGCGATAAAACCCGGCAGATAACCCATCACCACGGGCATCGAGGGAACAATTTTCAAATCCCGGTCGAAATCCACGTAGTCCAGTTGCGCCTCATCCAACGGGTCAGCGCCAAACCCGCAGGAGAGCGCATAGAAGGCCGCTTCACGCTTGGTTAGTGTGTAATGAACATCAGGGATCTCGAAGTTCATTAGTGTCTCATAGTGAATAGGCATCTCGGCTCCCGCAATGATAGAGCGTTAGTGTGCCGGTGCCGGAAAGGCCGGGCAAGCCCGCTTGATCAGATGTTAATGATGTCCCGCCCTCGCGCTGGCGTGCAAAACCTTATGGTGGATGCGCCGGATGCCCATCGCAACCGCCAGAATCACAAAGGGGATCGCAATGCCCATCGCCATGTCCGGGTCGAGTTTCACCCCACTGGCCTGCATGCCGCGCGCGGCATAGCCAATTAACCCAATGATGTAATAAGTAATTGCCGCAACTGACAAACCCTCGACCGTTTGCTGCAGCCGTAATTGTAAATCAGCCCGCTCGTTCATCGATTCCAGCACCGCAATAGACTGCTGCTCGCGCGAGACATCAACACGGGTGGATAGCAACTGTGTGGCCCGTGCCACCCGCGATGACAGCGATTCCAGACGTAGAGCTGTCACACTACAGGTATTCATCGCCGGGGCCAGCCGCAGTTCAGTGAATTCCCGGAACGTCTGGATCGCAACAATCCGCTCCTCGCGTAATTCAGCGATGCGCTGTTGTACCAGTTGGTAATAAGCCCGGCCGGCACTGAAGCGATAGTTATTTTGCGACTCGAAACTTTCAATCTGTGCCGCCAGGCGCGTCAGCCGGTCCAGCAATTGCGGCTCTCCTACTTCAGCCACACCTACCAAGGCAGAGGTAATATCAGCCAGTTCATGCTCGCTGGCGGCCAGTGCCGGCGTTAATTGCCGTGCCAACGGCAGCGTGAGCAGGGCCAGCAGCCGGTAGGTATCTATCTCGAGCAGCCGTTGCAGTGCCCGGCCGGCTTGACGAGGACGCAGGGATTTATCCAGCACCAGCAAACGGCTGAAACCATCCGGGCGAATCCGCAAATCGGTCAACGCGATGCCGGCCCCGCCCGCAACGGCTGAACCAATCAGCGGGTTGCCCGCAAATAACCGCCCTGAAATCGCATCATAGTCGGGCTGCGCATCACCCAGCGGCAAAAACGCTGCATGGGTCGCGGTGAGGGTCTGCCCGGTTAGCCCGGCCAGCCACGCCGCTGGCACCTGCCGGATTGGCGGGTCAGCAAACGGGTCTTCGCCGGTGCCGGGGGTGATAAATTTATAGCGGGCAAATTCCGAATGACGTTCCCACTTCAGCCGGAACCGGCCCATGTTGGCACTATAATGGATCGCTCCAGGGGCCGGCGGCTTGACGCCGAAACGCCCTGCGAGGTCGGCGATGTGCTGCAACTGACCGTCACGTAACGAGCTGTCGCCGTACAGAGCGAGGTACGAAATCCGCACCGGCGCGATGAGAGTCTCTGGTGGCCGGGCGTGCGCCTCGTCATTGAGTTCCTGGCGTTGCGGGTGACTAGGAGGCAGCAGCGGCAATGACGTACTCAACGAGATTATTCCTCTCCCTTTCCGGGTCTGCGGCACGCGCAGCTTTGCGAGCCCGCCCGTTTAGCATTTGGAAACTATAGCGACATTCCCAGCGACAACGGAACCTTAAATCCAGCAGCATTGGGCACTTTTCCGCAAAAGCCGTTCGTATGCCGCCCCACACCCTCTACATACCGGTGAGTATGCCATAGACTTACCCACCAGCTAAGGAGACGAAATTGGCGTTGCCCACGCGTAAAATCGTGCCCATGATCGTGGCCTGCGCCCTGTTCATGCAGCAAATGGACTCTACCGCGCTGGCAACTTCGTTACCCTCGATGGCCGGCTCGCTCGGTGTGACACCGCTGAAGCTGCATTTAGCCATCACCTCGTATTTAATGTCGCTCGCTATTTTTTTGCCTCTGAGCGGTTGGGTCGCCGATAAATTTGGGCCAAGGCGGATATTCTGCCTTGCTATTGGGTTATTCACCCTGGGTTCTGTTCTGTGCGGCGTCTCCATCAACCTTTCCACCTTGGTGGCGGCGCGCGTCATTCAGGGGTTAGGCGGCGCCATGATGGTGCCAGTGGGGCGACTGATATTAGTGCGCTCGGTTGAAAAAACCGAGCTCTTATCGGCCATGGTGCTGATGAACATGACAGCCATCATCGGCCCGGCCACCGGACCGCTGCTGGGGGGCGCGATTACCAGCTTCATTTCCTGGCGCTGGATTTTCTGGATCAATGTTCCTGCCGGTATAATGGGGATCGTTTTAACGCTGCGTTTTATCAGAGATTTGAACAAAACCGAGGTGAAAGCCTTCGACGGGCGCGGGTTTATTTTAACGGGTCTAGGCTTTGGTTGCCTGATGGCGGCACTCGATTCCGTGTCCAGCCAATTCGATGATAACATCATACCACTTGGCCTGCTGTTTGCCGGACTAATCTCACTGGGGATTTATTACCTTCATAGCCGGATCGTGAGCAACCCGATTCTGGATTTGCGGTTGTTTCGCGTGACAAGTTTTCGGATCAGTATAACGGGGGGCAGCATATTCCGGCTCGGCTTCGGGGCGATTCCATTTTTACTGCCGTTACTGATGCAGGTTGGCTTTGGCTATTCGCCGCTGAAATCAGGCACCATCACGTTTATCTCGTCGGCGGGGTCGTTCGGTATGCGCAGTATTTCCCGGCGGGTGATCAAAAAATTTGGATTTCGCAATATTCTCATTTGGAACGCGCTGATCACTGCCGGGTTCATGTTCCTGTACGGCACGTTCGAGCCGTCAACGTCGCGGCTGTTCATGATGGCCGTTATATTTGGCGGCGGGGTGTTCCGTTCACTACAAATGACCAGCGTCAACACAATCACCTTTGCCGAGGTCAATACTCTGCAAATGCGTGATGCCACCAGCATGAGTCAGATGGCGCAGCGGATATCTCAGGTCGGTGGCGTGGCCTTGGCGGCGTTGATTTTAGGGTTGGCGGGCAACGGTAGTGCGCATCTGAGCGTACACGCATTTTCAACCGCCTTCTGTGTTCTGGGTGGAATTTCCGCATTCTCGCTGTTGTTATTCTGGCAATTGCCGCTTGATGCAGGCGCCGAGCTGGCCGACCGCGTCAGCTCAACACCAGCCCAGCCTAACCGTTGACGCATCCGGTACTCTGTGTGAAACTCAAAATAATATAACATTTGTGCGAAATACGCACTTTTGGGGGGAACATATTATGATGAATTCGACCAGCCTGACCCGCCGCCAAAGCCTTGGGCTCGCCGCCAGTGCAGGCATGTTGTTGGCCGGAGGCGGGCGGGCTTGCGCCGCGCAGTTTCCAGACCACACGATCAATTTCATTGTGCCCTATGCGGCCGGTGGCGACTTTGATTCATACGTTCGTGAATTCTGTGGCGTTTTAACGAAGAGCCTGGGGGTAAATGTCGAACCCATCAACCAACCAGGTGCTGCTGGCGCCGAAGCTGTATTTACGCTCAGCATGGATCCGCCGGATGGCTACAATATGTGCATCGCCAATCTGCCGGGCCTGCTGCACGTAAAGCCCAAGCCCGGCTTCGATGTAAATAAAATGACCTGGCTGGCGAACCTGGGACGCGATACGTTGGGTCTGGCGGTCGCTGCCAATAGCCCGATCCATTCGATCGCGGATTTGCAAGCGCTCTCTAAACAGCGCGCCATTAAAATGTCTTCCTCAGGCAAAGCCTCGGCCGATTATCTGGTAAGCAAGATTATTGCCGGCGTGTTCAACCTTAATGTCTCCATCGTCAGCGGCTATGAAGGCTCCGTCAGCTCGATGATCGCAGTGGCGCGCGGCGATGTGGATGTGACCGTGCATTCGCTCGCCTCCATTGCCAACATGGCGAAATCAAAGCTGATGCGATTGATGTTCGTTTTCGCCGATAAATCGCCGGTACCGGGCATCGAGGATGCGACGTCGGTGAACCAGCCGAACCTGGGCAAACTATTCCAGTTCCGTACCGTGGTGGCACCGCCAAACCTGCCGCCGGAGATTGCTACAAAGCTCTCCAACGCCCTGGTTGCCGCCGTGAAGTCGCCTGAAGTTCAGGCTTGGGCTGCTAAAATTCAAACGACGCTGTACCCGATGAACCAACAGGAAACCTTGGCGATGATCGCCGAACAGGAGCATCTGCTGGAAACCTACAAGGGCTTCCTGGCCGCTCCTTAATCGGGCTCAACTCAGGACTGAGCGTCCGGCGATAAAATAACGCAGCCGGTTGGACCGCCTGAAAGCCGTTGGCAAGCATCAACCGCCTGGTCATGCGGCAGCCCGACAAACCGGGCGCGGTAGATGGTGCCAAGCCCATTATTCACGGAAGCCACCACAGGCTTGCCGTGAACTAACATCTGCACCGCCGAAAGCTCGGCAATTCCCAATGCTGCCTTGGCTTTGTCCGCCGTACTGTAGGCACCCACCTGGACTGCCCAGCCACCAGCACGACCCGGAACCATTTCATGAACCGGCGGTGGTGCCACATAAACAGCCCGGCTGACCGGCGGGGGCACGGGCGGCGGTAATTGCATGTGCGGGGGCGGCGTATCAGCCATCGCCGAGGGGATGAACGAGAAGCCGGAGCCATGCGACGGCGGCTTTGGTGCTGGGGCGCTTGGTGCCGGAGTTGGTGAATACATGGCAGACTGGTTGGAAGGTGGCGGAGCCAAGTCAGCCACCTCAACCGGTGCCAACGGTGTGCCCGGGGTATCGGGCGATGGGTAAGGTGCCGGGGCCACACCAGGGGGCAAAATACCGCTGCCGGAACTCATCGGCATGGTATTCAGGGCCAACTGATCCGCTTCCGAGCGATGCTGCGGGTAATAGCCTTGGATGCGCGGCGCGATCATCGCTACATAATTGGTGGTCTCATGCGGCAAGGGCTGGTGGTAATTCTCAAAGGAATCCAGCCGCCCAGGCCCGGCATTATAGGCTGCCAAAAACCCTGGCGAGCCATAGACCGAATACATTTCGTGAATATAGGCCGTGCCGGCCATGATATTGTCGTAGGGGTTAAACGGGTCTGAACCCAGACCATAGCGCGATGCCATTTCCTGATAGGTCTCAGGCTCCAGCTGCATCAAACCCATCGCTCCCGAGGATGACACGGTAAGCTGCCCGCCGATATATTCATGTCCGCCGGATTCCACTTTCATCACCTGACGCACCCATTGCTCAGGCACATCAAACCGGCCAGCGGCGATTTTGATATATGGCCCCCAAGGGTCATCAGGGGGGCCAGGCGGGGTATAGTTGCCCGCCGCGTGCGAGAGGTAATAGTCGGTAGATGGCCCCGCAGCCACTTTACTGCCACCGCCGGCGCAGGCGGTCAGCAACGCCAACCCCGCAAAACTGACGGTGACCCGCAGCAAAGATTTGCAACGCCCGCGATGATCGGTTGGCATAATGAAAATAGGCCTCCAGAGGCAAAGCATTAGCTTGAACAAGTCAGTTAAGGGGTAATCTCAGGTATAGACTACAACCAACTAAACTATAAAGGAATTTCCCGCAATCAAAATCGTGCGACGACATGAGAGGCGTTGCAACCAAGGCGCTATGCTGGCAATGCCAGCGATGGTAGCAAAGCGTTACGTTTGCTGGAGAGACCGACCGTGACAAAACCCCGCCTAACGGCCGCTGGCCTGCTGGGACTATCTTTGCTGAACGCCTGTGCGGCGCCACCTGCTCCGGTGGCTGCCACTCCAGCGGTCGCCAATGTCACCGCCAGTGCCGATAGCGGTGTGGTGGCAGCGGTCAGAGTGAGTTCGAGCGCCAGCCCGGGCGTTGATAGAGTACTCTCTGCACTGCACGAGCCACTGCCCGGCGCGGCGGTGCAGCGCGACGAAGTCGTGATCCTCGATCACGACGGCTCGGCCCTCTCCACCATCCCCGATGGCCCGACACCTTCATTGCAGCCGGGCGACCATATTTCAGTGATCGCCGGAGACACCACCAATCTGGCCCGGCAAAACTGAACGCGCAGGCAGCAGTGCCACATTGCTGGAATAACGGCGGTGGAGTATCGGGCTGGCATGAACGTGACCTTGAAATCTGAAGTCCCTGGCGAAGCACCCGGATTATCGGGGCCGGCCAACAGCTTGGCCTTCATCTCGGCCGGGCAGGCGTGGGCGCCGCTCACCGTCATGGCCAAGGCTGACCTGCGCCAGACTTTATCGCTCTGGCGGCTGGTCTGGGCGCTCAGCGTCTTCGATATCAAGCTGCGCTACCGTGGCTCGGTGCTCGGGCCGTTCTGGCTGACCTTATCGACTGCGGTAATGGTGGCATCGCTTGGGTTTTTATACTCCAAACTATTTGCCACCGACATCAAAACATACTTACCTTTTTTGTCACTCTCGCTGGTGCTGTGGGGATTTATAGCTAACCTCACGACCGAAGGGTGTCTCAGCTTCACTGCGCAGGAGGCGATGATCCGGGCCATGCGGATGCCGCTATCCTTGCATGCCGCGCGGGTGGTGGTGCGCAATGTTCTCATCCTCGGCCATAATATCGTGGTGATCGTGGCTGTGTTCGTGATTATGGGTACGGTACCAGATCAATTATCGTTTTTGCTGGTCCCAGCTTTCGGTCTCTGGCTGGTGGATGCGTTTGCCCTCTGCCTGCTGCTGGGTATTCTATGCGCCCGCTACCGCGATATTCCGCCGATTGTGAGCAGCATCATGCAAGTGGCGTTTTTCGTCTCGCCGGTGATCTGGAGCCCGACCGTACTGGCGCATCGTGGGCTGGGATTGAGCCTGGTACTAATGCAATGGAATCCATTTTACGCTCTGCTTGATATTGTACGCGCCCCGCTATTGGGTACGCCGATGAACGCGAGCATCTGGGCGGTGGCGATTTTCTATTCCATTCTGCTGATCCTGCTGACCACCATCCTATTCATCCGGACGCGGCCCCAAATTGCGTACTGGGTCTGATATGGCCAGCATCAAACTGCAAAACGTGTCGGTTTCGTTTCCGATTTATCATGCCGAAAGCCGCAGTCTGAAACGCACAGTGATCGCGGCGGCTTCCGGGCGGGTGGGAGAGGATCGCCGGCACCGGCTGGTGGTTGAGGCGTTGCGGCACATCTCGGTATCTTTGAAAACCGGCGACAGGCTGGGTTTTGTCGGAGCCAACGGGGCCGGAAAAACGACCTTGCTGCGCACCATGGCGGGCATTTATGAGCCGGTTGAGGGGCAGATCGAGACTCACGGCGCGGTGACCGCTTTACTAGACCCCGGCCAGGGCATGAACCATGAACTCACCGGACGCGAAAACATCCGGTTGCGCGGCTTGTTCAACGCCCTGAACCAAGCTCAGATTGACCAGCTACAGGATGATGTTGCGAGCTTCTCAGAACTTGCGCAGTTTTTAGAGTTGCCTGTCCGTACCTACAGCTCCGGCATGATTGTCCGATTGGGTTTCGCGCTCGCCACTGCTATCAAACCACAGATATTGCTCATGGATGAGTGGATTTTAGCGGGTGACGCCGGATTTCTACAAAAAGCCAGAAATCGGCTGGAAACCATGGTGCGCGGGGCAGAAATTCTGGTGCTTTCATCACACTCAGCGGACATCATCATGAAATGGTGCAATAGGGTGATCTGGATTGATGGAGGTCAGATCAAGGCTGATGGCTCACCCGATGAGGTTCTGGGCGCTTATTTGCCGGCGGACCAGTTCGCGCGCGCACAAATGGCAGCGTTACCAACATCCGCTTGACCCGGTTGCAGCCCCGGTTTGGTGCCCCCATATCCCGGTCATCGCCAATATTTATGAAGGATACACACATGCAGCACCGCACCCTGGGCTCCAAAACCGCCGCCCTCACAGTCTCCGCTATTGGCCTGGGCTGCATGGGCATGTCAGATTTCTACGCCGGACGGGATGATGTGGAATCGCTCGCCACCATTCAGGCCGCTATCGATGCCGGGGTGAATTTTTTCGACACCGCCGATATGTATGGCATCGGTGCCAATGAAGTCCTGCTCGGTGGCGCGATCAAAGGCCAGCGCGACAAACTCATCATTGCCACCAAATTCGGCAATATCCGCAGTGCTGATGGCGCGGTGCGCGGCGTTAATGGCCAACCCGACTACGTAATCAAGGCGTGCGACCTCTCGCTGCAACGGCTGGGGCTGGATGTCATCGACCTCTACTACCAACACCGCGTCGATCCGGCGGTGCCGATCGAGGATACCGTGGGCGCCATGGCCTCGCTCGTGAAGGCCGGGAAGGTGCGTTATCTCGGCCTCTCGGAAGCCAGCGCCGCCACCATCCGCCGCGCTCACGCCGTGCACCCTATTACCGCCTTGCAGAGCGAATATTCGCTCTGGACCCGCGACATAGAAGCCGAAATTCTGCCCACCCTGCGCGAGCTTGGCATTGGTTTTGTGCCCTACAGCCCGCTCGGACGTGGGTTTTTAACCGGCAGCTTCAAATCCACCGAGGATTTGCAGGACGGCGATTTCCGTAAAAATAACCCCCGCTTCCAGGGCGATAATTTCACCCATAATTTTGCTCTCGTGGCCGCCATCGAAGCGATCGCTGCCGCCAAAAAAATCACCGCCGCCCAGGTGGCGCTGGCTTGGGTGCTGGCGCAGGGGAATGACATTGTGCCCATCCCCGGCACCAAGCGCCGCAAATATCTCAGCCAAAACACCGCAGCGGCAAACATGACCCTGACCGTCGAGGAGCTGGCAAAGCTGGCCGCGGTGTTTACCCCTGGCGTTACCGCCGGCACGCGCTACCCCGCCGCCGCCATGGCCGCAGTCAATCGCTGAAGCATCACGGGCGCTGGTCGTGGCGCCCGTTTCGGTTTGCGGTATGATCCGGCCATGAAACTACAAATCGTCACCCGGCCAGCCATTGGCACCAAGCGGGGAACCGTATTGTTCCTGCATGGGGCTTGGTGCTGGGACTGGTACTGGCAGCCGTTTTTTTTGCCGTATTTCGCGGCACAGGGGTATGACGCGGTCGCCTTCAACCTGCGCGGCCATGGCGAGAGCGAAGGCGTTGCCCTGATCAACAGCTTTTCCATCGGTGACTACGCGCGCGACCTCAAAGCCGTCGTCGATGGTTTAGATCGGCCTTTGATCGTCGGGCATTCGATGGGCGGCTTTATCACCCAGACCTACCTGACCAAACATAACGCTCGTGGCGCGGTGTTGCTGGCCTCAGCCTCGCCGAAGCCGATTTTCGCACAATTATTTAAAACCTTCCTCTCGCAACCGTTCAGCGTGCTGCGTGCCGGCATCTCGCAGACAGTCGCCTCCGGCAGCAGCGATTTAGATAATCTGCGCTATCAGATGTTTTCACGCGGGCCTGATGACCGCTCGATGGACCAGTATCTCGGCAATATCCAAGCCGAGAGTTATCGCGCGGTGGCGGCGATGATGACCCGTGGGATTAAGGATGCCAACCATATCACCACGCCTCTACTCGTGCTGGGAGCCGGGCAGGACCATTTGGTTCCGCCCGAGGCCGTGGCGGCCACGGCAAAAACCTATAAAACCACGCCCATCATGTTCGATGAAATGTCGCACATGATGATGCTGGAGCCGCGCTGGCGCGACGTCGCCGATCGGATTATCAAATTTGAAGTCTCCCTGCCACGCTGAACGGAGCCTACAATGTATATTCCTCCCGCCTTTGCCGAAGACCACCCCGAGGAGTTACAGGCCATCATGCAAGCGGCGTCGCTGCCGGTTCTGATTTCAACCATTTGCGATGCCACAAACAAGCCGCGGATGATCGCCACACATTTACCGCTGACCCGGCAAGGCACCACGCTGGTCGGCCATTTTGCCAAAGCCAATGAGCATTGGAAAGCCTTTGACCCCGCCGCTGAATCTCTGGCGATTTTCACCGCGGTTGACGGCTATATCAGCCCTTCCTGGTACGCCGCCAAACAGGAGCACGGCAAAGTGGTGCCCACCTGGAATTACGAAGCCGTGCATGTGTATGGCCGTTTGGAAATCATTATGGAACCGCAGGATATTCTCAGCATTGTTACCCGGTTGACCAACCGTTACGAGGCCCCGCGCGCCCATCCATGGGCGGTGAGCGATGCGCCAGATGATTACATTGCCTCGCAACTGAAGGGCATTGTCGGCGTGGTGCTGCATATTTCGCGCATCGAGGGCAAACGCAAGCTCAACCAGAACCGCTCCAAAGCCGACCGCGAAGGTGTCGTCGTGGGCCTCACAGATGAAAATCCGCGCCTCGCGGCAGCGATGAAAAAGACTTTAAAAGAATAGGCATTTCAACAAAATAGTCCTCAAAACCCTACTTTCGTTGCAGTACATCGCCGCGCTAGCCGAATAGCCTTATCCATGCTTAATACCGCACAAGAACAACCATTTCGAGGAACTTGCTTATTATGCGTGAACTCACCCACTTCATCGGCGGTAAATCCGTGGCCGGCCAGTCAGGCCGGTTTGCTGACGTTTTCGACCCCAACACCGGCACTGTTCAGGCCCATGTGCCATTGGCCAGCGTGGCCGAGGTTGAAGCCGTCATCGCCAATGCCGCCGCCGCCCAGCCGGCCTGGGCCGCCACCAACCCGCAGCGCCGCGCCCGTGTGCTGATGAAGTTCCTCGACCTGATCAACGCCAATGTGGAACCACTCGCTCGGATGATCTCCTCCGAGCATGGCAAAACCATTCCCGACGCCAAGGGCGATATTCAGCGTGGCGTTGAAGTGCTGGAATTTGCCATCGGTATCCCGCATTTGCTGAAGGGCGAGTACTCAGATGCCGCCGGTACCGGCATCGACGTGTATTCCATGCGCCAGCCGCTTGGCGTGGTGGCCGGCATCACGCCGTTTAATTTCCCGGCGATGATCCCGCTCTGGAAAGCCGCACCCGCCATTGCCTGCGGCAACGCCTTCATCCTGAAACCCTCCGAGCGTGACCCATCGTGCCCGCTTCGTCTGGCGGAGTTATTCATCGAAGCTGGTGGCCCGCCTGGTATCTTCAATGTTGTCAATGGCGACAAGGTAGCGGTTGACGCTCTGCTGCACGACCCGCGCGTGATGGGCATCGGCTTTGTCGGCTCGTCCGACATCGCCAACTATATCTACGCCACCGCCGCTCAAAACGGTAAGCGCGCGCATTGCTTCGGCGGTGCCAAAAACCACATGATCATCATGCCGGATGCCGACATGGACCAGGCGGTTGATGCCCTCATCGGCGCCGGTTACGGATCCGCCGGTGAACGCTGCATGGCGATTTCCGTTGCCGTGCCGGTTGGTAAGGCCACCGCCGATACACTGATGGCGAAACTCATTCCGCGCGTCGAAGCCCTCAAAATCGGCCTCTCCACCGACAGCGGCGCCGATTACGGCCCGCTCGTTACCCAGGCCGCTCTCAACCGGGTGCGCGGATACATCGATACCGGCGTTGCCGAAGGCGCCACCCTCGCCGTCGATGGCCGCAACTTCAAAATGCAGGGTTATGAGAACGGCTTCTTTATCGGCGGCTGCCTGTTCGACAACGTCACTCCCGACATGAAAATCTACAAGGACGAAATCTTTGGGCCCGTGCTCGCCGTGGTGCGCGCCAAAAATTACGAAGACGCCATCCGCCTGCCTAACGAGCACGAATACGGCAACGGCGTTGCCATCTTCACGCGCGACGGCGATGCCGCCCGCGATTTCTGCTCGCGCGTGCAGGTTGGCATGGTCGGCGTGAACGTCCCCATCCCCGTGCCAATCGCCTACCACACCTTCGGCGGCTGGAAGCGCTCCGGCTTCGGCGATCTCAATCAGCACGGTCCGGATTCAATCCGCTTTTATACCAAAACTAAAACAGTCACCTCGCGTTGGCCTTCGGGCGTCAAAGACGGCGCCAGTTTTGTTATCCCAACCATGGAGTAGGCTTGGCTGGCCTAGGGGATTAAGACTAGGGGGCGTTGCCCCCTAGACCCCCCACCAAGGGCTCAGCCTTTGGTGTCCATTCGTAAGGTTTAAGAAAGGGGGCCGTCCGCGGGTGTTGCAACATCAATGTACGGCCCTCTTTTTTAAACCTAATCGGTTCTAAGGGCTACGCCCTTAGCAGGGTCCAGGGGCAGAGCCCCTGGCCTTATTTGCCTAAACCCAACGGAGCCAAACCCATGGATGCGATCACAAAATCTGGTGGCCTGTCTTTCACGCTGGGGGAGGATCAGGTGGCGATCCGGGAGATGGCGGCGGCGTTTGCGGCGGAGCGGCTGGCGCCGATGGCGGTTGAATGGGACCGCGAGAAGTTTTTTCCGGTAGAGGTGATGCGCGAAGCGGCGGCGCTGGGGATGGGCGGGATTTACGTGACCGAGGCGCACGGCGGGTCGGGGCTGTCGCGGCTGGACGCGGCGCTTATTATTGAGGCGCTGGCGACGGGCTGCCCAACGGTTTCGGCTTATATGTCCATTCATAACATGGTGGCCGGGATGATTGACCGCTACGGCAGCGCGATGCAGCGGGCAACGTATTTGTCAAAATTATGCAGCATGGAACATTTGGCGAGTTATTGCTTAACCGAACCGTCTGCGGGGTCGGATGCCGCAGCGTTGCGCACCAAGGCGGCACGAGAGGGTAACGAATTTGTGCTGAACGGCGTGAAGCAGTTTATTTCCGGCGCCGGAGTGGCGGATATTTATGTAGTGATGGCGCGGTCTGGCGGCGTTGGGCCATCTGGTATTTCGGCGTTTTTGGTTGAGGCGGGCACCAAGGGACTCTCATTTGGGCCGAATGAACAGAAAATGGGTTGGAACGCTCAGCCGACACGGCAGGTGATTATGGAAGATGTGCGGATTCCGGCTTCCAACATGCTGGGCGCGGAAGGCAGCGGCTTCAAAATTGCGATGGCAGGGCTGGATGGCGGGCGCATTAACATCGGTGCTGCGTCACTCGGCGGGGCGCAAGCAGCGTTGGACAAAACGGTGCAATATATGTCCGAGCGCAAGGCGTTTGGCAAAACCATCGGCTCATTTCAGGCTTTGCAATTCCGGATTGCCGACATGGCGACGGCTTTGGAAGCGGCGCGGTTATTGCTTTGGCAGGCAGCGTGCGCGTTGGACGCAGGGGCGGCGAATGCCACTTTGCTTTGTGCCATGGCCAAACGGCTGGCAACCGATACGGGTTTTGAAGTTGCCAACCAGGCACTGCAAATTCATGGTGGCTATGGGTATCTGGCGGATTACGGCATTGAAAAAATCGTGCGGGATTTGCGGGTGCATCAAATCCTCGAGGGCACCAACGAGATCATGCGGCTGATCATCTCGCGGCAAATTTTAGGAGGAGACAAATAATGGCGAAAATCGGATTCATCGGCCTGGGCAATATGGGGTTGCCAATGGCGCTCAATCTTCAGAAGGCTGGGCATGATGTTACCGGACATGATATTTTCCCCGCCGCCGTAGAGGCCGCGACCAGTGCCGGGCTGCGCGTGGATGCGGCCGGTGCGGTGCATGATGCGGATATCATCATCACCATGCTGCCGAACGGCAAGTTGGTGCTGGATGCTTATCAAATTATTTTGGCTAAGGCCAAGCCAGGAACTTTGCTGATCGACAGCTCCACCATCGATGTTGCAAGCGCCCGCACGGCGCACGAGCAAGCGGCGGCGGCGGCCATGCTGTCAGCCGATGCGCCGGTGTCTGGCGGTGTGGGCGGCGCGGCAGCGGGCACGCTCACCTTCATGGTCGGCGGCACCAATGATGTATTTGCGCAGGCGCAACCGGTTTTGGCGGCGATGGGCAAAAAAATCGTGCATTGCGGCGGCGCCGGCGCCGGGCAGGCAGCGAAGATTTGCAACAATATGATTTTAGGCATTTCAATGGTCGCGGTCGGCGAAGCGTTCGTGCTGGCGGAAAAACTCGGCCTCTCACACCAGGCGCTTTACGATGTGGCGTCCACCTCGTCGGGCCAATGCTGGTCGCTCACCAGCTACTGCCCGGTACCTGGCCCGGTGCCCGCCAGCCCAGCCAATAATGACTACAAACCCGGCTTTGCGGCGGCGTTGATGCTGAAGGACCTGAAACTGAGCCAAGAAGCCGCCAGCGCCGCCGGGGCCAGCACAGCTCTTGGCTCCCACGCGACCGAAATTTTCCAAGAATTCGTCAGTGAGGGCCATGGCGGGACAGATTTTTCAGGTATAATTAACAAAATTCGTGAAAAAACCGCGTAAAGGCGATGCGCCACGCTTTGTGAACCAATCGTATCTTGCTTCGGCCCATTTAGAGCGCAGTTAACGGGTACAACAAAGTTTGGAATAACCTTTTGACCATCGCCCATATCAACCGAATCGGCACCGCGGTCCCTGAGCACGACATCCATGAGGCTTATCTTGGCTTCATCAATGAAGCGCTGCCAAAAGGCAAAGCGCGCACAGTGTTCGAGCGGATGGCGAACCGCGCGGGTATCGAACATCGCTACTCGGTTCTGCATAGGGACGGCATGGTGGAGGCCGATGCGCCGCAGGGTGGTTTTTACCGGCGCGGTGCCTACCCCAGCACCGCGATCCGGATGCGGGCCTATGAACAGCACGCCCCTGCCCTCGCCTATAAAGCCGTCGCGGGGCTGGCGCTGAATGGTGAGGCTGCCGGCATTACGCACCTCATCGTCGCCTCTTGCACCGGCTTCGTGGCGCCGGGGCTAGACCAATTGATTGCCAAGCAACTTGGGCTCCGCAACGACGTACAGCGCACTCTGGTCGGCTTTATGGGGTGCTCGGCTGCCGTACCAGCCTTACGTATTGCTCAGGCCACCGTGTTGGCTGACCCAACAGCCCGCGTGCTGGTGGTAAACCTGGAGCTTTGCACGCTGCATTTACAGGAAACCGATGATATCCAGACCGCACTCTCCTTCATGCTCTTCGGCGATGGCGCCAGTGCGGCGCTGGTAACAGCCGATGCCTGCGGGCTGGCACTGGGAGATTTCCGCTCAGCGCTCATCCCCGAGAGCGAGGATATGATCACCTGGCATGTCGGCGACCAGGGGTTTGTAATGTATCTCTCAGGCCAGGTGCCGGCCAAAATCACCCAGGCTTTGCGTGACGACGCAGGCGGCTTGCTGCGTGGCGAGGGCACCCAGGCCATCGACCTATGGGCCGTGCATGGCGGTGGCCGCACCGTGCTGGATGCCGTTGAAACCGGGCTTAATTTGCCCCCCTCCGCGCTGGCGGCCTCACGAGGCATTTTGCGCCAGCATGGCAATATGTCGTCTGCCACCATCATGTTCGTGCTCGCGCATATGCTGGGCGAAGCAGACGGCGAAAAGCGCGGCCTGGCCATGGCATTTGGCCCCGGCATGGTCGCTGAAACCTTCCGTTTCACCCGGCTGAACTAATGGACCTCTCGGCCCGTTCTGACCTACCGGAATTGATGGATGCCGATGATTTGCCGGTTGCAGACTATAACCAATGCCTGAGCGACCTTGCTTCGGTTAACCGTATCACCCTCACCCACCACGCCACCATCGGGTTTCTCGAACAGGCAACCAAATCATGGATGCCAGGGGCCAAAATTTCGGTGCTCGATGTGGCTTTCGGGCACGGCGACCTGCTGCGCACCATCAGCAAATGGGCGGCGAAACGCGGCTTTATCGCAGAGTTGGCCGGGGTGGATTTGAACCCTCGCAGTGCCGTTGCCGCACAGGCCGCCACGTTGCCCGGCCAAAATATCACTTATTATACCAGCGATGTGTTTGCCTTCACGCCTGCTACCCAGCCAGACTTCATCGTCACCTCGCAATTCACTCATCACCTACCCGACGCCGATGTCATTCGCATGCTCATCTGGATGGAAACCACCGCCCGGCGTGGCTGGCATATCGCTGACCTGCACCGGCATTTCATTGCCTATTACGGCTTCAGGGTTTTATGCCGCCTGTTCGGCTGGCATAAAATTGTTTGTTATGATGGCACTATTTCCATCGCCCGCAGTTTTCGCCGCGCCGACTGGGCGCGTTATCTGGCGGCCGCCAATATCGTGGCGCAAATCCGCTGGCATCCACTGTTTCGCTACGGCGTCTCCCGGCTGAAATGAACGCGAGAATTATCATCGCCGGCGGCGGTCTGGCCGGTGCCGCTACGGCGGCGGGGCTGGCGCAAGCGGGGATGCCAGTAACTCTCATCGAGCGCGAGACCGGCCCGGCAGATAAAATTTGCGGCGAATTTTTAAGCCATGAGGCGCAGGCATCGCTGTCCCGGCTGGGTTTTGATGTGAGTGCCCTTGGCGGGCATATCATCAACCAACTGGTGCTGGCCCGCGGCAAAGCCACAATCACCACTAAATTGCCTTTTACGGGGTTGGGCCTGACCCGCAAAACTCTCGATGAAGCGCTGCTGGTTCATGCCCAATCAGCCGGCGCGACACTTCAACGCGGCCTGACCATCACAAATGTGACAGCGCAGGCCGGGATCACGGTGGATATCGCGGGGCAGACTTCGCAAACGGCGAACACCTTGTTCCTCGCCACCGGCAAGCATGAATTGCGCGGCCTGCGCCGCGATGCTGTGCCGCCACAGGATTTGGTCGGGTTTAAAATGTATTTCCGCCTCAGGCCGCCAGCCCAAGCCGCATTGGCGCATAAAATCGCTCTGATTTTATTCAATGATGGTTATGCCGGATTGCAGATGGTTGAGGGCGAGCAGGCCAATCTGTGCTTTTTAACCAGCCGCAGCCGCCTGCAACAGCTTGGCGGTAGATGGCCGTCTCTGCTGATGGATTTGTGCTGCGACAGCCCGTATCTGGCCCATATATTAGCAGGTGCCGAGGAATTGCTGCCGCAACCGCTGACCATCTACCGCGTACCCTACGGCTATATTCACCGGCCCAACGCCAATGACCCCACGCATATCTTTCGGCTAGGCGACCAGGCTGGGGTGATCCCCTCCTTCACCGGCGACGGTATGGCGATTGCTTTGCACAGCGCTGCTCTCGCCGTTGATATGTTCACCAAAGGTGCCGATGCACGCGCCTTTCACCGTCGCCTCAGTGAAGATATCTCCGGCCAGATCACCCGCGCAGGATGGTTATACCGGCTGGCCAGCATGCCCAATCTACAGGGGGTGATCTTCAGCGGGATGCAGCTGTTTCCGGCAAGCCTGCGTATGGCTGCCCGCTTAACCCGCGTGCCGGTAAAATCGCGCCTGTAACACTGAAACAAATCTATCACACTACCGCGGCGCAAGATGCTGTAACCGACCCAAATACTTCGGGAGCCGTATTTTGACCTTAACTTACATCATCCACCTCGCCGACTACTCAGACGGCGTTCTTTATGTTCTGGCTTTTTTATTGCTCGTCGCCCTGGCGGTGATCCTCGACCGTTTCTGGTCGCTGCGTTCCACCATCATCCGTGGCAAGTCGATCATCAACGCCACCGCCGCGCAGGGTCAGTTAGACCGTGCCGCTTTGCAGGGTTTGCGCGATAAGGCCGGCACATTGCCAGAAGCCGCGTTGCTTGACAGCGCAGCCCGCAACCACGGCATCAGCGAGGGGGAAGCCCTGGCGAACCGGCTTGACGAGTCGATCATGTTGATCGCTCCCAAGCTCGACCAACGCCTGTGGGTGTTGGATACGGTGGTCACCTTGGCGCCTTTGCTCGGGTTGTTCGGCACCATCATCGGCATGTTCCATGCGTTCTCGGTGCTGGCCTCGCCCGGCCACGCGCCGGCTGATGTTACCGCCGGTGTTGCGGATGCGCTGGTTGCCACAGCTTTTGGTATTTTCATCGCCATGCTGGGGCTTTCGGCTTTCAATGCGCTGAACAATCAGGTTCGCACTATCCTTCACCAGCTCGACACCTTAAAAATTATGATCATCAATCGTACCGATGGTACGCCGATGATTACGGCACGGCCAAATGGCGCGGCGGTTCGCACCGGGGCTCCTGCGATGCAGAACGCCTGAGATCAACCGATGAAAATGCGCTACTTCGAGCAAAAAAAGGCCCGCATCGAGATCATTCCGATGATCGACGTGATGCTGTTTCTGCTGGTGTTTTTCATCATCGTGACATTGCAGATGATCCCCGATGCCGGGGTGAATCTGCAACTGCCGGTGTCCTCGCAAACCGACCCGCTGCCGCACCCCAAATTCACGGTGAACGTGATGCCGGACGGTACGATTAAGGTAAAGGATCAGGTGATGACCACCGACCAACTCACCGCCATGTTCCAGGCCGATGGTGACCCCACCAAAACCGAGCTGACCATTGCGACTGATAAAACCTCGCAGTTTCAGAATTTCATGACTGTGATCGACGCTGCGCGCAAAGCCGGCGTCACCGACATCGGCATTGCGGCACAACCAGCCACGAATCATTAACAGTTAGTCATCGCAACCACCTTGTAATCATCCCGCCCGGCAGAAAGCCTGGCGGGATTTTTATTGCATACACAAATCGTCATAAGTTTATCATCGAAGTGTAACAGTAATTACGCAGTGTTTATATTAGGTGAACCCCTATGCTGCGATGCCGAAACTTCGCAGACGTAAAACGGTTACATACAACAAGGGATTTTCACCATGGGTAATAATATGTCTCTGCGCAATGCGCTGAGCCGGACGTGTTCGCGTCCCGTCATCTATTTGGCGATGGCTGGCTTTGCAGTATTGAGCGCCGCAAGCGCGCAGGCTCAAACAGCCGCCAACGCGCCGGTCAACCTCGACCTTGGCTCGGTGCTTGCCGCCAGCACTGCTAATGGCAGCAGTGATTACCAGGACACACCGGGCTCCGCGCCGTACGAAGCCCCGTCGGTGACGCCACTGAACTCCACCCAGCCAACCTCGCTGGTAACGCAGCACACTATTGAAAACAACTTCAGCAGCACGCAAAGCTATGCTGATTATGCCCGCCTCACTCCGTCGGTGAACAGCATCAACCCGAATGGTCCTGGTCTTGCTGAAGCCATTGGGCCGACGATTCGTGGTTTGCAGGATGGTCAGTATAACGTGACGTTCGACGGTATCCCCCTCGGTGATTCCAACGACTTTACCCACCACACCACGTCATTCTTCGCCGACCATGATATTGGGCAAACCATTGTGGACCGTGGTCCCGGCACCGCGGAAACGGTCGGCGACGCCACTTTTGGCGGCACCATCTCCATCCGCAGCAAGGACCCGCTGCCAAATATGACACTCACCCCGTATGGTTCATACGGCAGCTACAATACGGCGCAGGAAGGGCTGCAATTCGATACCGGATCGATTTCAAAATTGAACGGCGCTTCAGCTTTCTTTGATGCTGGACATATCAAGTCCGATGGCGCGCTGAGCTATGCGCACCAGGAGCGTTCGAATTTCCTTGGCAAGATTGTTTTACCGCTGGGTTCAAACACCACACTGACCTTGTTCAGCAGCTACCAAAAGCTTTACCAGAACCCGCCTTTAGGCGCGTCAGTTGCGCAGATGCAGGCATTCGGCAACAGCAACTACGCTTACAATAATGACCCCAACAGCCAGGGGTATCACAAATATACCGCTGACTATATCACCACCGATATGGAATATGCCGACCTGACCTCCAACCTGGGCAATGGCTGGCTGTATGATGGCAAAGCCTATACCTACGGCTATTATCATCATGATATCAACACCATTGATCCGTTTGACTCACTGCCGGGCGGCCAGTCATCGGCTGGCATGGCAAATCAGGTTCAGTTGACCGTTGGCGGAACTCCCGTGAATGGCATACCTGGCGAAACATTTGGCATGACCTATCGCTCGTTCGGTACCATCCAACGTCTGCAGAAAGATTTCAGCTTTGGTGACGTGAAAGTCGGCGCCTGGTTCGACCGGCAGTCAGACAATCGCTACGTCTATGAAGTCAGCCTGACCAACGGTAATGCCCCAAACTATGACCTGAACACCAACGGTGTTGGAACCGTGACCGCAAACAATAATAACGGTACTATCTCCCGCTTACAGCACAACCAGCTTTATACGTTCCAGCCCTATGCTCAGTTTGACTGGAAGCCGATTGATGGTCTGACCCTGACCGCGGGTGTGAAATACGCCTTCTTCCGCCGCCAGTTGGCCGCCGTTGTTAACCAAAACACTGGTATTTCGCAGGGCTACGAGCATAATTACGGCAAGCTGCTGCCGTCATTTGAGGCGCGTTATAAACTCAATCCGAATCTTTCGGTATACGCGCAAGCCGCCGAAGGTTTTCTGGCGCCAAATTTGAACACTTTTTACACCACCAATATCACCCAACAAAGCGTTCAGCCGCAAACCACGCTGAATTTTCAGGCAGGCGCTGCCTATCAAAACCAGCACCTGGCATTGGGTGGCGACATTTACGACATTCACTTCCAGAATTTCATCCAGTCCAGCGGTAAAAACCCCAACAAGTTTTTTGCGAATATCGGCGGGGTATTCTACCGTGGTATCGAAGGTGAAGCCACTTATACGTTTGACTCCGGCTTCTCCCTGTTCGGCAACGGCGGCTATAATCAGGCTTACACAACGGCCGGGCATGTTAACGTGCAGATGGCACCGCAATTTACCACCAATGCGGGCATCATCTATGATCATAACGGCATTTACGCGTCAGTCATCGATGAGTGGACCGGTGGCGAATATAGCGGCAACTCTGCCGTCAGCCAGCCTGGCGGTCATTCACCTGGCGGCTGGTACAATCCGTACAACACCGTCAATGTCTCAGCGGGTTATACTTTCGCCCATTTGATGCCGCATGTTAACCATCTCAGTGTAAAGCTGAATGTTGACAACATCACCAACCAGAATCAGTACATCACCGATCTTGGTAGCGATGCCAGCGGCAACCCGCTTTATCTGAAGCTCACCGGTGTCTCGGCCTTC
Organism: Acidocella sp.; assembly: GCA_027308685.1. GTDB lineage: Bacteria > Pseudomonadota > Alphaproteobacteria > Acetobacterales > Acetobacteraceae > Acidocella. Next base: position 52,166 of record DAIDEE010000019.1, read on the forward strand.
TTCTCGGTCTCGGTACCGATGACCTTCTGATTGTGACAATTTAGAGAAACCCAGTCGCTTACTGGCAGGGTCCGGCGCAAGCCGGGCCCTGTTGCGTTACATGATCCCCGAATACGATTCCCCGAACAGCAGAGTTGATAAAATGGCGAGCCACGTAAATTCCGGACTTTGGACCGACGACGAACCCGGGAACAACCGCTTTCTGATCGCGGTGGGACTTAGCCTGTTGCTCGAACTCGCCGCCCTGGGGTCGGTTATGGTGGTTGATCAATTACAACCGCCACCGACTGACAAACCCTCGATCATCAAGCTGTCGGTTATCGCCCCCGCCACACCGGCGCCAAAGCCGCCGCCACCGCCGCCGGTGGTGCCGCCACAGC
>DAIDEE010000028.1 GCA_027308685.1 Acidocella sp.
CCCGAGTTACTGACCCAGCCGATAACGCCTAAAAGCTCAGCCCAAGTGGCCGGAATTAAATCGGAATGGTGGCCGGCTTCAAATCGGAACGGTGGCCGACATCAAATCGGAATCCCCGGCCGGCTTCCGTCGGAATCCACACCGGGATAGCGCACGATTAAATCTGGCCGGCCCGGACATGCGGAAAGCTTATATCAAACTATTCGTCGACAAAGTCGTCGTTAGCAAGACCGAAATCCACCTCAGCGGGCCACGTGGCGTGCTCGCAAAAGCCGCATTGGAAACTCTCCCAAACACACCGGGAGAAGTTACTCCTTTTGTTCGGAAGTGGCGTCCCGTAGGGGATTCGAACCCCTGTCGCCGCCGTGAAAGGGCAGTGTCCTGGGCCTCTAGACGAACGGGACGAGGCTTGGGCGGCTTAGACGAGACTGAAATTTAATTCAAGCCACCCTGGCCGAATAGTTTCCGGGCGGCGTCGCGCTTGCCGGTACGGCAGGCATCCGAGCAATACTTCACCTCGGCCCAATTTTTCGCCCATTTGCGTCGCCAGGCAAATGGTCGGCCACAGGCAACACATATCTTCTGCGGTAACACGGCCTTCTTCACTTTGCCGGCACCAGCGCCGTGCTCAATGCTCCCGTCTGCGGGTTCAGCAGCAGCACCCTGTCCCCTGTCGTCCCCGTCACCCAAATCGCCAACATCCCCCCTGCCCCGGCAATCCCAGCCACATGCTCGCCCGCCGCCAGCGTCCCCACCGGCAAAACCGGCAAGGATTCGCCCGGAATCACATTGCTTACCGGTGCCATCATCGACGTTACCGCTGGTTTGGCATAAATGCGTTTAATGACCACGCCGATCACCAGCGCCGTGCCCAGCACGATCAGCACCCCCAGTATGCCCACCAGCGCCTTCAAGCCGCGCATATCGTCGTGTTTCTGTGCCTGACCACTCATCGCCTGTTCCCATCACAGTACGGGCCGAACCGGCTGATTCCGGACAACGGCTCGACATGTTCCTCGGCCGTAGCATCGGCACCATCTCACGCTCACGCGTCAAGGGGTTGATTTTGGAAGGCGCCGTCACCCGCAACGGTCTCATCACCACCGATGTCTCCGAATCGGTCCAAGCCGACGCCATCTATACCCTCACCATCCCCGACGCCACGCCGGCCATTCCCATCGGCGAGAGCATCCCCTTCCCCATACTATATGAGGATAAGTACCTGCTGGTGCTCAATAAACCCGCCGGCCTGGTGGTCCACCCCGCCCCCGGTAACCCTGACGGCACCCTGGTCAACGCCCTGGTCGCCCATTGCGGCGATAGCCTTACCGGTATCGGTGGCGAGCGCCGCCCCGGTATTGTGCACCGGCTTGATAAAGATACCTCGGGTGTGATGGTGGTGGCCAAAACCGAACCCGTCCACACCGCCCTCTCCGCCGCCTTCGCCGCCCGCGACATCGAGCGGCTTTATAAAGCCGTCTGCTGGGGCCTGCCCAACCCGGCCTCCGGCACCATAGAAGGCGACATCGGGCGCGACCCGCGCGAGCGCAAACGCATGGCCGTGGTGACCCGCAACGGCAAGGCAGCACTAACAAATTATGCCCTCATCAGGGCATTTGGAGCCGCCGCAGCACTGATTTCATGCCAATTAGCCACCGGGCGCACCCATCAAATACGGGTGCATCTGGCGCATATCGGCCATCCGCTGATCGGTGACCCGGTCTATCTCAAACGCCGGCCAGCCGCCGCCAAAGGGCTGAATGAGCCTGCCCGCAGCTTGGCGCTGGACTTCCCACGCCAAGCCTTACACGCAGAAACCCTAGGTTTTTCCCACCCCATCACCCGGCAGACCCTAAGGTTTGAATCCCCGCCTCCGGCTGACTTTCAGCATCTCGTGGAAGTGATCGAAACAGGACTTTAATAGTCCTTTTTTCGTTGACGGCTTGGGCCGCCTCTGAGTATGATTCGTTCGACGACAAAGTATCGGAATAAAGCAGCGTTATTATTACTTTAGGGTTACTGCCTTTTAAGGGGTCTCCCGTCTTCGTGATGGTGCTGTTCGAATTATATCCGGTAGTCTTTAAATGCAAAATTTTTCCGCACCGCAAACACTGGGTAGTCTGGTGAGCGGGTCGGAAGTAACAAGGAGATTCCACCCAATGGCCTCCACAATGTCCGCCATGGCACCCGACGTCAGTCTGACGCGCTACATGCAGCAAATCCGTAAGTTTCCCATGCTATCGCATGAGGACGAAGAACGCCTTGCCCGCGCTTGGCGCGACAACGGTGACAATAAAGCCGCCCACACGCTGGTGAACGCCCATTTGCGGCTGGTCGCCAAAATCGCCATGGGCTATCGTGGCTATGGCCTGCCGGTCGGGGAGCTGATCTCTGAAGGCAACGTGGGCATGATGCAGGCGGTAAAACGCTTCGACCCAGACCGCGGCTTCCGCCTCTCCACCTACGCTATGTGGTGGATCCGCGCCGCCATCCAGGAATATATTCTGCATTCCTGGTCGCTGGTGAAAATGGGCACCACCGCCGCTCAAAAAAAATTGTTCTTCAACCTGCGTCGCCTGAAAGGCCAAATGCAGGCCATTGAAGATGGTGATTTGAAGCCCGAGCATGTTGCCCGCATCGCGCACCTCCTCGATGTGCCGGAGCAAGACGTGGTGAATATGAACCGCCGCCTCTCCTCGCCTGACAACTCGCTCAACGCCCCGATCAAAATGGACGGCGAAGGCGAGTGGCAGGATTGGCTGGTCGATGACAGTGAGTCCCAGGAAACCGAGCTGGCTGACCGTGAAGAGCTCACCGGCCGCAAGGCTCTGCTCAACACTGCGCTCAAAACCCTCTCAGACCGCGAACGCCACATTCTCATCGAACGCCGTCTGAAAGATAACCCCACGACCCTCGAAGACCTCTCACAGCAGTACAACATCTCGCGCGAACGTGTGCGCCAGATCGAAGTGCGCGGCTTCGAGAAACTGCAAAAATCCATGAAAGCCCAGGTCGCCGAACAACGCCTGGCCGTACAAGCCGTTCACGCCCGGATGGCATAATTATTGAGACGAGGTAAGGTCAGGGGCTACCCCCTCGGCCTTCCTCACCTCAAGGTCTCACCATATCGAAGCGCGAATCGGGCTTGATTTCAGCGTAGGCCGAGGGACCACCGGCCCGCAGGATGATGCTTGCATTAAACGTGTCGAAAACGCCGTCTTTCAGCAGATATTTTGCAATATGCACGGCGATGACTTCAGCCAGTACAAGCTTGGACTTTGTAAGTTCACCGGCGTGGGTCTTAAGAGGGATGATATCCGTAACCTTACATTCAAAATGCACCGGGCTTTCCGCGACACGCGGTGGCGCAACAAGCTTGGATGCAATGGGTGTGAGACCGCTGATCGAAAATTCGTCAGTGCCGTAGGGTACGGCAGCACAGGTTTGGTTCATCTGCTCACCGAGAGCGCGGGTCGTGAGATTCCAAACCAACTCGCCAGTTTCTTCAACGTTGCGCAGGCTATCCTTGAAACCGACGCTGGAAAAACCAACGATCGGCGGGATATAATTAAAGGCATTGAAAAAACTATAGGGCGCTAAATTAACCGACCCATTTTTACCCTTGGTGGAAACCCAACCGATCGGGCGCGGACCGATAATGGCATTGAACGGATCGTGCGGCAGGCCATGGCCCTTGGCGGGTTCGTAATAATACACATCCTCGGCAGTCATGCAGTCCCCTGATTTATCAAATTATAACGGTACGGCTTCGATAATGACATTGGCATACGCGTAAGGATATTCATCCGTCAGCGACAAAAATATCTGCGGCGCATAATTTTGCGGCGTCATAAACTGTAGCCTCGCCAAGGCGCCATTATGCAATGACAACGTCGGCTGGCCGGAGGCTAAATTGACCACCCGTAAATCAGCAAAAAATACCGACCGGCGAAAGCCAGTTCCCAGCGCTTTGGCGCAAGCCTCCTTGGCAGCAAAGCGCTTGGCATAGGTTGCGGCACGGTTCATCGGCCGTCGCTCCGCTTTGGCGCGTTCTTCCGGCGTAAATAATCGCTCGGTAAAACGGCTGCCAAAACGCTCCAGGGATTTTTCAATCCGGCGGATGTCGCAAATATCCGAGCCCAGCCCAATGATCATGCGTCATACATCATGACTTGCCGCGCTCCACCTGCGCAATGCCAGCCGCCCCACGCAAGCCGGCAATCACCTGCCCGAGATGGCGCACATCACGCACCTCAACATCCACCAGTACCTCGAAAAAATCCTGCTGACGATGGACAATTTTCAAATTCGCAATAGCCCCTTCTTGCTTGGCAACCGCATTGGTCAAATTCGCCAAAGCCGAGGGACTGTTGCTGGCAATCACGCTGATCCGTCCGACAAATCCAGCGGCGCCCGGCTTTACGCCTGGGCGGCTGAGATTGTCCAAATCCCAGTCAACATCAATAAACCGTTCCGGTGTAGCCGCGAATGTCTCCAGCGTGGCACAATCTTTCGTATGCACCGTGACACCTTTACCGGTGGCCACGATACCGACAATTTTGTCACCTGGCAGCGGATGACAGCAACCGGCATAATGCACGTCCATTCCCGCCACCAAGCCGGTGAGCGCCATGCCTGTGTTATTCTTAGGCACAGAATGCCGCGGTGAGCGGGCGGTGAGCGCATTGCCCATGAAACCTGGTAACATGCGCGGCGCCCGCGCTTCACGCAGCTGCGGGTAGGCGGCATACACCACGTCCTTCGGCCCCAACGCTCCCGTCGCCACCGCCACATATAAATCATCCAGCGACACCTGCTTCAGCAACTTCAGTGTCGGCTCCAGCACTTTTTCGGAACCATCCACACCCTCCTGACGGAACGCCTTGGCCAGCGCTGACTTGCCGGAATCCCGGTGCTGCTCGCGCATCTGCTGGGTCAAAAACCGGCGGATGCGCGCCCGCGCCTTACCGGTGATCACAAACCGCTCCCATGCCGGTGAGGGCGTGCCGCCACGCGCGGTGAGAATTTCTACCTGGTCACCATTCTGCAATTCATAACGCAACGGCATCAACCGCCCATTAATCCGCGCCCCCACACAGGTATCGCCAATCTGGCTATGCACGGCGTATGCAAAATCAACCGAGGTGGCACCGCGCGGCAACTGGATCAACTGGCCTTTTGGCGTGAAACAAAAAACCTGATCCTGGTAAAGCTCGAGCTTGGTATTCTCCAAAAAATCATCCGGCGCTGCGGAGTTTTCCAAAATTTCCAGCAAGTCCTGCACCCAGCGGAACTGCTTCACATCCGACTGGCTGGCATCCGCCTGCTTATAAAGCCAATGCGCCGCCACGCCGTTTTCCGCGATCATCTGCATCTCAGGCGTACGAATTTGCAGTTCAATCTTCTGGTTGCGCGGATGCCGCAATGTCACCCCCGTATGCAGTGACTGATAGCCATTGGCCTTAGGCGTGGAAATATAATCCTTGAACCGCCCAGCAATCACCGGAAACGCCGCATGAATGGCACCGAGCGCCATATAACAAGCCTCGCGCGTCGGCACGATGATTCGGAACGCCATGATGTCGGAAAGCTGCTCAAACGCTACATTGCGGCGCTGCATTTTTTCCCATATCGAATAAGGTGATTTCTCGCGGCCCGCGACCTCGACCACCGCAACGTCGGCTTCCTTGCAGACCCGTAAAATCTCGTGGCTGACTTCCTCGATTACATCGGCCCCCTGGCCGCGCAAAAAATTCAACCGCGCCTGGATGGTATCAAACGCTTCGGAATCCAACTCCGCAAACGAGCGGGTCTGGAGTTCGGTTTTAACCGATTCCATGCCGATGCGCTCAGCCAGCGGCGCGTAAATCTCCATCGTCTCACGCGCAATCCGCTGGCGCCGCTCGGGCTTGGCCACATTGCCGATGGTGCGCATATTATGTAGCCGGTCCGCAAGCTTAACGATAAGCACCCTGATGTCCTTGCTCATCGCCAGAACAAGTTTACGGAAATTCTCCGCCTGCTTGGTCCGGTCGGACTGCAATTCAAGCCGGGTGAGCTTCGTTACGCCATCCACCAGCCCGGCCACTTCAGAGCCAAAGCGTTTTTGCACCGAAGCAAGGGTGACCGAAGTATCCTCGATCACATCATGCAGCAGCGCCGTGATGATAGATGATGAATCCAGCCGGTAGCCGGCCAGAATGGTTGCAACAGCCAGCGGGTGGGTAATATAGGGCTCGCCGTTATCGCGCTTTTGCGCTGCATGGGCGTCGAACGCGATTCCATAGGCGGCATCAATAACAGCCGGGTCCGCTTTATTATCATAGGAAGAAATACGGGACAGCAGGGGTCCCAGTTCAGGGTGCATCAACGGTGTGGGCACCCCACCCGCCGGTAACCCCTCCGGGGCGCGAACCAGTATCTCTGGTTTCATGCGCCCTCCCTAATTAACGTCGGGTTTTGCCGCCGAGTTCAGCTTCAATGGCCGCCTGAATATCTTCCGGCGTCATTTCCTCAGATTCAGCCGCCAACGCAGCCGCTTCCTCCTCGGCAGAAACATCCTGCAACCCAAAAATATTCTGGTCGGTCGGAATAAGGTCCAAAACTTCCTCATCGACCGGTTCTGGTTCTGGCACGCGCGAAAGGGATTTCACCAAATCCTGCTCCAAATCGCCCAGGTTCAGGGTTTCTTCAGCGATCTCACGCAGAGCCACCACAGGGTTCTTGTCGTTGTCGCGATCGATGGTCAACAACTCGCCACGGCTGATATTGCGGGCCCGTTGGGCCCCCAGCAGCACCAGTTCAAACCGGTTCGGCACTTTTAAAACGCAATCTTCAACGGTGACGCGGGCCATCCGAGGCTACTCCCAAACAAATACAATCCAAATTTTCAGATACAGTGCGCCGGAGCCGAATGCAAGGTTTTAGCCGTCAGACCAGGGTTGTATGCGCTGCGCCGGCAAATCGACCAGCAACGAGGTCACCGAGCGGCGGAACGCCGGATGTATCCAGCCCGGTGCCACGTCCAGGATCGGCCTCAGCACAAAAGCCCGCAAATGCGCCCGGGGATGAGGTAAAATAGGGGTCGGCAGCGCCCGTATCGTGCCATTCAGGTCGATAATATCGATATCAAGTGTCCGGGGCGCATCTCTCACGCTCCGGGTCCGGCCATAGCGGTTTTCAATATCCTGCAACACCGCCAGCAACGCAGCCGGCGTCATCTCGCCCTCCAACCGCACCACACCGTTGCAATAATCTGGCTGGTCAGACGGCGGAATCGCAGCCGTGCGATACCAGGCCGAGACCGCCTTGAAGGTCAGATTTGGAATATCTCTCAACGCCCCAACAGCCTGCTCGCATGTCTGCAAAGCCGTTAGGCCACCAGGCCCTGGAAGATTGGCACCAATCGCAATCAGGATCATGCTGAAAAAAATATCATATATTAAAAGTCTTTCCCTTGACGTCCGAATTACTTATTAACACTTAATACTTCGGAAAAAATTCAATCCTCTGGGTAATTTTTTAGATAAAAGCATCTCAACGGAGCATTTTATACATGCAATTTGTTCAACAAGAAAGAACCGCACTGTTTATTGACGGTGCAAATCTTTATGCTGCAACCAGAAGTTTGGGCTTTGATATCGATTACCGCAGGTTGCTGGATTTTTTTAGTTCGAAAACAACGCTGGTCCGCGCCTATTATTATTCCGCATTGCTCGAAACTGAAGAATATTCTCCTCTTAAACCATTAACAGACTGGTTGGCATATAATGGCTTCACACTTGTAACCAAGCCCGCCAAGGAATTTACCGATGCCCAAGGCCGGCGTCGCATCAAAGGCAATATGGATATCGAACTCGCCATCGACATGCTGGAACTGGCACCGCGGCTCGACCATGCGGTTTTATTCTCCGGTGATTCCGACTTCCGTCGGCTAGTGGAAGCCGTGCAACGACGTGGGGTGCGGGTATCCGTGATCTCATCCATCAAAACCAATCCCCCGATGATCGCCGACGAACTTCGCAGGCAGGCAGACCAGTATATCGAACTTGCCGACATCGCACCCGGCTTTACCCGCAAAGCCAGTGAGGGGCGGCCGCGTGGCCTGGAGCGGGATTATGACGACGAATGAAGCCCCTCACCCCACAGCGCAACTGCCCGCTCTGCCCAAGGCTGGTTGAATATCGGCAAACCAACCGTACCACGCAACCAACATGGCATAACGCACCTGTCCCAAGTTTTGGCGACATATCAGCCGCGTTGCTTGTCATCGGCTTGGCCCCTGGCGTCAAAGGTGCCAACCGCACCGGGCGGCCTTTCACCGGCGATTATGCCGGGCAACTATTATATACCACATTACTGAAATTCGGCTTCGCGACTGGCAATTATGCCGAACATCCCAAAGACGGCTTGCATCTGCTAAATTGCCGGATCACCAATGCTGTACGCTGTGTCCCACCGCAAAATCTACCAACGCCGCTGGAGAATAAAACCTGTAATCAATTCCTCAGCGCGGAAATCACGGCCATGAAAAATCTGAAGGCCATTTTAACGCTGGGCACCGTCGCCCATACAATGTGCTTAAGGGCTCTCAACATCAAAGCCAGCGCCTTCAAGTTTTCCCACGGCGCGTTTTACACCCCGCGTGAGGGTTTGATCCTGGCGAACAGCTACCACGTCTCACGCTACAACACGAGCACGAAGCGGTTGAGCACCGAAATGTTCGAAACCGTCGTCGAGAAACTTGTCGGGCAGCTCAACAACGCCTGACTTCAGGAATAGCGCTCCTCCGTCCACGGGTCAGCATTATTATTATACCCGCGCGTTTCCCAGAACCCCGGCTCGTCAGCCACCACAAACTCCAGCCGCTTCACCCATTTGGCCGATTTCCACAAATAGAACTTCGGGATCATCACCCGCAGCGGGCCACCATGCTCGCGCGAAATCGGCGCATCATTCCACGTATGCACCAGCAAACAATCATCTTGCGCAAACTGCTCCAGCCGAACATTGGTGGTATAATCATCATAGGAATGAAAAATAATATGTCGGCAATCGGCGCGCGGCTGCACCAAAGTCAGCAATGCCTCAGCCGAAACCCCGCGCCATTTGTTATCGTAGCGCGACCAGGTGGTAACGCAATGCATGTCCGAAACACGCTCCGACTGCGGCAGCCCCATCAAATCCGCCCATGCGAGGGTTATCGGATGCTCAACCGCACCATCGAGTGTCAGCGTATAACTGGTCGTCGGAATCTGCGGCTGAATCCCCAAATCCAATACCGGCCAATCTTTCACCAAATGCTGCCCCGGCGGCAGGCGCTGCTCATGCGACGCTGCCTCACCCGTCAGCCCACGCCCCTGGGTCGCCCATTCCTGCTTTTTTCCAATCAGCTTGTCTTTAATTTTGCCGAAAATAGTCGGTTCGTCAGTCATGTTTATGCCCCCGATGAATCGGATCAATCCACTCTACCGCTTGCGGCTTTTCAATCGGCTGGATATCGAGATTCACCACCACCGCTTCATTATCTGAGCGCACCAGCACACACTCCAACCTCTCATCCGGTGAGGCGTTAATCTCCTGATGCGGCACAAACGGCGGCACGAAAATAAAATCTCCGGCTTCGGCCTCCGCCACATATTGCAGCCGCTCACCCCAGCGCATCCGCGCCTTGCCACGGATCACAAAAATCACGCTCTCCAACGCGCCATGATGATGCGCGCCGGTTTTGGCATCGGGGTCAATCGTTACGGTGCCCGCCCAGATCTTCTGTGCGCCCACCCGCGCCGCATTGATCGCCGCCGCCCGGCTCATGCCAGGTGTCTGGGCGGTGTTGGAATCCAAGGTTCCGGCTTTAATCACCTGCACGCCGTTATGTTTCCAATGGTCATGTCCGGCCATATCAGCTTCCTTTATTTATTACGCAGCAATCTCGCTTTATCACGCTGCCAGTCACGCGCGGCCACCGCATGGCGTTTATCATGCTTCTGCCGCCCTTCGGCGATCCCCAAAGTCACCTTCGCCAGCCCGCGCGGGTTGAAATGAATATCCAGCGGCACCACCGTCGCGCCATCGCGCTTGATCGCCCCAAACAACTGGTTCAACTCACGGCTCTTCACCAGCAATTTACGCGCCCCCCGCACATCAAAGCGCGACAGCACGCCGCCTTGATATTCCGGAATATAGGCATTGAATAAATACAACTCCCCCTCGCGCTCACCGGCCCAGGCTTCGGTCAGCGTGGCACGGCCCAGCCGCAGAGACTTCACCTCAACACCCTTCAGCACAATGCCGGCTTCAATGGTCGAGAGAATTTTATAGTCAAACCGGGCTTTACGATTTTGCGAGGCAATACCGTGCGAAATATAGCCCGATTTACTCTTCGATGGGGTCTCCTTGGCCGTCAATTCAGCAACCCAACTTCCACCATGGCGGCCCGCACCTTCTCAGCGGTCGCCTGCGCAATCGGCGCCATCGGCAACCGGCAGGTATTGCTGCCAAACCCCAACAATGAGGCCGCGTACTTCACCGGCCCCGGGTTCGATTCCACAAACATCGCATCATGCAACGGCACCAGCCGCGCCTGAATCGCCATCGCGGCCTTCACATCGCCTTGTTGCCAGGCGGCGTGCATCTGCGCACACAACGCCGGCGCCACATTGGCGGTGACGGAAATACAGCCATGGCCACCGGAGGCTAAATACGCAATCGCCGTATGGTCCTCACCTGAAAGCTGCGCAAAATCCTCACCACAGGCGCGGGTGGTATGCAGCGGGCGCGTCAAATTCGCCGTGGCATCCTTCACCCCCACAATGTTTTTATGCATGGCCAGCCGCGCCATCGTCTCAACACTCATATCAATCACCGAGCGCCCCGGAATATTGTAAATAATAATCGGAATATCGGCTTCATCGGCAATCGCGCTATAATGGCGGAACAAACCTTCCTGTGTCGGCTTGTTGTAATAAGGCGTCACCACCAGCACCGCAGCGGCGCCAGCTTTTTTGGCGTGCTTCGCCAGCCCAATCGCCTCGGCGGTTGAATTCGACCCCGCCCCGGCAATCACCGGCACCCGGCCCGCCGCCGCCTCAATCGCCAGTTCCACCACGCGCTTGTGCTCATCATGCGTCAGCGTGGGCGACTCGCCCGTGGTGCCCACCGGCACAATGCCGTGCGTACCCTGGGCGATCTGCCAGTTGATAAAACGAACGAACGTCTCCTCATCGATGCTGCCATCTTCGCGCATCGGAGTGACCAGGGCGACCATTGAACCGTGAAACATGAATAACTCCTATCCTCCAGAAGTATTCTCTCAAGGGGTGGCCTGCAAGCCGGGGGATGCTAGAACATGGCACATGAGAGTCTTCCTCCTGCTAATCGCTATTCTGGCCCCCCTACCGGCATTGGCCCAACAAGCCGCCTCTCCCCAGATTATGGCCGATGTGAAAGCCCGCAACTTCTCAGACGCCACCGCCCTCGCCCAGGCCACCGGCGACCCGCTGATGGTCAAACTCGTCACCTTCTTCCGCCTCACCTCCGGCGGTGGCGGCACCGCCGATGAAATCCAGCAATTCATCGCCAACAACCCAGACTGGCCCTACCAGGCTCGCCTTGCCTTCGACCTCGCCCAAGCCAACGGCATCCCCCATGTGAAAACCGGCCCGCAACAAGTGCCGTTTCTCGCCCAGGTGCAAACCCTGCACACCACCGGCAGCGACACCCAGGCCGCCGCCCTCTGGGTCGCGCAGGGCAAAGCCGCCGCCGCCCAGGCCGACGATGCCGGGCGATTGTTATTCTGGCCGGCGCAGGACCAACTCGCCCGCGCCTTGCTGTTAGCCAACGACCCCAAGGACGCCTACGCTGTCGTCATCGCCGTCAATCCACCCATCTCCGGCGCATCCGCCCGCTCCCAAATCGCCGACCGCGACTTTTTAGCCGGCTTTCTGCTGCTGCGCTTCCTGCACAACCCCACCGCCGCCGCCACTTGGTTCACCGACCTCGCCAGTTCCTCCACCGCCGTCATCACCCAGGCCCGCGCCTATTACTGGCTGGCCCGCTGCGAAACCGGCGATGCCGCCAAAGCCGACTACCAACGCGCGGCGGCCTACCCCACCACCTACTACGGCCAACTCGCCGCCCTGGCCTTGGGTGAAACGCCCGCATCCCTCGCCGCCCAAATCCGCAATATTCAGGAGCCCGGCTTCAATGCCGGGCAGGCGTTGGATTTCGCCATGATGGAACTGCCCCGCGCCGCTGCCTTGCTGGTGCAAATGAACGACCCCGACGATGCCCAAATCTTCCTCAACCGCCTCGGCCAGACCGCCGCCGATGACCGCACCCGCGAGCTTGCGGCCCGCCTCGCATTAGGGCTTGGCCTGCCGCAAAGTGCTGTCGCCATCGCCCGCAGCGCCGGCATTGCCGGCCAGATGCTGGTCCATGAAGGCTGGCCGCGGCCCGTCGCCCCGCCCAGCGGCGTTGACCCCGCCGTATCGCTCGGCATCATGCGCCAGGAAAGCAGCTTCGACATCACCGCCATCTCCGGTGCGGGCGCGCGCGGCCTGATGCAACTCATGCCCGCCACCGCCCGCAAAACCGCCAAACTCAATGGCCTGCCGATCAACGGCAACCTCTACGACCCCAACTTCAACATGGCGCTGGGCGTGGCCTATATTAACCAGCTTATCCTCAGCTTCGGCGACTGCCTGCCGCTCGCCATCGCCGCCTACAACGCCGGTCCCACCAACGTCGCCAACTGGCTGGCGGAATATGGCGATCCTGAGATGAAATCTGCACCCGGAGGTGCTAACATCATCGACTGGATCGAGGAAATCCCCTTCAGTGAAACCCGCAACTATGTGCAGCGCGTCACCGAGAGCATCGTGGTTTACCGCGCCCTGCAAACCGGCAGCGCCCAGGACCCTCTCACACGGTGGATGACACCATGAACACCGCTGAGCTCATCGCCAGCGCGGGCGGTGCTGGTTATGCCCCCAAAGCGCCTGGCACGTTCGGCTCGCTGGTCGGTCTGCTCATCGGCACCATTCTCCTGCAACTCGGCCATGGCCCGCTCATCACCGGTATCATCGTCGCCAGCGTCATCGGGCTTTGGGCGGTCTGGGCTGTCGGCGGCCAGAATGACCCCGGCTGGATTGTGATCGACGAAGTCGCCGGCCAGATGATCACCATGCTGGCCCTGCCCCGCATCAGCGCCCTCGGCCTGCTGCTGGCGTTCGGGCTATTCCGATTGTTCGACATCTGGAAACCCGGCCCGGTCGGCCTCGCAGACCGCCGCCACGATGCCCTCGGCGTCATGGCCGATGATTGGGTCGCCGGATTGATCGGATTGATCTGCCTCACAGTGCTGGTAAGGCTACTGCCAGGAGGATGGTTATGACCACAGCACACAACCTCGCTGCCCGGCTGGTGATGAACTGCCGTGCCCGCAACGTCCGGCTCGCCACTGCTGAAAGCTGCACCGGCGGGCTTCTCGCAGGTGCGATCACCGAAATTCCCGGCTCCTCGGCGGTGCTGGACCGCGGCTTCGTTACGTATTCAAACGCTGCCAAAAGCGAGCTCCTCGGCGTGCCCCCGCAACTAATTTCATCGGTCGGCGCGGTGAGCGAGGCCGTCGCACTGCGCATGGCAACCGGTGCCAAACAACGCGCCGGCGTGGATGTCGCCGTATCAGTTACCGGCATCGCCGGCCCCGATGGCGGCACGCCCGAAAAACCCGTCGGCACCGTCTGGTTCGGTTTGGCGGACATGCATGGCGGCACACTGACCCGGCAGGTGAAATTTACCGGCGACCGCGATGAAATTCGCGCCGCCAGCGTCATTTACGCTTTGACCCTCTTACTAGGTGCAACCGGATTATGAGCAAAAATATTGGCAACTGGGACAAAGCCAAACGCGAAGGCCGCAAACTCAGTTTCATCACCGCCTACGACCATCCCTTCGCCCGCATGGCCGACGCCGCCGGGCTGGATGGCATTTTAATCGGTGATTCCCTCGGCATGATGATCGGCGGCGCACCGGACACACTGGGCGTGTCACTCGAACAAATGGAATACCATACCGCCATCGTCGCCAAGGCCGTGCAAAAAGCCCTCATCATGGCCGACCTGCCGTTTGGCAGCTTCGAGGAGAGCCCAGCCCAGGCTTTTGCTGCCTCGGCCCGCTTGATGAAAGCCGGTGCCGAAATCGTTAAACTTGAAGGCGGGGCGCCGATGGTCGAGACTGTTGCCTTCCTCTCCGCCCGCGCTGTGCCGGTATGCGCGCATATCGGCTTAACTCCGCAGCACGTCCGCCAGTTCGGCGGCTTCAAACGTCAGGGCAAAACCCCCGAGGCAGCAGAACGCCTCATTGAGGACGCCATCGCGTTGGCGCAAGCCGGTGCCAGAATGGTGCTGATGGAAGCCATTCCCGCCGATGTCGCCGCCGAAATCACCCGCCGCGTATCGGTTCCCACCATCGGCATCGGCGCCGGGCCGGGTACCGATGCACAAGTGCTGGTGCTGCACGACGTCCTGGGCTTGAACATGGACCGCGCCCCCGGCTTCGCCCGCGCCTACATCAACGGCGCCGCACTGATGCAGGAGGCATTGACC
>DAIDEE010000042.1 GCA_027308685.1 Acidocella sp.
GCCGACGCAACACGAGACGACGCCGCTACAAGCGCACCACCCGCAGCAGCAGCTCCAAATTTAAACATCTTACGACGACTAGCTTGCGCCATCTTCGATCTTCCCCCGTAATCAAAATTTATACGAAAACACTTGGTGAAACTAAACGTTCTTTTTTCATTTTTAAATTTGTGCTAAACTTGTCGAGCTAAAAAAAGTTTTTGTCAATGCAATCAAGGGGCAATTATCAACGCTAGCTACAGGTTTTACGGCGAAAAAATTTCAGAATAACTTAACGATAAAGAAATAGAAACTTTTTTCTCCTGAGGCTAGGTCGTTTTGTGGATGGTACTTAACTCGGTATCGTTAAGAGAATCATCGATATGTCGTGATCGCGGCTCAAGCTACACCTACTGTGGGCTTGTAGTCTCATCGAGAGGCGCTACCAACGCAAAGTACGCTGCGCCAACCCGGCGTTTGCCTTGTTGAGTCGAGTCAATAACAGTTACAAATTCATCGCGACCGATTACACTCAGCAGTAGGCTGATTAGTTTATGTACGCGCTCATTATCTAAACGATAGAAGACTGCCTTACCTCCGCGCCGCGCCGCCAAGGTCCCGGTGCCACGTAATTCAGCCAATTGCTGCGACAGATTCGGCGGCCCAATACTCAATGATGCGTCAATTTGCGCAACATATCTTTCGCCAGACATCAAATAATTTAGAATCCCAAGCCGCGTACTGTTGGCTAGCACGCACAGCATCGAGACTGTTCGCGCCGTTGTTGCCGTATCGACGCAATGATTGGCGTTACTGGTCATGGTTACGATATTGAACAGAGCCCATAATAAATGACACGTTATTATATCTTGCGTGCTAATTATAATACATATTTATATTATTTTTGTAAGTATTTATTTGGGGTGGCCGGCTATCTTTTTGTAACGCATTTGTGGCCGCTTTTGCGATGCCGTAGCGTTGTAGGGGCTTTGCAAAGGCCCCACTGTTTGCGTCTGGAGATCGACCTGATCGGCATTCACCGGATCGTCGAGACCCTTGACCGGGTTTTACTTGTAACGGGTCATTCGGCGTTTTTTTGACTACATGAACGAAAGTGTTGGCGTACCTTGAATATGTATGTGCCACAATTTCATGTCCTGGAGCGGGATCATGTTTTGACAATTTGGGTGCTGATTTGGTGGCAATTGCGTCAATCCCGTAACATGGGGACGGGTGAACCCCTTATAATCATTTGAAATTATTTGGTTGATCTAGCGGTGGGCCTGTTTGGGCCGCTATCTGGCGGCACTATGGCTGGCTGTTTATTATACCATTTGTTTTAATAATTTAGTCGTCTTCAATTATGCTGGCACAAGGTATCGGCTTAGTTAGACCTCTCAAATCCAGAATTTTATTAGTAAAAATATTGTTGGGTTAGGCGTTTTGGGGACAACCAGCCCGGGCAATTTAACGGGTGTGAGTTGCTGACCTAAGTCACAGAAGCGGTTGAGACAATTTGACCATTGGTCGTTGGGGGGGCGTGTTGTGTTATGCCAGACAGCTATAAATCGAGAAGATTTTGATACGACAAATTGTATTGACTTCTCGTAAATATAGTTTATGATTTAATGAAATCGTTAAAATTTTCCGGGAAACGTCAGAATTTTGAAAATTGTGTTGGACGCAGAGCCCTATTGCGAAATCGTGGTAACAATTGGTTTGGGTTTATTTTTAGAGTGTTTCGGGCTTTGCTCTTGGCAATTAAAATCCGTGACGTTTTCTAGCCTCAAAAATGTTGGCCTATAAACTCACAATAGCGAAGACGCCTGACAATTCATAAGAACAGTTTTCAAAAAGGGGGGGTAATGATTAAAAATATTAAGGCCAATCATGGCTTGTCGTTTGCTGCCATTATTGCAGTGTTGACGCCTGGCGTTGCTAACGCGACAGATGGTTATTTTGCAGCTGGTTATGGTATGCAGAATATTGGCATGGGCGGGACTGCGTTCGCCGTAACAGGCGATGGATTATACGGTGCTAATAATCCTGCCAATGGTAGCTTCAGCGACAATGAGTTTGATTTTGGACTAAATTTTTTCGTTCCTGGTCGTACTGCAAGCCGTACGGGCAATGCGTATGGATTGAATGGTTCGGCCACCAGTCGCAGTACTTTGTTTCCGATACCTGAATTTGGCTACAACAACCATTTGAACGACCAGATTACGATCGGTCTGAGTATTTATGGTAACGGCGGTATGGATACTGCTTATCCCGGTGGCCAGTTGAATTGCGGCTTCGGTCCAGCAAATCTGCTTTGTGGGCAGGGTGGTCTGGGTGTGTCGCTCACGCAGGTTATCGTAGCGCCAACTTTGTCCTACAAGGTTAACGATTCAGTTTCCCTTGGTGTTGCGCCTCAGTTTGCAGTGCAGCAGTTCTCAGCTTCAGGCTTGCAGGCTTTCACTTCGCCGTCCATCACGCAGTCGCCGAACAATGTGACTGATCGGGGTGATTCCTATTCGTTTGGCGCAGGATTGCGACTCGGCGGTTACTGGCGTGTCAACTCGCTTCTGGCGTTGGGCATTACCTATCAGACTCAGATTTATTCGACAAAGTTTACCCGGTACAGCGGCTTGTTTGCTGGTGGTGGTGCGTTCAATATTCCCGCGAATTTTGGCGCCGGTGTGGCACTGCACGTGACGCCAACCTTGTTGTTAGCGGCGGATTACGAACGAATATTCTATTCCGGTGTTGCCGCCATAGGCAATTCCAGCGGAAATCATGCACAGCTGGGTGCGAGCAATGGGCCAGGTTTTGGTTGGCAAGATATTAACGTTTTCAAGATTGGCGTCGCTGATCAAGTATTGCCGAACCTAACACTAAGGGCGGGTTATAATCATAGCGACGACCCAGTGACAGCGAAGAATGTCACCTTTAATATTTTGGCACCTGGCGTTATTGAAAATCAGGTTGCTATTGGGGCGACGTATAACTTATCACCAACATCGAGTCTTACTGCATCCTATACGCACGCTTTCAAGAATACCCTAAGTGGTGCCACAAGCCACTTGCCCGGAGGAGGTATTGATAGCATTAGCCTGACAGAAGATGAGTTGGGCATTTCATATCAGAGAAAATTCTGATGACACGCCGCCCTATATACTGCTTATAGGGCGGCGTTTGGTTTACTCAATTTGCAAAAAACAGTTATGATTTTTCGGTAAGTATTTTGTGCCATAACTCGGTTTGTTAATGAATTTTAGAGGGTTTTTTCTAATTTTATTGACAAAAATGCTCAGTCAGCGGTAACTTTTCCGTGGATTAAAATGTGCGGGTAAGTTACAATTCACAGCATTATTTATAGCAACGCTCAGAGGTACTCAAGCAATGACATTTTCCAATAAAAAAAATCGGCTGAATAATCTGTTTGCCAAGACCCTCGCTACTGTTTTTGTGGTGGGCGGCTTTGCCGCAAATGCGGGCGCCGCGACCGCACCAACACCGCTCGTGACCCCGGCGTGGCTAGCGCAACATTTGAACGATAAAAACCTCGTTATTATTGAGGTTTATGATCATGACAACCAGGCTGCTGAATATCAAGCGGCGCATGTTCCGGGCGCGGTGTTTACGGGTTTTCTTGACGATAAATGGCGGCTGCCGAATGGGGCCATGCCGGCGATGCTGCCGCCTCAAGCGGCCATTGCTAAAGTGATCGGTGACTTTGGTGTTGGAAATGCCTCCCGCGTCGTACTGGTGCCAGGTGGCGCCAAAAAAGGTGACTTTCCGGCTGTGACGCGAATTTACTGGACCCTCAAAGTGGAAGGCCAGAACAATGTATCGATTTTGAACGGCGGCGATGTCGCTTGGCAGGCCGATAAATCCAATCCGATTGCAACAGGCACTACTGCTCCGCAACCAGTGGTTTTCACGCCACATTTTAATTCCAGCATTATTGCAACGCGCGATATGGTTGCGAAAAACCTGACCACTAAGAGCAGTCAGTTGGTTGATGCAAGGCCAGTACCGCAATATAACGGTAAGGTTCTCGCGCCAGTTGATGTGCGTGCCGGCACAATTCCGGGCGCTCTGAATCTGCCGTTCTCAACGCTGTTCACCGCCGACCTCGAAGGAGTGCAAGATCCTGCTAAACTGCAGGTCGCGCTGAATAAAGCGACGATTGACGACAAACAAGCGTCGACGATCGCCTTTTGCAATACGGGACATTTGGCTTCGTCCGACTGGTTTGTGCTGCATGAAATTCTTGGCCTTAAGGGGGTCCGTTTGTATGATGGCTCGATGTCGGAATACACGCGTGATGCCTCTTTGCCAGTCGTAAATGGCGTATCAAACTTCTAATCAGGGACCCACATCATGTCTCAACCGCGTGCATTATGGAATCCCTATGTTGCCGGTGTTGCACTTGGCACCGTGCTGTTTTTGACGTTTATTGCGACCGGTCATGGGTTGGGTGTGACCGGCGCAACCACGTCAATTACGGCGGTAACCACGGCGGCGATCGCTCCCGGAGCAATTTCACCCCATGACTATCTCGCCGGGTACGTTCGGCGCGGTCTCGATCAATGGATCGTGTGGGAAGTGCTTGGTGTTGCGATAGGCGGTATGGCTGGTGCGATGCTAGGTCGGCGCTTTGCCAAAAGAATTGACGGGCCGCCGCAGGCTAGCACGCCAGCACGACTCGGCCTTGCCATATCAGGCGGGTTGGTGTCCGGCCTGGGCGCGCGCTTTGCGCTTGGTTGTACGAGTGGAATGGGGCTTTCCGGTTCAGCGCCTTTGGGGGCCGCCGGATTTTTGTTCTTGATCGGCTTTTTTGTAGCAGGCGCTGCTGCAGGCTTTATTTTGAAACCACTTTGGCGTCGGAGATCGGTGACATGATTGCTCCCCTCGATTTTGTTGGTCCTATCTCAGGTATCCTCCTGGGTGTTGGCTTTGGGTTTGTTCTTGAGAATGCAGGCTTTGGGAATCCAGAAATTCTTACTGGCCAGTTGCGATTCACAAATTGGGCAGTTTTCCAGACCATGTTTACGGCCATTGTTGTCAGCTCAATATTACTAAATATCGCCGCGTATTTTGGCGTGATCTCGTTTTCAAATATTTTCATTCCCTCTGTGCTTTTTTGGGGCACTCTGTTGGGTGGGATGTTTGTGGGCATCGGCTTCGCGGTAGGTGGTTATTGCCCCGGAACGTCGGTTGTAGCCCTTATGTCAGGCCGGCTTGATGCCATCCTTTTCATTGTTGGTATCGGCGTTGGTACGCTGGTTTTTAATGCTATTTATCCAATGATTGGCTCGTGGATTTACACCCAGACGGGACCGGATGCCCTGACCGTGCCACAATTACTGCATATGCCCGTATGGGCGGTGATTGCGCTACTGGCCGCTGTATTAATCGCGGTTGGATATTTTGTCTCGAGGGGTAAACTAACTGCGGGATGTCAAGTTTCTGCTTCAGTCGGAGTACCGTCTGGCGTCGCGGTTCATCACAAACAATAATCCTCCACAATAAAGATTGAGTCACATGAAACCTAATAAGCGTATACTATCCCTTTTGGCTGTTACTGCTTCAATGGCTCCTATTATGCCATCAGCCATCGCAGCAAATATGCCGGGCCAGATAATATTAGCCTCAGCAACAAACCCCTGTGCACCTTCTAACCCTTGTGCTCCGACGAGCGGCCAAAAACCGACAACTGTGCAAAATCCTTGTGCACCAAGTGGCGCGCCGTCGAAGTCCGGTGGTGGTGCACAGAACCCTTGCGCGCCGAGCACGACACCGTCTAAGTCAAACTAATCGATATAGTTTGCTACTAGCGACGCATATCTCCGACTCATCCCGGCCCTAGAATCGTTTCATGTATATTGTAATGAATCTAGGTCGGGCTTAGTTTAGGCAGGAAATTTCTGACTCTGGAAATACAGAGCTATAATTTTCAGATGATGCCATTATTCTGGTAATAGAGCTAAGCTATATTTTACCGTCAAGCTTTTCGTTTTGATTCGTGTGAAAGCTTGCACTGATATCGGGTAAGTACGTATGGCATTCATCAACGAAAAATTTGCGGATTGAAGATACCGCTGGCATCGGATGACGTTGCCGCAGATGAACAATATACCACTGGCGAATGATGGGCAGGCCATCGACGGGTAAAACTATAATACTCTTGTTCGCCAACGCCGCTTCTATTGTGTGGCCGGAAATAAACGCAATGCCCAACCCTGCGATTACCGCCTGTTTGATGGTTTCATTGCTTCCAATTTGCATCCTTATTTGCGGTGCAATACCTGAATCAGCAAAAAATCTCTCCATTAAAATCCTAGTACCACTACCAGGTTCACGGACGATAAATATTTCCTCAGCCAGCTGGCTCGGCTTAATGAGCTTCATGTTGGCCAATTTGTGGTCTGGAGGCGCGATAATGACGTGAGGATGATCGCCGATGTTAGTAACTTCGAGATCCAACTCCTCTGGCGGCCGACCAGTGACTGCTAAATCGAGCTTATAGTTTTGCAGACCTTCGATCATTTCTTCACGATTACCAATGGTAATCTTTAAATCAATTCCAGGATGTGACCGCATAAACGCGCCGAGCAGGCGGGGTACAAAATATTTAGCAGTGGTGATAACGCCAACCGAAACACTACCTTGCTTGGTTCCGGCGATCGCAGCGAGCGTCGCATTACAATTCGCAAGAATGGTCTCGATCTGTTCGATGGCGTGCAAAATCTCGGCGCCAGCGTCCGTAGCCTTAGTTTGAGATCCTGAGCGTTCGACCAATGGTAGTCCTGCATGATCTTGGAGCAATTGCATTTGCAACGTCACCGCTGGTGGCGAGACATTTAATTGATTGGCTGCTGCAGTTACGGACCCTGTCCGCACAACGGCGGCCAGAACACGGAGTTGCTTGAGCGTGACGTTTTTGAGATCTTGTTTCATTTATTCTTATTATATTCATAACAACTTTTGAATTTACTTTCAATAAGGCGATTTAACCTAATTGCTAAAAACCTACATGATACAAAATTTTTGAAAATTGAGGATATTTGGAGATCACGTTGATTCTAATCCACCAGTAATCGACCGTTCTTCCTGGATGTTTGACACAAGTTGTCTTTTTCTTCAGTCGAACATTAATTTCAGTAACGCTATCAGAGGGCTGGGGGCAACACCGAAGGCAAGGATAGGTAGGCTCACCATAGCGATTGCGAGTCGATTTGGAATGGAAATTGCCAAAATACTCACTGCCATCGCATCGTCACTCGGCTTCATCGACATAACCAGGATAATGTTGAGATAATAGAATAACCCGATCACACCGCTGATGACCATGACGGCCAGCAAACTCCATAACTGAGTGTGCACACCGGCTGCCATGATATACATTTTTGCAATAAACCCGAGTGCTGGCGGAATTCCAGCCAATGAAAGCAAAAACAATGTCATTACCCCGGCGAGGGCAGGGCGGGTCCAAAACAAGCCACGCAATTCGGTAATCTTATCCACATCTCGCACATCACTGGCGTGTGAGAGCACAGCGATAACGCCGAAGGCGCCGATCATGGTAACTGCATAGGCGACGATATAAAATACCACTGCAACCTGACCAATAGAGCCGGCGGCAAGAATAGCGACGAGCAAGTAGCCGAGGTGCGCAATCGATGAATAGCCAAGAATACGTTTGAGATTGTCTTGCATGAGCGCGAGTAGATTCCCCGACAGCATCGACAAAATAGCGATAGCTGTGGTCAAGGTACTCATACTGGCGGATAGATTGGCGCCAGGAAGATTGATTGTCCGGATCAATATTGCCAGCACCGCAATTTTTGCAATGACCGCGACATAGGCACCAGTTGGCGCGGGTGCTCCAACATAGACGTCGGGCACCCATATATGAAACGGAACCACGGATAATTTAAATCCAGCGCCAATGGCGATCATCGCAAGCCCCGCCACCAACATTTGTTGGCTTGCGGCGTCTGCCGCAGATGATGCCACGATATGAGCGATGTTGAGGCTGCCGCTCGCAAGTTCCAGCAGTCCAATCCCGAACAATACGAAGGCCGAAGACATGCCCGACAAAACGAGATATTTAAGCCCAGCCTCTTCGGCAGCGGGTCGGAAATGCGGATAGGCGATCATGCCGATCATCGCCAGTGTCATGGTCTCCAAGCCAAGAAATAAAGTTATGAAACTGGCTGCAGAGGCAAGGGCCACCGCGCCCAATGTGCCGGCCGCAAACAACAACGGAAACTCTTCTCGGTATAACGGTGTTTCAGGTTGCCAATAGGAGTAGGCCAGGACCAATATCAACAGGGCGCTTATCAAAATTAGCCCGATAAAGCCCAGTGATAATGCATTAAACGTGAATAACTCAGGTAAGGCTGGCGATGTTGCGCGCAATGCGTAAGGAATACTGAACAGCGCAGCCAAAAGCCCAAGCCCTGTAACTGCGCATATGAGTCTGTATGATCGCCGAATGGCAACAACCGCTGGCAAGCCTCCGGCCAGAATTGTTAATATCACCAAAGGTACTGCACCTTGCAGGTTCATCCCGCCCCCATTTCTTTAAGCATCGCCGTTGTCGGCTGTGGCTGCATGTTATTAAGTGCCGGTGAGGCAATGGTCAGTATCGGCTGTGGATTTACGCCAAGACAAATAATGGCGGAAGCCAGAACCAGCATCATTGAGGTCTCCCTCATTCCAAAATCATGTTCGTCGCGGGTTTCATCCACCGGTCCGTGGAAGGCACGTTGAATAGCGACCAGCGAATATAGTGCCGCAGGGATAAGCCCAATTGCAGCGAAAATTGTGATGACCGGGGCGACGGCCCAGGCGCCTCGCAAAATAAGAAATTCGCCAACAAAATTTCCAAGGCCTGGTAATCCCATCGATGCCAGGATGAAGAACGCTCCAAAGGATGAGAGCCGAGGCATATCGCCCCACAATCCACCCATACGGCTAAGGTCGCGCGTATGCAAGCAGTGCTGCAAGCTACCAACGATAATGAAAAGTGCTCCGGTACTAATACCATGCGCCACTAGCAATATGACGACGCCTTGCCAGGCAATGATGTTAAAAGCAAACACTCCGATGAGCACAAAGCCCATGTGGCTGACGCTAGTGTAGGCAATGAGTCTTTTTAGGTCAGACTGCCCGTAGGCCAAAAATGCGCCGTAGAGTATGCTCGCGACACCGAGCCAGAGTGCTATAGGTGCCAAGCTATGTGCCGCCGCTGGCATTAAGGGCACGACAAAACGCAATAGCCCATAGGCACCGGTTTTCAATAAAATACTCGCCAGAATAACGGAGCCAGCCGTTGGTGCTTCTGTATGGGTTTCCGGTAGCCAAACATGTACTGGAAAACTTGCCAGCTTTACAATAAACGCGATGAAAAGCCCAAGCGTAATGAGGATGCCGAACGTATGGGAGGTATGAGTTTGTATAAGTTCAAAATAATTGAAGGTAAGAACATTGGTTTGCTGTTGGTGCAAGAAAGCAAGCGCCAGAATCGAAATTAATATCAGTAATCCAGAACCTTGGGTAAACAAGAAAAACTTTATTGCTGCGCGGCGGCGATTCTCGTGACCCCAGATGGCGATGATAAAATACATCGGTACCAGCATGAGTTCCCAAAAATAGAAAAACAGAAACATATCTAGCGCGATGAATACACCGATAGCGCCAGCTAGCGACCATAATAGGTTGGCATGGAAAAAGCCGGCACCGTTATCGATCTCGTGCCATGAGACAATCACAGCGAAGAGCCCGATCAGAATCGTTAATACGCTTAGCAACCAACTCACCCCGTCCATGCCCAGCCGGAAGCTCATTCCAAAGGCTGGGATCCATGCTGCATTAAATCCAGCCATCCAGGTTCCGGGCATCGCGATATCGGCGCTGCTGTGCAGTAGTGGAATGGCGATCGCAAGGTCGGATAGTAAGGCGATCAGGCTGATAATACGTGGTGCTGTTGAATGAAAACGTCCTGCCGGCCAAGCCAGCAGGCCCCCCAGCATTGGGATAACCAGAAGCCATACGAGCATCATGAGAATAACAATATGGCTATGGTGGCAACTGAGCCTGCCATCATCCAGCTGGCATAGCGGCGGATTTGTCCGATTTGCATGGCGCGCAAGCGCCGATGCGCGACGATTGCAAGATATTGTAATCCTGCGAACATGCTGTCGACAGGATCGTGCCGAAGCACTCGCACCAGAGTCATGTAGGGGACAACAAACAATTCATCATAGAGCATATCAAACCCACATCCCGATCGAATAAAAATTGTCAGCTTGCTGGGCATAGTGGTGGTGGCTCGCGCCCATGTGCCGTTGCGATGTAACACGTAGGCAATACCTATACCTAATAATGGTGCAGCAAATCCCAGTAGGGGTATCATGAACGATACCGGTAAATGGTGAAATACGCCGACGGCAGGCGTAAGAAACCTGGAGAAAATGGTTTGATTGCCTAAGCCCTCGGGTGTTTCAAGCCAGCCCACCACCAGGGCACCCACAGACAGCGTAACCAGCGGAACGGCAATTCGAACGCCGTACGACCCAGAAACTTCAGTTTTCAACGGGCCGAGAAACACTGTAAAAACGACTCTGAAAATATAGGTGGCAGTGAGTACCGCGCCCAAAATTCCACAAGCCCATAAAATAAGGCCCGGCATCGGTGCTGCTGCAACGGCCCCCAATATCATTTCCTTGCTGAAGAACCCGGCGCTGATAATTGGCAGGGCCGCCAACGACGCGCTGCCGATGAGGAAAGCCCAGAACGCCAGGGGTAATTTAGAGCGTAGCCCGCCCATGGCAAATATGTTTTGTTCGTGGTTAAGCCGCATGGCGATGGCGCCGGCAGTTAAAAACAATAACGCCTTGAATACGGCATGTGTCAAAAAATGAAACATCGCGGCCGGCCAAGCTCCGACACCTAGCGCTAAAAACATATAGCCAATCTGGCTCATGGTAGAGTAGGCGAGGACCCGCTTGATATCAGATTGCACTAGCCCGGCAAATGCTGCGACTAGTAATGTAATGACCGCACCAACCGCAATCGCATCGAGGACATGGGGGGCTAGCAGAAACAGGGCGTGTGTGCGTACCACCAGATAAACGCCGGCAGTAACCATTGTGGCTGCATGGATCAGCGCACTAACGGGCGTTGGGCCAGCCATTGCATCGGGTAGCCAGGTTTGTAATGGCACCTGAGCCGACTTACCTAACCCGCCGATAAGCAACAGGCTCGTAGCCACTGTCGGCATGAGACTGCCTGCAGACCAGGTTGCGACTGCGCCCGTCAACATCGCTTGGATATTCAAGGTGCCAAGTTTGGTTGAGAGTAATAGTAGGCCTGCGAGCATGGCGATATCAGCGATTCGAGTGACCACGAACGACTTGCGTGCCGCGTAGCCGTTTGTGGGCTCTGAGAACCAAAATCCCACCAGCAAATAGCTGCATACGCCAACGCCTTCCCAACCCACAAAGAGTACGGCAAGGTCATCTGCGAGTACGAGCAGAAGCATGGCGGCCACAAACAAATTCAAATAGGCAAAGTAGCGTGAATAGCCATCTTCACCATGCATGTATTCGGTCGAAAATAAATGTATTAGGCAGCCGATGACGGTAATGACAAGCACCATCAATAGCGAGACTGGGTCGAGATACAAGCCTAGATTAATACTAAATCCGGGCAAGGTAATCCACGCCCACAGAGTTTGCTCGTAAATGGAATTTGTGGGGGGGTGACTTATCCAGTGCAACCCGATTGAGACGGCGAGTACGGCAGCAAGACCAACACTAATGGTTCCGACCGCGCCACTTACTCTCGGCCCCA
Organism: Acidocella sp.; assembly: GCA_027308685.1. GTDB lineage: Bacteria > Pseudomonadota > Alphaproteobacteria > Acetobacterales > Acetobacteraceae > Acidocella. Next base: position 11,830 of record DAIDEE010000042.1, read on the forward strand.
TGACAGGACCAAATAGTCCCAGAATAACTGAACTGAATAAAGGCAGTGCTGGGATCAACCAGAGGTAAGTTATCATGGGACATCCCTCAATATATTTGCCGCGTCGCCATCCAAATTGGTTATCCGATTGCGCAGCCGTAAAATAAGGATCAAGCCAAGTGCTAGCTCAGCACCTGCAAGATTAAGCACCATGACAAGCATGATTTGGCCATCAGGATTTCCCCATCGCATACCAGCCGTGATGAATAGGAGACCAGCAGCATTAAGCATAATTTCGATCGACATCAAAACGAAAACCAAACTGCGCCGCGCGAGCAATCCGAGAAGGCCAAGCATGAATAGCGCCAAAGCCAACCCTGCCGGCGTTTGCCAAATAATCATCGCTCCTTTCTTCCAAGATGAAAGGCTCCAATAAGGCCTGTAAGAAGTAAAACTGAAGCGAGCTCGACTGTACTGATATCGGTAGTAAATAGCCGCACACCTACTTCCTGTGGTGACACCACCCGGATCATGCCAACTGAGCCACCTCCCAAAAATACACGTGCAAGTTCAGATCCAAGACCTGCAACGAGAAACAGTGGTAAAACCCAGACCGAACGCACGATCCAACCGGCTTCACGGTGGACAGTAACTTTGTTGAGGCTAAGCATCATGATAACAAATAGGAACAAAACCATGATGGCACCGGCATAGACAATGACCTCCATGGCCGCCGCAAAAGGCGCACCCAGGGTAAAAAATATAACGCCCATGCTCACCAATGAGATTACAAAATACAACAAAGCGTGAACGGGGTTGGAACGTGTGATTGCAAGCGCCGTAGTTAGTAGGGTCAGGCTGGCGGCAACATAAAAAGTTATCATCATGGCAGTAACCTATGTGGGCTCACTGGTTCGGCATTTGTGTTGGTAGCGCGGACGCCTGAAACGCGATAAAAATTGTAATCTGGTACCTTGCCGGTACCCGAAATTAGCAAATTTTCTTTTTCGTAAACTAAATTTTGCCTTGAATATTCGCTCATCTCAAAATCAGGAATTAACTGGATTGCTGAAGTCGGACAGGCTTCTTCGCAAAATCCACAAAAAATACAACGCGAGAAATTGATCCGAAAATACTCAGGTGACCAATCGTCAGGTTTACAGGTTTTTTGGAGATCAATGCAGTCCACTGGACAAACTGCCGCACATAGATGGCAGGACACGCAGCGCTCTTCGCCATCAGGGTCCCGTGTCAGGATAATGCGTCCGCGGTAGCGTGGAGAAAGGTACGGCTTTTGCTCTGGATATTGTACGGTTACGGTACGGTGAAATAAATGTAAAAAAGTAAGCCAACAGGTCCGTAATGCGGAATAGATGTACATTTCAGCTCCAGGCCAACATTGCAGCGCCCGTGACAGCAAGGTTGAGGAGGGAAAGTGGTAGCATTAATTTCCAGCCATACGCCATCAGTTGATCGTAGCGCGGCCTGGGCAAAGCAGCACGTAGAAGAATAAAAAATATGATAAAGCCGGTTGACTTAAAGAGAAACCAAACGACCGGCGGAAATATGGGGCCGTTCCAGCCACCGAAATAAAGCACAACGGTCATCATTGAAATTAAAATAATTCCTGCATATTCACCAACAAAAAACATACCAAACTTCATGCTCGAGTACTCTGTATGAAATCCCGCTCCTAGTTCATTCTCTCCCTCTGGGAGATCAAAAGGTAAACGATGCGCTTCGGCGATGCCGGCGATTAAGAAAAGAACGAAGCCTAAAAACTGTGGTACAACAAACCACAAGTGAGTTTGGGCCTGAACTATATCGGTTAAGTTAAAACTACCGGTAAGCATTACTACGCCTGTCACAGCCAGTCCCATGAACACTTCATAACTGATCATTTGGGCGGCAGCGCGCATCCCACCGAGGAGCGAAAACTTACTATTAGATGCCCAGCCGGCGAGAACCACACCATAGACGGAAAGTGACGTCATCCCCAGAAAAAATAATAACCCAATATTCAAATTCAGATCGATACCAAAGTGAGTAGTAAACGGAATGACAGCAAAGCCCATCAAAACAGTAGCCATCACAATTGCAGGCGCTATCGTAAAAATTATCTTGTCAGCAAACGGTGGGGTCCAATCCTGTTTGAAAAAAATTTTTACCATATCCGCAACAATCTGTAGTGTGCCCTCCCACCCGACGCGATTTGGCCCAAGACGGTCTTGCCAAAAACCAAGGAGACGGCGCTCTACCCAGGTGAGCGTAGCCGCGGCTATAACAATACTGAGTAAGATAAAAATGGCTTCAAGGAGCGTCAAAACAATCGTCATGACGTACTCATTGACCTATGATACGCGATAATGGCCGGAGACAATTCGCTCACTTCCTCAATCCCAAGGTTCCGATGATCCTCCGCAACATTTTGTACGTCAGCAAAGAACACATTATAACCTGTCGGAGATTGAAATAAAAATCTTTCTTCAACCCCTGAAAGAGCGCCACCAATCGTATCTTGAAATTTATTGACTGCCTGTACTGAATTCCATCCCGGCGACCACACAACTGGCTTAAGAGCCGATTGGAGGTGAATTGGGGGGCCTTCCATTGTGGTACTAAGGGGGGAATCGTTATGTTGCGCGGGTAACTGTTCACGGACCTCAATATGCGCGCTCGCTGCCGTCCGGCCACTATGGCGGTAAGGCAAAGTTGGGGGTCGTGTTGTTGGCGGCACGGTTGGTGACGCATCACTACATGCCGCAAGCTCTGGTATAGCCGCACTCATCGACGTAAGTAATTGAGCATACGTTCCCCATGTGGTGGCCTTATCTCGGCTAGCCATTACGCCTGCGTCTCGAAGCAGAACCCAACTCTGGGGAGCCTCTTCAACACCAAATATTCCTTTATAAAAACGCTGTACTCGACCTTCAAAATTTATAAATGTCCCGTCACTGTCGGCGAAGCTACCTACTGCGACAGTTAAAGATGCATGTTTTGTCGTCGATGTTTCAATATGATCTAGTACACATAACTGGGCCACTTCGGCGATCATTTCATCAGCCAAAATTGGGGATCGTAATTGGATGTCGTTTTCAAGAACTATGACGCTTCGTCCTTTCGATACCTCAAGTGAGGCCGACAAAGGCCGATTATCGATAAGTCCGAGACCGAGACTGTTAGCTTCGGGCAGCAGAATACTTAGCTTGGCGTGTACGTTTACTTGACGTAGGGCAACAACAATATTTGCGCCCGCGCGTAGTAGTGCAGCATTACCACTCACCACTATGATTGGTTTTTTGGCTTTGCGCAGAGCATCTGATATCGCTGATTCCTCTGTAGTATCGAGAATTGAATTACTAATTCGAATGGACGCAGCGGTGATTTCGAGTGCGGACAAGCGAATCACCTGGGTTGCCATCGAATCCAACCAACTCGGGCATTCGGTTATAACGAATAACGGATTCATAACGTCATGTGACGCAAGCTTAGCGGCTCCGGCATCCCATGTTGGGATGCCTCTGTTAGCCAAAATTGCTGATGGCACACGCTGCGTGGCTTGTCGCAGTGCTAATGCCAACCGCGGTGCGACCGCGGTTGGGTCATCGCCAAGCACCAGTATCGCGTCAGCCTGCTCGGCGTCCTTGACACGCGCTAAGCCAAGGTCTCGCGCAATCTCAATTGCACTACGAACTAATTCAGAATCGAAATCTGAAATTCCTGCGTAGAAGTTCTCTGCGCCAACGAGTTCGCGAAGGGCATAATTTGATTCCAGTGACGCACGAGGCGAGCCAATACCAACGACCCTATCAGACTTCAATATTTCGGCAAGATCCTTGCAGGCGGCCGCATGTGATAAGGCTAAGCCCGATCCTGTACGGGACGTCCTGAGGCGGGAATTGCTTTCGACGAAGCCTACACCGAATCGTCCACGGTCACAAAGAAAATACCCGTTAAGTGTCTCATTATAACGATTTAGAACGCGGCGCAATTGCCCGCCACGTTCCTGTATTGTGATATTACACCCTACCGCGCAGTGCGGGCACACGGATGGCGTTGCCCGCATGTCCCATTTGCGACGAAACTTCGTTGAAAATGGCTTGTCAACAAATACACCAGTCGGGCATACCTCGACTAAGTTGCCGGCAAACGGGCTTTCTAAGGTACCGCTCTCATCGCGACCAAAATATATATTTCGGCTAGATCCGAATACGCCAAAATCATTACCGCCAGCATAATCCTGATAGAATCTAACACACCGATAACAACCTATGCAGCGGTTCATTTCATGGCGAATAAATGGTCCCAGGTTTTGATTGAGGTGAGTACGTTTTTCATAGCGATAGCGTCGCGCGCTATGGCCAGTCATTACTGTCATGTCTTGTAAGTGGCATTCGCCGCCTACCTCACAGACTGGGCAGTCATGGGGGTGGTTGGTGAGAACAGTTTCTACAATCGCCTCTCGAAATTTGGTTGCCTGCCCATCCGCTATAGAAACGCGCATCGCGGGCGTCATTTTGGTCATACAAGCCATAACAATGCGGCCTGTAGTATCTTCAGGCCCCTGATATACTTTGACAGCGCATTGACGGCACGAGCCTACGGAACCGAGCGCCGGGTGCCAGCAAAAATAGGGAACATCCTGCTTCGCGGTAAGACAAGCAGCGAGCAAATTATCGTTTTCATTGACGAGAACAACTTGATCTTCAATTGTAATTTTTATGTCCATGGGCATTTCCCATCACGGATATGCCGCTCGAATTCGTCTCGAAAATAACTAAGACCTGTCATCAAGGACGCCATCGCACCCGGGGCTAAAGCACAAAAAGTTCTTCCTGGAGCCATGGTGTCGGAAATATCGGTTAACAAATCCAGATCATCCATTTTCCCTTCACCGATTTCGATAGCCTTAAGTGTTCGTTCAACCCAAGGGAGGCCGTCGCGGCATGGAGCACACCAGCCGCATGATTCTTGGGCGAAAAAATGCTGCAAATTAGCGATGAGTCCAATTGGGCATGTTTGATCGTCAAGAATAATCGCGGTACCAGTTCCTAAGCGATTACCCTTGGCGGCGAATGCGGCAAAACTCATTGGTATATCGAGGTCTTCCGCAAGCATAAATCCAGTCGATGCCCCACCAGGTAACACTGCACGCAACTTATATCCGTGCTGCATCCCTCCAGCATAATTTTCAATCATGTCTTGCATTGGTGTTCCCATTGGCAATTCATAGGCGCCAGGTTTTTTCACACGCCCGCTAACACCAAAAATTTTTGTGCCAACGGCACCATTTTGTCCGAGGTTGCGATACCAATCTGCACCATTTGCAATAATATGTGGTATGTTACACACAGTCTCGACATTATTCACGACAGTTGGCGCTCCAAATAAGCCACTTGTCATTGGTAATGGTGGCTTGGAACGCGGAACCGCCCGTCGTCCTTCAAGTGAATTCAAGAGAGCCGTTTCTTCCCCACAAATATATCGCCCAGCACCGCCATGCACATGGATCACCAGGTTGTAGCCAGAACCTAAAATATTTAGCCCTAATAGGCCTGCAGCTTCCGCCTCAGATACGGCATGTTCGATTAAAGTAATTGCACGATGATATTCTCCGCGGATAAAAATATATGAATGATCCGCTTGAACGGCATAGGCGCTGAGGATAATGCCTTCGATTAACTGATGTGGATCACCCTCCAGAAGTAATCTGTCTTTAAATGTGCCGGGCTCCATTTCATCGGCATTCACAATAAAATAGTGAGTTCCAGGACGTTCTTCCCGACTTGGCATGGCCTGCCATTTACGACCGGTAGGAAAGCCGCCACCACCGCATCCGCCAAGACCTGAATCAACAACTATTTCCAGCACCTTCGTGGGGTCGATGCGTCCAATGGTCTGCAGTACAGCTTGATACCCGCCGACAGCCTGATAGGCAGCCAAGTCATATGGCTCCTGGTTGGCGATAATATTTTTTGTCAGCGGCCGTTCCATTTTGCTTAAGCCTTCGGCAGCAGTTTATTGATTTTAGTAGAGTCGAGATCTCCGACGAGAGTCTGACCCATCAGCATGGCGGGTGCATGATCACAATGACCGAGGCACACGATGGGGAGCAGAGTATATTTACCATCTGCAGTTGTCTCTCCATCTTTAATTGTAAGATTGTCCATAATACTTTTGGCAATTTTGTTTCTTCCCATCATCCAGCAGGTTACGCTGTCACATAGTAAAATAACGGTTTCGCCAACGGGTTGGCGATATATTAGATTATAGAAAGTCGCTACTTCATCAAGTTCAGAAATTGACATCCCAAGGATTCTGGCAACTTCAGCGAGTATATCATCGCTGATATACCGACGATTTTTTTGAACAAGCTTTAGGACATCAATACATGCAGCACGTGCGACTGGATAATGTGCAACGAGCTTTGCGATTTCGTAAAGTTCAGTGGTGGTCATCATATCTTTAGCGATCAACATCAGCCATCACAAAGTCTATGCTCCCGATAATTGCAATTAAATCTGCCAGAAATACTCCGCGCGAAATGAAAGGTATTGTCTGTAAATGCGCAAAAGATGGTGTACGAATTCTTACCCGGTACGGGCATGTGCTTCCATCGCTGATCAGATAGTAGGTATTTAGCCCCTTCGTTGCCTCAATTGTGACAGACGCCTCGCCGGCTGGAATCACAGCGCCCCACGTAGCATTGATGAAATGCGGTATGAGGGTGTCGATATCTCTCAGTATCGCTTCACGCGGCATTGGCATAGCCAGAGGATGCATCGCTTTAACCGGCCCAGATGGCATATTATCAACGCATTGCCTAATGATGCGCAGGCTCTCGCGCATCTCATCTAGCCTTAGCTTTACCCGGTTATAACAGTCACTACGTGTTGCGATGGGCACATCGAATTCAAGCTGATCGTACCCAGAGTATGGTTTGATTTTACGATAGTCGAAATTAACCCCCGTAGCGCGCAACCCCGGCCCGGTAATGCCCCAGTTGAGCGCTTCGGTTGATGTATATTCGCCAATACCAATCGTTCGGGCTTTGAAAATATGGTTACGCATAACCATTACTTCATACTCATCGAGACGTTTAGGCAGATAATTGATAAATTCACGTATTAGTCCTTCCCAGCCAATGGGCAAATCACCAGCGACACCACCAATACGGAACCACGCGGGATGCATCCGAAAACCACAGATCGCCTCAATAATCTCCAGTGCACGTTCACGGTCACTGAAGGCATAAAAAACTGGTGACAGTTGCCCAACGTCCTGAACCATGGTTCCAAAAAATACCAAGTGGCTGATGATACGGAACATCTCAGCAAGTAATACTCGTATCATCTGGGCCCGGGCAGGTACCGTTATTCCAGCGAGTGTCTCGACGGCCATTACATACGGAAAGTTATTCATGACTCCAGCAACATAATCAATCCGATCACTGTACGGGATGAAACTATGCCATGACTGGCGCTCTCCAATTTTCTCGACGCCACGGTGGTGAAAGCCGATATCGGGTAACACATCGACAATTTCCTCACCACGAATTTTAATGACAAGGCGAAGAACTCCGTGAAGACTTGGATGATTGGGGCCAAGGTTCAAAATCATGGTTTCAGGGTCTTCGTCGTTGGTCAAACCAGCCATTACCGGAAGATTTTGCATAGCCGCCAATTCGGTGTTCATCATCTCATCAGACATAATAAACGGACCATTTTCGGTAGCTCGCGAAAATTGATCTTTGCGTAGTGGGTGTCCAACCCAACTTTCCGGCATAAGCATACGCCGTAGGTCGGGGTGTCCTTCAAAGCAGATACCGAACATGTCCCAAACTTCACGTTCGTACCAATTTGCGTTAGGCCACAAATCTGTGAGGGTTGGAGCCGATAATGAGTCTGCGCGGAGTGGAACTTTAACCCTCATCTCAGCGCCGTCCTCAATGCGTAAGATGTGATAGACCAAAGTGAAATCGGTCATTTGCGGATGCGTCATATGTACGCGTGCACGTTCATCGACGGCTGTAATATCCAGCAATGTACGATAATGTTGATCAATATTTGTTTTGATTGCAGTCATAAACGCAACCAACTTTTCGGTCTCAACCCATACCGTATCAATGCCATCCTTCGTGGTCCTGGATGGAAATTTATATGTTAAGCGGGACACATCATCGGGCATTTTTAAATATGGTCCGGCAACCGTTGTGTTGTCATGGCCATCCGTTCTGTTTGTTTTAAATCTCTTTGTGATGATTTTGTATATTCAACAGGACCACTATCGCCAATAGTCCAGCTAAGCGGCCGCCGCGTTGTGCCGATTGACTTCTGCAGGAGAATCAAACCTTCAAACAAGGCCTCAGGGCGTGGTGGGCAACCAGGCACATAAACATCAACAGGTAGAATGCTATCAACCCCTTGGACTACGCTATAAACGTCGTACATGCCGCCCGAATTGGCGCACGAGCCCATTGAGATAACCCAGCGAGGTTCTAGCATTTGCTCATAGAGCAGCTTGACTACAGGGGCCATTTTTAAAAAAACTGTTCCTGCGATAACCATCACATCGGCCTGCCGGGGTGTCGCGCGCATCACTTCCGCGCCGTATCGGGCAATGTCGAACTTTGAAGTGAATGAGGTTGCCATTTCCACATAGCAGCACGATAGCCCGAAGTTGAATGGCCAAAGCGAGTTTTTACGTCCCCAACAGACAAGATCTTCTAATTTTCCAAACAAGATTTTTTGATGACCCGTCTCGGTAATTTGTGGCCTGTCATTCATTTGCGTATCCTTGCAACCGGGCCCCACTCCAATGCGCCCGATCTCCACAAGTAGGCGAGCGCGGCTAGTAACAATAATAGAAATGCCATCATGCCGGCGTAGCCGGTCCAGCCAGCTGGATATACGGCAAGCGCCCAAGCAAAAACAAAAACCATTTCTAAATCGAATATAACATAAAACATTGCGACCAGAAAAAATTGGCTTGGAAATCTGATGGTGGTGTCGTGAAGAGGTAGAATGCCTGATTCAAACGGGTTAGGATCAGCCGGTCCTCGCCGCCTCGGTCCCAACAACCACGAAGCGCCTATCATGACGCTTACCATGACGCAGATTGCCAACGTGTATAAACCGAGTCCTAACATTACACCACCGCACCACGTATAGCTGCTATGTTCGCGGCATACATACTCGGGCCGCCTTTGAAGATTGCTGACCCTGCAACCAATACGTCGGCTCCTGCGGCGACACATTGTGCGGCATTGTCGGAGGTAACACCGCCATCAAGTTCTAGCCGAATATCGCGATTACCGATCATTTGACGAACACGGCTGATTTTTGGCAGTTGCGATTTTAAGAAGCTTTGTCCACCAAATCCAGGATTTACGGTCATGATCAAAATCAGATCTACGCTGTCGATTACGTAGCGCAACACATCCTCATGTGTAGCTGGGCACAGTGAGACGCCAGCTTTTTTTCCAAGCGCCTTAATGGCTTGGATTGAACGATCAAGATGCACAACTGCTTCGGCATGAATAGTTATAATATCGGCACCTGCGTCTGCGAAGGCGGTAAAATATTGATCAGCCGGAGTGATCATCAGATGTACATCAAATATAGCATTAGTGTGTTTGCGCAGAGCTTTAACGACTGCGGGACCAATAGTAATGTTTGGTACAAAATGGCCATCCATAACATCCACATGCACCCAGTCTGCGCCAGCGGCCACAATTGCACGGGTTTCTTCACCCAAGGCTGCAAAATCTGCAGATAAAATTGAAGGGGAGATTAAAGGCGTTTTAGACATTGTTTGGCCCTGCGCTGTCAGGCTGACCGCGGAATACGCGGCTTGCAAATATATCCTCGGGCTCAATTAACATCAGAGCTTCAGCGGCTACCGAACCCTCTTGTGCCATTAATCGTCCGGCTTGACGCAATCGTGCCCGATCCAATGCATTTCGGATCGATCTCGCATTAGAAAAATAGGGCTGTTCCCGCCGCAATTTAATATATTCTCCCATCGCGTCCTTGGCGGCGTTGCTCAAGCGATAATTTTGTCGCTGCAGCATAGTCTCACTGATATGCAATAGCTCTTCGTTATTATAGTCAGGAAAGTCGATATGATGAGCAATACGCGAACGAAACCCAGGGTTGAGTGAGAAAAAATTGTCCATGCGATCAGCATAACCAGCCAATATCACGACAAGATCTTCGCGTTGATTCTCCATCACCTGTAGTAATATCTCGATCGCTTCTTGACCGTAATCACGTTCATTGTCAGGCCTATAAAGATAATAGGCTTCATCGATGAACAAAACGCCTCCAATGGCTTTTTTCAGAATCTCTTTTGTTTTAGGAGCGGTATGACCAATATACTGCCCTACCAGATCATCGCGCGTTACTGAGATCAGCTGTCCTTGCCGTACAAACCCAAGAGCTTTCAAAATTCCTGCCATACGCAGCGCTACGGTAGTTTTACCAGTTCCTGGGTTGCCAGTGAAAGACATATGTAATGTTGGAGTCTCGGTTGCGAACCCAAGCCGTTGTCGCACACGTTCGATCAGTAACAAGGAAGCTATCTCCCTGATACGCGACTTGACAGGCTTTAAGCCGACCAGGTCTTGATCGAGGCCATAGAGGTACGTCTCCAAACCTGCGCCCGCAAATTCTGCGCGCAGGTCTATCAGTGTTTCCGATTTCGGTATTTGCGCAAAAGACATTTCTAGAGTTTCCTCATCCAACGTTTATTTGCTGGATATTTGGGTCAGTCGAGACATAAATGGTTATTTGTATCGGGAGCCTTCTGGCTTTTCCATCACATAAGCACGGGTTTCATAGCGCAAATTCCGACCATCGGTTTCCTGACGGGTCAACATGAAGCCTGGCTCGGTAGTAGGCCGCTGAACAATAAATGACATGCGCAGAGACTCCCACGTATGCGTAGCGTCGAAGGCGCACATACGAATATAGGATTCTTCTTTCATTCTTCGACACTCGTTAAGTTCACCCATAATCGCTTTTGCATCCTTGATATCAAACATCGGATGGCCCCACATCTCCCAATAAGTGTTGCGCGGGTGCGGGTCGTCGGTATATTCTAGGCTCACAGCCCAGCCATTATCCAGGCAATATTGAATTTGTTTTGATATCTGTAAATCTGTTAAATCCGGTAGGTACGAAAAACAACCTTGAGTAATACGCATTGTAAATCTCCTTAGCGCGCCGGCATCGCGGTGGGTACGAAATCAGGCGTATCCGTCGATGCATAGTTGAATGTTATATCGCCCCACGTATCAAGTGCCTGACGCAGAGGCATGCAGGTGCGAGCGGCTTGGTTTAGAATCTCGGGGCCTTCCGCCATAATGTTGCGACCTTCGTTACGTGCCAACACCATGGCCTCTAACGCAACGCGGTTTGCAGTTGCACCAGCAGAGATTCCCATTGGGTGTCCGATGGTACCTCCGCCAAATTGTAGGATCACATCATCTTTTAGCAGATGTAGAAGTTCGTGCATTTGCCCTAAATGAATACCACCAGATGCCACCGGCATCACTTTGCGCGTGCTAGCCCAATCTTGCTCAAAGAATACGCCATGTTCAAGATTGATCGCGTTTTTGTCTTCACGCAAGATATCGTAGAAACCTGCGGTAGTCTTTGGGTCGCCTTCTAGTTTACCAACGACGGTCCCTGCATGAATATGGTCTACGCCAGCCAATCGCATCCATTTCGCAATCACGCGGAACGAGACACCATGAAGCTTTTGGCGTGTATAGGTACCATGGCCAGCCCGGTGTAAATGTAAAATCATGTCGTTTTTACGGCACCATTTCGACATTGACTGAATTGCAGTATAACCAATGATTAAATCAATCATCACAATTGTTGAGCCTAGCTGTTTGGCAAATTCGGCGCGCTCATACATTTCTTCCATCGTGCCGGCGGTGACATTAAGATATGTACCCTTGACTTCACCTGTAGCAGCCTGAGCCTTGTTCACAGCTTCCATGCAATACAAGAAGCGATCACGCCAGTGCATAAAGGGTTGCGAGTTGATATTTTCATCATCCTTGGTGAAGTCCAGGCCTCCCTTGAGGGCTTCGTAGACTACGCGACCATAGTTACGGCCAGAGAGGCCCAGTTTTGGCTTAACAGTGGCTCCTAGTAGTGGGCGGCCAAACTTGTCGAGGCGCTCGCGTTCAACCACAATGCCAGTCGAGGGACCATCGAAGGTTTTTACGTAAGCCACTGGCATCCGCATGTCTTCTAATCGTAGAGCTTTCAGCGGTTTGAAGCCAAATACGTTTCCAATAATTGAAGCTGAAAGGTTAGCGATCGAACCTGGTTCGAACAGATCAAGATCATATGCAATATATGCAAAGTATGAACCAGGGGCATTCGGCACTGGGTCAACCCGGTAGCATTTGGCGCGGTATTTTTCGCAGGCTGTGAGACGGTCAGTCCACACCACTGTCCAAGTTGCCGTAGAAGACTCACCAGCTACTGCAGCGGCCGCTTCAATCGGGTCAACACCATCCTGTGGAGTGACGCGAAACAATGCAATAACATCAGTTATTTTGGGCTCATAGTCAGGCTCCCAATAGCCCATTTTACGGTATTCCATAACGCCGGCGCGATAACGTTCGGCGCTGCCGCCTGCTTGTATAGTTGGGTTAGGTATAGGTGTGTCCATTATAATTCTCCAGAATTATGCAGCGTGTTCGGCAGCAAAAACGTGATCCAGGCAGCCGCTTGTGTATTGTTTTGCCATTGTTGCTAGTGAAATTGGCTTGATTTTGGATGCCTTGCCCGCTGTTCCAAAAGCCTCAAACCGGTTCGCACACAAATCGCGCAGGGCCGTCATTGACGGCTTCATGAACGCCCGTGGATCGAATTCGGATTTTTTGTGCATCGCCACACTTCGGATTGCCGCTGCCATCGCGATTCTGCAATCAGTGTCGATATTAACCTTGCGAACGCCATGCTTGATGCCGATCAGTATTTCTTCAATTGGCACGCCCCAGGTCTGCGGCATTTCACCGCCAGCAGCGTTAAAGGCGTCCTGCAGCTCCTGCGGCACCGACGATGATCCATGCATGACCAGATGCAATCCCGGCATACGATCATGAATCGTACGAACTACGTCTAGGGCCAAAATTGCGCCGTCAGGCCTACGTGAGAATTTATAGGCGCCGTGCGATGTTCCCATGGCAACGGCCAGGGCATCGACCTTGGTGGCGCGAACAAAATCAACTGCTAGGTCGGGGTCGGTTAGTAACTGGTCGTGCGATAATTTTCCCTCTGCGCCATGTCCATCTTCAGCTTCACCCATGCCGGTTTCGAGACTGCCTAGAACGCCGAGCTCGCCTTCCACCGAGACGCCGATGCGATGCGCCATGTCTGCAACCCGTGTTGTAATGGCCACGTTATAGTCATAGCTTGCAGGCGTTTTAGCATCACCCATCAGCGAGCCATCCATCATAACGCTAGTGTATCCGTGCTGTATCGCCGAGAGGCAGGTGGTCTCATCGTTACCGTGATCCTGATGCAAGCAGATCGGAATTTGTGGATTCATAATTTCCGCAGCTTCGATCATTTTTGTCAGCATCACATCCCCTGCATAAGCACGCGCCCCACGAGACGCTTGCAAAATTATCGGCGCGTCAGTAACGGCTGCGGCTGCCATGATGGCCAACACCTGCTCCATACTGTTTATGTTGAACGCCGGGATGCCGTAATTATATTCCGCGGCGTGATCTAATAATTGTCGAAGGCTTACCCTTGCCATTATAATCTCCTGTCGAGTGGATTACCGCTTAGCGCGTCGTTTGCGTTCCACGAGTTGCAGAATCAGGGGCGTTAAAATCAGTTGCATCGCGAGATCAAACTTATTTCCTGGCACTGCGATTGAGTTTGCCCGGGACATGAAACTGTTATGCAACATCGACAACAAATAAGGAAAATCAATCCCATGTGGATCTTTGAAGCGGATGACTACGATTGATTCGTCTGGTGTTGGAATCGTGCGTGCAATAAACGGGTTTGATGTATCGACAGTGGGGACGCGTTGGAAGTTCACATCGGTCTCAGTAAATTGCGGGCAGATATAATGGACATAATCTGGCATCCGCCGTAAAATTGTATCCATAACGGCTTCGGTGGTATAATGCCTGGCTTTTTTGTCACGATGGATTTTTTGAATCCATTCGAGATTGATGACAGGCACAACGCCAATTTTCAAATCAGCATGCATTCCTGTGTCGATATTCTCGTGTTTAACGGCGCCGTGCAGGCCTTCATACAACAGTATATCGGTAGGTGATGGCAGGTCTTTCCAATCAGTGAACGTGCCCGGCTTTCCACCATATTGCTCTGCCTCAAGTTCATCATGAACATAATGCCGATGCCGACCAGTGCCGGTTTCGCCATAACTACGAAAAACATCCTGCAATTCGGCTAACAAGTTAGTTTCAGGACTAAAATGACTAAAATGATTATTACCTTTGGCACTTGCTTCAGCCATTTGCTTTTTCATTTCAGCGCGGTTGTAACGATGAAAAGAGTCACCTTCCAAGTATGCAGCGGTGATATTTTCTCGCCGGAATATTTGCACGAACACGTCGCGGACTGACGAAGTGCCCGCGCCAGATGATCCGGTAACGGATATAATTGGATGTTCCTGGCTCATGCAAGCGACGCCGCCGCAACGGCGCCTTTTCTGAAGAGTGAACGAGTTTGAAATAGCGGCGACTCTTGTGGTGTTGGAGACATGTACGCCGCCGTGACGCGGGCCACCTCATTGGCTGAGCCGAATACAAGAGGGCTTCGCTGATGCAGTTCGGTTGGTACGATGTCTAAAATTGGTTTACGGCCATCAGTCGCAGCGGCACCAGCCTGCTCCATGAGCATTGCAACAGGATTAGCCTCGTAAATCAGCCGTAAGCGGCCGCGGGCATATCCGCGGCGGTAGTCACCCGGATATAAGTAGATGCCGCCACGCACCAAAATCCGGAAGGCATCGCCAACCATGGAAGCCAGCCAACGGGTATTGAAGTCCTGGCCACGCGGCCCGCCAGCGCCCATCATTAATTCTGAAACATACGCGCGAATTTCGGGTTCCCAGTGGCGTTGGTTGGAACTGTTAATTGCGTATTCCTTGGTGTCCACAGGCACCTGGACATTCCCACCATTGCACATATACGCCCCGCTCTCGGGGTCTAGTGTAAAAATCCGGGTACCGTCGCCCAACGTGAGGGCTAGGGCTGTTTGCGGTCCATATATCAAGTATCCAGCCGCCAACTGTTTCCGGCCTGTCTGTAAAAACGGATTTTCGCCAATGGCAGGCAGAATTGAAAAAATTGTGCCGATCGGCGCCAAAGTGTCGATGTTGGAGGACCCGTCCAGCGGGTCGACAGCCACCGCAATTGACCCTGACGGGTCTAAAACTTCAAAGTCCAAAGCCTCTTCAGAAGCAAATTGTCGCACGCCGGCTTCACGTAATGCGTCGCGAACAATGTCGTGCGTCATCACGTCCATGGTTTTTTGACCATCACCATCTAAGGATTCGCCAACCCGGCCCGACAGTGCGCCTGCCAGAGACCCACGCGCCAAAATTTTTGCGATTTTGCGTCCGGCATTAGAGAGCTCAAGAACTGCTCGGCATACGGGCAATACCTGGGGCTTGCGCGCAGCACACATATCCAAATAGGATTCGAGCCTTAATGCGTCTTTCATTGTCGTTTCCTCTAGCCGTTTCAACTGTTTTTGGTTTTATCAAAGCAGCTGGTTTTTAGATTTTCTATAACATTAACCTTATGCTGCTTATTTCGAGGAAATAAGTAAAGTTGAATTATCTTTTAATACTATTCAGAATTGCTTAATCGTATTGCTTGGAGAGTGCGGGCTGTGCCGTGTCTCTGTCGGCCTCAAGGCTGCGCTCGGACCCGATATCGTCGTTAAGCCTTGAATTATTGGTGATCTTATCAGTCGTAAACGCCCGTCACGCCTGTCATCTCGTGCTGGTTTTTCTGCCATCGCCCGCATAACAGTTTCATAACAAAGCTAATTAACTACCCAACGCGCTGTCAGTGCCCTTGATATGGGTCAATGTAAAAAAATACCCTGTTTGCTATGCAGTGAGTTGAGCAGGCAGGGTAAATGACGCGGCCTGCCACTGGGGGATATGGCATGTGCCTAAGCGTTCCGATGCAGATTATCGCAATTGATGGGTTCAGCGCTGAATGCGAGGCGCGTGGCGTTCGGCGTACCGTGAGCCTGTTTATGATCGAGGATGACGAGGTGGCGGTCGGTGATTTCGTCATGGTTCATGTTGGTTACGCGTTGCGGAAAATTTCCGCGGACGATGCCCGTACGAGTTGGCAGTTAATCGACGAAATTTTGGCTGTTACCGCATCATGACCGAGGATATGGCGGCGGCTAGGTTATGGTTGTCGCGGATCCACGAATTGCCGATCCGTGAGTCGATTGCCGTGATGAACGTATGCGGCGGGCATGAGCGAAGCCTTACGATGTTGGGTTTGCGAGCGGTGTTACCGGAGACAGTAAGGCTGATTCCCGGTCCTGGCTGTCCGGTCTGCGTCTGCCCCGAGGAAGATATTGCAGACGCCATTGCGATTGCGATGAGCGGCAATGCTACTTTGGTCGCGTTTGGCGATATGCTGCGGGTGCCGATGAATGCTTCAAAAGATGCAATTAATACTCTGGCAGGCGCACGTGCCGCTGGTGCCGATGTCAGGCCGATTAGCAGCCCGCAGGAAGCCCTGGCCACCGCCCGGGAGCATTCAGAGCGTCAGGTGGTATTTTTTGTGGCGGGGTTTGAAACAACCATCGCGCCAGTCGCAGCAATGTTGGCAGAGGGCGTGCCGGATAATTTGTCGGTGTTGCTGGCCGCCCGGCTTACCTGGCCGGCGGTGAACATGCTGCTGCAAGACCCCGAAGCCGCGCTGGATGCGCTGATCGCCCCCGGTCATGTGGCCACTGTGATGGGGGCTGAGGAGTGGCGGTTTATTGCGGATACCTATCATTTGCCGGTAGCTGTGGCCGGATTCACGGCCGTGAGTCTGCTGGCGGCGTTGTATTCGGTGTTGCGTCAAAAGCTCGAAAATCGGCCTTTTCTCGATAATTGCTACCCTGAATTGGTGCGGCCGCAGGGTAACCAAAGGGCGCGGCGATGGTTGAACGAGGTGTTGGAGGTCGTACCTGCCAACTGGCGCGGTATTGGGGTGATTCCAGCTTCTGGTTTTGGTTTGCGTGGCGTTTGGCAGCGTTACGACGCGCGCCAGCGCTTCGAGGTTCTTGCTGCACCGCGCAAGCGGATCGGCGAGATGCCACCGGGTTGCGATTGTGCGGCTGTAGTGTTGGGTAAGCGTACCCCCGAGCAATGCCGCTTATACGGTAAGGCCTGTACCCCACCTCATCCGGTAGGGCCGTGCATGGTTTCTGATGAGGGCGCGTGCCACATTTGGTGGCAAGCTGGTTTGCGCGCGGCCTGAACCAATGCCTACCTGGCGGATCGATGTAGGTGGAATTGTGCAGGGCGTGGGGTTTCGGCCGTTTGTGTATCGGTTGGCAACTCAGTACGGGCTGAACGGTTGGGTACGTAATGGTGCTGGAATCGTCGAAATTTTGCTGGCGGGCAGCGACGCCGCTGTGGCTGATTTTCAAGACGGGTTACTTACCAAGGCACCGCCGGCAGCAAAGCCAGTATTATTGTCACGTCGTGTCGCGGCGGCGATTCCTCAAGGGTTTTCAATTTTACCGAGCACAGGTGGCGGGACGGTGATGAGCGGGCTGCCGCCAGACCTGGGGCCGTGCGCCGATTGTCTGCGCGAGTTAGCCAACCCTGCTGATCGGCGTTACCGGTATCCGTTTATTAGCTGCACCCAATGCGGACCGCGCTATAGTTTGATCGGGTCGTTGCCGTACGACCGCGCCACCACCAGCATGGCCGGGTTTGCAATGTGCCCGGCTTGCGCTGCCGAATACGCCGACCCTGGAAACCGCCGTTTTCATGCCGAGCCAATAGCTTGCCCTGATTGTGGGCCGACGTGTTGGTTCGTTAGCCCTGCAGGAGAAGACCTTCATCACGATGCCGCGCTGGTTGGCTGTGTTGCCGCTTTACGCTCAGGCAAAATTATTGCGGTAAAAGGGGTGGGAGGATACCACTTGCTGTGCGATGCCACGTCGGAACAGGCGGTTGCGGCACTTCGGGTCCGTAAGCGCCGTCCTGACAAGCCTCTGGCCGTTTTGTATCCCGATAATCCGGCGTTGTTGGAAAACTGCGTCACGCTGAACCCCATTGCACATGCAATGCTGCGTGGTACGGCGAGACCAATTATCTTAGCGTCGCGCCACGGCGGGTTTTTAGCGGCTTCGGTGGCTCCTGGTTTGCGCGATATTGGGGTGATGTTGGCCGACAGCCCGTTGCATCATTTATTGGTGGAGGCGTTTGGCGGCCCGCTGGTAGCCACCTCTGCCAACCGCTCTGGGGAACCAATGTTAATCGACCCGGTGGAGGCGGAGCGAGAATTATCTCGCATTGCTGATGGTTTCTTGCACCACAATCGCCCTATCGAGCGAGCGGTCGATGATAGTGTGCTCCGGGAAATTGGCGGCAAGGTGCGCTGTATTCGTGTGGCGCGTGGCTTAAGCCCGCTGGAATTTCATCTTCCTCGTCCGTTGGCGCGACCCGTACTGGCAGTGGGCGGGCACATGAAATCCACTATCGCGCTTGGATTTGGCGACAAAGTGGTGATCTCGCCGCATCTGGGCGATCTTGATCATCCGGGGACATTAGCACAATTTTCGCGCATGGCGGCGGATTTGCAAGCACTCTACGGCGTGAAGGCTGAGTCGCTGCTGATGGATGCTCACGCTGGCTATGGCAGTACCCGCTGGGCGAAAAGTCAAAATCTACCGGCGCAGCGTATCTGGCACCACCATGCTCACGCATCGGCGGTGGCGGGGGAATTTGGTGTTAATGAGACAATGCTGGTGTTCACCTGGGACGGTGTCGGGCTCGGGCCGGACGGCGCTCTCTGGGGCGGCGAGGCATTACTAGGTACCCCCGGCCATTGGCAGGTTGTGGCGCGTCTCAAACGAATAAAGCTGCAAGGTAGCGATGCGGCGGCGCGGGAACCTTGGCGCAGCGGCGCTGCGCTTTGCTGGCAAACGGCTTGCCCTTCGCCGGCGGGGTTGGTGCCGCCCGGTGGCCTGGCTGAGTCGGCTTGGGCGAATGGGCTGAATTGTCACATGACCTCAGCGGTGGGGCGCCTGTTCGACGGTGCTGCGGCATTGCTTGGACTATGCCGCATTGCAAGTTACGAAGGGCAGGGGCCGACACTGTTGGAAGCCTGCGCGGGCGACGTAGTGTCGGCGGCGGGTATGGCATTAACCAGCCAAGACAATGTGCTTGAGGCAAACTGGGCAGAACTGGTGCCAATACTCCTTGATTCCAGGAAATCTCAGATGAACCGGGCAGCGCAGTTTCATGGGGTGCTGGCGCAGACAGCGCTTGAGATATCCCGCGTTATTCGCACCACACATGGCGTTAATCGTATCGGACTGGCAGGCGGTGTATTTCAGAACCGGCTATTGACCGAGGCGTTGCTGAGGATGTTGCAGGCCGATGGGTTCACCGTCTGTTTCGGCGAGAATATTCCGTGCAACGACGCTGGGTTAAGCTTCGGTCAAATCATTGAATTTTTAGGAGACGGTGATGAGCATTCGTGACGATGATTTGGGCGATACGGTTACACTGGCGCATGGCAATGGCGGGCGATTGATGCGGCTGCTCATTACGCGGTTGTTCAAACCGCATCTCGGTAACCCGGCTCTCGATACGGAATCAGATGCCGCCAGCATCAGCCTGCCACCTGGTGATGTTATGGTGACGACCGATGGCTTCACGGTGCAGCCGTTGCAGTTTCCCGGAGGCGATATTGGCGCGTTAGCCATTGACGGCGTGATAAATGATTTAGCGGTTTCTGGCGCTATGCCGGTTTATGTCACCTTGGCGGCGTTCATTGAGGAAGGGCTGGAGATGGCGGTGCTCGAGACGATCGTCAAAAGTCTGGGCGCGGCGGCTCGGGAGGCGGGCGTGCAGGTGGTGGCAGGCGACACCAAGGTGGTCCCGCGTGGCCATGGCGGTGGTTTGTATCTGGCGCTCACCGCCATCGGTGTGCGTGCGCCGGGTTGCGAGCTTGGCGTGGGGCGGATTCAGGCGGGCGATAAAATACTGGTCAGCGGTACCGTTGGCGACCATGGCATTGCGGTAATGCTGGCGCGGGAGGCTTTCGGTTTGCGCGGCGACATCGCCTCGGATGCAGCCATTGTTTTGCCTCTGACCAAAGCATTGCTGGAAGTCCCTGGTTTGCGTTTCATGCGAGACCCAACGCGCGGTGGGCTGGCGACAGTGGCGCATGAAATCGCACAAGCCTGTCGCCTTGGCGTAATTCTGGAGGAAGCGGTTATCCCGATCAGCCCTGCAACCGCCTCGGTTTGCGACATTTTAGGTTATGATGCCTTGTATCTGGCCAGTGAAGGCCGGGTAGTGGCGGTGCTGGCCCCTGCAGCAGCCCCCGCCGCTTTGGCGGCATGGCAGGCGCTGGAAGCGGGACAAAATGCCGCAATCATCGGGACTGTAGGAGTGGGGCGGGGTGTGCAACTATGCACACCCATCGGCGGGGCGCGTTATTTACCGGAACTGGAAGCTGATGCGCTGCCGCGGATTTGCTAGCGTTGCATGGTGACGCGGGCAACGCCGGCACGGAGCCAGCCGTACCACGCCTCCAACCCGTCGCCGGAGCGGGCTGATAGGGTGAAGCTGGTAATGCCCGGATGCACCTGCTGTGCATAAGCCTCGGCCTTCGCGACGCTAAAATCCACATACGCCAGGAGGTCGGATTTATTCAGGATCATTAAATCGGCGGCGTGGAACATGTCGGGGTATTTCAGCGGTTTGTCCTCGCCTTCGGTGGTTGAGAGCACCACCACCTTATGAGCCTCGCCCAGATCAAACCCGGCTGGACAGACCAGATTGCCAACGTTTTCGATGAACAATACACCGTTTTGAATTTCTGGCAGATGCTCCATGGCGTGGCCCACGGCGTGCGCATCAAGGTGACACCCCTTTCCGGTGTTTATCTGCCAGGCTGGCACACCGGTGGCCTGAATTCGTGCCGCATCTAGTCCGGTTTGCTGGTCGCCCTCAATCACTGCCACCCGCATCTCGGATTTCAGGGCTTCAACGGTTTTCACTAACAGTGAGGTTTTGCCAGAGCCGGGGCTGGAAACCAAATTGACCACAAACAAATTCTGGCTCGCAAAAAACCGCCGGTTGGCATCGGCATAGCGCTGGTTTTTCGCCATAATGTCCTGTTCGATCTGCACCATGCGCGTCGCCGGCATGCCCGCAGCATGAGCGTGCAAAGGAGCGCGATCATGGGGGTGATCATGATGGTGATCATCATGTTCCAGGGTGTCGTGTTCGCCGCAGCCACAAATACTACACATCACGCCACCTCAATTTGTTTGATCCGCATCTGCTCACCATCGAGCACCTGCAACTGGTAACTGCCGCATGTGGGGCAACCATCGCCCCGGCGGGTGATGGGCACGCTGGTTGAACAGTTCATGCACCAGGCTTCTCCTGCGACAGGAATAATTTCAAGCCTGGCATCTTCAGCCACAGTGCCGCGCGCCACGATCTCGAAATTGAACGTCATGGCGTCGGGTTCAACTGTCGCCAGCGCCCCGATTTCCAGCCACACGGCAAAGATTTTTGCAAACCCTTTGCTCATCGCCTGATCCTCAAGCGATTGCACCAGCCCCTCGCAGAGTGCCAGTTCATGCATCGGTGTGACCGGTATCAATGAGGAGGAACTGCGCTTTTGGCGCCTCGCACACCGGACAGCACCAATCCTCGGGTAGTTCGATAAAGGGCTTGCCAGGTTCGATTTGTGCGGCATCGTCGCCTATCGCCGGATCGTAAATTGTCCAGCAAATCCGGCATTCAAATTGTGCCAACAGGGTCATTGATAAACGCTGCCGACTGAACGCAGCCTATCTGCAGAATCGGCGATGTCATCGGCAGCAGCGCATGCCACCGCAGGGATACTGGCGATTTCGAGAGAGTTGAGTATCAACGCATCACTGGCGTTGGAATATTGCACCCACCAGGTACCGGCAAGGTTGGTGCTGCGAATACGGCATGAGCCATAGCCCCCGGAGATAATCACCACCGGGCCTTCCCCCAGCATTCTCACTAGCCAAGTAAGTTCGTCGTCACTCATCGGCACCAGGTCAAGATTGATCATGTGTGGTCGACCGCTGGCTTCAAATTCAGCACTGCGGGCAATTAACTCGGCCAGGATATGCGGTGCGTTAACAATATTGTCGGGAATACACTCAGGGGCCGGCAGCGGTAGCGGGCCGGCTTTGGCGCGCGTGCGGAGTATGGTGGGAATATCGGCCACCTCCAACATATCAACTGCTACGCCAGCATTAGCATCGCTGCGGATGCGCCAAAGGCCGGTGAAGATGGTTTCCTCCACTTGCAGTAATGGCTCTCCCATCGCCAAGGCGCTGACCTCGCCAGGGCGGAGCACCTCGTTCAGGAAGCGCCGCTCTTCGGGCGTGATATCGGTAAGATCAAGCATTTGCACCGGACCATCAACGAGATACGCTTCCAGGGCTGCGGCAATCCGCGGCAACCAACCTGCTCCGGCAGCGCGCAGAGCTGGGTCATCAGGTAAAACTGGCGGGATATAAACTGCGACGGTTTTTGCAAGCGGTAGATAATCCGGCCCGTTTTCTAGCGGCAGGCCCGGCGGTGGATTAGGAAGGCCGAGCATTTTAGTTTGTCTCCGTAACATATTGTGGGGCTGCATTGTACAATGCGTTAATTTCGTCGAGGTAAACAGCCCAGTCACGTACGCGCGGCAAAACGCCTAGTGTTACGCCTTCACGTAAAAACACCAGGCTGGGGCGGATGCCGACCTGGAATCGTTTGGCAATGGCGCGTTCGGTATCGGGGTTGATAGCGCCAACTTTGAAACGTTTATGAAAGGCTACCATTAGTTCAGGCAGAATCACCGCTACGTCGTCGATTTCAGGATAGCGTACGGCATCACCGGTGAAGAACAACACGCAATCCCCATGGGCGATAAACGCTTCTATATTTTCGCCAGAAATTTGTACAATATCAGGACGGCCAAATAGCCGTTGCAGGGCTGGCGTTAGAGTGGTGGTCGTCATGCGAAACACCCCGATTCGTAGGCGGCGAGGCCAACGCAGAGTGGTCCGAGCGGTTCCACTTGTTGGTCCGGCGGCCGGGCGTTCACAACAACACCTTGACCGATCAAAAAGGCCACCGTCTCGGCCACTGCAGGGTCGATTTGGGCCTTCACCGAGGGTGTCACACTGGCGCCATAGTTTTCTAAATTCAAAGGCTGTACGCCGATCAAGCGCATTCGTGCCGGTAAGCGGCCATTCAGTCGTGCGAGCCCCAATACGTCGAGCATACTTGTTTGGTGCAGGCTCATTTTTTTGGCAGATAAGCAATAGGGCACCGCATCGTCATCCACCAGATGCAAACTACCAGGACTCAGGCCGTAATCGACTGCATCGAGGATAACCAGCACTTCGGCGTCTTCAATGATCGGCAGTAAGGTTAACCCCTGCGTGCCGCCATCGATGAGCCGAACATTCTCAGGAAACTCGTAGCGCTCATGCAAGGCCTCTACCGCTCGTACGCCGAAGCCTTCATCGGCCCATAGAATATTACCGACCCCGAGAATAATGATTTGTTTCACGGACGATTATCCTTAAAGAAACGCCAGCCGTTGATCATCGTGCTGATGATGGTCTGGCGTGACATAATATCCTCACGGATGGCCATATAAACATGGACCATTACGAAGATGATAATGTACCACATACCGAGATGATGCCATGTGTGCACATCCTGACTGCTACCGAAGGCAGGGATCACCCAACTGGAGAAAACAATATTGGCCCAGGACCCAGGACCCGTGCCTTCACCATAGAGTGCGAAGCCGGTAACGATTTGGAACAATACGCCAAGTACGAACATAGTGAACATCGCCACCTGCGCGAGCGGATTGTGGCCAACTTCCTTAGCAGTTTCGCGTTCGATCAGCAGATACCAGCGGATAGTACGGAAAAAAGAACTGCGCCATTCCCGTTTCCACACGTGTGGCATAAAAATCTCCCGTGCATAGGCATTGCCGGCAAATGCCCAATAGATGCGCACCAGCATTCCGATGGCCAACACATAGCCGGAGGTAAAATGGATGAACCTGATATCGCCCATGATATAATGGTTATACGGTTCCCCAGTGATCAACGGCCAAGCTGGGTTACCAATTAAAAAACCGGTTACAGCCAGTAATGTGATCGCGAGCGCGGTCGTCCAGTGCCAGAGACGTACCGGTAGTTCATACACATAGACCGGTGCGGTTACTTCGGGGGCGGGCGTTACTTGTGCGTCCATGGCTACCGGACCTTCACGCTGATCAACTCGCCGCCATCAGGCGCGATGACGTGGGTGGAGCAGGCGAGGCAGGGGTCAAAACTATGCAGGGTACGTAAAATTTCGAGCGGTTGATTGGGGTCGGCCAACGGGGTGTTCAAAAGCGCAGCCTCAAAAGCGCCGATGGAGCCCGATGGATCGCGTGGCGAACCATTCCAGGTTGTCGGTACCACTGCTTGATAGGATTCAATTTTGGCATCTTTGATATGAATCCAGTGTCCCAAGGCACCGCGAGGGGCTTCAGCGAAGCCAACGCCTTTGGCATCGGCAGGCCACGTCGAAGGGTCCCATTTATCGGTGTTGGCGGTAGCCAAGTCCCCGGCGGCGAGGTTGGCCATAAGTTGATCGAAAAAACGGCGCATATGATGCGCTGCCCATGAGGCCTCGAGGCCACGCGCTGCGGTCCGGCCCAATGTGGTAAACAAAGCGGCCAGGGGCAGCTTTAAGTTGGTAAGTAACCTGTCAACCGGGTCTTTGAATTCAGCAATCCCCATGGCGTAACCCAGCGTAAAGCGCGATAATGGTCCCACTTCCATTGCTTGGCCCCGCCACCGTGCAGCTTTGATAAAGGAGTATTTTGCATCTTCATCAAGTTGCTTGATGTTGGTCTTCGTGCCGATGGTTTTTGGCCCCAGCACAAAATTAGGTTCTGTGACGCCGGCCCAGGGGTGCAGACCCTTGGCTTCATCCGGGTACGTGTACCAGGAATGATCAACGAACTCCTGCACTTGATCAGGGTCGGTGAGGTCGACATCATGAATTTCGTTGAGGTTACCATTGATGATGGCGCCGCGCGGCATAAGTAGGCTGTTATTGGAATAGTCATTGGCTTTGCCAGGGAATTCACCATACGATAAAATATTTTTACCAGCCAGGCCACCGCCGAAATCCCAGCCTTTATAGAAACTAGCGATTGCGGTGAGGTCGGGAAGATAAACTTCATCGATGAATTTGATCGTGCGGTCGATGATATCCGAGACGAGGTTTAATTGTACTATATTCACCGGCGCACCGGCAGCCATTGGTCCATCGAGATTTATGGCACACGCCATACCACCCACCAACCAATTCGGATGCGGATTTTTACCGCCAAATACGGTATGAATTTTTACAATTTCGCGCTGAAAATCAAGAGCTTCCAGATAATGCGCCACCGCCATCAAATTCGCTTCGGGCGGTAGCAAATACGCTGGGTTACCCCAGTAGCCGTTCATGAAGGGCCCAAGTTGACCAGACGAGATAAAACGTTGCAGTTTGGCCTGCACATCGGAGAAATACCCGGGCGAAGAATTTGGCCAAGGTGAGATGCTCTGCGCTAGTGCGCTGGTGGCTTTAGGGTCAGCCTTCAGAGTGCTGACAACATCGACCCAATCAAGCGCGTGCAGATGGTAGAAATGCACCAGATGGTCATGCGCGTACAGCGTAGCTTGCATCAAATTTCGGATGATATTCGCATTGTTTGGTATTTTAATCCCCAGTGCGTTTTCAACGGTGCGCACCGATGCCAGCGCGTGAGTGCCAGTGCAAACGCCACAGATGCGTTCACAGAAAGCCCATGCGTCTCGCGGGTCGCGGCCTTTGAGAATAATCTCAAGCCCACGCCACATGGTGCCGGAGGATACTGCATTACGGATAACGTTGTTGGAGTCGAGATTAACCTCGCAGCGCATATGACCTTCGATCCGCGTGACCGGATCGACCACCATGCGGCGGCCACTGTCGTCCAGATTAAAGCCGTTGGGGGTTGCAAAATTCATGACTGGTCTCCCTTTGGCGCCGCCGGCGGTTCTGGTTTTTTCCGGTTGTGCTGTTTGATCGCGCTCAATCCGGCATGGACGACGACACCCGCGCCAGCCACAGCAGCGCCGGTCAGGCCGATCTCATCTGCCGTCGCCTCGATGCCAAGCCCGGCACCAACATACGAGAGGCGTTTGTAGAACGGACCATTGTCCCAAAAATTATCTTCTGAACAACCGATACAGCCATGACCCGCCTGAATGGGGAATGACACACCACCATTCCAGCGGATGGTTGAACAGGCGTTGTAAGTGGTCGGGCCTTTGCAGCCCATTTTATACAGGCAGTAGCCGGCCCGCGCCCCTTCATCGTCCCATGATTGCACAAACTCGCCAGCATCGAAATGCGGACGGCGGTAGCATTTGTCGTGAATGCGTTGGCCGTAAAACATCACCGGACGCCCACGGCTATCAAGTTCCGGTAATTGGTTGAACGTGAGAATATAGCTGATCACACCGGTCATAACTTCGGCAATCGGCGGACAACCCGGTACTTTGATGATTGGTTTGTCAGTAATCACCTTATCAATCGGCACCGCATTGGTTGGGTTAGGCCGGGCAGCCTGCACGCAACCCCATGAGGCACATGCCCCCCAGGCAATAACCGCCTTGGCATTTGCGGCCACGGCCTTCAGACGATCAACGAAGGGCTGACCACCAACGATACAATACATGCCATCTTCATTGAGCGGTGGGTTCCCCTCGACCGCTAGAATATATTCACCTGGATATTTGGCGGGGATTTCATTCAGGATCGATTCAGCTTGTTCGCCGGCGGCAGCCATCAACGTGTCGTCGTAGTCGAGCGAGATCATCTTCAGAATAACGTCGCTGGAGAGTGGGTTGCCGGAGCGAATGAAGGACTCAGAGCAGCAGGTGCACTCCAACCCGTGCATCCATAACACGGGTAGCCGCGGCTTGGTCTCCATGGCGTAAGCAATTTGAGATGCATAAAGCGGTTCTAGCCCAAGGGCCGCCGCAGTGAGACTGCAGAACTTCAAAAACGAGCGTCGACTGGTCCCCTGGGCGCGCATCATCTCGTAGAAAGTTTGAATATTTGGCATGGCCGGCGTCACCCTGATTCTCCTTGATTGTAGGCCGCAACCGGACACTCAAGAATCGCTCGGCGACCTTACATGACGCGTAGTGTCCTAAAAAATTTCAGGTGTATCATTGATATAGATCAAAGCCTTGCGCTCCCGTCACAAATTGATATCGTACCGGCTTAATTTACGGATTAAATTGATCGGTACTTGTGAAGGCATCCGAAGTCGACGATCGTCAAATTTCCTGGGGGGGAATTGCTCCATGCGTGCATCGCGGGCACGGATAAGGGATTTTATTTCAGTATTAAAAAGAATGAGAATATGTTCGAGCCAATTTGCGACATCTCTCGGAGGCGCATGTGCCAACATCGGATGATCAAGATACGACTCCAGAATTCCAGCGGGTTGCCAGACCTCGCCAGTGACCCAGCGATTGGTGGTAAAAAGCCGGATCGGAAAGCCCTTATTACTGACCGAAACGCCAATTAGGTGTGAAAATTGCTCTGTTGGGGCGGGAACAAAGATATGAAAATGGCCGTGCTCAGCCCGTAACCGCTGTTCGGGTGGATGAGCATGATAGTAAAACCTCCAGCCAGACCGCGGGTCAACTGCATCTGGCTGGGGGTAGTGCGCCCATTCAACAAATTCTTGTCCGACTCCTAATAAGCGCGAAGGAGCATTTTGTCCGACAGCCGCCCAGGCCGCAATTTGAGTCACGATGTAAGTTGCGTCAGGCGCCAAATGTGAGTGCGTTGAGGCCGATGTGTCCATTGCCGACTCTTAGAATGCTGAGGTTCCGATGACCACGGGATGCGCTGGATTTTGAGCCCAGTCGGCCATCGACCCATCGTATAAAGCAACATTTTGATTATTCAACACCTCGTGCATTACAAACCAGCCCCCTGAAGCCAGGTGGCCTGTATTACAGAATGTAAATGCCGGTTTTGTTAATGAGATGCCCGCCTTCGCCAGTGCAGCCAGCGAAGCGAGCTTATCAAGTACGCCCTCATGGTCAGGTGTCTCCAGTGCATCGGTCGGCAGATTCATGGCTCCCGGAATTGTGCCAACATTATTTGAAAGCGCAACCGGATTTGAAGCCAAGTTTTTTGAAAATCATCGCAGCAGGGCAGACACCGGTGAAGCCGGTTTGTAGCAAATTCAGGCCAACGAACGCGGTAAATAAATAGAACCAAGGCGAGATCAGCCAGCCCAGCAACAGGCTGAGCAGGATCATGAAGCCAGCAAACGAAAGTACGGCGTTATCGATTGTCATTTTAGGTCCTTTAAGTGGTGGTTTGGCAGCGCACCCATTGCAGAATTTGCTGCGCTGTCATCGCGCCGACCTTTTGAGATTTAAGGGCACCGCCTGAGAACAGCAGCAAGGTGGGGATAGAGCGCACGGCATATTTGGTCATGGAGGCAGGCGCCGTGTCGGCATTCAGCTTTAACAACCGCATCCGCGGCTCTAACTGCGCCGCCGCTTGCTCAAAATGCGGTGCCATTGAGTTACAGGGGCCGCACCAGGGCGCCCAAATGTCCACCAGCAGGTCAATGCCGTCATTTTGAATATGACGCGCCAGAGCATTTTCATTCACTGACAGCGGATGCGCCGTGAAGAGCGGCTTATGGCAAGCGCCGCAGATGGGCACTTGCGCAAGCCGCTCGGCCGGCACACGGTTTATGCTGGAACATGCAGGGCAAACCAGGGTTATTGCGGCCATGGTAAGATAACTTCTACCCCTTTTATGGAACCCGGTCTAATAATTTCGGGATTTTCAACTGCTTTAACAGGTAGCGTTCATAGAACGGTTCGCTCTTGCCGACCTTGATCTTGCGCAAGAAATATTTCTCGAACCCAACTTTCGCTAGATGCACCCATTTGCCGCTGCCAGACCAGTTGACGTTACGGGGCGGAATTTGTGGCTGGGCGACGAATGCCACGCCGCCATCGCCAAAGTCAGCCAGACAGATGGCGTTCCAGCTTGGTTTGATGTCCGGTTGCTGGCCCCGCAGCAAGCCACCTATGTTGTGGGCGGTAGCGGTGACCATGGATTCAATCATGAAGCCGGTTTTGGGTACGCCAACTGGCACCGGGGTTTTGCCAGTGGGCGGAATGGCAACGCAAACCCCGATGGAAAATACATTCGGGAAGGCAGTGTTGCGCTGATAGGCATCGGCCAGAATGAAGCCGCGCGGGTTGGTCAGCCCCTCAATACCGTACACCGCCGGTACGCCGCGGAATGGTGGCATCATCATGCTGTATGAGAAATCCAGCGTATGCGTGGTTTTCAGGCTGGCGTCCTCGTTCAGTTCCTCGACCATCATCTGCCCTGGCGTGACTTTCTTAACCCGCGCGTTGGTGACCCACTTGATGTGGCGGTTGCGTAGTTCGCTCTCCAACAAACTCTTGGTGTCGCCTACGCCATCCAGCCCGAGGTGGCCGATATAGGGTTCAGGGGTCACAAAGGTCATCGGCACCTTGTTCCGGATTTTGCGCTTACGCAGTTCGGTGTCCAGAATCAGGGCAAATTCATAGGCTGGACCGAAGCAAGAAACCCCCTGCACAGCACCGACCACAATGGGGCCGGGGTTTTTGCAAAATTCTTCAAATGCCATGAAGGCTTGCTCGGCATGGCCGGTTTCGCAGATCGATTGGGTATGGGCATCCGGGCCCAGGCCTGAAATTTCGTCAAAGGCCAGTTCAGGGCCGGTGGCGATGACCAGATAGTCGTAGGAAACAGTCTCACCGCTGGTCAGTGTGATCTGGTTCTGTCCAGGCATCACCCGGGCTGCACCCTCGGTAACGAACTTAATTTTTTTCTTCGCCATAATTTTGGTGAGATCCACTTCAATATCCTTCCGTTCCCGCCAGCCGATGGCGACCCAAGGATTTGAAGGATAAAATTGATATGAAGGACCTTTTCCAATCACGGTAATCCGGTCTTCCGGCCTCAACTGCTCAGACATTTCGTAAGCCATCAGCGTTCCGCCGAGGCCAGACCCCAAAACAACGATCTCAGACATAGATTAACCCCCATTCAATTTTTGCTGTTGCACATATATTCGTTTATTCGTATATACGCAACTATGAAAATTAACCCTGAGCTCATGCATAGCGCTGCCGGTCAGGCGAGCGAGGTTTTGAAGTCTCTGGCGAACCCGCACCGCTTGGTGATCCTTTGTCAGTTGATCAATGGCGAGCGCTCAGTGGGGGAACTGGCAGCGTTCCTGGAACTACGCAGCTCAACTGTCTCGCAGCATTTGTCGTTGTTACGGCGTGATGGGCTGGTCTCCGCCAGGCGTGATGGGCAAACGATCTGGTACGGTATCGCCAGTGTAGCTGCCCAGAAAATTTTAGAAACCTTGTTTACTATATACTGTTCACCCACCGAAGCAGGTTCAGAGTCAATTGCCTTGATTTGTGCGAGCGATATGCCTTCGCAACCTCGTTCTTCTGTTAAATTGAAAGGTTAAGCTATGTTTTTCGGATCGAAAAAATCAGAGATTAAAAATTACACGCCGGCGGAATTGCACGACGCACTTGCAAAACATGCTGTGACACTGGTTGACGTTAGGGAGCCAGGTGAATTTGCCGGGGCTCGAATTCATGGAGCCGTGCTGTTTCCGCTTTCCAGCTTCGACCCCGCTGCTCTGCCACGCGACCCGGCGCGGCCGATTGTTCTGCAATGTGGCTCCGGCAAGCGGTCGCTTACCGCGGCTGAAATGTGCCGCAAGGCAGGTGTTGAAGTTGCTGGGCATCTGGCTGGTGGCATCGGTGCCTGGGCGCACGCCGGGCTGCCGGTAACGAGCATGGATCCTGCAACGGGCAAAATTATCGACCGCGCCTGATCTGGCGTTTTCTGGAGTAGCCCTCATGCGTATCTTTCCAATAGCCATGGGGCTGAGCTTTTGGGTCTGGGTGTTAAGTGCCCAGGCCGAGCCGGCGCCGGGGAGTTTCATCGTTAATACGATTGAAATCGCTGATCAAAAAGCGGTTTTTGCGACGGTGGAGAGCGCGCATGTGGTGGCTGCCCGGAGCCGAATCGGGGGGACTGTAACGACACTAACGGTTCAGGATGGCGATACCGTTACCGCCGGACAAACCATTGCGGTTGTTGCGGACCCTACTTTGGTGCAGCAATTGCGGGCGCTCGAGGCTGAGATAGCCGGGCTTAAGGCGCAGTTAGCACAGTCTAAAATTGACTTTGCGCGCGCCCAAGGGTTGATCCACAGCGGAGCAATTTCTCGTTCGACGCTTGATCAGACACAAACCGGCGTGAGGGTGGCTGCCAGCAGCCTGATGGCAAAAATTGCCGCCCGCGATGCCTTAAACCAGCAGATCGGCGAGGGCGCGGTGCTGGCGCCGGTCTCCGGGCGCGTGCTCCTGACCCCGGTCACTCAAGGTGCCGTGGTGTTGAATGGCGATACTTTGGCAACGATCGCCGAGCAGGATTATGTGTTACGACTGGACGTGCCAGAATATCATACAGGATTTCTGCAATTAGGTGATCTGGTGCGCATTGATACGCGCGATGCCAAAACGACATCGCCAGAATTTGGCAAAATCATCTTGATATACCCGCAGATTCAAAATGGTCGGGTGGAGGCTGATGCCACGGCGCCAAACCTTGGTTCGTATTTTGTCGGCCAGCGTGTTGAGGTTTGGGTCTATGCCGGCTCGCGTCCTGGTATCGTGATTCCGGCACGTTACATTGAGACGCGGTTTGGTCTTAATTATGTCGATATGCGAGTAGCGAACGGCGGCCGGATAACGGTGCCGATACAGCGAGGCGAGTCGCAGCCAACACCTGCAATGCCGGATGGCGTTGAAATTCTATCAGGGCTGCATGAAGGCGACGAACTGTTACTGCCAAACGTAAACGCGCCATGAGTCTTGGAATCTCAGGAGCGATCTCAAAGCGCTTCATCCGCTCGCCATTAACGCCGCTATTTCTTATCGCTGCCCTGATGGCGGGGATGATCGCACTCATGACAATTCCGCGTGAGGAAGATCCACAGATTCATGTTCCTATGGTCGATGTCGTCGTCAATGCTGACGGGCTGAAAGCTGGCGATGCGGTCGAGCTTATTACCAAACCGCTTGAAATTATTTTGCGTGGAATTCCAGGTGTTGAGCATATTTATAGCACGACTGTGGATAATCAGGTAGTTGTTACCGCGCGATTTGTTGTTGGCACGAATGAAGACAACGCGGTATTGCTGGTAAACGATAAGATCAATGATAACCTCAACCGCATCCCGATTGGTATTCCACAGCCGTTGATCGTGGGCCATGGTATTGATGATGTCGCGATTGTCACCCTAACCCTCACCCCCAAACCAGCTGCAGCGCAACATTGGGATCCCGCAGCGCTAACCCAGCTTGCGACAAAATTACAAGGCGAGTTGATCAAGGTTCCGAATGTAGGGTTAACATATATCGCAGGCGAGGACCCGGAGCAGATCAGAGTCGAACCAGATCCCGAAAAGCTGATGCTGTACGGCGTGACACTCCAGCAACTGGTGGCACGGCTACAGGAGGCCAACAAGGCCTTCAGTACGAATATGGTGCGCAATGACGGCACGATGGATGGCGTGGATATCGGCGGCAGTTTGCAGGGGATTCCTGATATCGGATTGTTGCTTGTCACCACGCGCGATAATCGCCCCGTGTACGTTCGTGATGTAGCCCATGTGGTGCTGGCCCCGACTCCTCTGGAAAACCAAGTCTGGGCCTATACGCGCAACGGAACGCAATGGACGCGCACGCCAGCCGTCACGCTTGCCATCGCCAAGCGGGCAGGTGCCAATGCCGTTACTGTTTCGCACGATGTACTGACACAACTTAACACCCTGCAAGGTCAATTAATTCCTAGTGATATTCAGGTGCAGGTGACCCGTAATTATGGTCAGACGGCGACGCAGAAGGCCAATGAATTACTCTTCCATTTGGCGCTGGCGACCGTGTCTATTGTAGTTCTTATTGGCCTCACCATTGGTTGGCGCGAGGCGGCCGTTACGGCAGTAGTCATTCCCACCACGATTCTTCTGACTCTCTTCGCCGCAGAGTTGATGGGATACACGATTAATCGCGTAAGCCTATTTGCACTGATATTCTCGATCGGTATTCTGGTTGATGATGCGATTGTTGTCGTTGAGAACATCGACCGACATTGGGCTATGCGTGATGGCCGAAGCCGGTTGACAAGCGCTATTGAGGCAGTGGCCGAAGTCGGTAACCCCACCATCATCGCTACCTTGACCGTGGTAACAGCGCTACTGCCAATGTTGTTTGTTAGTGGTCTGATGGGGCCATATATGGGCCCAATACCTGCAGTAGCGTCGGCCGCTATGGTATTTTCATTCTTTGTTGCCATGACCATTGTGCCATGGTTGATGATGAAATTTTCTAAAAATTTAACTTCAGAGGCCGCACATGAGGATCACGAAGGCCGGTTGAGCCGGTTATATGTTGCCATTGCAAACCCGGTGTTGAAGACGCGCAGGCGCGCTTTAAATTTTTTATTGCTGGTTGGCGCCGCAACATTAATTGCATGTTCAATGTTTTATTTCGATCTGGTGAAGGTAAAGTTATTGCCTTTCGATAATAAATCAGAGCTGGACGTCGTACTGAATCTGCCGCCGGGTGCCACGCTGGAAGATAGTGCGCGAACCATTTTTGCGATGTCACGGGTGGCAGGTAAAATGCCGGAGGTAGTTTCCATGCAAGCGTATGTTGGTACCGCGGCGCCTTTCGATTTCAATGGATTGGTACGCCATTATTACGCGCGCCAGACCCCTGAATTGGCCGAGCTGCATATCGTGCTAAGTGACAAAAGCCAGCGTAGCCGTGAGAGCCACGCCATCGCCGTAGATTTACGCACTCAACTTGACGCGCAGGTGTTGCTGCCCCCTGGCGGTGTCGTTAAGGTGGTTGAGGTACCGCCGGGACCGCCTGTGATAGCGACTTTGCTGGCTGAAATATATGGCCCGGACCAAGCCACCCGCTTGGCTGAAGCTCAGAAGGTAAAAGCATTATTCAAATCCATTCCGTTTATCGTTGATGTGGATGATAGTTACGGGCGACCGCCGCCTCGGTTGCAGATCACTGTGGATCAGGATGAGCTTGAGTATTTTGGTGTTCAGCAAAGTGATGTGAATGACACGATCCGCGATCTGTTCAATGGGGTAGGCGTTGGATATTCGTACCGTGGCGTTGACCGGCCACCTTTAGAAATTGCCTTCGGATTACCAAAAACTGGCCTGACGTGGAATCAATCGGTTGCATCCACGCCAATTCCTGCAAACAACCTACCAGGTGCGCGTGGCGTGGTTGAACTGGGGCAAGTTGTCAGTGTCAGTCAGACCCTGGGTTCACGTTCGATTTTTCGCCGAGATGGGCATTTTGCTGATATGATTACGGGCGAATTAGCGGGTGAATTTGAAGCGCCGATCTACGGGATGTTTGCTGTAGATAAGGCAATCGAAAAAACTGATTGGGGCAGCATGCCCAAGCCGGATATTCGCTTCTTCAGTCAACCAGATAATGAAGCAAAGCCCTCGATATTGTGGGATGGCGAATGGCAAATTACTTTTGTAACCTTCCGGGATATGGGCATAGCCTTTGGTGTGGCGATCCTGGGCATTTATGTGCTGGTTGTTGGCTTGTTCGGCAGTTTCAAACTGCCGTTGGTCGTCCTGACCCCTATCCCGCTGACGCTCATCGGGATTATGTTGGGGCATTGGCTGCTAGGTGCAGATTTTACCGCCACCTCGATGATTGGATTTATTGCGCTCGCCGGTATTATTGTGCGGAATTCGATCTTGCTGGTAGATTTTATCCGTAACCGGCAAACCGTCGGTAAGCCGCTACGTGATGTATTGCTGGACGCCGGTGCCATTCGTGCCAAGCCCATTTTGCTAACGGCTGTGGCGGCGATGATCAGCGCGGCGACGATATTGTCCGACCCAATCTTTCAGGGCTTGGCAGTATCATTGTTGTTCGGTTTAGTGTCGTCAACCTTGCTAACCTTGTTAGTCATTCCAGCGATCTACGTGGTACTGCGCGATGATGGAAAACCTGCAACCGAGAAATAAATCTCGGGTGAATTGGATGATTTTACACCATTAAAAGCCTGTACCCAACTTACAAAACGACAGCAATAATTGTATTAAAGGTGATTATTTGTTCTTAAAAAGAACAAATAATCACAGTTTCGTTAAAACGCCATGTAAGTTTGTCTAATCGGTCATTTCGTATTGATTAGTTGACGTATGATAGAATACTGTTACGATTATGTCATTTTGGCGCAGTAATCGCCAAGGCGCTGAAATTTTTGTCGTAGCTCTGATGTGTAATATCTGAAAGGCAAATCAAAAAACAAAGTTGGAAGATTTCGATACATTATCTCAAATAGTGACGTTGCTCGGTTAATAATCGTACGGAGCATCATAAGTCATATAAATACCGGTGGAAACGTCTCATGAATCAAAAACTACTCAATACACTTCTGCGTGATTTTTTTGAAATTGAGGATCCTGCATTTCTTGAAACGGTCAGCGGGCAGCTTGCGTTTGTTGAACTGCCCGTGGGTGCGGCTTTGTTTCGACAGGGTGATACAGCCTCGGATGTTTATTTTTTAATTCATGGTCGTCTGCGGGTTTTGGTTGCTGGACCAGATGGTCGCGCGACACCATCGGGTGATATGACTCCGGGTGATACAGTAGGAGAGTCGGCTCTATTAAGTGACGCACCGCGTGACTCTACCATTATCGCAATACGAAATAGCACGTTAATTCGTATGACACGCCAGCAATTTGAACAGACTTTGCAAGAACATCCAGAAGTCGCTATTTCGGTGATGCGCACCATGATGGCCCGGTCACGTGATGCAAAAACGGTGCGTCAGATTCCCACACCACCCGGAACGATCTGTATTATTCCAATTTCAGATAATATTGATGCATTGCAATTTGCTCGCGAATTTTATCAAACTCGAATTGATCTCGGTGATCATGCCACTTTGTTGCATGAGCAGGACCCCGTGGGAACTCGCTCTGCAGTCACTGATATGGAAGAGCAGCCAAGGCAAGCCCATAACAGTTTTATTATGGTGGCTGATCGTACAGTCACTGATTGGTCTCAGACGTGTATCGACCTTGCAGATGAAATTGTCTTGGTTGCCGATGCCGCAGCAAAACCTGATGTAACCGAGATTGAATTGGCACTGCCGACGAGTTCCGAATTTTGTTCTGTCGATCGTACCCTAGTCCTGCTTCACCAACCTGAAGTTCGTAGTCCATCAGGCACCGCGCTTTGGTTAAATGGGCGAACTCTCAAGCGCCATATTCACGTTCGGCGAAATAATCCCAGTGACATGCGCCGTTTCACTAGGCTCATTACGGGCCGTGGTGTCGGCATCGTGCTCTCAGGCGGTGGTGCAAGGGGGCTCGCGCATATTGGCGTATTAGATGGCTTGGCAGAAGCTGGAATAGAAATTGACATTGTTGGTGGCACCAGCATCGGGTCAATCATTGGAACATTGTATGCCATGGAAATACGCGGCGCTGCAATGCGTGACGCTGCAAAGCGGGCTTTCATCGACGGGGGCAATCCAGTAGGAGATTATAATATCTTGCCCTTCGTTTCAATCTCGCGTGGCGAGCGGGCGCGTCGGGTTAATGAGTCAGTGGTCGATGAGGTCTTGGGCCGGCACGCTGGAATTGAAGATTGTTGGATAAATCTATTCATGATCGCAGCAGATTATTCCGCATCAACTGAGGCGGTATTGTGCCAAGGCCCTCTGGTAAAATCGTTACTCGCTAGCTACGCAATACCTGGTATCTTGCCTCCCATTGTCATTGATACCCACTTATATATTGATGGTGGCACCGTTAATAATTTACCTATCGATGTCATGGAACGCCAAGGAGTTGGTCAGATTATCGCGGTGGATGTGCTCTCGGAGACCGTGCATACATATGATTTCGAGAGGGTTCCATCACAGACAACAATGCTGTTGTATAAGTTAGGTCGTATGCTGGGCAGGCGACCAAAGCACCGGGTTCCAGGCATCACTGAAATTATGCTGAAATCCAGCTTTATTAACGCAATCGTTCGGCAACGTTACCTGCGTGATCGCGCCGATTTGAATATAGCGCCGGCACTTTCTCGAATTAGATTTTTGGATTGGAAAAAGTTGGATTTGTCGATCGAGGGGGGTTTAGCGACAACCCGTAGCCAGATTGCCGCCCTCAGTGCCGATGCGTTAGCGCGGATACGCGGTAAGATATCATTAGAGTAATTCCTCCGCGTCATTGGTCACGGCACATTATGCGGTGAACCAAAATTTCAAAAGATGTGTTCATCATCACGTATCGGATCCGACGGTATTATGGCTTGGTACAGTCTGGTCAGATGGTCTAAAATTTTGGTTGGATTCCCGCTAAAATATGGCTCCATGCCGGTGACCGCGACGACGCAACTTAATCAGTTCGGCGACGATTGAAAACGCGATCTCATCGGGCGTAATGGCACCCAGGTCTAATCCTGCTGGCGCATGCAGGCTGGCCAGACGGTTTCCTGAAATACCGGAGTCTTTAAGTTTCGCTGTCAGTACAGCTGCTTTTTTTTGTGAAGCGACCAAGGCGATATAGTTACACTCGATGTTCATGGCGGCCGTAAGTGCGGCATAGTCGCCCGCACCTTGAGTGGCAATCACGATGTAATTCACGGGATGTGGTAAATCAATTAAATGCAAATCTTCTGCAAGACAATCATCTACTGCGGAAATATAAAATCCCATTCGTGAGGCAATTTCGGCTAAGGCCACAGCGACCGGTGATGCGCCATAAATTGCCAAGTGCGGCTTTGGCAAATAAGGCTCAATGAAGATATCCATAGTACCTTTGCTTGGACAGGCATTTTTGGCAAACTGTATGCCGTCTTTTGCATCACCTGATCGCACACCTTGCGCGGTTAGAACATCTTCAGGTTGAACACTGAGCAAGCGTGGCTGGCCGTCCGCCAAACATGCGGCAGCGGCTTTGAGTACCGCGGAACGTGCGCAGCCACCGCCAATCCATCCGCCGGAGATCGCGCCATTAGCGCCTATCAAGGCCTTGGCGCCTGCTTTGGCTGCGGTAGCGGCTACAGTGCGTACCACAGTAGCTATGGCGAAGGACTCACCTTTAGCCTTCATGCCGTTCGCGATTTCCAGAATATTTTCAAGCTGCATCGTGGGAGCTTTCTCCATTATGATGCGCGGTAAAATGGGCGATGAGTGCAGCATAGTCGGCTGGGTTATCGCAGTCTGTAGTAAATGATTTAAAGGGAAACTCCATACGCGCAACATCCGCACCATTGGTTTCTATCAGGCGGCGGCATCCTATATTCACACCGCCCGAGACCACATGTGGGATAAAATGAGCAGCGAAGATAATGGGGTTACCGCGTTGACCGTTATGAAATGGAACCAGAATGGAGCGGTCGCAAGTGGTATAGGCGGCGATGAGGCTTTGCAAATCTGCTGGTTTCAGCAGCGCCTGGTCGCCGGGTATAATCATAACGGCGTGGCAATACTCATGCAGAGATTTAACCCCGGCGGCCACCGAGCTAGGCTGGCCGCTGGTGTAATCCGCATTACAGACAAACCTCACATCCAGCCCGGCCAATGCCTCTTGCACCGCCTCGGCGGCAAATCCGGTGACGATGATTGTTTCTACCGGCGCAACGCCCAGCACGGCCTCTACGGTACGCCGCACCAAGGGCTCGCCTGCGACATCAAGGGTAAGTTTATGTGCCCCTTCCATGCGGGTGGACATACCCGCTGCCAGCACCACCGCCGAGATCAGAGGCTTACTCATAGCACATCCATAATGGCTGAAAATGTCGTATCTAAACTGGCAAGGTCGTGCCCGGCGGCAAACAGGTCCAGATGTGGCAAGGCTTCGGCCATGCCACGTGCGGTGGGGGCGTAGCCTGGTTGGGCCTTGAGCGGATTCAGCCAGATGAGGCGTTTCGCCCGTCTTGCCAACGATGTCATCTCGCGTTCCAGCATACCGGCCTCACCGGTATCGTAGCCATCACTGACAATAATAACGGCGGTGCGCCCATGCACCAGCCGGCCTGCGTGCTGACGGTTGAAGGCCGCAATACAATCGCCAATGCGCGTGCCACCGGCCCAGCCCGCTGAGAGGATAGCCAGGCGTTCCTGTGCGCGCCAAGGGTCGGGGTCGGTAAGAGCTTCTGAGATAGGCGTCAGGTGGGTGTGGTAGAGAAACACATGAATGTCTGAAAGTTCGGCAGCCAAAGCGCGGGCCACGCGCAAATAGAAAAAACTATAGAGCGACATGGAGCGGCTGACATCAAGTAACAAAACCAACCGTGGCCGCACCCGGCGAGGGGCGATGTAACTCAAGCGGGCAGGGGCGCCGCCAGCCCCCACACTGCGTCGCAAAGTGCGACGCAAATCCAGCCGTCTGCCGACTTTATCCGCTGTCTCCCGGCGGGTTTTCAAACGTTGCAACCGGCGGGCAAAGCGGCGGATGACAGCCTCGATGGCGCGGGTTTGCTCGGGCTGAGTCAGGCTGCTGAAATCGGCGGTTTCCATTGAGGGAGCTGCACTGGCACCTTCCTTGGTGGCGCGGTCATCGCCACTGGCCCCGGCTTCGTCCATTCCCGTTTGCAGTACCGGCCCAGCTTTGCCACCAGCAGCCTCGTTGGCCGTATCGCGCTCTATCTGCCCAGCACCGCCTGTGCGAGTTTCTACCAATTTCTGACGGTTCGGCTTTTGCCAATATGAGTCAAATAAATCATCAAACCGATGCCACTCATCGACGCGGGCGCATAGCAAACCCCGCCAGCCATCGCGCAGTAATTTTGGCTTCAACACGCCAAGCTGTTCAGCCACGCGCATTGTGTCGCCGGCCTCATCAATCCCCACCGCAAAGCCGTTTTCGCGCAAGATGGCTACAAACCCGGTGATCTTGGCGGTGAGGATCGTCTCCATGCGGCTACCCTGCCGCCGCAACCAGGCGGCTGATGGTGGTGTGGTCCATCGCGAGCACATCCTCGCGGGTTTTCAGCAAGGTGGCGAGCGAATCCACAATCTGCTCAGCCCCGGCGTCATCAAGTGTGCTGATCCCCATGCCCAGCAGGGCGGCGGCCCAGTCCAATGTTTCTGCAATGCCGGGTTTTTTCTTCAAATCAAAGCGCCGCAGGCTTTGCGCGAACTCCACAATCTGCCCCGCCAGCTTTCGGCTTAACGAAGGCAGACGGGTTTGTACGATGGCAAGCTCTTTCTCGAAGCTCGGGTAATCGAGGAAATGATACAAGCAGCGTCGCCGAAGCGCATCGGATAAATCGCGCGTGCCGTTGGAGGTTAGTACCACAAAGGGAATTGTCTGCGCGGTGATCGTGCCCATTTCCGGGATACTCACCTGATAATCCGAAAGTAATTCGAGCAAAAATGCTTCAAAGGCGGCGTCAGCTCGGTCGATCTCATCGATGAGCAATACCGGGGAAATGGGTTGCGTCAGCGCTTCCAGTAAGGGCCGCTTGAGCAGATATTTGGCGCTGAACAACTCATTATCATCAAGCGCTGCTGCACCAGAGGATTCCGCGCGTTTAATGGCCAGCAATTGGCGTTGGTAGTTCCACTCATACAGGGCGTTGTATGTATCCAACCCTTCATAGCATTGCAGGCGAATCAGCTTAGTGTTGCGCACCTTCGCCAGCGCCTTTGCCACTTCGGTTTTGCCGGTACCAGGGTCGCCTTCAATGAGCAGCGGACGGCTGATGCTTTCCATCAGCAGCATGGTGACGGTCAGATTCCGCTCGGCCACATAGCCGGCCTGTGCGAGTTGGGTTTGCAGGCCGGCAGTGGCGTTTCGTTGGTCCATAACCTGCGGCTCAGCCGGTCTTGGGGCGGCCGAACAGCCCGGCGATGAAGTCCTTCAAGATCGCCCAAGCGAAGGACAGTGCATTGAACTTGGCTTCAACCGTCGGCGTCGCTGTGGTTGTTCCGCTGGCCACATCGGTTTTCAAAGCCTCAGCCTTGGCAAGCACATTATCAAAAAATATTTTCAACAACTGGTCCGTTACCGTACCCATCATGCGCGAGCCAAACGCGGCGACCTTGCCGGTAACATTCACCACCGAAACGCCGGATAATTCGCAAGTGCCTACCCCTGTTTCCTTTACAGCCGCATTCAAATCCAGTGATGCACCAGACCCACCGCCGGTATCCGCTCCTTTGCCAATCACATGAATGGTGCGGGCCACAGGGTCCATCGCCACCACTTCGAGCTCACCTTTGAATGACACGGTAGCAGGGCCAAGCTTGACAGTGATGACCCCCTTATAATGCGTAGCATCGACCCGTTCGGTGATTTTGGCACCCGGCATACAGGCTGCCATCTCCTCGATGTTTTCAACCAAGCTCCAACCGGCCGCAGCGGCGACCGGCAGAGCGAGGCTTTTTTCCAACTCAACTTTCATATACTCAAATTCCTAGTGATTGCGCGTGCTGCCATACGCGGTAGCTATTGTACGGCATGTTGAAATGGGTGGTACCCAGATGCGCGAAGGCATCCACCATCGCGCTGGAAAAACAGGGGATGGAGCCCACATGAGGAGATTCCGCGACCCCCTTGGCACCAATGGGATGATGCGGTGATGGCGTAACAGTAAAGTCGGTTTCCCAATGCGGGGTTTCCATCGAGGTGGGCAGGAAGTAATCCATCAAGGTGCCGCCCAGCACGTTGCCTTGTTCATCGTAGGGCAACTCCTGACCCATGGCGACGGCAAAACCTTCTGTGAGGCCGCCATGAATCTGCCCTTCAATAATCATCGGGTTGATCCGCGTGCCGCAATCGTCAAGCGCATAGAAGCGCCGCACTTTGGTTTCGCCGGTTTTTTTCGTCACATCCAGTACGCATAAATACGCGCCGAAGGGAAAAGTGAAGTTGGGTGGGTCGTAATAATCCACGGCTTCCAGCCCCATCTCCATACCTTCCGGCACATTGTTATAAGCAGCCCAGGCGATTTCCTTCATGCTCTTAGTTTTGGCAGGATTACCTTTCACCTTGAACTGATCAAGATCGAATTCAAGATCATCGGGCGAGACTTCCAATAAATGCGCGGCAATTTTGCGAGCCTTTTCGCGTATTTTACGGCTGGCGCGCGCCACGGCGGCGCCGGCCACCGGGGTTGACCGTGAACCGTAGGTGCCAAGCCCGTAGGGGGCGGTTGAAGTATCACCCTCCTCGACCGCGATCTGCGATGCCGCGATGCCGGATTCTGAAGCGATGATCTGCGCATAGGTGGTCTGGTGGCCCTGACCCTGACTGATCGTTCCCATGCGTGCAATCGCCGAACCATCCGGATGCACCCGGATTTCGCAGCTATCGAACATGCCGATGCCAAGAATATCGCATGATTTAGATGGTCCAGCCCCAACGATTTCAGTGAAGGTGGTGATCCCGATGCCCATCAGGGTCGGGCAGTTTGGGTCGGCGCGTTTTTGCGCTTGCTCGGCCCGCAGCGCCTTATAGTCAACCGCGTCCAGCACCTTGTCCAACGCCGGCAAATAATTGCCAGAGTCAAATTCCAGCCCGAGCGGCGTAAGATAAGGGAATTGCTCATGCTTGATGAAATTGCGTTTGCGTATTTCAGCTTTGTCGATGCCCAGTTTCTGTGCGAGCACATCGATCATCCGCTCGACGAGATACACCGCCTCAGTTACCCGAAACGAGCAGCGATACGCCACGCCGCCGGGGAACTTATTGGTATAAACACCATCTACGGAAACATGGGCGTTGGGAATGTCATAGGAACCCGTGCAGACATGGAACATCCCCGCCGGCCATTTAGTGGGGTCGGCGCAGGCATCAAACGCGCCATGGTCGGCGGTCACATTCACCCGCAGCGCTTTGATCCTACCATTTTTGTCAGCGGCCAATTCGCCGCTCATCCAGTAATCCCGCGCGAAGGCAGTGGTGGTGAGATTTTCTGAACGTGATTCAATCCATTTTACCGGCCGCCCAAGCACAATGGAAGCCACAATGGCACACACGTAACCCGGATACACGCCAACTTTGTTGCCGAAGCCACCGCCAATGTCAGGCGAGATAATGCGGATTTTTGACTCAGGGATGCTAGAGAGCATACCAACCACCGTACGCACGACATGCGGCGCTTGGCTGGTAATCCATACAGTCAAATCGCCCCTGATGGCATCATAACTCGCTACCGAACCGCAGGTTTCCAGCGGGCAGTGGTGCACGCGCGGATAGTGCATATCCTGCGCGACCGTTACCTCGGCATCGGAGAAAGCACGGTCGGTTTTATCCTTATCGCCAATTTGCCAGTTGAAAATATGGTTGTGGTGTTTACGCGCTCCATGTGCGCCCACATCCTTGCCGTCCAAGTCCGGGCGGATCACCGGCGCATCAGGGGCCAATGCCTTGAATGGGTC
The DNA here is from genome assembly GCA_027308685.1 of Acidocella sp. Classification (GTDB taxonomy): domain Bacteria; phylum Pseudomonadota; class Alphaproteobacteria; order Acetobacterales; family Acetobacteraceae; genus Acidocella. Next base: position 55,702 of record DAIDEE010000042.1, read on the forward strand.
CACAATGACAGGAAGTTCTTCGTAATCCACTTCCACGAGTTCAGCAGCATCGGCAGCGATGTAGCGATCATCTGCCACCACGAATGCCACTTCCTGGTTTTGGAAGCTAACGTGACCATCAGCCAGCACCGCTTGCACATCGCCGGCCAAAGTAGGCATCCAATGCAGTTTCAGCGGCTTCAAATCCTCGGCAGTAAGCACCGCATGAACGCCCGGATAGGCCTTGGCCTTGGAGGTATCAATGGAATTGATTTTAGCGTGGGCATAGGGGCTGCGTACCATCACGGCAAACAACATGCCGGGCAGCTTAATGTCATCGACATAATTACCTTTGCCCTGAATAAAGCGCGGGTCTTCGCGGCGTTTACGCGAGCAGCCAATGCCTTCAAGCTTTTCTAAACGCCCTTGATTTTCAACATTCTGATCCATGTTCGTCAATCCTATTTAAGCGCTGAGTTCAGCCATGAGAGGGTGCGAAGTCGTGACAGTTTCGCCGCGCATTTTGGCAGCGGCGTACTGAATCGCTTTCACGATATTCTGATAGCCGGTGCAACGGCATAAATTCCCAGCCATCCAGAAACGAATGTCTTCCTCGGTGGGGCTGGGGTTTTCCTGCAACAGTCGGTAAGCGCGGGTGATCATACCTGGCGTACAGAAGCCGCATTGTAGCCCGTGCTCTTGGGTAAAACCTTCCTGCAATGGATGCAGCACGCCGCCTTTGGCAAAGCCCTCGATGGTGAGAAGTTCCGAGCCCTCGCATTGCACGGTTAATACCGTGCAGGATTTTACCGAAGCCCCGTCAATATCAACGGTGCAAGCGCCACAATGCGAGGTCTCGCAGCCGATATGCGGGCCAGTGATGGAAAGTTTATCCCGAAGCGTATGGATCAGCAACTCACGCGGCTCGACCATCACATCAGTGGACGCGCCATTCAGCTTAAAATTAACGATGGTTTTTTTGGACATTTTTATCTCCCTTATATGGCGCAACGGGCGGCAGCGGTGCGCAAGGCGCGTTCCACCATCTGCCCGGCCATGGCGGTTTTATATGCCTCATCGCCGCGCAAATCCGGCGTTGGGTCACAAATTTTCATCGCCAATGCGGCGGCGTGGCCAATGGCGGCTTCATCGATGGTTTTGCCCACCAGCGAGGCTGCGGCGTCGCCGGCCAACAGGGCGGTTGGCCCCACATTGGTTAAAGCGATACGGGCTTGCACGCACACGCTATTTTTCACCTGCACCACGGCGGCGGCTGCGGCCGTGGCATAATCGCCAGTCTTGCGTTTCAGTTTGGCATAGCTCGAACCTGTACCGGCGGGCGGCAAGGGCAACCGGATTTGCGTCATCACCTCGCCGGGGGTGAGAGCCGTATCATACAGGCCATGGAAAAATTCGCTGGCTTTCACCAACCGCTCGCCATGGGCACCAGCAAGAACAAAAGTGGCATCCATGGCCATCATCACCGCCGGATGGTCATTGCCTGGGTCACCATGTGAAATATCGCCGCCGAGCGTGCCCTTATAGCGCACTTGCGGGTCAGCAATCTGGCGTGCCACCTCAGCCAGCAGGGGGAGATGCTTAGCCAGCAGCGTCGAGAAGATCAGCTCATTTTCGGTGGTCATGGCCCCGATGTGAATTTCCCCCCCAACCAAGGCGATGCCTTTGAGTTCCGCAACTTTGCGCAGGTCAATCAAATGCCCCGGTCCGGCAAAACGCAATTTCATCATGGGCAGCAAGCTATGGCCGCCGGCGAGCAATTTCGCCTCGTCCCCATACTGCCCAAGCAGCGCGATCACCTCTGGCAGGGCGGTCGGCGCGTGATATTCAAATGGACGTGGAATCATTTTTCTTCCCCCTCGTGTTTTCTCTCACTTTGCGGACTGCGCCTTGGAACACAGCCGAACAAAGGGCACCTGATTTAAGCCAGGCACCGTTCATAAGGTACGCTAAGCGTCTCGTGGGAGGGGGGGCAATAAACAATGCACGAAAGCCCCACAGACGTGCGCGAACCGCCTGGAATGAAACCTAAACTCAGCCATTGCTGTCTCCCGCGAACCAAGGCTGGCAAAACTGCGGGTTTAAGAATAGATAATCGATCATAAATATACAGCTAATCAGTTGGTGAGAAAAAACGTTGAATGTCCAAGCCGTTAACCCGAACGCCTGACTATAACCCGCTTCCGGTGGAAGCAGACCGCGAGTCCTGGCGGGATTCGGCGTTTCAGCACAAGCTGGAGCAGTTCAACCCCGGGATGGTATGGCTGGATGGCAACCAATGTATTACCGCACTGAATGACGTGGCCATTGCCATTTTGGCTCCAGCCGTTCAGGCGTCCATGGGTATTTTACCCGCCTCTTTGATCGGTTCGAACATTCTGCAGGTCCATCCGCCCAAAAGCCGCGAGAAAATTGAGTTTCTGCTTCGCAGCAACGGCCCCCCCGGCCACATAGCGCCTAATCCACACGGTCATGGTATGTTTTCACCGCCACCGGTGGCCATGATGATCAACATTCCCGAACGGTTGTTGATGATAAAGGTCTCTCAAATGATGGGAGCCGAAGGCATCGCCGGCACCTGCATGATCTTCTATGACCTTACCGATGCCACAACCTCGCCTGCTAGTCCTGCAAAAACTCATGGCGGCCCGACAGAGCCGCGTCTGCTCAACCGCATCCCCGTCTATCGGCGTGACCGGATTGTGCTGGTCGATGTAAAGGACATCGCACGTTTTGAGGGAAGCGGCCATTATACCACCATCGTCACCGCTTCGGAGCGGTATTTATGCAATTTTTCGATGGCGGTGCTGGAGGAGCGCTTGAACCCAGAGCAGTTCCTACGTGTTCATCGTAGTCATATCGTCAACCTTGATTATGCGGTGGAACTGATGCGCGTCGATGACGGCATGATGGTGGTCATGCCACCAAGTATCGGCGCCCCAATTCCGGTAAGCAAGAATAATCTGGCCAAACTAAAATCACGGTTTTTCCTTGCCTGAGGCCGATCATCAACCATGGTAATCCCCCTCTGCATTTAAGGGGATAGATTAGTAGAATTTTCTCGTCCAAAACTGTGGGGGGCTCGCATCGGATACTTTACAACGTGCTGGCTTCCAAAGATTTACCTGCGTGGGAACGGATAAGGTCGGCGTACCAATAATATGAGTGTTTGGGTGTGCGAACGAGGGTTATAAAATCCACTTTTACCAGACCAAAATGCCACTTCATGCCATCATTCCACTCAAACGAGTCCATCATGGACCAAACGAAGTAGCCTGAAACATTAACTCCAGCATCGATGGCCTGCTTCACGAACATCAAATGATCGGAGATATAGGCGATCCGTCCCTCGTCATCGAGCCCAGATCCCTTGCTGTTGTCAGTACTAGCAAAGCCATTTTCCGAGATGAAAATTTCTGGCTGCCCGTACGTATCGTGAATATGCTTCAGAATTTCAAAAACGCCATCGGGCTCGATCGGCCATCCCATAACCGTATAGCGCGAGGCTTCATGGTCCGGTCCGAAATAGGCACCGATCGGGTTGGTTGCATCAGCTTGGATATGCAGACGGCTATAATAATTTACACCGAGAATATCGATTTTCTGATGAATATTTGTAAGATCATTGGTGTAGCAAAGCGGAGCAAAATCTTCTTGTACAAGCTCCGGGTAAGATCCATGAAATAATGGTTTTAATACCGACCCGTTCCAGATCGCGTCAAATTTTAATGCTGCCGTGGTGTCAGCCTCGCTATTAGTGCTTGGCCGCACTGGTTCACAGCACGCTACTGTCCCGATGCGTCCAGGAACGTTATTGGCACGTAGCGCCTGAATGGAGAGTCCTTGACCGAGGTTAAGGTGATGCAACGCTGCAAACCATGAAACCCTTCCGCGTTGTCCGGGAGCGTGCATACCGTTGCCATAGCCAAATATCGCTTGTACGGTCGCCTCATTCAGGATCAGCCAGTTTGCCACGCGGTCCCTGAAATGATGGCTGACAGCACTTGAAAATTCTGCGAGCCTTGCCGAGGTGTCCCTGTTGGTCCATCCACCTTTATCCTGCAAGGCCTGTGGCAAATCCCAATGATACAGGCACAGCCAAGGGGTAATGTTATGCGCGTGTAATTCGTCTATTAAGCGGTCGTAGAAGGCAAAACCCCTCGGATTGACGGTAGCGTTGCCATCAGGGAATAGCCGAGGCCAGGAAACTGAAAATCGGTAATTTTTAATTCCTGCACCCGCAATAAGTGCAATATCAGCCGGCATTTTATGGTAATGATCACACGCGATATCGCCGTTCCCGTGTTTAGATATGTGGCCAGGTTGGTGGGTAAAAATGTCCCATATTCCAGGACCTCGTCCATCCTCATGCACAGCCCCTTCAATCTGATAAGCCGACGATGAGACGCCGAACTTAAAATGAGGGCCAAAATGGAGTGTGTTTGGTGAAACAGGAGACGCTGTTGTGGCCAGCGCCTTTGAGGCGGCTAGAGTTTGTAATGGTAGCGCCAGAGCTTGTCGTCGCGTGAAAGGATGGTGCATATTTACTTTTCTGATCCTATAACATGCGCGAGATCTCTAGAGATACGCGCGCTGAGGTTGAGACTAATCGGCATTGGCGGTGGACAGTTCATTACAGTTACGGCGCAGACCAGACCAGCCAAAGTTGCCGCAGCTTTGGTAAAGTCATCATGCGCAGCCTGATTATTATTCTGCAATACCTTTACCTCGCCTTCCTCGTCATAAAAATCTGTCAGCCGCCAATATTCCCAGTTGCCCTCGCGCAAAATCCGGAGGGTCAGACTGGCGGCCTGAGCAAAATCTTTAACGGCATCGGTTGGGTCATGCTCTGATACTGCTTGCAACTGTTGGGCAGCGGCGAGAGCCGTTATAGCATTTGCTCGCCAATTTTTTGTGCCGTTTTCGACACAAAAAAATTAACAAAGCCGTTATAATCGCGTGACCATTGGCTGAATGCATCAAAACCGTTGCCGCTGGTCTTCCACGTAGCAAGGACAAATGTCTTACTCGTGCGGCGCGAATATTTTTATCTCCCGGTTCGAGACTTGGCGGAGATACTGCCATGCTTGAGCCAGTTGCTAAAATTTTCATTGAATATCATGAACGTGAAAATTGGTTGCGAGCCGATGTGGATACCGTATGGCTTAAACGACTAGAGAAAAATCTGCTGCCCATAAAAAAACTAAAGCGCGGAATAGCAAAATATTTATCTACGGTGTTTTAGTGTTTTTTGGCATCAATTTTTTGAACATCAATCGTTGAACATTGTGTCACTTCGTTTGAATCGTTGCGGTAGCGTTCATTTGGTATGGTGATTTAACTGTCGGCAATGGTACGGGTAGAGTGACACTCGTGGTGATTTCGTACGATACGAAAGTTTGTTGTGTATCTGTGGTGGCACATGCCGAGGTCTGATATGTGGGAGTGGTTGAAGCTGTAGCGGGGGCTAAAAAGCAACCATAGCTCACAGAGCCATTACTGTAGGTGCCGAGGCTCGTCGTCACGTTCGATGGCAGGGTTATTTGGTAAACTGAATTCGCGTTGATCAGAGATATGATATAACCTACATTGGTTGTACCGCTCGTTCCCGACGCAGCTGTTGGGTTGGTGATGGCGAAATAGTCTATAGCCTGCATAGCGGTATTCAATTGCGCTTGCGCCGTAATGATAACAACAAAATCTGTGGCGCCTGCGAATAGTGGCAACAGCAGAAACGATGTAACGAGAGCAAATTCGACTGCCGCAGAACTGCGACGGGTGCGCGTGAATTTTTGGATTAGCTGCATGATGCGGCCGTTATAGTAATTGTGGATGTGGTCTCGGGGGTGCCCATAACTGTGGCAACCGTGGTGATGCGTAACGGAATACCTTTAAAGAAACCTTCAAAGCCAAAGGGGGTCCAGTTATAGCTACCTGTCAGTGTCAGGATGACACCGGGGGGATAATTCGCAACAGTGCTGTTATAATTATTTGTCCAGTTGACGGTGAGTAAGGGGTTGCTATCGCCGCTGGTGCCTGCCGTTGGCAATGGCCCACCGATAGCGCTGTTGAAATAGCCCGTGGTGGTCGCGCACGATGGTGTAACGAATGATTTGGTGGTGGCAAACTGTGCAGACGTATAAACAACCGATGCCCTGGCCGCTGTTTGTACGCCGCGTGCCAGCGCCGATAGTGAGAAGCCCAGCAAACCTAAGTTGATGATGGCTAACAGAAACGCCAACAGGGCAATGGCGCTAAGGGCAAACTCCACCGCAGCTGCGCCTCGCCGATTATGCCAGAGCTTTCGGCCAGCCGTCGCCTCAGTCTTGACGCGAAGGAAAGAGGACAACCAGCGAGCACCTTGCCAGAGCCTTTGTTGCGGCGGTGGGAAATTCATTGCATTCGTCAGGAATTAATTAACAAGTACAATAGTAGAATTTGCGGTACTGCTGCCACCTGACGAACCAGTAACGGTTTCAGTAACCGAAACATTTCCGCTTCCAGAATCATTTATGGAGCCAACCTCCAGCCCCGGAACGTTCGTCGAAGAAATCGTCAACGAACCAGCGCCTGAAAGGGTAAGTGGCGCACCAGCGGCATAGATGCCGCCATTAAATGTACCAGCAGCGCCCTCATTCACTGTATCCGCTGCTGTATTATTTGCTTCCTGATAGATCACAATGCCGCAAATTCCTTGCCCGTTAGTGCCGTCATACGGTGATGTGGATTGGTATTGCGGGACCGGATATACATTTGTACCCTTACCGACGGGCTGAACACAGTTCGTGGTGGGAGCCGAGAGGCTGATCGTGGCGCCACCATTGATGATGAACGCAGCACCGGTGGACCCAGAGCCTTCCAAAACAAAGGTTACGCCAGTCCCAGTCACTGTTGGCCCTGAGCCAATGGTCAGATTACCGTTTCGGATATAATAAATGCCAGGGTTAAAAACCACGCTTGAGGCGCCACCGCTGATCGTAAGGCCGCCGTCAAAATAATAAGTTGCCGGTGCTGGTGCCGAGCCATCAGTAGGCGGCGTATTGCCGAACACATAGGTACCTTGCCCTGCATAAAAAGCGCCTGTTGAACCGCAATAATAAATTCCGCAGGCGGAGTTGGAGTTACCTGCATAGTCCGAAAGTTCATAGAGGCCGGAGCTTAGTGATACTTTCGGGCTGCCATTGGTAATGCCGATGCCGCCGTTCACATAATAGGTCGATCCATCCAAAGAAACGGTCGAGGAAATATTGGTCGATAAACCCCAACCCGTGTATGAACTACCCGATTTTGCGCCGTTAAAATAATACGTGCCTGGATACATCGTGGCATTGCCGTTCGTGAGGTATGTTCCTCCGTTGACGACCATGGTCATCGCGGCGGTGCTGCTGCCAATGGTTAGGGAAGTGTCGGATGCGTAATTCATCCCACCGTTGATGTAGTAGTCATTGCCGTTCATCACCGTTGTTGTATTTGACTGGCCTGAGAACCCGCCAGTGATGAACGTGGTGCCGGAGGCCGTACCCTCATTCAACAATAATGAATTAACGCCGATATTGGTCATCCCAGTCAGGTAATTAGGGTATAGTTCGCACTTGGCATTGTAGGCTCCACCTACCAAACAATCTCCCACGCCGGATTGGTTCCATTTATTGTAACCCAAATTTGGCGTGACGGCTCCGCCACTCTCTGTCGGGGCTGATGGAACAGTCCACCCCGGGTTCCAAGGTGCCGTATTGTCCTTATTGAACCCGGCCATCGGGTCTGGCGAAACTGAATCAGTTGTAACTGTAGAAGTGGAACCTGGTGGCGTTGCCGATTGGTTGGTGCCGATGTAACCGGAATATTGTGGTGCCGAAACACATGGGCCGGCAGCTCCGACCTGAGTACCAATGATCTCCCCACTGCCGCTCACCGACATTGAGCACCCGTTTGTACCCGGCACGGACGTGCCCTGTGCCGCCGTGCCATTCGCTGTTACCGGGCAATTTTTGCCATCAATTTTACCACCGCCTGAGACCACGATCGAGCCGTTCGCGAACACGCATCCCTGAGGGGCGGCGCCCGGAAGAACATCGGCAGACCCGGAAGCCCCCTGGTGTCCTGCGGCTATGCCAAACATGCCTGGCCCGTTCGCAGCGGAGAAAAAACTGGCGCGTGGAATTTGGACAGAAGCGGTCCATTGCGTGCTGGCCGTTCCGTTCACCGTAATTGCCACCGGCGTCACCGTTACCGACGAGGCGGTTAGCGAGAACTGGTCATTCGTTGCCTTATTGGCAGCAATCACAGCAAAATTTTGTGCAATAGGTGTAAAAGCCGAAGCGCTCGCAGTAGATGGATTATACTTGGTGTAGGCCACCGCAGCCGCAATCGCACCGGCATCAGCGGCCGACTGAACACTCTCCTCCTGCTGGTACCAATAGCCGGCGTCAACCGCAAAACCAGCTAGTCCAATAAGAACCGGGGTCATCAACCCTACAATTAAGGCGATGGCCGCCCTGCGGCTGGAGAACTGCCGCAGCCGATTTATCAGAGGTTGAAAATCATGACTATACAGCAAGCTCTGCTCTCTTCACTGCTATGTATGATTGCACTACTCTGTTTCCGATATTCTATCAATAACAAATGTTTATTGACACAAAACTGGTACGGCCCTGCCAAAAGCCTGGCGGCCCCGTAACGCTGCGACATTCAAGCCTTCCTCAACCATAAGTTAATCAAAGTTAATTATTTGCAGACCGTGTGACACAAAATTTCGCCTGATAATTAAATCTTCTGCAAGCATTTGTTGTATGTTGGCGGCCTTACTCGACAAAGGCGCAGCATTGACACTATCCAGAATACTGATAATTTTTCGATACAAACGTTCGTTAATCGAACATTTTTGAGGGCGGGGCCAATATGACAATTTCGAGCAAGGGCAGCACATGATTATCGATATTCACGGCCACTACACCACTGAACCGCAAGCCCTCTTTCAGTTTCGCGACAAACAGTTGGCAGGTCTAGCCGACCCTGCCCGGCGGCCTGCCAGCACCGATCTTGGGATTACGGACGAGCAACTCGTGAAAAGCGTGGAACGGCAGTTGGCATTCCAGAAGGAGCGCGGCAGCGATCTTACCATTTTCTCGCCACGTGCTTCGGGTATGGCGCACCACGTGGGCACTGAGGCTGTAAGTCATGAATGGACGCGGATTTCCAACGACCTCATTCATCGCATTTGCACTTTGTTGCCTGATAATTTTGTGCCGGTGGGGCAATTGCCGCAATTTCCGGGTGTTTCGCCGAAAAACTGCATCCCGGAGATGGAGCGGTTGGTGAAAGACGGCTTCGTTGGGGTAAATTTGAACCCTGACCCTTCCGGCGGCTATTGGAGTGACCCGCCGCTAACCGACAAATACTGGTACCCGATTTACGAGGCCTTGGTGGCGCTGGAATTGCCGGCGATGATCCATGTGACCTCATCGTGCAATCCGAATTTTCATGCCACTGGTGCGCACTATATCAATGCCGACACCACGGCGTTCATGCAGTTGCTGCAGGGCAATCTTTTCAAGGATTTCCCCGATCTGAAATTCGTCATCCCGCACGGCGGCGGCGCGGTACCGTTCCATTGGGGCCGCTATCGCGGGCTGGGGCTGATGATGAAGAAGCCACCGCTTTCCGAGCACCTGCTAAACAACGTGTTCTTTGACACTTGTGTGTATCATTACCCTGGTATCCGCTTGATGAAGGAAGTGATCCCGGCTGATAATATTTTGTTTGCCTCGGAGATGATCGGCGCGGTGCAGGGCATCGACCCCGAAACCGGTCATTATTTTGATGATACCAAACGCTATGTGGATGAATTACCCGACTTGAGCGACGTGGATCGCGCCAAGATTTTTGAAGGTAATGCCCGCAAGGTCTATCCACGTTTGGATAAAATGCTGAAGGCCAAGGGTCTGTAAGGGAACGTATTATGAGCGCACGTTTGAATGGTTGGATTCGTGCTTTAGAGTCCGGCAAGAATGCTTTTGCTTTGTTTGCACCGTTTGAGGTGGATGTGGCGGTATCACTGCAAACATCAAAATATGATGGTGTAATTTTTGAAGGCGAGCATGTGGGCTGGGATATTCGGGCGTTGCGCAACGCCATGCAGTTTTTGCTCAATCGCGGCCAGATTTTAGCCACGGGCACGCCGGCGCCGCACATTACACCAATCGCGCGTATTCCGGCCAATGGCATTGAGATGAACCAGTTCTTCGCCAAGCAGGCGTTGGATTTAGGCTGCTACGGCATTATGTGGCCGCATATTTCTACGGTCGAGGAAGCCTATAACGCGGTGGCCGCCTGCCGTTACCCGCGTTTGAAGAATAAGCCTCTGTACGAACCGGCTGGTATCCGTGGTGATGGTCCGGCACAGGCAGTGCGCTATTGGGGCATTTCTCAGGATGAATATTACGCCCGTGCCGATGTGTGGCCGTTGGCATCGCATGGCGAGATTATGAGCATCATCCAAATCGAGGATACCGCAGGCATCAGCAATCTGCGTGATATGCTCAAGAACGTTCCTGGTATCGGTGCCGTGGTCATCGGTGAGGGCGATCTTTCGCAAGAACTCGGCTACCCGCGCCAGACTGAACACCCGGTGGTGCTGGAGGCGATGGCGGAAATTGTGGCGATTTGTAAGGAACATAAGGTCATTGTTGGCCACCCGCACGCCGACAAAAAAAACTTCGCGCGGATTGTCGAAGAAGGCTATCAGCTTTTCATGTGTGGTGCGCCGCGCAGCTTTGCGACGCTTGATGCATTACGCGATTTGTCAGGCCGCTAATCATGCCGATTGCAATTCTTGATGGGATCAGCACGCGTTACGAAGTGATGGGTGAAGGCCCGCCTTTGTTGATGTTCTCACCAGGTGGCTTTGATGCGACGGTGGAGAAATGGTCGTCGCTTGGTATTTACGCCAAGGTGAAGCCGCTTGATCATCTGTCAAAGCATTTCAAATGCATCATGTTCGACCGCCGCGAATGCGGGCAATCTGGTGGCCGGGTTGAACGCGTGACGCTGGGGCATTTTGTTAGACAGGCGAAGGCACTGCTGGATCATTTAGGAATTGAGCGCGCGCATCTGATGGGCGGTTGTATGGGGTGCAGCCCGGTGGCAGCCTTTGCGCTGGCACACCCGGAGATGGTGCTGAAGATGGTGCTGTATTGGCCTGTCGGCGGTGTGAAATACCGCATGAGCGGTCAGTTACGCTTTGCCGAGCATCTGGGCTTTGTCACTCGCCACGGTATGCAGGCGGTGGTGGATTTGGTGAAGGAATCTGGCAAGCCATTCGGCGGTGACCCGCGTGGCGGCCCGTGGGCATCGGTAATCAAAAGCGATGCGGTATTTGCACAGACCTATGCCACGCTGGATGTCGAGCGTTATAAAGTTACGGTTGTTGGCATGCAGCAATCACTGCTGGACCGCGACACAGTCCCTGGATTGGTTCCGGAAGATTTGCTGCTATGTGATATCCCGGCCTTCATCGTGCCGGGCAACGACGGTTCGCACGCTACATCTGCGGCCCGTTACTTCCACGAATGTCTGCCGAAATCCGAATATTGGGACGTGGCGATCGACAACCAGACTGAGGCTGCCACAGCCGGAAAACTAATAACTTTCCTGCAGGCCTAACCTACAAGCTTGCGAGTCTCGGGAATGAACAATTCATCCACGCTGATTTTTTGCGTGACGATGCCTTGCATGATGGCGTTTTCTATCAACTCTTCAATCATGGCGCGGCTCGTATCAATGCCGTAGGGCAGGGGGTCAGGCATCACCTCCATGATCTTTAAATGCAACTTATCGGCGGCATCCAGCTTTTCAATCCGCCCCGCCTTCAAGGCCGCTATATATTTCTGCTTGGACTCTGCAAAAGCATTGAACACGTCGGTCGCCAAGCCCGGATTAGCCTGCCACAACTCGTCCTTAACCACCACCAGATGGTTGATCGGGTAATAGCCATGGTCACGCAGTGCCGCGAGGCCAGTTTCTGTACCGTTGGGCAGCAAGGGCGCGATATCCGGGTGGTCAGTTTCAACGCCAATTGCCGCCGCCAAATCACCTGAGGCGAGATGCTCGGCCATCGTGTTGCTCTTATCCATCGGCACCACATTGCCCGGCGCTTTATATTCAGCCACGTGCTCGTCACCTGAAAGAACCCAGGTGACCTTCGAGAGATCAACCCCATGCTCGCGTTGCAGCACGCTACGCGCCCACACGCCGGTGGTAACCGTGTAGCCGCGATTCACGCCAACACGCTTGCCTTCTAAATCCTTCGGCGTTTTGATGCCGACCTTGGTATTCACCATAATTGCGCCATGGTGGAAGCCACGCACCAGGAACACCGGAATGGCGGTGAATTTTTTGCCATAAGCCTTGGCGGTGATGTAGGTGGTGATTGCCATTTCGCAGATGTCAAAGCGATGTTCGCGCACCATGATGCGGAACGCATCCACCAGCACTGGAAATTCGGTAAAATCAAACTCGAACGTTTTTGGTTTCACCTCACCGGTTTTCAGCGCCCGGTTATTGCCTTGGGTGCGGGTTACAGAATTATATTTTGGCAGAGACATCGCGTAATCCTCAGATTTTTTTTGGGTCAAAGAAAATTTTCTCCACCGGCATCATCTCGGGGATGAGCTTCTGTTTCCAGGCGGCAAGTTGCAGCGCGTCAATGGTGGCGCGGTTGGGCGCCATGCCGTAAGGCAGCGGGTCTGGGCCGACAATTTTGGAGAGCTTCTGATATTTTTGGTCGCCGTCGGTCGTGGTGCCCAGTGTTTTTAGCCACTCGGTCTTGGCCTGAGCAAAGGCGTTGTAGAGCGACTTCGCCACCCACGGGTGTTCAACTAGCACGGCATCTTTTACCACAATCGTCGCATGCATCGGGTAGATACCGGTACGGCGATACCATTCAGCCTCCAGCTCAGCCGCGTTAGGGAACATATCCGGATAGGCAGACGTATCTTCAGTCTTCCATCCACCACCAGGCGCACCAGAGCGGCCAATACCTGCATTCGCAGCAAAGCCAGCCGAAATTTCACCGCTTTGCATCATGGAAAATAGTGATTGGCCAGGCTTGGTATATTCCACATTCGGTGGCAGCTTGAGTTGCGTGACATGCTCTTCGTCATCTACCACCCAAGTCACCTTCGAAGAATCCATGTCGAATTCTTCCGTGAATATAACGCGCGACCAAACACCGGTGGTAACCGAATAGGCACGCACCCCAACTTTTTTACCTTCCAAATCCTTCGGCGAGCGAATACCAGCATCAGGGCGCACCAGTAACCCGCCATGGTGAAAATGACGTGTGACGAAAATTGGCAGCCCGACAAAATTCGCTCCTAAGGCGCGGGCAATGATGTAGGTGGTGGGTGCTAGTTCGCACACATCGAACTCTTCCTGCCGTACCATGCGCCGATAGGCGGCAATCTGTGGCACGATGGTGATGAACTCCGGGTCCACGCCCTCAATGGGGATACTACCATTCTTGATGGCAATGGTGTGGGGGTAATCCGCGATGGCGATTTTAAGCTTCAGCAGCATTCGCAATCAATCCAATCTGGAACGATCAAGGCGTCTTTCATCCACCAGGGTGGCAGGTCAGCCTCGCCCACCTCAGTGGCGGGTTTGAAGATTTTAAATTGGCGGCGCTGCCCATCCTCTGGCCAAAAGGCGAATACGGTTTCAACCGGGGGGCAGCCCGGCATGGTGCAGGCTAATTCTGTCACCATGATAATCGCTTCCTCTGAGAGTCTGAAACGTTCAGAGGTTTGTTGCTTCAAACGACGAACCGCCGCCTGATTGGCCATTCGAAAGAAGGGCGAAACCGAAGCAGGGGCGCCCAAGTGTCACAACCAGGGCATCAAGGAGGCGTGGATCACATCCTTCACGCCTGCGTTGCCAACCGAGCGGATAGCCAAATCAACCTCATTCAATCCAAAGCGATGGGTGGTGATTTGGTCAAGGTTAAACCGGCGCGATGCCAATTGCTGCAACGCCAATTCGCAGGAACGGTAGCTATGCCCGCGCGCAGAATGCATTGTGATAAATTTCACTGTCATCTTCCCAATCGGGAAGTTCGGAAACTCTGGCATTTCGCCTTGTACCACCATGGTTCCGCCTTTGCGTTTCAACGCCTCAATACCAAGCGTGATGGGGATGGTTCCGGCACCAGCTGTGCAATCCAGCACTACATCAACACCTTCGCCACCCGTAATGTCTTTAATGCGTTGTAGAGGGTCTTCTGCATTCACGTCGATCACGTAATCAGCGCCAAGCGATTTCGCCACGTCCAAACGTGCCCTGTCCTTGGAGGTACCCGTAACAATGACCAATGATGCGCCAGCTTGTTTACAGATCACCGTCTGCGAAAGACCCTGTTGACCCGGCCCTTGAATGAGAACCTTACTGTTGTAGCCAACGCCACCATCAAACAGCGACCATTCAACGCCATTTGCCATCGGCGTAACAAGGCCAGCAAGTTCCGGGGAAACGCCGACGGGGACTTTATGTACCACCGAGTTCCAGGGCAGATATACAAATTGCGCGAAGCCGCCCCACAAATGCGGCGCTCGCTCACATGATGTGTAGCCATAGCGCAGACCTTCTGGATTATAGCGCCAGTCGGTCATTTCACAGTGGCGGTACTCGCCCTTGTGGCACCATTCGCATTTGCCGCACATGACGTAATGCTCAACGAACACCAGGTCGCCTTCTTTAAAGCCTTTGCGGCGGGTAAATTCACGACCAGCCTTGGCGATGTAGCCGATATTTTCGTGCCCCATGATCACCGGTGCGCTAGTCGGTGGAGACTTGTAAAGTTTGACGTCTGTACCGCAAATCCCAGCCACTACCATCTTCAATAGTGCCGAATCTTCGCCGATCTCTGGCATCGGGAATTCACGAATTTCGGTGGTGCTTGGTGCCGTCCGAACAGCGGCAAGAACTTTTTGGGTCATGGTACCTTCAGTGATTAGTTAAGTGAAACGGGATTAAACGGTGCCAGGTAGTTGTTTCGTGCGCCCCAATAGTCGCTTGACGATGAAGGCGACTGGTAAATAGAGGACCGCAATAACGATCATGGCCAGCAGAAACATCGATACTGGATCTTCGATAAAAATTCTTGGGGTTCCACCTGAGATCATGATACTCTGGTCGTAATAACGCTCAATCTCCCCACCAAGAATAAGCGAGATCACTAAAGGCAGACGCGGGTAATCGATGACGGTAATGATAAAGCCAATGGCCGCAAACGCCAGTGACACGACAATATTACCAATGTTTTGATTAACCGCCCAACTGCCGAGTACAGATATACTTATTACTAAGGGTACCAATACATTGGCGCGAATAACAGTAACTTTCGCCAGATACTTGGCCAGCAAAATGCCCGCAATGGAGGCGAATACGCAAGCCGCAACCAGTGCCCAGATCAACTCATAAATTAAATCCTGGTGTTCAATCATCAAGAGTGGGCCGGGATCGACGCCATGCAAAATCAAAATTGCGAGAAACACAGCCATCTCGGCACTGCCAGGTATTCCAAAGGCCAGTGTCGGTATCAGCGTACTGCAATCCTTGGCGTTGATAGCAGCCTCAGGAGCAATCACGCCTTTTATGTTGCCATGACCGTAAGTTTCCCGATCATTACCTGTTTGCGAGATAATCGAGTACGAAGCAAAAGCAGCAACCACGCCGCCAACACCGGGAATGGCACCGATCAATGTACCCACGAGAGATCCGCTCAGAACAACTTTCCAATTCCTGATAGTAGATTTAACTCCCTCAAAGGTCTCGGAAAATTTAAAGGCATTCGCGGTCTTGGCAATGGTGCCTCCTGAGACGAACAAGCGGATCATCTGGGTCAAAGGAAATAGACCAATGAGCGCGGGAATCAGCGGAATACCATTCCATAAGTATGGTACGTTAAATGCGTATCGAATATCGCCGGTCACAGCGTCGTAGCCGATCGTCGAAATCATCAAGCCGAACATGCCCACCAGCAAACCCTCCAGTAGTTTGCCGCTAGAGGTGAGAGAGACAATAACCAAACCAAATACGCACATGAGGAAAAATTGTGGAGGACCAAATGACAGGACAATGTTGCGTGCAATCGGAATAATCAGCAACAACGCAAATGTACCGATGATACCGCCCATGGCATTGGCACTGGCCGCGGCACCAATGGCTAGTCCGCCTTTGCCCTTTTGTGCCAGGGGGAACCCGTCGAGACAGGTTGCGGCGTTGGGGGCTGACCCTGGCGAATTGATTAAAATAGCTGAAATTGAACCTCCCATCGGTACGCCGCCCATCACACCGGCCGACAGCGCGATCGACGTCGCGGTATCGAGGCCAAAGGTCAACGGTATCAGCAAGGTTAGGCCAGTTGTTCCACCAAGGCCTGGCACCAGACCAAAAAACATTCCAAAACCAACGCCAGCAATCAAGTATAAAATATCTTTTAAAACAAACAGACTCTCGAAACCGCTCATCCAAACACTGAACATTTTTTCTCTTCCCGCTTCAGGCTGGCCTAACGCCATTTTGGTACACTTTAACGCCCTCTCTCTGGAAAACATACTACACAATGTAGCCCGGGACGGCAGGACGCCTAGACCTCTTGTGCGATAATACGAATTTCTCCCTAACTTCCCCCGACGACGACATATAAAGCGTATTGTGCGTATTGCGAACCTTTGTCGCATAATACGGCTGTACAATAATTCGTCAAGACGTGAAAGATGGTACAACTTCGCCTTGAGTCGCCAGTCGTGTTAAAAATCTCGATCTTTAGAACTTTGCGGCTACAGCAGCAAACTTTAATCTGTTGGCCGTTTGAGCGCCTGAGGCATTTAAAGCTAACTCAACGGTTCAACGTATCCCTTCATGATCGAGGCGTGTCGAAAATTGTCTTGACGGCAGCGATGCAGCATCATATGTTCCGCATAAAGGAGTTATATTCCTCTATGCAGAACAACAAAAAAGATGGAAGGTTGTCTTCAGTAGCCACAGCCATGCTGTTGTTGAAGAGTTTTTCTGATGAACAAAGTGAATTGGGTATTGGTGCCTTATCGCGGCAACTTGGCCTTGCTAAAAGCACAGTGCATCGCCTTGCTTCGACTCTTCTTGACGCCGGTATGCTCGACCAGAACAAAGAAACTGGGAAATATCGGCTTGGATTAACGGTTTTTGAGTTGGGTATGTTGGCTCGCCGGAAAATGGATATTTATAACGAAGCTAAAATTTTTCTCAGGGAGTTGCGCGAAAAAACACAAGAGACGGTCAATCTTGCGATTATGCGCGATGATAGTTTGATATATTTAAATAGTCTCGAAGGTCCAAGCGCCATAAAAGTTCGGTCTCATATGGGTCTGCGTTTATCGGCGCATTGCTCTGCTGAGGGCAAGGTTTTGTTGGCCTTTGGCGCACCGAATGATCGAGCAAAAATCATAGCTCAAGGGTTGGTCGCCCAAACGCTCAATACCATTACCGACCCTACTGCGTTTTCCGAAGAGATGAAATTAGTTGAAAGTCGCGGTTACGCTACCGACTATGAAGAAAGTGAAATCGGCGTACGGTCAATTGCTGTCCCAGTTTTTTCAGGAGAAAATGATATTGCCGCGGCGGTCGGAATTTCTGGCCCAGTGCAACGCCTTACGAAACGCACACTAGCTTTATATTTGCCGACACTAACCAAAGCAGCCGATGCAATATCAGTCAAACTAGGTGCTGGCACGCGATATTCATCGCAGGCCCTGCGGATAGTAAAATAATGAGCTTATGTTCAGATCGACGGTTAGTACCCAGTGTAACTATAATGCACGAACGGGACCAGGATCATTATCATGACGATGATGATTTTTCGCTTGATCATAACCTGCAAGAAGATGGTCTTTGGCAATCTGACCATGTAGAACTAACTAGTGTAGGCATTGATATTGGATCATCCGGTACCCAAGTCGTGTTTTCGCGTATCATGTTACAGCGCGGTGGCGACCAGTTATCAAGCCGCTACTTTGTTGTTTCGCGCCAACAGCTTTACCAATCGCCTGTATCCCTCACTCCCTATACGGCTAACTTATTGATCGATAAATCTGCTTTAGGCGCCATAATTGATGATGCGTATAACGCGGCAACTCTTGCTCCATCGCAGGTCGACACAGGGGCAGTTATCCTTACGGGTGAAGCGTTAAGGCGTGAAAATGCACATAATATTGCTGATATTTTAGCGGCTCACGGCGGTGACTTTGTTTGCACAATGGCCGGGCATCATATCGAAGCTATGCTTGCCGCCTATGGATCGGGCGCAGCATGGGTATCGAATGAGCAGCGTAAGCGCGTCCTCAATATTGATATCGGCGGCGGCACCACAAAATTCGCGGTCCTCGATGCTGGTCGTGTTGTGGCAACCGCTGCGATTCATATTGGCGGGCGCTTGCATGTTTATGATTCTACTCAAAGCCTAACGCGCCTTGAACCTGCCGGCCGGGCGCTTGCAGCATCTGCCGGATGTAACTGGCAGCTTAATGGTCAAGTACCTCTCAATGAGAAAGTTGCCGTTGCAGCATGGATGGCCCGCGCCATCATCGCAGCCGTGACTGAAGGAGAGAATGCGTCTCATTTAGAGGCATTTTGGCTTACTGAAAAATTACCTAGTCTTGTCGGTATTGAAGCTGTGATGTTTTCCGGTGGCGTCTCCGAGTTTGTGTATGGCCATGAGGACCGTGACTTTGATGATATGGGTAAATTGATCGGCACAAAACTAAGTCAGATGCTTGCGAATAATGAGTTGCCATGGGCCGCACTGCCTGCTGGCGCGGGAATTCGGGCTACCGCTCTGGGACTATCTGAATATTCAGTACAGTTAAGCGGTAATACAATTTATGTTCCATACCCAGAAGCCGTTCTGCCGCGTCGTAATTTGAGGGTGATGCAACCGGCATACGAGTTTTATGAAATTGTTGATTCCGATGCTATAGCGCTAGCAATTATCGATTGTTTGAATAAATATGATGTCCGTCACGGTGAAGACGATTTTGTTCTGGCCTTTCATTGGTCAGGCACACCGCGCTACGAACGGATTGCTGCCTTTGCAAAAGGTTTAGCTATGGGAATGCCATACGCGATGCAATCCAGCCAACCGGTTTATGTGGTGATAGATGGCGATATTGCGCGAACCCTAGGACGGATTTTGCAGCACGAACTGCACGTCCGCGCGCCATTGTTGATTGTGGATGGCGTTAACCTGGCAGATTTTGATTACATTGATTTCGGTACAGTGCGAATTCCGTCCAACACAGTTCCAGTCACCATTAAATCCCTGTTATTCGTGAAGGATCCAAGAATAACGCACGAGCATAATCATATTCTTCCACATGAACATGAACATGAACATGAACATGAACACGACCATCGTTGCACGTAAGATCACACAGATTCATACTAAAACTCTAACGTTCACGATCCTTATGGAGGACAGCAGACATGGCTAAAGACGCTATGGTTTCCGAAGACCTGGCCAAGAAATTCGCCACGGAAAAAGATACGCCATATAACCGTTGGGTTGCAGCTGAAGGTCTTGACATCATCAGCGCTCACTACATCCCTGATCTCAATGACGTTGAGTTGAAGCCATGGGCTCGCCGCGGCGGCCGTGGCGTGTATATTAACCATGAAGCGTCGCGCACTTCAAATGATTGCTACGTGCTGGAAATCCCGCCCGGTGGTGAAATAGCGCCGCAACGCCAATTATTTGAAGAAATGGTATATGTCCTGAGCGGCACTGGATCGACCAGCGTATGGAATGATGCCGGCAATAAAATGACATTCGAATGGGGCAAGGGTTCACTATTTGCGATTCCACTGAATTGCTGGCATCAGCATTTCAACGGTAGTGGTCAAACGCCGGCCCGTTTTGTGTCAGTCACTAACAGCCCGGGTATTATCAATCTTTACGAAGATGTTAGTTTTATATTTAATACCGAACATGATTTTAAAAATCGCTTCAATGGCGAGCCTGACTACTTTGCCAACCGCGGCACGCAAAAAGGCCTGCTGCTGGAGACAAATTTTGTGGCGGATGCGGATAACCTTCCCCTAATCAGCGCTAAAGAACGCGGTGCTGGTGGCGGTCATATCCGTTTTAATCTTGCCAAGGGGTCTATGAATTGTCATATCTCGCAGTTTCCCGTTGCCACGTATAAAAAAGCCCATTGCCATGGTCCCGGAGCACACGTGATTATTATGAGCGGTGAAGGCTATTCAATGATGTGGCCGGAAGGTGCTGAACCGAAGCGTTATGATTGGAAAGTTGGTTCAATGATTGTGCCACCAAATTTGTGGTTCCATCAGCATTTTAATACTGGCACCACACCTGGCCGCTATCTTGCTTTCAAACATGAAGTTGTCTCCATTCGCAACACGCAGGGCGTGCCCAAAGCTTGGATCAGCCGCCGCGTTGGTGGTGACCAAATCGATTATGCTGATGAGCCGGCAATTGTACGCACCACGTTCGCTCAGGCGCTCAAGGCAAAAGGTTTAGAACCGAAGATGACAGAGGCTTACGAATTTGAGTTGGCCGAATTCGCCAAGCAGGCGGAAATGGCATTAGCCAAGTAAAATCGGCCGGGAATGGTATCGGGGACTATGCTCACATGGCCCCTGTTGCCGTTTATTATGAGGAGTTTGCAGAATGCATGACGCGGCATTTGGGCATGAGCATCGAGATCTTTATGAAAAGGCAACCGATATTGAAGGGATCGAGCAGCTGACGTTAACGAGCGTTGGTATCGATATTGGTTCCTCTACGTCACATCTGCTGTTTTCTCGCCTCACGCTACGCCGCGAGGGGGCAGGGCACTCTGCGCAGTATAAAGTCACTGACCGTGAAGTGCTCTGGTCATCACCAATTTTGCTGACCCCCTATCTCTCAAAAACATTGATGAATTTTGACAAGATCAAGGGTTTTATTCATGATTGTTATCACAGCGCAGATTTGCAGCCACATGATATCGACACTGGTGCGGTAGTCATCACGGGTGAGGCTTTGAAGAAGGAAAATGCCCAGCCGATTAGCGAGCATTTTATGCACTCATCGGGTAAATTTATTTGCGCTTCAGCTGGTCCGCATCACGAAGCGTTGTTGGCAGCTTTCGGTAGCGGCTCGGTTCAGATGTCCAAGGCCAGCCAAAGCCGGATCCTTAATGTTGACATGGGCGGCGGGACAACTAAATTTTCACTCATTGCAAACGGTAAAATCATTAGCACAGCAGCAATCAATATTGGTGCCCGGCTCATTGCGTTTGACAAAGACAACCGCATCACCCGCATGGAAGATGCTGGCAGCATCTTCTCGCTTGAGGCTGGTCAAAAGCGAGCGGTTGACGATATCATCCGAGACGACGAAAAGCAAAAAATTGGTTCTCTGATGGGACAGGTGCTGATTGATGTTTTGAAACACGGCGACGCGATGAGCCTGTTTGCCCGTCGTTTGATGATCACTCCGGCCTTAGAAAATTTTAGCGGGTTGGACAACGTTGACTATATTATCTTTTCTGGCGGTGTTGCTGAATATATATATCACCACACCGAAAATACATACGGCGACCTCGGCCCATTCTTGGGTGGTACATTGTGCGATTATCTTGATACGTTACCACGCGGCACATTGATGAAACCAACCCAGGGGATTCGTGCCACCGTGATTGGTGCTAGCGAGTACACTGTGCAGGTCAGCGGAGCGACCAGCTTTTTTACTTCGACATCCAATTTACCTGCCTATGGTTTGAAGGCGGTGTATGTCAGCCATATCGTTGGTACTTCATTTTCAGAATCGCTCCAAAGGGCTTTTATTAAATATGATATTTATGAATTTAGGGCGGGCCTAGCAATATCAGTTTCAATTGATGGCAATCTAAACTATGCGTCTCTTAAAGAGATCGCTGCTGGTCTTGTTGAAGCGGTTAAAAAATCACCAGAAATTCCAGTGATTCTGACTATAGAACAGGATGTTGCTTGCTCACTAGGATCAATTTTGAAAAATGAACTAAAATTAGCTAACGAGTTGATTTCGATAGATGGTATTTCCGTTGGTATGCTTGATTATATTGATATCGGTAAACCAGTAAGCATGCTGGAGTTGTTTCCGGTGACCGTTAAGTCATTACTTTTTTCATCCGAACCGCTACTCTGAGAAAAGTGGCATATAATATTTTATCACTTTTAGCGAGGAGTAGTCTATGTCGAAGGAAGCCAGTAAAGCGACGCAACGTCTATGGACAAAAAAATTTAGTTACGATTACTGGATGGAAGATCAGAATATTCCCATTCACAAAGGTTATTACATCGCTGACCTTCGCACGGTCGAATTGGAATATTGGGAATTCGCCAAATGTCGTGCTGCCTTCGTGCAGTTGGTCGGTCAGGAGGGTGTAACTTCCACCCGTATTCTCGAAATCCCGCCCGGCGAAACTTTGAAGATGCCAAAAGCGGCGTTCGATGAAATCGTCTATGCCTTGAATGGTAACGGCCTCACCACGCATATATTGCCAGGTGGCGGTAAGCGTACCTTTGAATGGCAGCCTCACAGCATGTTCACCATGCCGCGTCATGGTGCCTACGAACTTTCAAACACTGATGGTAATAGGCCGGTACGCTTGCTGTTCTTCAACTATCTACCAATGGCGATGTCCACTGTGCCGGATCCTGAATTTTATTTCAACAACTCCGGTACACCGCCCCATGCGACAGAATCAGATTTCTACTCTGAGGCCAAGATGGTCAAGCCGAGCGACGCCGGTGACGCCTATTTGGGCAAGCGCATTTATTGGTATGGTAATTTTTTCCCAAACATGCAAGCCTGGGACAAAATGAACGATAACACCCATCGTGGTGCGGGCAGCACCAGTGTTTATTGCCAGTTTCCAGACACCGAGCTCTCCGCCCATATGTCTGAGTTTGGCGCCCGCACCTATAAGAAGGCTCATCGTCACGGACCAGGTCGTGCGATTATTATCCCGGTCGGCGAGGGCTATTCGATCATGTGGGAAGAGGGCAAGGAGAAGGTCTTCATCCCTTGGCAGGAATGCAGCCTGTTCGTGCCGCCAAATCGTTGGTTTCACCAGCATTTTAACGTTGGCACCGTACCGGCACGCTATCTGGCGATGCACCCGCCCATGCAGTT
This sequence comes from Acidocella sp., assembly GCA_027308685.1. Taxonomy (GTDB): domain Bacteria; phylum Pseudomonadota; class Alphaproteobacteria; order Acetobacterales; family Acetobacteraceae; genus Acidocella. The sequence goes on from DAIDEE010000042.1 coordinate 78,911, forward strand.
CCATGGCCATGCAGAAAAAGTCACTGATCGTGCGAAGGATCAAATTGAATATGTTGACGAAGACCCGTTGGTTCGGGAACGCTTTGAGGCTGAACTTGCCAAGAGGGGAACAACATCGCTGATGGACCCAAAGGCTTATACGACCCGCGACTTTGACTGGACGAAATTTGCCGCCAATGTTCATGGCAGCGAGGGTATTCCAAGCATTATTGGCTAAGTGGATCGGGCTTTCTCGAAAAAAACGGATTGTTCGGTCCAACCTCCTAGAATAGGGAATCCGATGAAAAAGCTGCCGCTAACTCTAGCGTGTTGGGATTACGACCGAACTCGTGCTTTGGCCGACGGACGGGTTGTGATTGATGGTGTTGATCTCAATTATGTTTCGTTGCCTGTCGAAGAAACATTCTTTCGTATGTTGCGTTTCCGTGAGTTTGATGCGGCGGAGCTTTCATTGTCCTCGTACGCGGTTTCGCTATTGCGCGAGGACCCGGCGTTTATAGCCATTCCAGTGTTTCCATCGCGGTTTTTTCGCCATTCCTGCATCTTTATTGCGGCCAAAAGTGGCATTGAAACGGCGGCTGATCTGATCGGTAAACGTGTGGGTGTTCCCGAATATCAAATGACAGCGCCTGTGTGGATTCGAGGAATTCTACAAGATGAATATGGCATCGACCCGGCTTGCATAACCCACCACACGGGCGGCGAAGAAGAACCTGGGCGGATAGAAAAGCTGAAGCTGGAACTGCCCGAAAAATTTAAGCTCAGCTCACTCGGCCCCACCCAGACGCTCTCACAAATGATTGTTGATGGCGAAATCGATGCATTATTCACTGCCCGTGCGCCCAGTACGTTTTACACTCATCCCGATAAGGTAAAGCGCTTATTTCCTAACACTGAAACTGAGAGGGCCTATTTCAAAAAGACCAATATATTTCCCATTATGCATGTCATCGTTCTACGGCGTGACGTGTATCAGGCTAATAAATGGGTAGCTCAATCACTTTACAAAGCATTTGAAGAAGCCAAAAAAATCACTTACGATGATTTGCGTATTACTGCTGCCCTAAAAACCTCACTGCCCTGGCAGATATCGGCTGTTGAAGACGTTGTCGGTTTGATGGGTCAAGATTGGTGGTCGTATGGCTTCGCCAATAATCGCCATGTGCTCGATGTTTTCCTACGCTATCACCACGAACAAGGCCTCTCGCCGCGCCGGCTGCATCCAGAAGAATTGTTCGCGCCGGAAACCTTGGAGGCCTTCAAAATTTGAGGTTTGCCCCCATCATAGTTGCGGGTAATGTTATTGTCGCCCGCCTGTGGTGAAAGGCAAAAATTTCTAAAGCGCAGAGTCGTGCGATACAGGAAGGGCTTGATTGACCGCAACGCGACAGCCATGTATTATAACATTTGTCCGGAGAGCGAACAAAAAAATTCCCCGGCTTGGTTATCACATTGTTACTAATGAGGAAGTGGCACTTTATGAGCGAGGCAGCAAATTTTATCAAGCTTTGCGCGGTAGGCGATGTCAGCCAGGACCTGCCGTTTAGAGCACAGCTTGAGGGAACCGACCTCGCGGTCTTCCAGATTGATGATGCGTATTACGTGACACAGGACCTTTGCACCCATGGGCCTGGCTCGTTGTGCGAGGGTTATGTGGACGGCGATGAAATCGAATGTCCGTTCCATCAAGGTAAGTTCAACATCATCACAGGCAAACCCACGGCGGCCCCTTGCACAGAGGCGTTAAAAATATGGAACGTGATGGTCAAGGATAATAAAATCATGATCGACCCTGCTTCAGGTCATGTCGCTACACCATGAGTCAGCCTGTCTCCACTTTGCCGTTATGTGAGGCCCGTGTAGCGGCACTAGTTGCTGGCGTAGTTGTGATTGGAGCTGGGCAGGCGGGCGGGCGGGCGGTTGAAACGTTACGCGCGCAGGGTTTTTCTGGCGCCATCACCCTTATTGGTGATGAGCCAGACCCTCCCTATGAGCGTCCCTCCTTATCCAAGGAAATGCTGCATGTTACCGACCAGGAAACCATCGCTTGGGTACAGAAGCCGGAGTTTTATGCAGCCAATAAAATTGATTTCCGGCCAGGCACGCGCGTGGCAGCCATCAATCGTGGTCAGCACAGCGTCACGCTCGAGGGCGGCGATGAGATCAAGTACGGTGCGCTTATCATCGCGACCGGGGCCCGGGTTCGGCATCTTAATCTGCCGGGGGCGAGCCTGCAGAACAGTCACTACATTCGCACCCTGGCTGACAGCCGGGCGTTGCGCCAGCGTCTGGTCGCAGGTAGCCGCGTGGTGGTGATTGGAGCGGGCTTCATAGGCCTTGAAGCTGCTGCGGCGGCGGTGACGCGTGGATGTGCGGTGAGTGTGATCGAGATTGGATCGCAGCCGCTCGGCCGGGTCGTGCCTGCCCAGGTTGGCGCCTACTATGAGGCCCTGCACGCATCTCATGGAGTTAAGTTCTATTTTAACACCAGTCTTGCTCGCTTTCACCAGCGTGATGAAACGGTGATCGTGGAAACGGGTACTGGAGACATGATTCCAGCAGAAACCGTAATTGTGGGCATTGGCGTGATCCCCAATGCCGAGCTTGCTGGCAATGCCGGCCTACCAGTTGAGCGTGGCATTATTGTTGATGAATACGGCTGTACGGCGGACAAGTTCATATTTGCAGTTGGCGATGTGGCTTATCATTTCAACCCGCTTTTTGACCGGCATATTTTATTGGAAAGTTGGCAGAACGCGCAGAACCAGGCGATCACCATCGCCAAAAATCTGACAAGTTTGGCCGGGGCCGTACCATACGCCGAACTGCCGTGGTTCTGGAGCGATCAGTACGACGTGAATTTACAGATGTTCGGTCTCGCTGAGCCAGAAGCTGATTGCATTATTCGCGGTAACCCGAAAACGAAATCTTGGATCCTGTTCCAACTTAAAAGTAACCGCATGATCTGCGCCATCGGTATGAACGCGGCCCGTGACCTTCGTCCGGCGCGAGATCTGATCACGATGGGTGCAGTCCTAAAGTCTGAGGAACTAGCTGATATCAGCGTACCGATGGCCGAAATACTGCGTCGTGAAAAGCGCGAACGTGCGTTGGTTGGTTAAAATAATAATTGTCATCATCTAACCATCGATAAGGTGAAATCATGTTAAGGGCTGAACAAAACGAACTCGTGACACGAACTGGTCCCGGAACGCCGATGGGTGAGATGTTCCGTCGTTACTGGTTACCGGCGTTGCTTGCAGAGGAATTGCCGGAAAACGACTGCCCACCAGTACGGGTAAAGCTGTTGTCTGAACGCTTGCTGGCAGTACGCGATACCGAGGGTAAATATGGTTTGATTGATGAATTTTGCGCGCACCGTGGTGTCTCGCTGTGGTTTGGCCGCAATGAGGAATGTGGGATTCGTTGCCCTTACCACGGCTGGAAATACGGGGTGAACGGTGAGTGTCTTGATGTACCTTCTGAGCCTGAGGAAAGTGGTTACCGGCAGAAAATCAAACTAAAGGCTTATCCGTTGGTTGAGCGAGGTGGCATTTTGTGGACCTACATGGGCCCACCTGAATTACAGCCTGCACCGCCAGAGTGGGAGTTTATCATGGTGCCGCTCGAGCAGACTTTCTCGTCAAAACGGCTGCAGGAAAACAATTGGTTGCAGGCTATGGAAGGCGGTATCGATAGCGCGCATGTCTCGTTTTTGCATCGCGGCAACCTGAATTCAGACCCGCTGTTCAAGGGCGCGCGTGGTAATCAGTACAACCTGAATGACTCGCAACCATTTTTTGAAGTGGTTGATGCGCCGGCTGGTCTGTATATCGGTGCGCGCCGCCGCGCGGAAAACCAAACCTATTATTGGCGCATCACGCCATGGGTTATGCCCTGCTTTACTATGGTGCCACCGCGCGGCGACCATCCAATTCATGGTCATTTCTGGGTTCCGATTGACGATGAGAATTGCTGGGCCTGGAGTTTTGATTACCACCCGACACGTAAACTTTCAGAAACTGAAGTGGCAGCCATGAAGGATGGAAAGGGGATCCACGTGAAATACGTGCCAGGTACCTACCGGCCGCTGGCCAATAAGGACAACGACTATTTGATGAACCGTGCCGCTCAAAAGGCCGGCACAACTTATAGTGGTGTTGAGGGTATCGGTATGCAGGACGCCTCATTGCAGGAGAGTATGGGCCCGATTGTTGACCGTACCAAGGAAAACCTCACGACCACCGACAATGGTATAATCATGGCGCGCTTAAAGTTGATTCGTGCGGCGCGTGCTCTGGCCGACAAAGGCACTCTGCCGCCCGGCCGTTTGCCCGAGGAACAACAAATCCGCTCAGCAGCCGTGGTGCTTGAAGCCGAGAAAAACTTCCTCGATGGCGGTGCCACTTGGTTGCAGGTAAAAGCTGGTAAACCATTTGCCTCTGTTTGATTTCTGATTGATGTGATCTCATGAAAAATAAAACTAGCACCGTACATATAAGTGCCGCAGCCGAACAGGCCAGGTTCCGCGTACAATCTCCAAATTCATCACCAAGGGAAATTTTGGTGGTCCCGCTCGGTGAACAATCAAACCACGTACTGGAAGAAGTGGCCGCACAAACGTACCGTAATGCTAAATTCGTACCTTACACGACATCAGGTGAGCCTTGGCGCAGTATCATCATGGATTGCCAACTCGATTTGGTGGTGATGGTCGGGCATGTCGGCGAGCATCTTGCACAGGTCATCTCTATAGGTGAAACCTGTATGTCTCGACAGGTTAAAATATCTGGTGTTCTCATCCACAAAAATGCCAATCAGGTTGCCGCTTTATCCAGCGCCCTACGCAGCGTTCGGCCCTGGACCCAAACGCTCGCAGTGGTCTCGCAAGCAGATTACCTGCCAGGTTTGTTGCACGCTCTTGGAGCATGAGCGACATAAAGACTGCAGCGGCGAGCACGGTTCCAGAGGAGCCTCTCGTTCGGCCTCGTCTCAGCGCAATATTTGGTTGCTTTTTCCTTATTGGGTCGCAAAGCTTCGGCGGGGGCACCACCGCATGGTTGCGCCGCGAAGTTGTTATCAAACGCGGTTGGCTGACCGACAAACAATTCCTGGCATCGCTGGCCATTTGTCAGATCACCCCCGGCCCAAATCCATTGAATATGTCAGTTTTTTTAGGCAGCGTGCTGGGCGGCACCTTGGGAGCATTGGCAGGCTTTGCCGGCATGATGGCGTTTCCCACGCTCCTATGCCTCGCTCTGGGCGCTTTGTATTTCACCTATAATCAAGTTCCAGGACTTGAAATTCTGCTGGGGGGGGTAGGCGCCGTTGCTATTGGCATGAATCTCGCCAACGCGATCCGCCTCACTCGTAAAAATATTCATAAGTTCCGACAATTAGCCGTCATCGTCCTGGTGTCAGTTGCTGTGGGCATTTGTCATTTTCCGTTGTTGTACGTGCTGGTTGTTTCGGTCCCCCTTAATCTATTGGTCGAAATCTGTCAGCCATGATCCTTCAGCTCACAGCGCTGATCAAGGTTTTTGGTGGCCTATCATTACTGGCTATCGGGGGCGGCAACGCCCTGATTCCAGACATGCAGCGGGTGGTGGTGGACCAATACCACTGGCTTACCGCCCGCGAATTTCTCGACCTGTTCGCCATCACGCGGGCCACACCCGGGCCAGGCAGCACAATCGTCCTTTTGATTGGCCAAAAAGTAGCAGGCTTACCAGGTGCGTTCATCGGGGCACTCGCCATGTTCGTACCGTCCTCGCTACTTGTATTCATTCTATCTTGTCTCTGGCATCGTACCCGGCACTCTAAGTCTATCAAGGTCATTGAAAATACCCTTGGGCCGATCGCAATCGGTTTGATTTTTGCAAGTGCGATGGTGCTGATTGAGGCCACCGAGCACCATTTTCTAGCTTGGGCCATCACGCTGTTCGCCACGGTGGTCCTCGCAATCACCGAGATGAATCCAATGATTATTCTGGCCGCGGGCGCAGGTATCTCTTTAGCGATATCGCTTCTCTAGGCGGTTTTGCACGCGGTTGCACATTTACATCGCCCACGACGTTGGAAAAAGAATTTATGTTGCATTGCAAAACTTCATTATGCTGGTCATTGCCAGGACCTGTTTGCAATTCGTGGCATTTCTACAACACTTAAAACCAACTTGATGGTGGTCAAAATTCTGTCACGAAAGCGTTGACAGATCGCCTCACACGTTCTAATTTTTATGGAACAAAAGTTCGCTTAACGAACGTCTTGGGAAGGATATTTAATGTCTAATAGTGTTATGAAGCGCCGTTCCCTATTTCCGATGGTAGCTGCGTTTGGCGCGGCGGCAACCATGGGCATCCGTTCAGCCCAGGCGGCTAGTTATCCTAGCCAGACGATCAACTTCATAATCCCCTATGGTCCAGGCGGTGGGTTCGACGCTTACGGTCGTAAATTTTCAGAGTTGATGGCGGGTTTCTACGGCAATAAGATAAATATTGAGCCGATAAACATGCCGGGTGCCGCAGGCCGTGAGGCGATATTCAATTTAAGCCATGACGCTCCCGACGGCTACAACATCAGTTTGGCAAACGTACCGGGACTTTTCTTGCAAAAGTCTGGCGGTGGTCTCGATTTGATGAAAATGAGCTGGATCGCCAATTTGGGCCGCGACTCCTACGGTGTTGCTGTAAGCGCCAAGGGTAACATTAAAGACCTTGCTGGCCTGCAGGCGCTATCAGCACAACGGTCTGTTGGCTTTTCATCAACTGGTGCCGGCTCCACGGATTACTTCGCAACGAAAGTCCTTGCTGCATCCCTGGGCCTCAAAATCAACATTGTTTCGGGCTACAAGGGTTCCATGAGCTCTGCGGTTGCTGTGGCGCGCGGCGATGTCGATGTTGTCGTTCATTCTCTAACGACGTTGGAAAAATTACAAAAATCAGGTTTGGTTCGGATTATATTTGTCTTCCAGGAAAAATCACCGCTGCCGGGTGTTGAAGATGCAACGAGCATCAATAAGCCGGATTTAGGAAAGATATTTCAGTGGCGGCCTGTTGTAGCCCCTCCCGGTCTTCCGCCGGCGATATTGACCAATCTATCAACGGCCTTGGTTTCGGTTGCTAAATCCCCAGATGCTTCGGCCTGGGCTAAAAAAATTCATACAACCCTTCATCCGCTGGCCCACGATGAAACTCTCGATATGATTAAGACCCAAAAAGCTCTGGTTGATAAATGGCGCACCGTTATCTGATCGTCATCATTTTACGTTCCGAACTCGTTAATAATTAAAATGAAACTTAAGGAGGCTTTTCTAAATGTCTAAAAACAAATCTTTTAGTCGCGTCTCGCTAATCGCCCTCGCGGCGGTGACTATGTTAACGGTGCGGCCAAGCTTTGCTCATGCTACCGCTACCACCGCTCAGCTGCAAGCTGAGATCAATGAATTACAAGCGCAGATCAACGCGTTGAGCAATCAGCAAAGTGCGGTCACGGCACAGGTTTCTGATAACGCAATCGCGGTGAAGAAGCTGGGTTCATCTAAGCCAAAGGTTGGTAATTGGGGTGCGGTTTCCAAAGGTAACGTGTTGCCGGATTTTGTGTCAGACGATGGGAAAAGTTCGTTTAAAATCATCGGCCGATTACAGGGCGACCTAACGATGCGGCAGGTTCCTGGCGCATCGCCAAAAAATGGTCCTGCTGCGTCTCTGAATGGCAAAGGTACGTCACTTAATGAGAGCTTTCGCCGGGTACGCTTGGGCATTGAAGGTCAATATGATAAATACTGGATCTATAAACTTCAATATGACTTCCTTGGCACGGCTCCGGCTGATGGTATTACCGATGCATATTTCGGCTATCATAGAAAATATGGCAAGGTTGGCAATGAATTCCTGGTTGGCAATCAGTTCGTAGCCTTTGGTCAGCATACCCCGTCGAACTACAGTACGTTCATGGAAAATAGTCTTGATACAAGTGCGTTTCGTCCGGGTCGCCAACTCGGTGTTTCCGGTCGTGAATTTTCCAAGTACTGGAATGTTTGGTATAGCTTAACCGATGGTCGTAATGCAGCAGGTTCTGGGTCTGGTACCTTGGCCTTGTCGGGTCAAATTGGCGTTAATTTAATTAACACCGGCAATGTTGTCGTTCATCTTGGAAATTCATTTCTGTATAATCGTTTTGGTGGCGGTGCCAGCCCGGGTACATCCTTCAAGACCGTGCCTGAAGCACATTTCTATGGCGCAGATTTGATTTCGACGCCACCTCTTTCAGATGTACGAAGCAACTTTGTTTATTCGCCATCACTTGTTGTCAAATATGGTCCAGCCTCTTTCCGCGCCAATTATTATATGGAAAATTCAATGGACCACTCTAACACGGGCATGGCTTTGGCTGTTGAGCAGGCACAAGCCAAATTCTCTGGCTGGGCTGTCCAAGGCGATTATATCCTGACAGGCGAAACCCGGCCTTTCAGCGATAAAAACGGTGCCTTCGTTGGTATCAAGCCTTTGCATCCAGTCACTGATGGCGGCTGGGGCGCGTTCCAGGTTGCGGCCCGTGTTGACTCGGCCAATCTGAACGATGTTCATCATGGTGTACGGGGCGGGCGCGAAACCAACGTTACAATCGCGCTTAACTGGTTCCCGACATCGTACACCCGTGTCGATCTTGACTACATTAAGGTTCTAAAAATTGTCGGTGGTGCATACGACGGATACGATCCAAGCATCGTCGCAGCGCGCATGCAGTTCGTTTTCTAAGCACTTATCGGTTTCTACCCAACTGGCGGGTCGAGTTGCGGCTTGCCAGTTGGTTTGTATCTAATTTCGCATAAAACTAAATTTCATTTTGGGAGTGTATGTAAGTGACCGGCCTTTACGACAGGAATACGGCAAATAACTCTCCTGAAACCGCCGCTCACGATCACGCGCACGACCACGATCATCCGCACGCCCACGAAGGCCATAACCTACCCCCAGGCGATGGTGCCAAATGGGACCGTTGGGCCAAAGAACGCGTGTTCGTTCGTGCCCTTAAGGGTACCTACAGCAATTTATATGAGCAACTTGTTGACCAGCCACGCGTCTATAAGTCACGCGATGAAGCCTGGAAGGGCGGCCCTGGTTTGTATGGCAAGCACATCATAAGCCCACAACATGCCAGCGTCACGCAATCCATCGAAACTCACATCGAAGCATACGCGCCAGGCGCTTACGGCCAAAAGCATGGACATCTGAACAGCGCTGTATTCTATGTTCTCGAAGGCCGTGGTCATGACGTGCATGACGGCCGCCGCATTGACTGGCAGGCCGGCGATGTCATGATCGTGGAAAATGGCTGCGTACATCAACATTTTAACGATGACCCAGACAACCGCGCCGTGCTGTTGGTATTCAAGGCCAAGCCGCTGTTCCACTTTATGCATCTTATTTTTCAAAAAATCGTTTCCTTCCCACCGAGTACCGGAAATGAGGACTTCCGTCCGCCGTCAGACCTTTAATTGCGGTCGGAAACATTGAAATTGGAGTCGAATATGTCGGTGTTAAACGAAAAAGACTTTGCCCATCTGCACGCTGCCGAAGTTGACTTCCGCGCCGTGGAAATTGCTGCTTCAAAAATGTTTCGTGCCGAATATGTCACCCGTCCGGATGTTGTGCATGCCGAGGATATGCCGATCGAACACTCAGCGGATGGACTGATCAAGCATCTGGTGCATCGCAATCTCAATACCAAGGAATGTTGCGTGGAGGCTTACATGCAGTTCCTCAAATCAGGTGAGCGCTCTGGCAAACATCGCCATATGTGGGAGGAAGTTGTATTCGTTGTCGAAGGCGCTGGCTATGATTTACATTGGGACCTGGATTTTGACTGCAAGGATCAGTTTGAATGGTCATGGAAAGCAGAGCCCAAAAAATTCACCTGGGAGCGCGGTGATTTCATCTATATCCCGCCGTTCACTGAGCACCAACATTTTAATGACGGCGAGAACGAGGCGCGCTTTATTGTCATGAGCAACCGGATTGTGAAGGACATGGGCTTTAACTGGTTCGACCAACTCGAAAACGCTCCGGGATACTAAAAAATACAACGTCTGGACTTAAAATTGGTTCAGTCAGTTGAAAGAGGAGGAAAGTATGGACCTAAGGAGCAAGCTGCACTGGAACCCAAAGCGGCTGGTCCCGCCGATGGTTTTAGCAGTTTTAGCTATCGGCTATTTAACCCAAGCGAGCACTTTCGGTGACAATACCTCAGCCGAAGCCCCTGAACTATATGGCAGTGTTTTGCTGGGTCTTTCCTTCATTGTTTTTTTATTTGCACTTCTTCCCAGTGCCAAAGCCCGAGAGAATCACAGCCTCATTGTCCATGATGATTTTCCACTCGATTGGAAAATCACCTCTAAAATTTTCGGTATGACCGGCGCATTTGTTGCCTTGGTATTCATCACCGGATTTTATTTTGCGATTCCGTTTTTTCTCGTTTTATTTTTGAAGTTCGTGTCGCGAATGTCGTTTATATCGTCAACATTACTCGCAGCTACGGCTCTCGGCCTTACCTGGTTTCTGTTCAGTTATGTTCTCAATTTGGAAGTGTTTACTGGCTATATCGCTGATTATTTTTAATCTGTTGTCAAAGGACAAGTCATGAGCAAGCATATAAACCTAAAAGTTGACGGCAAGCCGTTTGATCTCGACTTGGCCGATCCAACAACACCATTGCTTTACTTGCTGCGTGATGAACTTGGGCTGAATAATCCGCATTTTGGTTGTGGCCTGTCGCAGTGCGGCGCCTGCACGGTGTTAGTCAACGGCACACCTATGCGCTCGTGTGTATTGCCCGCAACGGCTGCGAACGATACCAAAATAACAACATTGGCTGGTCTCGGTTCGCCCGAACATCCGCACCCGGTGCAGCAAGCCCTTATCGATGAACAAGCTTTCTTCTGCGGCTACTGTATGAATGGCTGGGTAATGACGGCGGTGGCGCTGGTGCGCGACAAGCCGCGCGCTACCGATGCTGAAATTCGGCAAGCATTCTCCGGTCTGAAATGCCGGTGCGGTTCGCATATGTCTATTATTCGCGCAGTCAAGCGCTTGATGGAGGCAGCATAATGTTCGCGTTCAACCAACTCATGCTATCGCGCCGGCGGGCTTTGTGTGCGGGCGGTGCGCTATTTGTCTCGTTTGCTACCACGTCATGTTCATCATCTGAAACCACAACGGCAATCAGTACAGGCAGTGCTACCAAGCCTGCCTTGACGCCGCCGGAACTTGACTCCTGGATCGCCGTGAAGCGCGATAATTCTGTGATCGGCTATTTCGGCAAGGTCGATGTCGGGCTCGGAATCCAGGTGGCGATCGCTCAGATTATTGCTGATGAACTAGACGTAGATTTCAATCAGGTCAGCGTGGTGATGGGTGATACTGCCTTGACTGTCAATCAGGGCGGCGCCAGCGGCAGCACTGGCCTCGAACGGGGCGGGGTCTCGGTTCGTAACGCGGCGGCGCAGGCGCGCGCCGAGTTGCTGGCCATGGCATCCGCGAAGCTCGGTGTCTCCGTTGAAAATCTTGCCGTCCAACATGGCATCGTTTCGGTGTCGGGCGACCCCGCCAAAGCAGTCTCCTACGGTGATTTAATCGGAGGACGATATTTCGACTATGAACTCACCTGGAATCACAAAATTGGAAATGAACTTCTGGTTCAGGGTACCGCACCGCTAAAGAAGCACGCCGATTATCAGGTTGTTGGCAAATCCATTCCGCGGGCCGATATTGCTAATAAATTATTTGGCAACGAGGTTTTTAATACCGATGTGCGCGTGCCCGGAATGCTGCATGGCCGCATGGTCCGTCCACCAGTTGCCGGTGCTACAGTCGTGAAGGTGCACCCTGAATCGGTGCAGCACCTGCCCGATGTCCAGTTGGTTGTGCATAATAATTTAGTGGGTGTGGTAGCCCCAAAGGAATGGACAGCCGTCAAAGCGGCAAAACTACTGAAGATCGACTGGTCCGCGCCGACCCCGGCGTTTCCGTCGCAGGCTGATATTTACAAAGCCATCCAAGCCGCCAAACCAGCCGGCAAGGGCGGTCCCAAGCCAACAGGCGATGTCAAAGCCACCATGGCAACCGCCGCCAATACCATTGAGGCAACCTATTTTTGGCCCTTCCAGTCGCATGCCAGCATGGGGCCAGCCTGTACGATCGTTGATGTGCAGGCCGATCACGCTACCATCTGGACCGGCGATCAGAAGCCGCATTACGTGCGCGATGGTGTGGCCAAGTTGCTTGGCATGCCTGCAGCGAAAGTTCATGCTATCTGGCTGCGCGGACCAGGCTCCTACGGCCGCAATGACGGCGGCGATTCCGCAATGGACGCGGCAGTGCTTTCCAAAGCTGTCGGTAAGCCCGTGCGCCTGCAGTACATGCGGGTTGACGCCACCGCCTGGGACCCCAAAGGTCCAGCCTCGGTGCACCAAGCCGCAGCGGGCATCGATGCCAAAGGTAATGTGGTGGCCTATCACTATCGCAGTATCGGCTTCTCGCGTGAAAACATCGCCTCTCACCCGGACGACCCGGCGCAAAGCCTGGCCGGCCAGTTTATGGGTATGCCGGTCAGTTCCAAACAATTGTTCGACGTGCCCGGTGAAACCTATGATTTTGGAGTTCACCAACTCGATTGGGAGGTTGTTCCAACCTTACTTGACCGGGCCTCCCCGTTGCGCACATCGCACCTGCGTGACCCTATAGGCCCGCAAATAAACTTCGCCAGCGAATGTTTCGTTGATGAAATGGCGCTCGCAACAAATACCGATCCCGTGGCCTTCCGGCTCAAATATCTCAATGACAAACGTGGAACAATGGTCATTGAAGCCGCCGCCAAAGCGGCAAACTGGCAGCCTCAGGTTGGGCATCCAGGCCAGCCGCAGGGCGCTTTGCTCAAGGGCCGTGGCATGGCATTCGCGCGCCGTAAGGAAACCCGGGTTGCGGTGATCGTGGATGTTGAAGTGGACCGCCACACTGGCCGGGTCTGGCCGCGGCATTGGTTTGTCGCCCATGATTGCGGGTTGATCGTTAACCCCGATACATTACGGCGCGTTATCGAAGGTAACATTGTGCATGCCACCAGCCGCGCTTTGTTTGAGGAAGTGGCCTTCAACCAGCACATGGTCACCAGTGTCGATTGGTTGAGCTATCCGATTCTCGATATCAAGGACGCACCGGAAAGCATCGATATAACGTTGATCAACCATAAGGATGAGTTGCCACTGGGTGCCGGCGAACCTTCATCGCGCCCGGTAGCCTCAGCCATCGCCAACGCGGTGTTCAACGCCACAGGTATCCGTTTCCGTCAGGCACCCCTTACCAAAGCCCGTGTCAAAGCCGCGTTTATTTAACGTAGTTTACAGAACAAAAGGTAATGTCCATGTCAAAAACTTCGCAGATTTCGCGCCGCCATCTCTTGCAAGCTGGCTCCGCCATCGCTGCTGGCTCGTGCTTGCGGCCACATTTTGCCGCGGCGGATACCTTCCCAGACAAAACCATTAGCTTTGTAGTGCCTGATAGCGGTGGCGGCAGTTTCGATGCCTATATACGCAAATTCGCAGAATACATGCCGCAATATTTGCCGCATAAAGTGAATGTTGAACCGCTGCCAATTCCGGGTGCCGGTGGCCAGGCAGCCGCCTTTAAAATTCAGAATGCGCCGCCCGATGGATATTTTATCGGCATGTTGAACGTGCCGGGAATTCTCACGGCCAAGTTCGGTAAAAAGCCCCCCAAGACCAACCTCGATAGCTTGACCTGGGTGGCCAATCTCGGGCGCGAAGGCTATGGGCTGGCGGTTTCCAAGGACAGCCCGATCAAAAATATTGCCGACATGCAGAAAATTTCGGCAACCCGGCCCATTAGTTTCTCATCAACGGGCGTTGGCTCCACTGATAATTTTGCCACGCGGATATTTTCGGCATCCCTGGGCATCAAATTCAGAATCGTCACGGGCTATACCGGTTCGGCCCCCACCATGGTGGCGGTGGCGCGCGGCGATGTCGATGCTACCGTGCATTCCCTTCCTACCCTGCAATCAATGGCTAAAACCGGCCTTATCCGTATAATTTTCTCGTTTCAACCCAATAGTGGTATCGCCGGGATCGATGACGCCATGTCCGTCGGGGCGCCAACCCTATCCGAGATTTATCAGTGGCGCCCGGTTGTTGCCCCGCCCAACCTACCGCAGCCGATTTTGCAGGCCCTGTCGGACGCTCTGATCGGCACAGCTTCAGTGCCGGAGGTAAAAAATTGGGCTAAGGCAGCCGGCACCAGCCTGTTCCCACTCGATTATCGTGGCGTCAAGACGATGATCGATCAGCAAAAAGCTATGATTGATCAGTGGAAATCAGTGCTTAAAGCCTGATTCCGTTAAAATTTAACTGGTTACGGCTTTTGCTGCGGCGCATGGATTTAGGCGAAGTTATAAGTTTTCGCGTATTGGGTTAATTTCCCTGTATGGCTATGATTGCGTGATAGGCGGGGAATAGGCAATGAAAGTTCCTCTCTCGGGTGCCCCTGATTGTCAGGGATATTGTGATAAAAGGTCTTTAAAGTCATATGGTGAGCCGTAAAATCGTTAAAATAGCATCGCCTGAACTCCAGGCCGCTGACGGGCCGTTGGACCCGGCGGCGGATAACAACTACATTGCAGCCCTGGCGCGTGGCTTGGCTGTAATGCGGGCCTTCGCCGGCCAGCGCAACCAACTCACCATGGCTGAAATTGCCAAGCTGGTCGGGCTGCCTCGGGCCACAGTGCGGCGTTGCCTGATAACCCTCACCGCGCTCGGCTATATCGATACCAATGGTAAATACTACCGCTTAACTCCCCAGGTACTTACGCTTTCACAATCCTATTTCTCATCGAACCCGCTGCCGCGCGTCGCACAGCCCTTCATTGAGCAGGTGAGCGAGGCGGTCGGGGAGTCTTGTTCGGTCTCTGTCCTTACGGGCGATGAGGTCATCTATGTTGCCCGTTCCACCCGCAAGCGGGCGGCCTCGGTTCATCGAGATGTCGGCCAGAACTTGCCGGCTTATTGCACCTCCATGGGCCGGGTGTTGCTCGCGCATCTCGAACCGGACCAGCTCGACGCCTATTTCAATCGGGTCACCCTGAAAAAATTCACGCACGAGACGATCACAGACGAGGCATCCCTGCGTGCCTTGCTTGACCAGGTTCGGCGCCGTGAATTTTGCCTGATCGATGGCGAACTGGAGCATAATCTGCGAGCCGTAGCGGTGCCGGTCCGGGACCAGTCCGGCCGCGTTATCGCAGCAGCCCATATCAGCTCCGAAGCTGATCGGACGCCAAAAGAGAAGATGCGCAATGATTTTCTGCCGGTTTTGCGCTCGGCGGTCTCCCAGATGCGCTCGATGCTGATCGGCTGAAGGCCGATAAATCTTTCTTTGGGTTTGACGCTTATCAAGGTGGTATGGGCATAGCTCTGCCATCATATATGCCTTGAACGAAGGAGGATGACATGATCGTCTCTGATCTGATGACTACAAAATGTATTTCGGTCCAGCCCGGTACAAGCCTTGCCGACGCTGCGCGCATCATGCTGGATCAGCATGTCAGTGGGTTACCGGTTGTTGACGGTACGGGTAAATTGGTTGGTGTGGTGACTGAGGGTGATTTGTTGCGCCGCACCGAACTTGGAACCGCCGGTCACCAGGCGGGCTGGCTTAAGACCTTTTTTCTACCCGATAGTTTGGCCGCCGACTATGTGAAAACCCATGGCCGTCATGTCTCCGAGGTGATGACCCCAGACCCGATTTTCGTGACGCCGCAAACCAGCCTGACCGAAGCGGCAACCTTGATGGTCAACAAGCATATCAAACGGTTACCGGTGGTGGATGACCACGCATTGGTCGGCGTTATCAGCCGCACCGATCTGCTGCGCGTACTGGTTCGCAAGCTGATTGAAATCCAAGCCAACAAGCCGTCGGATGTTGAAATAGCCGAGCATATCAAAGCCAGCCTTGAGCATGAGAACTGGACCCCAAAGGCTGGAATCCATATCGAGGTGAAAGACAGCATTGTTTATCTCAAGGGCATTATCATGAGCGATGCCGAGAAGCAGGCGGTGAACGTGATCGCCGAGAACGCGCCTGGGGTGAAGGACGTTGTGGATGAGCTGGTGTTCGTCGACCCCGCCACCGGGATGGCGTTTCAGTAGGCTGGTGTCACGGCGCTGCCTGTACCACGGCAATCACGGTCGCGCCGTAACGCTCAATCTTGGTCGTGCCCATTCCGGGAATTTCGCCCAGCGCGCTTAAGCTGCGCGGTCGTAAGGTAGCGACAGCGGCGAGCGTGGCGTCGTGGAAAATGACATAGGCCGGGACATTTTGCTCCTTTGCCAGTCGCGAACGCTCGGCGCGCAACGCCTCAAACAGCGCCGCAGCATTGCCGGTCAATTCGGTCCGGGCAGTCTTGGTTTTCATCACCGTAGCAGATGAAGTGGGTGTGCGCTCACGCCGGAAATTCACCGTCTCAACAGCTTTAAGCACCGGCTCGGCCAACGCGGTGAGCCGTAGGGCGCCGAACTGATCATGGTCAACCTCAATCAACCCGCGCACGATCATCTGCCGAAACACCGACCCCCAGCCTTTACGGTCCAATTCGGTTCCTACGCCAAACGTCGGTAACTGGTCGTGGTTGAACTTCAAAATCTTTTCGGTTTTCACCCCCAGCAACACATCCACCAGATGCCCGCTGCCGAAGCGCTGGCCGGTGCGCAGCATGGCGGAGAGCGCCTTGCGGCAAGCGGTCGTGGCATCCCAGGTCTCAGCGGGGTTCAGACAGGTATCGCAATTTCTGCAACCCTGCGCCATGGTTTCACCGAAATGCGCCAATATCGCCTGGCGGCGGCACGAAGCGGTTTCGCAAATCCCCAGCAGCGCGTCGAGCTTGCTGCGCTCCACCCGTTTGATGTCATCTGGCGAGCCGCTTTGGTCGATCATATTGCGCCGGAACACGATGTCCTGCGTGCCATAAAGCAACAGGGTTTCAGCTGGCATGCCATCGCGTCCTGCCCGTCCGGTCTCCTGGTAAAACGCCTCCAAACTGCCCGGCAAATCCAGATGCACCACAAACCGCACATCAGGCTTATCAATCCCCATCCCAAACGCGATGGTCGCCACCAGCACCAAACCTTCCTCGGCGAGAAACGCATCCTGATGGCGCGAGCGTACCGCCGGGTCGAGCCTGGCATGATAGGGCAGGGCGTTAATCCCCGCGGCCTTCAGCGCTGCAGCGGTTTCATCCACTGTGTTGCGGCTCAGGCAATAAACGATCCCGCTCTCTCCCTCATGGGCTTTCAAAAACGTCAGTAGTTGCTTCAAAGGCGCGGCTTTCGGCACTACCGCGTAGCGAATATTAGGCCGGTCGAAGCTTGCCAGAAACAGCCGCGCGTCATCAAGGTTCAGCCGCCGCCGAATTTCCTCGCGTGACTGCATATCCGCCGTGGCGGTCAGCGCAATCCTGGGCACACCCGGAAACAGCCGCCCTAGTGCCGCCAGTTGTAAATATTCCGGCCGGAAATCATGCCCCCATTGGCTAACGCAATGTGCCTCATCGATGGCAAACAGCGCAATTCTGGCCTCGTCCAGCATCTCTAAAAAATCCGGCTGCATTAGCCGCTCCGGCGCCACATACAGCATATCCAGCGTTCCGGCCCGCAAATCCGCCCGCACCTGAGTGCGTTCGGCTGGTGTCATGCTGGAATTGATCGCCGCCGCTTTCACGCCCAACTGGCGCATCGCCGCCACCTGGTTGCGCATCAGCGCGATTAACGGCGAGACCACCACCCCCACCCCAGGGCGGCATAATGAGGGCAACTGGTAACAAAGCGACTTACCGCCGCCAGTCGGCATCAACACGATCGCATCGCCACCGTTCATCACATGCGAGATAACCGCCTGCTGCTCGCCCCTGAATCCTGGCAGGCCGAATACGCTGTGCAGAACTCTATCAGGGTCGGCGGCAAACGAATCGGCCTGATGCATATCCATGCATCGTGGGTACAATTTCCGCCCGCGCCGACGCAACCGCGCCGGCACTCTATCAACCTGGCACAGTGAACCTTATATCTGTGTGATGGCCGATTACCCGCTCTCTGAAGATCTGTCCCCAAACATTGGGTCGTTTTCCAACAGCTACGCGCGGTTGCCCGCGGCGTTTTATGCGCATGCCGTACCTGCTAAAGTGACAGAACCTCGTCTCATTAAGTTCAATGAAGCCCTTGCGGCCGAGCTGGGTTTAACGCCGCCACCTCAACAGCGCGCGGCAATTTTCGCTGGCAACCTGATCCCCGCAGGGGCCGAGCCACTGGCTATGGCGTATGCCGGCCACCAATTCGGCGGTTTCGTGCCGCAACTGGGCGATGGCCGGGCCATTTTGCTGGGCGAGATGATCGACACACACGGCCAGCGCCGTGACATCCAGCTTAAAGGCGCGGGCCGCACGCCGTTCTCACGCCGGGGCGATGGCCGCGCCGCCCTGGGCCCCGTATTACGCGAATATCTCATCAGCGAGGCGATGAACGCGCTCGGCATCCCCACCACCCGCGCTTTAGCCGCCGTCACCACGGGCGAGCAAATTTTACGCGAGGAAGGCTTGGTTCCTGGCGCCGTCTTCACAAGAGTGGCGGCCAGTCATGTGCGGGTTGGCACATTTCAGTATTTTGCCGCCCGCGGTGATGTATCGTCTCTCCGGCAACTGGCCGATTACGTCATCAATCGGCACTATCCACAGGCTAAAAACGCCAAGCGCCCGTATTTCGCTTTGCTGCAAATGGTGGCGCACGCACAGGCAGAACTTATCGCGCACTGGCTCCGCGTCGGCTTCATCCACGGGGTCATGAACACCGACAATATGGCGATCGCCGGGCAGACTATCGACTTCGGCCCTTGCGCCTTCATGGATGCCTACGACCCCGCCACCGTCTTTAGCTCAATCGATTATTATGGCCGCTACGCTTATGCGAACCAGCCCCGCCTCGCCAACTGGAATCTCGCCCGTTTCGCGGAAACCATTTTACCGTTGCTAGATGATAACCAGGAGGCCGCCGTTGCCCTTGGTACCGAGGTGATCGAGGGGTTCCAGGCGCGCTACGCAGCCTTCTGGCTGGAAACCGCGCGCGCCAAACTGGGGCTGTTCACCGCGGAAGACGGCGATGAGGCTCTGATGAACGACCTGCTGGATATTATGCACAAAAACCAGGCCGATTTCACGCTGACCTTCCGGCATCTGAACGACGACGCAAGATCGCAATTCATTGACCCCACCGCCTTTGATCATTGGGCGCAAGGCTGGCGCACCCGTCTCAACCACGAGACGCATACCCCCGAAGAGCGCTCCGCCAAAATGCAGGCGGTCAACCCGGCCTTCATTCCGCGCAACCACCGGGTCGAGCAAGCTTTGCAAGCCGCGGTTCAACACGCCGACTTCACTTTGTTCGATGAACTTCTCACAGTCTTGGCGAATCCCTACCAAGACCAGCCGAACTTCGCCCACTACACCACGCCGCCTGAACAAAGCGAGCGAGTGTTACATACTTTCTGCGGGACTTAAGTTCTTAAACCCGCGCCACCCGCAGCGCATTGGTGGTGCCGGGCTGGCCAAATGGCACGCCGGCAACCACCACAATCTCATCGCCTTTTTTAGCGAAGCCTTCTAGCCGCGCCATGTGAACCGCATTGGCCGTGGCCTCAGTCATGGAATGCACTTCCTTGGTGAGCGAGGCATGAACACCCCAAACCGCCGCCATCCGGCGTGCCACAGTCATGCTGGTGGTGAGCCCGATCACCGGACAATCGGGCCGGTCCCGCGCCACCCGGAGCGCCGTGGACCCTGAAGCGGTTAGCGCCACAATTGCCTTAGCCCCGATGGTATGTGCCACCTGACAAGCGGCAGCAGCAATCGCGTCAGCCGATGATTTCTCGGGTTCAGGGCGCTTGGCATCAATGCCGCGCCGCCAATCCTCATCGCGCTCCACCCGGGTAATAATCCGGTCCATCATATTCACGGACTCCCTCGGATATTGCCCGGCAGCCGACTCGGCAGACAGCATCACCGCATCGGCGCCGTCAAACACCGCCGACGCCACGTCTGATGCTTCGGCCCGGGTGGGCGCAGGGGCAGTGATCATGCTCTCAAGCATCTGGGTGGCCACTACTACCGGCAGGCCTCGCAGCTGCGCGGCCCGGATGATGCGTTTTTGCGCCAGAGGCACGTCCTCGGGCGGCAATTCCACGCCCAAATCACCACGCGCCACCATCACCGCATCCGAGAGTGCCAGAATTTCATCAAGATTATCCAAGGCCTGCGGCTTTTCAAGCTTGGTCATCACCAGCGCCCGCCCATCCGCCAGTGCCTTGGCTTGCGCCACGTCCTCAGCCCGCTGCACAAACGATAAGCCGATGTAATCAATCCCCAGCGGCAGCACGAACTCCAGATCGCTCAGGTCCTTTTTGGTCAGCGCTGGAATCGGCAGCACCACATCCGGGATATTCACACCTTTACGGTCTGAAAGCACGCCGCCGTTCATAATCTCAGTAATTAGATGATCCGCCATTTTGCGCACCACCCGCAACCGCAGCTTGCCATCATCGAGCAACAAGGTGGCACCAACCGATGCAGCCTCCATAATTTCAGGGTGCGGCAGACAAACCCGGCGCGTATCGCCAGGGGCGGGGTTCATATCCAGCGTAAAACTCTGTCCCGCCTGCAACTGCACGCGACCTGATTGAAACTGCCCAACCCGCAATTTTGGTCCCTGCACGTCGGCGAGAATCCCAATCGGGCGGCTGTATTTTTTCTCCAGCGCCCGGATCATCTCGATGCGGGACGCGTGATCGGCATGGGTGCCGTGCGAGAAATTCAGCCGGAATACATCAGCCCCCGCCAGAAACAACTGTGCCATCATCTCAAGGGTCGAGCTTGCTGGGCCAAGGGTCGCAATAATTTTGGTCCGCCGGTGGCGCCGTAATCGCTCAGTCATATTTTATTCCTATTTCCTGCGTCCGTCCCAATCCGGCCAAATACCCGGCTGCGCGGTTATAGGCTCAGGCCGCGCCGCCGTCATACCCGGTGGGAGTTAATGTTTTAAAAAATAGCCGTAATTTTAGCCGTTAGCGCCGCGCTTAGAAAGCTTAGGTAAGTAAATCTCTTCCGGCAAAGGCGCAACGCGAGCAATAAAAACCGCCCCGGCAATGGAGACAGGCATAAATCCCGGATTGAACAGACCATTCGCCCGCGCTACGCCACACTCATGAATGTACCCCGCGCCATCGACCCCACCAGTGACATTGCCATCGCCCAGGCGATCCAATTGCGGCCTATCCAGGAGGTAGCAGCCGACCTTGCCATCCCGCCGGAGGCGCTATTCCGTTACGGGCCATTCAAAGGCAAAATTTCATTGCCGTTTACCGCCCAGGTGGCGGCAAATCAGACGCGCGGAAACCTTATTCTGGTCACTGCCATTAGTCCCACGCCGGCGGGGGAAGGCAAAACCACCACCACCATCGGGCTTGGTGACGCGCTGCGCCAGCGGGGCGTTAAAACCGCCATATGTTTACGTGAGCCAAGTCTTGGCCCCTGCTTCGGCTCCAAGGGGGGCGCCACGGGCGGCGGCCATGCCCAAGTCGCCCCCATGGAAGACATCAACCTGCATTTCACGGGCGACCTTCACGCCATCAGTGCCGCGCATAATCTGCTGGCTGCCCTGATCGATAATCATATTTTCTGGGGCAATAAGCTCGAGTTAGACCCTCGCCGCGTCACCTGGCGGCGGGTGGTGGATTTGAACGATCGCTCGCTCCGCAAAATCATCACTGGGCTCGGCGGTCCCGCCAACGGCTATCCGCGCGAAACCGGCTTCGACATCACCGTCGCCAGCGAAGTCATGGCGATCTTCTGTCTGGCGCACTCCCTGCAGGACCTTGCCGATCGTTTAGCGGATATTGTGATTGGCCGAGATACGCATAAAAATCTGGTGCGGGCTGGTCAATTAGGTGTGGCCGGTGCCATGGCCGCTTTATTAAAGGATGCCCTGGCGCCGAATTTGGTTCAAACGCTGGAAGGCACCCCCGCCTTCATTCATGGCGGGCCGTTCGCCAACATCGCCCATGGCTGCAATTCGGTCCTGGCCACTGAAACCGCGCTCGGTTTGGCTGATTACGTTGTCACTGAAGCCGGGTTTGGTGCCGACCTCGGTGCCGAAAAATTCCTCAACATCAAATGTCGCAAAGCCGGGCTGGCGCCAGCCGCCGCTGTGGTGGTGGCCACTGTGCGGGCGCTGAAAATGCACGGCGGCGTGGCGCTCAAGCAGGTCGGGCAGGAGAATGTCGCCGCCGTCGTGGCTGGATGCAGTAACCTGATGCGCCATGTCAGGAACTGTCAGAAATTTGGCCTGCCTGTGCTGGTCGCCATTAACCGTTTTACCACCGATACCGCAGCCGAATTGCAAGCCATTATGGATGCCTGCGCATCAGTTGGCGTTGAGGCGATTGCCTGTAACCATTGGGCTGAGGGCGGGCAGGGCGCACTGGACCTCGCGGATGCTGTACGCCGTGTCACAGCCGCACCGACATCGGCATTTCAACTGCTCTACCCCGATGCGATGCCGCTGGCCGATAAAATTCGCCGGGTCGCAACCGAGATTTACGGAGCGGCGGATGTGGCTTTTGAAGCCGTGGCAGCTGCCCAATTGGCTGGTTTCGAATTGGCCGGTTTCGGCCATTTGCCGGTTTGTATGGCCAAAACCCAGTATAGTTTTTCCACCGACCCTACCCTGAAGGGGGCCCCCACCGGCTTTACCTTGCCGGTGCGCGAGGTGCGGCTGGCGGCAGGGGCTGGGTTTATCGTGGTCCTGTGCGGCGAAATTCTCACCATGCCAGGTCTGCCGCGCCATCCGGCAGCGGAGGACATATTCCTCGACTCCGAGGGAGACATCGGCGGCTTGACTTAACACCGACAGCGGCAGGCACAAAAAACCCGGCGGAGCCTGAGGCTCGCCGGGTTTTTGTGGGAGACATTAAAGTTAGTGTGTAGGAATCACCCCTGGAACAACAAATTGTTCCACAATCACGATCACCACCAACATTAACGTCAGAATAATGCTGTGAATGAATGTCCGGGCGAAGACCTTGCCTTCCTGTCCCGACATTCCGGTTACCGACACACCGGTTGAGATATTCTGTGGTGAGATCAACTTGCCGAATACGCCGCCGGAAGCGTTGGTAGCCGCAAACAAGGTTGGGCTCAGGTTAAGTTGAGTGGCCGCCACAACCTGCAAATTGCCAAACAGCGCATTGCCGGATGTAACGCTACCCGACAATGTAACCGCCAGCCAGCCGAGGAACGGTGATAGCAATATGAAGAATTGTCCCGTTGAAGCCACACCATGCCCGAGCGTGTAGGCCAGGCCGGAATAGTTCATCAGATAAGCCAACCCCACAATCAGCATCACCGTTACCACCGCCAGCCACATTTGCTTGATCGTCAGCACTGCACATTGCAGCAGGGCGGATGACGAGAGCCGAACGATATCGGCGGTTATGAACGCTGCGATCAAAATTGCGGTGCCGGTTGCAAGCGGCTGAAACAGCCACACAGCAGGGTAGGGTTTATCGTGATTCAATGTAATTGAGATCGCGTTATCCAAGCCTGGCCAATGAATGGCCTGTGCGCCAACGGTAAATACCTGGAACTGGGTCCAGCCGATAACGACGACCGAGACGATGACCCAAGGCAACCAGCCTTTCCAGCTCGGGATTTTTGATCCCGCCCCGGCAGAACTCATCGTAGCTGCCTTGATCATAAACATCGGGTCAGGGGCCGGGCGCCAGACCTGCAGGAATAAAATCGTGATGATCAGCGACCCCAGCGAGGCCAGCACGTCGGTCAGCGAGTAGTTGATGAAATTTGCGGTCACAAACTGCATACCCGCAAAGCTGATGCCTGCAACCAGCAGCACTGGGAACGTGGCGCGGATGGATTTGAAGCCACCAAACAAGCCAATCACGTAAAACGGTAGAATAATCGCAATGATGGGTAATTGGCGGCCCACCATGGCGCCCAGTTCATTGGCGGGCAGACCAGTCACGGCGCCGAGCACCGTTATGGGCACACCCAGAGCGCCAAACGCCACCGGGGCGGAGTTGAAGATCAAGGCGTAAACCAAGGCTTCAAGCGGCGCGAACCCGACGATGATCAGCAATGAGCTAACAATCGCGATCGGCACGCCAAATCCGGCCACACCCTCAAGCAAACAGCCAAAACAGAAGCCGATCACCACCAGCACCACCCGGCGGTCGTTCGGTAAATTTTGGATGATCCAGTCGCGGAAAGCGTCAAAATAGCCGGAGCGAACCGTAATATTATACAGGAAAATCGCGTTTACCACGATCCACATGACCGGCCACATGGCGAATACCGCGCCGTTAGCAACTGAGTCCAAGGCCAATGACACCGGCATTTGCCAAGGACCAACGGCGATGATTAACGCAACGATCAGCCCGGCCAAGGCTGCCTGCCAAGCCGCCCGCCGGAATATGCCAAGCATGATGAGCAGCACCAGCACTGGTAAAATGGCAACCATGAAAGACAAGCCAAGGCTGCCCCCAATTGGTGTAATGAGTTGCTTGAACAATATTCCCCCCTGCCTAATCTCAGTTGCGGCCGCGACCCACCCAGGACGCTAAACGACAAGACAAATCGTTACCATAATAATTGATACAACCTAGTATGGTGCAAAACAAATCATTGGTGCAACAGCCCTTCTGTTAAAAATGCTGCGTGCTGTATAACTATCTGAATTATTTGATCGCCAACCTGGCTAACAGTCGCATGATGCAAAAAACCCCACCGAAATGGTGGGGTTTTTTTTATGTGTCAGTAGATGTGCCGCTTTATCTCAGGGGCTGACAATCGGGATAATACCTGGAATGACGAATTGCTGGATGACCACCAACACGGCCAGGATCAATGTCAGAATGACAGAGTGGATAAAGGTACGCGCGAAAACCTTGCCCTCTTGACCCACCATGCCCACGACTGACACCCCGGTTGAGATGTTCTGCGGCGAGATCATCTTGCCCATGACGCCGCCCGATGAATTGGTGGCGGCGAATAGAATCGGGTTCAGGTTAAGCTGCTTGGCGGCCACCACCTGCAAATTACCGAATAGGGCATTACCCGAGGTATCACTGCCCGAGAGCATAACCGCAATCCATCCGAGGAACGGCGAGAGCAGCACAAAGAACTGGCCGGTCGAAGCGACGCCGTCACCCAGTGTGAACGCAAGGCCGGAGTAGTTCATCAGGTAAGCCAGGCCGATAATCAGCATAACGGTCACCACGGCCACCCAAACCTGGGAAATGGTCTGAGCCACGCACTGAAAGAATGTCGTTACCGAGGTTTTAACGAGGATAGCGGTGATCAGCGCCGCGACCAGAATGGCGGTTCCGGTTGCCAACGGCTGGAAAACCCAAACCGCTGCATAAGGTTTACCATGATACAGGGTAATTGAAATGGCGTTATGAAGTGCCGGCCAGTGGATCGCCATCTGGTCAATGGCAAATACTTTATACTCCGTCCAAATAATCACCACTGCCGAAACGATGACCCAAGGCATCCAGCCCTGCCACGCCGGCACGTGGCTGGCATTGGCGGCGGCATGATCCAAAACTTCCGGCCGGATCGCAAATTCCTCGTCCTTTGCAGGCCGCCAAAATTGCAGGAATGTCACCGTGATGATCAACGAACCTAACGAAGCCAGGACGTCGGTCAGCGCGTAGTTAATGAAGTTCGAGGTGGTGAACTGCATGAACGCGAAGCTGCCACCAGCAACCAGCAACAGCGGCCACAGCGCCTTGAGGGAGCGCTTACCGCCGTAGAGGAACATGACATAAAACGGCAACATCAGCGCCATTTCAGGCAACTGACGGCCAATCATCTGGCCAAGCTGCAGAGCCGGCAGACCCGTCACCTGGCTCAAAACCGTTACCGGCACGCCGAGGGCGCCGAACGCCACAGGAGCGGTGTCAAAAATCAGGCAGTAAACCAGCGCTTCAAGCGGCGGGAAGCCCACCATGATGAGCAGCGCGCTGACGATGGCAACAGGTGTTCCGAACCCGGCGATGCCTTCAAGCAGGGCGCCGAAACAGAACGCCATCACGATCAGAACCACCCGGCGGTCATTGGGCAAATGCCCGATAATCCAGTCACGGAACGCATCAAAATGGCCGGACCTCACTGTAATATTGTAAAGCAGAATGGCGTTGACCACGATCCACATGATCGGCCACAGCGCAAAAACCGCGCCATTGGCGACTGAATCCAGAGCCAAACCGACCGGCATCTGCCAAACGAACACGGAAATAATAAGGGCAACAATCAAGCCGACCAAAGCGGCTTGCCAAGCGGCCCGGCGGAGCACGCCCAGCATAATCAGAACGGTCAGAACCGGTAAAACGGCCACGATAAAGGACAAGCCGAGGCTATCCCCTACCGGCGTGATAAGCTGCTTAAACATCAATGCTTCCCCAAGGCTATTAAAAACGCACGTCAGGGTGGAGCGAAGATACACTTACGCAAACAGCCTAAACACGATGTCTCGATAAGTTGCTTCGATGAGAAAAGCCAGAGCCGATCAGAAATAAATTCGCCAAGCCCCCCGTGGGTCCAGGCGAATTATTGCGCCGCCGCCCCCACAACAACGATATGCAACCATCCGGGACCATGAGCGCCTCGGACCAAAGCGCCCTCAATATCGGTCGTGCCGCTGGCGCCTGTCACAAAATTTACATTGCGCGGTGGCGATTTTCCATCAAACGAGGCGACATAATCTTCCATCCAGGACCAGATATTTTTATACGGTACCGCAACGACATGATGCAGCGGTAAAAACGCGAATAAGGTTGGCGATTGCGGAGAGGAATGAAATATCAGAGTCCCCGTCTCGGCAATACCGCCCAGAGCCAGCCCGACGGCAAGTGTTTCGTCGGTGTGAATATGGTCGTGGGTCTGGCAGCCGCCCCAATTCAGCGCTTCCAAATCAGGGTGCGGTTGCAGGGCGATATTTGGCGCCAGATGATGCTGTTCTGCATACCGCATGACTACTGCAGGAAATTCATCCCATGAGATGATTCGCTCAGCCGTGGCGGCAACGCCGGGAGACTGCACGCGGTCCAGAAACACCTCGTCCGGCGGGCCCGAAACGCGGTCCGGCCTGGTGGCGGTAACCCGTGCCCGCAGTTGGGTAAGCTCAGCGGCGATGGTCGGCGCCGATGCAGGCGCGGGCAGGGCTTTGCGGATCGCGGCAAAAATAGCTTTTTTGGCGTTGCTCATTTGGCAGCCTGATGCTTTTTATATTGTGCGAGAAAAGTTCCACCTTGCGGTTTCGGCATGTCCCGGTAACGGGTCCAGCCGCCGGCGAGCGGCATTTTTGAAATCCAGCCGCCTTTGGCAAATACCGGCATTATCCGCAGCGCCATATTGCTGGCAAGCTGATAGAGCACCGGCCGAACCGCCAAAAACTCCCATATCCGCAGTGCCCAGGCGGTATGCAAAGGCTCGTAACCTTGCACCCAGGCTTTCGTGCGCCAGCCGCGGATGAGCTTGGGGAGCGGTATCGCCACCGGGCAAACCTCCTGGCATTGGCCGTTCAGGGTGCAGGCTCGTGGTAGATCCTGGGATTTTTCCAGACCATCCAAACTTGGCGTAATCACGGAGCCCATGGGGCCGGGATAGGTGGCACCATAGGCGTGGCCGCCGATCTGGCGGTACACCACGCAATGATTCATGCAGGCGCCGCAGCGCAAGCAGCGCAGCATTTCCGCCAGCCCTTCGGCCAGCATTGTGGTGCGCCCGGCATCCACCAGCACGATATGAAATTCCTCTGGCCCATCAACATCGCCAGCCCGCTTCGGCCCGGTATGAAACGTTGTGTACTGCGTGAGCTCAGCGCCGGTGGCGGAACGTACCAGCAAGCGCAGCATGGTCATGGCTTCCACCATGC
Source organism: Acidocella sp. (assembly GCA_027308685.1). GTDB lineage: Bacteria > Pseudomonadota > Alphaproteobacteria > Acetobacterales > Acetobacteraceae > Acidocella. Next base: position 106,974 of record DAIDEE010000042.1, read on the forward strand.
TGGGCACCAGCTTCTCAATCCCCGCCGTTACAATATGCACGCGCGGCGGCGTGGTGGTCAGCTCGGCATTGCCTTCATTGGTTACCGTGCAGATGGCGCCAGTATCGGCAATTAAAAAATTAGCACCCGAGATTCCAACGTCAGCCGCCATGAATTTTTCGCGCAAGTTCCGCCGCGCCGAATTCACCATCTGCTCGACGGTTTCCAGTGCGCCGGGGTCGGTATGGTGGGCCTTGAACAATTCGCCCACTTGCTCGCGGGTTTTATGCAGAGCCGGCCAGATAATATGCGAGGGCGCCTCCCCGGCGAGCTGAATAATATGTTCGGCCAGGTCGGTCTCCACCCGCTCAATTCCTGCCGCCTCCAGCGCGTGCGGCAGGCCAATTTCCTCGCCTAGCATCGATTTGGAGCGGGTAACCGATTTAGCGTTGGCGGCCTTGCAAATACCCACCACAATTTCACAGGCTTCCTGGCCGGTGCGCGCCCAATGAATTTTCGCGCCGGTCTTTTTCGCGTTGGTCTCGAACTGGTTGAGGTAATATTCCATGTTGGCGATAACATGGTCTTTAATGTCACGGCCCAATTCACGCGCTTTGGCAAATTCCGGCCAGGCGGCAATGGCGGCGGTGCGTTTGCTGCGCGCGGTGTTGGTGGTGCGGTCAATAGCGATTTTTAAGGTGGCGTCCGCAAGTGCCGCCGTAACCCGGCCTTGAAACGCATTCATGCGGTTTCTCCAATGGCGGGGCCATCACCCATTCCGGCCAGAATTTCGGCGGTATGAAAGGCCCGTACCTTTGAGCCGTCGCGGTGTAACTTGCCTGCCATATTCATCAGGCAACCTAAATCGCCACCTAGCAGCAATGCGGCACCGGTGGCGTTAATGGCGGCGGCTTTTTCACCCACAATGGCGTTTGAGATATCGGGATATTTCACGCAGAATGTGCCGCCAAATCCGCAACAAACATTTGCCCCTTCCAGCGGCAGCAGCTCCAAACCCGTCACGTCGGCCAGCATTTTCCGCGGCTGTGCCTGAACGTTCAAACTGCGCAAGCCGCTGCAGCTATCATGATACGTGGCGGTCGTCGCATAGCTGACATCTTTCGGACGCCATCCCCATAGGTCGCTCATGTAGCTCAGTAGCTCGTATGTCCGGTTTGCGAGGTCAACCGCCTTGGCGTGCCAGACCGGATCGGCTTCGAATAAATCCGGATAGTCTTTTTTGATGGTCGCGGCACACGACCCGGAAGGCACCACCACATGGTCGAACCCGGCCAATAATTTGATATTCTGCTTGGCTATCTTGCGCGTACCATCCTGGTCGCCGGAATTAAGTGCCGGTTGGCCGCAGCAGGTCTGCCCCATCGGCACTTCCACGACGCAATTGACCTGTTCCAGCAAAGCCAAAGCAGCAAAGCCAATCTGCGGCCGCATCGCATCAACCAGGCAGGTGGCAAACAGCGCAACGCGCGGCGGATTATTTTTCATAGGCTTCCAATCGCTCCATGTCCCGCAAACTGGGAAATAATTTCATCCATAATAGCGCTACGGCCATACTGCCAATACCGCCCAATACCACGGCGGGCACAGCGCCCAGCAGGGCTGCCGTAAAGCCGCTTTCAAACTCGCCCAAATTATTTGAAGCGCCAATGAACAGGTAATTCACAGCACCCACTCGGCCGCGCATAGCGTCGGGCGTCTGCAACTGCACCAGCGAGGTCCGGATGATCACGCTGACCGTGTCGGAGGCACCCATAATGAACAACGCCGCCAGCGAGAGCACGAAATAGTGCGAAACGCCAAAAATCGTAGTCGCCAGGCCAAATATCATCACCGCCTGAAACATCCGCAGTCCCACCCGGTGCTCCATGGCGTGACGCGCGACCCAGATGGTCATCAGTAATGAGCCAATGGCAGGTGCGCCGCGCAAAATGCCCAATCCCCAAGGGCCGGTGTGCAAAATATCGCGGGCATAAATTGGCAGCAAAGCAGTGGCGCCCCCCAGCAGCACCGCAAATAAATCGAGCGAAATGGTCCCGAGAATTGCCGGGTTCTTCCACACAAACCCTACGCCTGCGAAAAGGGAAGCAAAGGTAGGCGGCTCTTTTGCAACGGCCGGCCGGTCCATTAGGATCAAGCCATTCAACACGGTGGCCAGCAGCCAAAGGGCAGCCATCAGCGCATAAGGCAATACCGGGCTCATGGCATAGGCGAAACCGCCGATGGCGGGGCCTATAATGGTGGCAGTCTGGAACGCCCCGTTGGAGATGGCCGTGCCTTTTTGCAGCATTCCCTGGGGTACCACGCCCGGAAGCAATGCCGCGCTGGCCGGGCTGCCAAAGGCGCGTGACCCTCCGAGCACCACAACCGCCGCGAAAATCTCACCAACGGTCAACCAGCCGGCAAACGTACCCCAGGCCAGGAATATCGCGGCCATCGCTTCGGCAATCTGGCATAATTGCAAAACCAATTTACGCTCATAACGGTCCACGGCGTGGCCGCCGATGAAGGTAAGTGCCGCCATGGGGATGAATTGTGCAACGCCGATCAAGCCCAAATCTAAGGCGCTGCTGGTCATGGCATAGATCTGCCACCCCATTGCAACGGCGCCCATTTGAAAGGCCATCGAGGAAAAGCCACGCCCAAGGGCGAGATAAACAAACGGGGTGTGGCGGAGCAGGGTGCGGGCGCTACCAGCGATGATCTCAGAGGGCATGAACCCGGCTATAGCATGCTCAACGTAAACCGCCGCAAGGGCTCGCCCGGAAACCGGCCATGCCTGTCATGGCGCTGAAATGGCCGGTCCCTGTCAGTCGGCCGGCTTACCGGCCGTTAGGCGGATCAATCCTCGTCATCTTCGTCGTGGCGATCGTGGTGATAATACCCGTTATCGTAATACGAGGGGCGTGGGTAATAGGACTGCTGGGGCGCATAATATACCGGCGGCGGTGGCGGGCGATAATAAACCGGCGGGGGTGCATAATACGCCGGGGGGGCGATGCCGATTGTAAACCCAAACCCGCCGCGGCCGTAGTCGTCGTCATCGGCTTTCGCGGTATGGCCGAGGCCAAGCGTGACACCCGCAAGCACCGCAGCATAAACAACATATTTGAAGCGCATATAAAACTCTCCATCACAACGTGCCCGGGGCTGGTTGGTAGGGGCCCACAGTCGTTGAATGAAATCTAGCACCGGAAGATGGCAATTTTAGGGGGCAAGGGAGATGGGAATTTTATATAAAATCAAGCTATATCAATATGTTTCAAGAATATCCGCCATAATGGCGCCGCAAATGCCATCTTCACGCGCTGCGCCAAAGTTCAAACTATTTGTCAGTCGATGGCCAAGGCTTGTGCGATCGGCGCTGCCAGCAAGGCTTCCTCCTTCAAGTCAACGCCCGTCAGTTTGCGGCGCAATGACTCCCGCATCAGCCAGGCTAGCGTATCGGCAGCAACCTCGTAGGATAGTCCGCCTTTGCCGTGGATGTTGGAGATACAGTTACGCGCTGAGTCCCTGGTGCCGCGCTTGGGATTGTAGGTGAGATAAATTCCCAGGCTTTCCGCCACACTCAACCCCGGCCGCTCACCGATCAACATAACGCATAGCTTTGCCCCCAGCCGTTCTCCGATATCATCGCCAATCGCCACCCGTCCTTGCGTGGCAATCACTACCGGGGCGATTTTCAGATCATGCAGCCGGGTCAATGCCGCTTTCAGCATCGGCACGGCATTCAGTGAAACCGCCGTGGCCGACAGCCCATCGGCGATCACAAACACCGCGTCATAATCCCCCGGCTCCAGCAATGCCTCACAATCCAGGTGCAATTGCCGCCCCAAGTCAGGCCGACGCAGGTAAATCTCTCTCGAGTCTGCGGCACTTCGCACCTCGATCACCTCGCCCTGAATGGCAGCCTTCAGGGGCGCGGTATCCAACCTGGTATGCACGGCGTCGCGTGCTTTGGCGTGTGCCAGTTGGAATTCCAGCACATCCTTGATCGGCATGGCATCACCCACCCGCCCTAGGCCAATGCGGGCGCGTGTCGTGGCTCGCAGTTTTGACCAGGGGTCGAGTTCAGGCGGCAGCGGCACTGATCAGCCTTTGTAACATCTTATTTTGTGGCCCGGCCATGCGCATCCGCCCGGCACGGTCCACCATGTCCATTTTTTCCAGCCAGATTTCAAATTCAGGTGCCGGTTTTACCCCGAAGGTCGAGCGTAGATACAGCAAATCATGGTAGGAGAGGCTCTGGTAATTCAGCATCACATCATCGGCGCCCGGCACGGTGATGACGAAGGTTACGCCCGCCGCCGTGAGCAGCGTCATCAATGTGTCCATGTCATCCTGGTCGGCCTCGGCGTGGTTGGTGTAGCAAACGTCGCAGCCCATCGGCACGCCCAGCAGCTTGCCGCAAAAATGATCCTCCAGCCCGGCCCGAATGATCTGCTTGCCATCGTAGAGGTATTCCGGCCCGATGAACCCCACCACCGTATTGACCAGCAGCGGTTTGAACGCCCGCGCCACCGCGTAGGCCCGCGCCTCGATGGTCTGCTGGTCAATCCCGAAATGCGCCTCGGCGCTCAACGCCGCGCCTTGGCCGGTCTCAAAATACATCACATCCTGGCCGGCAGTTCCGCGCCCCAGCGCCAGCGCCGCCGCGCGGGCCTCCTGCAAGATGCCCAGGTTAATGCCGAATCCGGCGTTGGCAGCCTCAGACCCGGCGATCGACTGAAACACCAAATCCATCGCCCCACCGCGGTTCATCACCTCGATGGCATTGGTCACATGGGTCAGTACGCAGGTTTGGGTGGGAATTTCATAGCGCTGCCGCAGGCCATCCAGCATCTCCAGCAGCGCCAGACAATTCGGCACATTATCCGTGGCGGGGTTAATGCCGATCACGGCATCGCCAGTCCCATAAAGTAGCCCATCGAGCGTGGAAGCCGCGATGCCGCGCAAATCATCGGTGGGGTGGTTGGGCTGCAACCTCGTAGCAAGCCGCCCCGGCAGCCCCAGCGTGTTACGAAACTTCGTTATCACCTCGCATTTGCGTGCCACCGCGATCAAATCCTGGTTGCGCATCAGCTTGCAAACCGCCGCCACCATCTCGGGCGTCAGCCCTGGGGCTAAAGCCCGCAAGGCCACCGAGTCCGCCTCATACCCCAGCAACCAATCCCTCAAGCCGCCCACCGTGAGGTGCGAAACCGGCGCAAACGCCTCAGCATCATGGCTGTCCAGAACCAGCCGCGTGACTTCATCGGCCTCGTAGGGGATCAGCGCCTCGTTCAGGAAGGTGGTCAGCGGCAAATCCGCCAGCACAGCCCGCGCCGCCACCCGCTGTGCATCGCTCTCCGCCGCTAGCCCAGCCAGTTCATCGCCCGACCGCCGCGCCGAGGCGCAGGCCAGAACCGACTTTAAATCATCAAACCGGTAGGTCTCGCCCCCGAAACTCGTTGCATATCGTGCCATAGAAGCCATTGAACATCGCCCTTTCCCGCGACGCAACATAAATTAGCGGCAAGAAGGTGAGATTGGCCTGACCAATGGCCTTTATCCCGCCGTTATGCTGCGCTATGCCGAGGGGATGAATGAGATACTCAAAAACTCGCTGCGTTCCGGGCCGGATGGCCGGGGGCGTTTTGGCGAATTCGGTGGCCGGTTTGTGGCTGAAACTTTGATGCCACTGATTTTGGAGCTGGAGACGGCCTACGAGGCTGCCAAGGCTGACCCGAGCTTCCAGGCCGAGATCGACTATTATTTGAAGCACTATGTCGGGCGCCCCAGCGCCCTTTGGTTCGCTGAACGGCTGACCAGGCATCTGGGCGGCGCCAAAATATATTTTAAGCGTGATGAGCTGAACCATACCGGCGCCCATAAAATCAATAATTGCATTGGTCAGATTTTACTGGCCCGCCGGATGGGAAAAACCCGCATTATCGCCGAAACCGGCGCCGGCCAGCACGGCGTGGCAACCGCTACCGTCTGTGCACTGTTTGGCCTGCCTTGCACCATTTACATGGGCGCTGTGGATGTTGAGCGTCAGAAGCCCAACGTATTTCGCATGAAGCTGTTGGGGGCTGAAATTGTTCCGGTGAAATCCGGGGCAGGGACCCTTAAGGACGCGATGAACGATGCGATGCGCGATTGGGTCGCCAACGTGCAGGACACGTTTTACATCATCGGCACGGCTGCGGGTCCGCACCCGTACCCGGCCATGGTGCGCGATTTCCAATGCGTGATCGGCGAGGAAACCAAGTGGCAATTGCAGGAAGCTGAAGGCCGTTTGCCAGACATTTGCATAGCCGCCATCGGTGGCGGTTCCAATGCCATCGGGCTGTTCCATCCATTTCTCGATGATGCGTCGGTACGCTTGATCGGCGTGGAAGCGGCAGGACACGGGTTGGATTCTGGTGAACATGCGGCGTCACTCTCGCGAGGGCGGCCTGGCGTTCTGCATGGCAACCGTACCTATTTGTTGCAGAACGAGGATGGGCAAATCCTCGAAGCCCATTCAATTTCAGCCGGGTTGGATTATCCTGGTATCGGACCAGAACATTCATGGCTGCATGATATCGGCCGGGTGGAATATGTCTCGATCACTGATGACGAAGCATTGACGGCGTTTCAGTTGTGTACACGCACTGAGGGTATTATTCCGGCCTTGGAGCCAGCCCACGCGCTGGCTTATGTCATGAAGCTGGCACCGACGCTACCTGTTGATAAAATTATCGTGATGAATCTCTGTGGTCGCGGTGATAAGGATATTTTCACCGTCGCCGAACATCTTGGTTTCAAACTATGAGCCGTATTGCTGGCGTTTTTGAAAATTTACGGTCTCAGGGCCGCGCTGCCCTGATTCCTTTCGTGGAAGCCTTCGACCCGGACCGTGATACCTCGCTCGCCTTGCTTACCGGCATGGCGGCAAATGGCGCGGACATCATCGAAATCGGCGTCCCCTTCACCGACCCGATGGCCGATGGCCCCATCATCCAGGCGGCCGGTCGGCGGGCCTTGAATGCCGGTGCCAGCCTGCGCGGGGTGCTCGGGATTGTCCGTGAATTCCGCCACGGTAATGATAAAACCCCGCTGGTGTTGATGGGATATCTCAATCCTATCCTTTCATACGGTGTGGCAGCTTTCGCCCACGATGCGGCGCAAGCGGGTGTCGATGGTTTAATCGTGGTCGATTTACCTACCGAAGAAGCCGACCTACTGCTGCCGGAAGCCGCCGCGCATGGGTTGGATTTCATCCGGCTGATCGCGCCCACCACGTCGGACGAGCGTTTGCCGAAAGTTTTGGCCGGGTCATCAGGGTTTGTCTATTACGTCAGCATCACCGGCATCACCGGCACCCGTACCGCGTCGGCGGAAGATTTAGCCCGCGATATCCCGCGCATCCGCCGCGCCACTGATCTGCCAATCGCGGTCGGCTTTGGCGTGCGCACCCCCGAGCAAGCCGCAACAGTCGCAAAATATGCCGATGCGGCGATCGTGGCATCGGTCTTGATCGAAAAGCTTACCAACACCAACATTGCCACAGTGCTCGCTGATGTTGCAGCCCTCGCCAGCGGGATTCACCACGCCACAAAAGCTGCTGCTTAATTGAGGGGAGACTCAAGCTGATATCATGCCAGCTGCATGATATCAGCTCACGCTCGTTAAGTTGTGCTATTATGGGTGGCTGTAGCCACCGCCGCCACCACCACCAGGGCCGTGGTCACTATCGCCATCACCACCGCCATAGCCACCGGGGCCGCGGTCGCCACCATAGCCGGGCCCATGATCCGAATATCCGCCGCCACCACCGCCATTGTAATAGTCATGTCCGTAGTAACCGGGGTAATAACAACCGGCGAGCGCCAGTGTGAAGATAGCCAGCGTAACTGGCACCAATATTTTTTTCATCTCGGAAACTCCTGAAACCAAGTATCCTCTACGTGGTGTGTCCAGCGAGCGCACCGCATGAAAAGCAGATTAAGCCTTGGTAACGAGCGTACGATCGTTTTTGGTTTATGCTAGCGCTTGCCCCAACAAACAAAATGCGGATTTTCAAATCCTGGTTTGCCATATTTCATCGGCGCCCCATCCATCGTAAGCACGCAGCCGCCAGCAGCTTCCAGTACCGCCTGCGGCGCGGCAGTGTCCCATTCCATCGTGCGGCCCAGGCGCGGATAAAAATCCGCTTTACCTTCCGCGAGATAACAAAATTTCAGTGCCGAACCGATATTTGTTACGGAAGCAATATTAAATTGCGACAGATAAGCCGCCAACTCTGGATCATCTTTGTAATGACGCGATGCCATAATCGTCAGCCCTGCGGGCGGTGCCGCCCGGGCCGCAATCGGGTGTGTACCTTGCGGCGATTTCTTCCAGGCACCCACACCCACAATACCATAATAAACCTCGTGCGTGGCAGGCGAGGCCACTGCCGCCAGCACCACCTTGCCGTTCCGCACCAGCCCGATGTTCACCGCGTATTCGGGCCGCCCGGCAGCAAATTCGCGGGTGCCGTCCAGCTGGTCCACCAGCCAATACTCATCACCTGCATGAATGACTTTCCCCGCCGCAACCTCTTCCTCGGCAATCACCGGAATCTGTGGCGTGGTCGCCCGCAGCCCTTCGGTAATCACCCGCTCGGCCCGCATATCGGCCAGGGTGACGGGCGTGGTGTCGTCCTTGCTCTGTACGGTGAAGCCGGCATCCCGTACGGCGAGAATTTCAACAGCAGCGGCTTCCACCAGCCGAACCGCACGTTCAACGAGTATATGATTATCCATGCCAGGCAGATAGCCTTGGAACCCACCCCTCGCCAAGTGCCGCTGCCCTGTTATGGTGAGGCCAGCCAAACCAGATGGAGTTTTTGATGTTGCAGATCGCCTTCGCCAAAGCCGTGTTGCCTAAATCCGGTGTGCTGGTCGTACCCGTCGCGGACGGCGGGGCGCTTGAGGGCCTGGCCGCAGCGCTTGATAAAGCGCTAGGCGGCGGTCTCGGCCGCGCCATGGAGGCGGCGAGCTTCACCGGCAAAAAAGGTCAGTCGGCCAGCTTGCTGGCTCCTGGTGCCGGGTTGAAGCGCGTGCTGCTGATGGGTATTGGCAAGGCTGACGGTTTCACTGCCAAACTGGCGGAAGAGTTCGGCGGCTCGGCACAGGCCGCTGTGGTGAAGGAAACTGAAGCCACGGTGCTGGCCGATAAACTTACTCCTGAACTGGCAGCGCATGTTGGTCTCGGAGCGCGGTTGCGCTCCTACCGGTTCGACAAATACCGCACCACCGAGAAGGAAGACGAAAAGCCCAAATTAGCCAGCTTTAAAATCCTTGGCGCCTCGGCGGTAAAGTCTGAAGCTGCTTACGCACCCTTGGCGGCGGTGGCCGAAGGCGTGGAGCTAACCCGCAATCTGGTCACCGAGCCCGCCAATGAGCTTTACCCGGAGGAATTTGCCAAACGAACAGAGGCACTGAAAAAACTCGGTATCAAGGTGGAGATATTCGACAAAAAGGACCTCGAAAAGCTCGGCTTCGGCTCGCTGCTCTGTGTTGGCTGGGGCAGTGCCCGGGAGTCCCGCATGGTGGTGATGCAGTGGTTTGGCGCCTCGGGCAGCAGCAATACCGAAAGCAAAAAAACCAAGAAGCTGAAAGACCCGATCGCCTTCATCGGCAAGGGCGTGACCTTTGACACCGGCGGCATTTCCATCAAGCCCGCCGCCGGCATGGAAGACATGAAATGGGACATGGCAGGTGCCGGCACCGTCACCGGCTTGATGGCGGCTTTAGCTGGACGCAAGGCCAAGGTGGATGCGGTGGGGCTGATCGGGTTGGTCGAAAACATGCCCTCCGGCACCGCCATCCGGCCAGGCGATGTGGTGAAGTCATACTCGGGCCAGACGATTGAGGTGCTGAACACCGACGCCGAAGGTCGTTTGGTGCTGGCCGATGTGCTGTATTATGCGCAGGAACGTTTTGCACCGAAATACATGGTGAATTTGGCCACCCTGACCGGCGCCATCATCGTCGGGCTGGGTCATGAATATGCCGGACTGTTCAGCAACAACGATGAATTGGTGGAGAAATTGCTAGCCGCAGGCAAAGCTACCGGTGAGGGGCTTTGGCGGATGCCGCTGGCCCCCTTGGGCGAGAGCTATGACAAAAACCTCAATTCTGACATCGCTGACGTGAAAAACATTGGCGGCGGCCGGGCAGGTGGTTCGATTACCGCCGCGCAATTCCTGCAGCGCTTTGTCAACGGCAAGCCATGGGCGCATCTGGACATCGCCGGCATGGCCTGGGCCGGTAAGGACACCGCCACCACGCCTAAAGGTGCCACCGCCTTTGGCGTGCGGTTGTTGGACCAACTGGTCCGCGATAATTTCGAGGTTTGAAGCCGCTAATGTTGGATACATACGGTGGATTTTGTCTGGCCATTCATGGCGGGGCGGGCACTGTCCCCGTCGCCGCACTGAAGGGAGCGGCCGCTGAGGCATATCATGCGGCATTGAGAACCGCGCTCAAGGCGGGATGGACGGTGTTGAACCAAGGTGGCCCGGCGGTTGACGCCGTGGCTGCCGCCGTGGTGGAGCTTGAAAACGACGCGCTGTTCAATGCCGCGCGTGGTGCGGTATTCACCAGCGCTGGCCAGCTCGAAATGGATGCCGCCATTATGAATGGCGCCGACCGAGCCGCCGGGGCCCTGGCTGGAATTTGTGGTCCAAAGAATCCGATACTGGCAGCCCGCGCGGTGATGGAAAAATCTGGCACGGTGTTCATGATCGGCACCGCGGCCGAAGCTTTTTTGCGGACCGAAAACATTCAATTCATGCCAACTGATTATTTCGTCACCCCCCGGCGGTTGGAGGCGCTACACCTGGAGCTTACCCGCCGTGCGGCCGGTATGCCGGATACCCGCTCTGACGCTGACCGGCATGGCACGGTAGGGGCGGTGGCGCGCGATGCCGCCGGAAACGTGGCCGCCGGCACCTCAACCGGCGGCATGACCGCCAAGCGCCCAGGCCGGGTGGGCGATACGCCCGTAATCGGGGCGGGCACTTTTGCCGATAACGCCACCTGTGCAGTCTCCACCACTGGCACGGGCGAAGTGTTTATCCGCTTCACCGCCGCCGCCGACATTGCCGCGCGGATTCGTTATGCCGGGCAGAATCTGGAGCAGGCCGCAGGCGATGTGATCGCCGAGTTATCCGCCCATGGCGGCGACGGCGGGCTGATCGCCGTCGGGGCTACGGGCGCGCCAGTGCTGCCATTCAATTCATCGGGAATGTATCGCGGCTTTGTTGGTGTGGATGGGGTGCTGAGCACCGCCATCCACCGCGAGGCTTTCAGGCAGGTTTGCCAGTGAACACCGCCGGGCGCTTTTCGACGAAGGCTTTTACCCCTTCGGCAAAATCGGGCGTATAGCCCATTTTACGCTGTAAATCGCGCTCCAGGTCGAGTTGCGCATCGAGCGTGTTGTTGGCCGAGGCGTTGAACGCGGCCTTCATCGCAGCCAGAGCTTGCGTAGGCTTGGCGGCCAGGGCAGCAGCCAGGGCCAGCGCGTCCTCGGCAAAACTGGCATCCTCAAATAATTTATAAACCAGGCCAAACTTCTCAGCCTCCGCGGCGGTGAGCGTCTCGCCCAGCATCGCCATGGCGCGGGCACGGGTGTCGCCAATCAGGCGTGGCAGGAAATAAGTGCCCCCGGCGTCGGGCATCAGGCCAATCCGAATGAACCCCTGAGCGAACGTGGCGGATTTGGCGGCGACGATAATGTCGCCAGCGAGCGCTAAATTCATGCCGGCACCGGTGGCGATGCCGTTTACGGCGCAGACAATCGGCTTCGGGCAGGCCCGCATCCGGCGCACCAGTGGGTTGTAATCCGCATCAATACTTGCGCCGAGGTCACGCATCCCCCCCGCTAGCCCTTGCATCAAGTCCGCCCCGGCACAGAAGCCCCGGCCAGCGCCGGTCAGCAGTACGGCGCGAATACCATCGTCGGCCTCGATCTTGCTAAAAGCCTGGCGCAACCCCTCGTGAATGTCACCATTCAGGGCATTCAGACGTTCAGGGCGGTTGAGCGTGATGATACCAACAGCACTTTTGACTTCGAATAATACAGCTTCGGACATTTCCCGGTTCCTTTAACGTTTACGTCAACCTGCCAGAGGGTTGGTGCTTTAGCAAGGCAGGATTGGCCCTAACCCGCTTGCGGCATAGTGCATTTGGCTCTACCCGGAGCATCCTTTATATTTTTGGAGTTGTTGCCATGTCGTTCAGGGTTGCGGTTGTCGGTGCCACGGGTGCAGTGGGACGCGAGATCCTGAAAACACTCTCAGAGCGTAACTTCCCGATCTCCGAGATCGCGGCTGTGGCGTCTGGCCGTTCAGCCGGCTCCCAGGTGTCGTTTGGCGAGGACCGCGTGCTGACCGTCAGGAATCTCGACAAATTCGATTTCACCGGCTGGGACATCGCCTTGTTTTCACCAGGTGCTTCGGTCTCGGCCGTCCACGCTCCGCGTGCGGCGGCGGCTGGTTGCGTGGTGATCGACAATACCTCGCATTTCCGCATGGACCCTGAAATTCCGCTGGTGGTGCCGGAAGTCAACCCCGAGGCGCTGAAGGGTTTTGCCAAGCGCAACATCATTGCTAATCCAAATTGTTCAACCATTCAAATGGTGGTGGCATTGAAGCCATTGCACGATAAATTCAGAGTTAAACGGGTGGTGGTTTCAACCTATCAGTCAGTCTCCGGTGCCGGCAAGGAAGGCATGGATGAACTATTGGCGAACACCAAAGTGCATTATGTTCACGATAAAAACCCGCCGCAGATTTTCCAAAAGGACATCGCCTTCAACGTGATCCCGCAGATCGACGTGTTCATGGAAGATGGTGCCACCAAGGAAGAATGGAAAATGGCGGTTGAGACCAAAAAAATTCTCGACCCCAGCATCGCGGTGATGGCCACCTGCGTGCGCGTGCCGGTGTTCATCGGCCATGCTGAGGCCGTGCATGTGGAGTTTGAAAATCCGATCACTGTAAATGAGGCTCGCGCGGCACTGCGCCATGCGCCAGGCGTGACTGTGCATGATACGCGCGAAGACGGTGGCTATATCACCCCCGCTGAGTCCCAGGGCGAGGATGCGGTGTATGTCTCGCGCATTCGGGTTGACCACACCGTGCCGCATGGTCTGGCTTTTTGGTGCGTCTCAGACAATCTCCGCAAAGGCGCGGCACTGAATGCAGTGCAGATCGCCGAAGTGCTGGTGGCGCAAAATCTGTTGGCCAAACAGGCGGCTTAAGCCTCGGCGATCAGACGGCCGTTTTCCTGAATTCCCAGTGATTGCAGGGATTTCAGGGCGTTATTAATGCCGCGGTTCAGTTGCACAGCGCGGCGGTTGGCATCCACTGATCGCTTGGCGAAGCGCGCGAGAGCATGGCGCAATGAATCCACCAAGGAAGCCGCGTCGTCTTGTTCAGCCATCCGCAGTTGTGCGGCCGCGGCTTGCAAGGTTCCGGCGCCGAGTGACTCCACGGCTTTGGTAATGTCGGCGAAGGCCGGCGAGGCGGCTTTTAAAGCAGTTTCGATGGCGTTGGCGGCGTCGGCAATCTCGTGGGGTTTGCCGGTGAGCATCAGATCATTGAGAGCTTGCAGTTTCTGGCTGATGTCCTCGACGATTCCAAGCCCATATCCCAACGTTTTAGTAACTTTCTGACTATCCTGAGCTGATAGCACGCGGATCCACTGTGCGTCCTCGCTCATGAGGTTTTATCCTTGAGTGCTGCGGCCATAGCGTTGGCGAGATTTTCTGGCGTGATATTATAAGTACCGTTCTGGATGCTACTACGTATTTGCATCACAGCCGCTGTGTTCACCCCTGTCGCCGTGCGGGCGGCACCAAGCAATTGGGTGGTGATTTGCGCACCGGCGCTTACGGTCACCGCCTCGCTGGTTGCCGCCAACTGGCCGGTGTTGGGTGCGGTGGCTGGGCGGCCGTTATTGGCAGTATTCGTGCTCACTGGCGCGTTGCTGATCGCTTGGTTGGACAAGCCGGTATTAATAACATTTGTCATGCGGCCCGTTCACTCTCAAGGCTCTGCAGCATCTGGCGATCCAGTGCGGCCAAAGCAACGTCATATTCATCAAGTGCTACCAGATCATCGTTGATATTAGCGCGCAACAAGGTCTCGCGCAGTGCCGCGTAAATGGACATCAACGCCGGGCCAAGGGTGCTGCCTTCGTTGGTTTCCAAAATACCAGTCAGCAAAGTCAGTAATTCATCGGCCCGGCGGATCATCTCGGCCTTTTCCAAAAAATTTCCATCAACGATCGCAATTTTTGCTTTGCGCCCATAGAGGCGAAGGCCGCGCCAACCGGGGCGGAGCCAATTCACGCCAGGCAAGCCGTCAAACATGCTGGCATGGTAACCTACTAACATCGGCACGCTCATGACATTCATCCTTTGCTCGTGCTGCCGGAGCTGCTGAAGATACTCAAATAGGCTTGTGTTGTTGAGGCTGTCGTTGCGGCGGCTTCCGCGGCTGCATATTGCTGAATGAGAATTTGTAGCTCGTTATTATTCGTCAGAGCAATCTGGCTGGCCTCACTGGTAAGTGATGTCACCTGATTTTGTAGTGACGTGGTTTGAGCGCTGATGCTGCCTTTGTTCGAGCCAGCAGCGGTGCCGGTGCTGGTACTTGCGCCGCTGCCAATCGCGCTGGTCGTCACGATGTTGAGAGCTTTGTATATCTGCGTGACCAAAGCAGCCACCCCTTTCGGGTTGGCGGCATAGGCGGTGGCGAATGTGCCGCTGTTAAATGCCACTGCACCAGTACTGCTAACCGTAAGGCCAACAGAGTTGGAAGTAACACCACTGGCAGCAGCACCGGTTACCGCCGTGAGCAATTGGTTTGAAAGGTCGGAAGCTGCAAAATTACCAAGCAGTGGGCCGGCTTTGGCTGAGGAGGCTGTTGCAGCGTTGGCAGACGACGCCGCCACGTAAGCCGTTTGCTTGGCGATGGCAGCGATGGCGGTATTCAGACTGGTGGCCACTGAATCCAACGCGCCCGCCACGCCGCCAGGCGACGAACCTACGGTTACTTTGGTACTGCCAGATGCCGCAAGATTGATGGTGACACCTGAAACTGCGGTGGTCAGGGTGTTGGTGGCGTTGGAAACCGGCACGCCGTTGATTTTTAGCGTCGCACTGCTGGCGGCCTGGGCCAGCGTGAAGTTACCGCTGGTTGTTGAACTTGCAGGTGAATAGCTAAATTTCGTTAAGCCTCCGGTTCCTGCCACCGTGAAGGACTGGCTACCCCCGGTGGCGCTGCTCTGCAGGACCAGCCGTGAACCGCCGGTGCCACCGATGATGCTGGCTTTGACGCCCCCTGCGAGTTTATTGATCGCCTGCGCAATGCCATTGAGTGAAGCGCTACCGACAGCCACCGGTACCTGCTCGGTCTTTCCTGATTTGAGCGTAATGGTCAGCGAGCCACCCGCGCTCAACAGCGATGAGGCCGAAGTCTGCGCCGCGGAATATATTTCCTGCTGTTTGGCCAGCGTTATGTTGGTAAGATTATACTGCCCGGTCTGCGATGTATTGGTGGCCGTAGCGGTTGCGATTGTAGTGGCAGAACTGGTGGCGGAGCGATTGGTGATGCTTGCTACATCCTTGATACCCGCCAGTGAGCTGGACAGCGACGATACGGTTCCCTGAATGGTGCTCCAAGCCGATATGCTGGTTTTTTCAGCGTTAACTTGCGCTTGCAACTGCGTAATCGGCTTTTGCAGGCGTGCTTGCACCGCTGCCAATTGCGAGTTGATCTGACTGGAGCCGAGGGAGGAGACTGTGCCGCTCATGGTAAAGCCCGTTCAAAAATAAAGGGAAAGCACCGGCCAGGAGGAACCCTGGCCGGTGATAGGCACGAATTATGGCAGCAGTGAGAGGAACGATTGTTGCAAGGTGGTGGAGCTTTTTAACGCCGCCACACCTGCCTGCGCCTGAATTTGCGCCTGGGTAAGCTGGTTGCTCACCTGTGGAATGTTGGCATCCTGCACCACGCCCAGCGCATTGGTGATATTCTGGCTGGTGGTGTTCAGGTTGTTGATGTTGGCCTGTAACCGTTGCTGGACCGCACCCAACTGGCCGCCTTGGTTGTTCAGGCCTTGCAGCGCGAACTTCACCACATTGATGGCGGTATTAGCGCCGGCAACAGTGCTGACATTGATGGCCGACAGTGAGGTGAGGGTGGAAGCGTTGTTGAGGCCGATATTGGCCGTGCCGCCCACACTGAAGGCAGCGCTGGATTGCAACTGCACCTGACCCTGCACAACACCCGAGGCCGCACCAGTTTTAAGAACCTGTGGCGTGGTGCCTCCGGTTGCCAGAGAGCCGGACGACACGCCGGTAATGCTGATGTTATTGCCCTGAGACTGGGTCAACGTCACTTTCGTGCCGGCTGAGTTCAACGTAGCGGTAATGCCGCTGGTGGCGGTGTTACCGTTGATCTGCGAGGCGAGCGCCGCCGCGCTCTGGGCATTGATAGTTTGCGAATTGCCACTGCCCTGCAGGGCAAACTGGAAGCCACCGCCGGTACCTGCGGTCAGCGACAACGTAATTGACGTGCTGGCCTGAGCTGCCACGCCGGTGCTGCCGGTGGAGAGATTAACTGCCGCCGCGATGGATTTCGCCGACTCCGCCGCTGTGATAGTAGCACTGCCGGTATTGCCGCTGTTGCTGGTCACTTTTAATGCGCCGGCCGTGTAAGCCGTCGCAGCTGTACCAACGGTTAGCGCGCCGCTGGCCGCCGAGGCATTGTTGGCGGAATTGAACACGCCGGTGGTGCCGAATTTAGCAGTCGAGGCGTTCAATCCGATGGCGCCGGCACCAGTATTTCCGATGGAAAGATTGATAGTCTGGCCTTCATTGGCGCCCACCTGGAACTGCACGCCACTGAATGAGCCATTGAGCAGGTTAATGTTGTTGAACTGGGTTTGGTTGGCGATGGTAGAAACCTGGCCGGTTAACTGACTAACCACGTTTTGCAGAGACTGCGCTTCCTGCGGGGTTTGCGTGCCGTTGGCCGCCTGCACCGCAATTGAGTTGAGCTGCTGCACCACGCCGATCTGCTGCTGTAGCGCGCCCTGGGCGGTCTGTAACAGGCTAACACCCTGATTAGCGTTGGAGATGGCTTGCGTAAGGCCGTTCAACTGAGACGTGAAGCCCTGAGCGGTGATGTAACCAGCCGGATTGTCAGCCGGGGAGTTGATCGACAGACCACTGGAAAGCTGTGACTGCAACGAACTATTGGTACGCGACGTGTTGCTGATGGATTGCAGAGCGCTAAGAGCGCCTTGGTTGGTAAGAATAGAACCGACGGCTGACATATGAAACTCCTTGGTTGAGGTTGCCGTACCCATTCATTCGCTTTTTCAGGCCAAAGTTTTCCTGCTGAGCTCAGTTTTTTGTTTTTATTTTTTGGAAGCCCTAAAAAGCCAAGTTGACCACTGGGCCAGATGGCGTCACCAAAGCCGGAAAATGCTTGCCGGTACTCGGGTTGGTGAGCAATATCGTATCTCCCACCCGGCCCGCCTGGGTGGCGATGGCGGTGAGAGACACCTGTACATTGCCGCTTATGATATTGACGGCCACGGCCTGTCCGGCATGAACGATGACGGGCTGCGCGATATTTCCGGTGGTTAAAATAGTCCCGGCTGGTAAATTCATCATGGCCGTCGCGCCGGTCAAAGCCTCAGCGGTATAAAAAATTTGCCGCCCGGCGTATGATAAAACCGGCTCAGACTGCATTTGAATATCAGCTGGTAGCAAGGTTTGGCCGGCTGCTATAACCCGGGCCGTAACCGCAATCGTGGCGTACTCTGAAACCGTGACCGCGACATACAAAGTCCAGACCGGCGAGGAACAATGCACGGCCGCTTGTTCAAATGGTGCCAGGCCCGTGACACTCACGGTCAATGTTTCCGCGCAGGATTGCATGAATGCGGCACCCTCAACCGGGCCGAGGGTAATGGTGCTGTTGCCAGTGCTAGCCAATGCCTGCCGGATTGCGCTTGCAACGGCGTTTGGGTCTTGTGGTGTTGCATGGGCGGGCGTCGATGCAAGCAGCAGACCAACCAGCGATGCCCAGATAATCCTCATTCGGCGGCGCGGATCACCGCTTGTGTCGCCAGCATCGTCAGCCACCCGGGTGTTTCGGCTTCCACCGCCGGGAGCGCCAAAGCTGCATGTCTCGTGAGAGCACCATGCTCCAATGTTTCTTGCAAATTACCGGCAGCGGATTGAATGGCACGCTGCCACGCCGCGATTCGGTTCGGCAAACGAATGGCTTTCAGGGTCGCAGGCATATCAAACCGCTCATCAATCAGCAGTTGGCACCCAGATGCCGCCGCCAGGAGCGCCTTGTAATGGTCGGCATCGGCGTTGGTATCAGTGGGCCGGACAAATATATGCGGGGCCAGCGCCGCAAGGTCCCGCGCCCAGCCTTGTTCATCAGCCGGCGGCTCCAAGGTAGCAATTGCACCGGCGTAGTTGATGCTGTCTCGCCTCACAATAATCCAGGAGAGCGTGCTTTGTGTTTGGTTGATCACCTCCTGCCACCAGGCGGGAGCCAGACCCTCATCGATCCATAAAATCCGGGGCATAGTGTTCAGCCCATTGGCCATGGGAAGCTCTTTCCAGATTGGCGTCGACAAGGCAGGCCGCCAGAGGCCGACCGCCGTACGGGGGGAACATAATCTGCGCACCTTGGCAACCAGAGCAGGTGACGTTGCAAATACAAATTGCGCTGCTTCAATGGTCGCTTTGGCGTTAGCTGCCGGGGCTGCGGTAAACACGGCGTTATAGGGTACGCTGTGCGCCGGTGCAGCAGATTGTGGGTTGATCCGCACCCATGGCGTGGGTGCGCGGCGGCCAATTTCAGCCGCCAGCAGATGATCCCCAACCCAGGTCGCTTCAATGCTACCGGCAGCCCGCATCGCCCGGGCAGCGTTGAGAAGAGCCGCGCCGGCATCAGCCGGACCACTCAACAGCAACGACCGTGGGTCGGCGGGAGCAGCGCGAACCAGCCCCAGACGCTGTTCAGCAGCCAGCAGATCACCACGCAGAGACAGGGCAGGGTGGTGATAAGCATCTTCCCACGGCAGTGCCTTGGCAGCCGGTGAACCGTTACGAAAATTACCCTCATAGTCCGGCTTGATGCTGTTGCCCTGGACAATGAAGGAGACATCCGGCACCCAAATGATTTTTTTGCCAGTGCTGCGAATTTGTGCGCACACATCAATCCATAGCGCATCACCAGTGATATCATTAAATTGGCAGGCTGAAAGTGCTGTGCGCCGCGCTATGAGCGCAGGAGGTGAAACAGCGCTGGCCTCTTGGTCAACCGCCAGCCAGCCGCCGGGGCCCGGGTCATCAGCCAGATGGCCAGCGCCCAGCCTTGTATCCGCACCCAGAATAATCGGACCCTGCACGCTGAAGCGGCCGGTGTCTTTCGCGAGTGGCACCAGCGTGCGGGCACCGGCGATGGCAGCCTGGGTATCGGCAAGCCTGGCGCGCAGGGCTGTTTGCCAATCAGGCATCGCGGTGATGGAGCGCGCTTCGATGATCGCAACCAATTCAGTTTCGCAAAGGGCCACTGCCTTACGCAAAGCCTCCGCGCTTGTCAGCCCAACCATTGGCGGTATTGCGAATACCTTCCCTTCCAGCACGGCTTCGCGGGCCACGACCTCAGCCAGATATTGCATAGTCTCTAACGGCATTTGTGAGCCGGCTAAAATGATCGGGCCGGTGAGCGGGCTGCCGGACAGAAGTTCAGTTAACCAACGGTCGAGCATCGCCACATCGGCGCCGTCGCATAGAATGATGATGGATGTGCCGGGGTCGGTTGTCTCGCGGCAATGCTGAAACAAACCAAAATGGCGGCGCGGCTGCACCAGGGCCGGTATACCCGTGCGCTCCAAATGTTCCGTGATCGCCTCAACCGCGCGCGCCCCGAAAATGGTGGAGGGTATGTTATCACGCCTGCTATGGGCAGCACGGGTAAATAGCGTTTCAGGCAGCCGTACAACCCGCGCTTCAGCCTCCGCAAGACGTAACTGTAATTCATATTCCTCAACGCCGGCAAACGCTGGATCAAAGCCCCCAATTTTTTTAACAGCCTCTGCGCGATACCAGACCCAATCTCCGATGTAAGCGGCCTGTCGCAGCCGCGTAACATCCCAGCCGGGCTTATGACGCACCCAGGCACTGTTATCGCGTGGCACAACCTCGTCACAATATATCATATCAGCCTGACTGCTGGCGGCTTCCAGAGCAAAACGCAGGCAAGCATCCACCGCCAGCGTATCACCGGCATTGATCAGGGCAGTGTAGTCCGCTGTAGCGCTATTAAGTTCGGTGCAGAGTAATTCAGTAATGGCGCCAGCGGCGGCATGGGCGCGCAGCGTCGACTCTCCGGCAATATCAGCGGGGTCGGTTGAGATAATTTTTATGAAATCAGGTCGATGCCATTGTGCCCGTAATGACTCTAGTGTCTCGGCGATGGCATGAGCACGATTTGGCGGTGCCGCAATAAATACGGCAATGCGAGGCAGAATTGGGACCGCATCACGCAACGCCAGCAGACGAAGCTTGGCACCTTCATCCAAGCGCTCAGCCGGGCGCAATTTAACAGCATCCGGTTGGCCCACCGCCTGCATGGCAACGTGGGCCCCCAACCCTGGTAGGGCGCGTGCACCGCTATCGCCTATCTCGCTCAGAAATCCAATTAGTTCATTACGAGCGGCGGTGAAGTCCTGCCAGGTGGAGATTGACGTGTCATGAGACTGCACTGCGTCCCACATCCTGGACGCTAATTGGCGTAATGGTGCGAAAAGATTTTTATCCGGCGTTGGTTGAGCGCGATTTAGCTTGCTGGTCAGCGATGCGCTTGCTTCCGGTATCCCCGTTGCGAGACGCTTGCAAAAATTTAACCCGAGGTCATTTTCAATTCGGCGGAATTGTACGGCCGGATTAGCAAGCAGGTCATGATACGTCAGCCAGCAGCGCGGCAAATGCCTGGCATGACGTTCCGCGGAAATGAGATAATCGACCCACAACAGTACGGCGTGGGCACGCGACAAATTATTCTTACGGAGTTGACTGGCGGCTACAGTCCATGGGTCGCGGGTGATATGAATCGTATGGAGCCGATGCCCCGCTTGCACCACAGCGCGTTCGTAAATTGGAAACATACGGCATAAATGCGGGTGCTTTAACGCCCATAGCGATTCCGTAGCAAAACGGCGACGTAAAATCTCATCTAACCTTGCCAGAAAACCTGCCATATCTGCCCGGTCCCACCAGCGCTCGGGCAGGCCGCGAAGGTCAGTCCAGTCCACACCCAAATGGTTGAACAAAGTAACGTCAAATTCGATAAGTTCCGGAATTTCATAAAATCCCAGAGGATTATGCTCATTTGGCTCCGCATCGTTATGTAGCGTCACCCCCAACCGTTGCAACGCACCTGCAAGTGCCGAAGTGCCACTGCGATAATAGCTGGCGATAAAAATAGCATCCGACATTAAAATTCTTTCAATTCAGATATATTTGAATAAATCGAGGCTTTGCACGCTCGCAAAGGCTTTCATCGCGGCTTGGATCGCTGTGGAGGTCTGGTTGAGTTGGGTAATGGCGGTAGCTGTATTGGCACCAATCGCGTTCTGAACCGTCGATTGCAGAGCGGTTTGTTGATTACCATCGCTGATAGCAGCGTTGTTCACGGCCTGTAGCGTCACGCCATTTTGTGCCTGAGCCGTGATAATGGATTGCTGATACTGTGCCAGTGACGCCAAATTATCATTCAATGCGGTCCGGGTCTGCGCTGCTTGTGCGGGCGTACCGGCAATGTTGGTCATTTCGGAATTGATATTCTGCAACAACGCAAAAGACGACTGTGGACGACTGGGTGAAATGGTAAAACTATCCCCTGCAGCGGGCGCTCCGCTTAATTGAAAACTCAAACCTGACAACTGTAACGACCCGCCATTGGTTACGGCACCAGTGGATATCGCGCTACCGGATTGAATGGCCGTGTATGTCAGGCCCGTAGCGCCGTTGGCAATTTGAAGCGTAATAGGGGCAGTACCAGCCTGAAAGCCTGTGGCTGCAGCAGGGTTGGTGAGCCCTTGCGCCAGCAATACACCAGTGCCCGTATTGCTGCCGGTAGCGGCCACGGCGGCGAAGCCATTGCCCGATAATGCAGAGGTAAACGCCTCACCATTTGCCATGGTTGCAGCCGCCGTATTCGGCGACACAGCCGCCTGGCTCTGCCCGGCATCTCCCACATACACGATACTGTTGTTAGGGCCAGCTTGAAATGGTGGAATACTGCCGCGTGACCCGCCAAATAAATAAGTACCATTTGCGCCCGTAGTATTGCCAAGCCCTACCAATTGTTGCTGCGCAGCCTGCATCTGGGTTGCCAGTGATTGCAAATTCTGTGAATTCGTGGTGCCGTTCAGAACCTGTTCGAGCACAGACTGCACGTTATCAAATAAGGTTGAAACAGACTGGTAAACATTATTGACGCTACCGAGTTGTGTTTGGATGGTGGCCTGGGTGGCCAGGTTTGCTGATAATGCGCTGATCTGATCTTTTGCAAGTGACGCGGTTTGATACGCGACGGGATTTTGGTCGGGTGTTTGAACCGCCAATCCTGTAGAAATTTGCTGTTGAAATGTTGCAAGCTGAGTTTCCTGAGCGGCCAGCCCGCTTGAAAAATTAGTAAAGAATGACGACTGCACAATACTCTCCTCCCGTGCGGCAAAGCCGCCATAATCCTGAGTCTAGCAACGAAACCTTTCCGCTTTATTGCGTTTACGCTGCCAGCATCGAAGTATCATTGGCTCTCTTGGGGCTTACCATGGTACTGGCTGGTCAGTTCACGATCCTGTCGGCGTTCCGCCTCGGCATTGTTAGCCAATGTGACACTACGGGCAGATTTCTGGAGGCTGCGGCGCCGCTCTTGCACGGCAGCTAGATTTTGCCATGCAGTCGCCAATTGGGCTGTTACCTGTTGTTCCATGGCGCTCATCTGGGTATCGGCGTTGCGGGATGCGTTGGCAAAATGTCCAGCCAGTTGTGCCGTAGCCGCAATGACCACGGCGCCCTCGCGCCAGCTTTGGTTGAGGCGGTTGCCATAGGTCGCCAATATAATACGCTGTTGCGCAATTTGCGTGATGCTGGTGGTAAGGCGAATGATCTCGTTACGAATTTGAACTTCGCTGCTCGCCGCCAGCAGATCCAAACGGCTGATCGTTCGGGCTTTCATGCCGGATCGGCTAGTGCGGATTGTAAAGCAGCGAGGCTGTCCGCGAGCGACACCGCATCATCAGCATTTTGCCGCAGCACAGCCTCCAGCATCGGGCCGCGACGGATGGCTTCGTCCAGCAGTAAATCACGCCCCGGCGCGTACGCGCCAAGGTCGATAATATCCTGCTTCTCGGCCCGCCGGACCCACAGGGCCCGAAACCTTGCCGCCAGGCGCTGATGCAATTTGCTCACTAAAGCAGGCATCGGCCTGGATAACGATGCCGCAATATCGATCGGTGGGTAGATAGCCGCTTCCGCCATCGCCCGCGACAATACAATATGCCCATCCAATACCGAACGTGCGGTATCCGCCACCGGGTCAGCCACATGGTCATCACCCTCAACGAGAACCGTGTAGATGGCAGTGATTGAGCCTTGCGTGGCCGTACCGTTGCCAGCCCGCTCCACATAAGCTGAGAGGGCTCCGAAGACTGAAGGCGGGTAGCCTTTTGTAGCTGGTGGCTCTCCAACCGCCAGTCCAATCTCGCGCAGCGCCATCGCCAACCGCGTCAGCGAATCCACGACCAGTAACACATGCTGCCCCCGGTCGCGCCAATATTCGGCGATGGCGGCGGCGCGATAGGCACCATGTACACGGCCTAACGCCGTGTCGTCGGCAGGGGATGCCACCACCACGCTGCGTGCCTTCGCCGTCCCTAAATGGTCTTCGATGAATTCACGTATCTCGCGACCCCGTTCGCCAATCATTCCCACCACCACAACATCGGCCTGGGCGTGCCGGGCGATCATACCAAGCAACGTGGTTTTCCCCACGCCACTGCCGGCAAATAGCCCAATTCTCATGCCGCGCCCCATTGTAGCCAGTGCGTTAATGGCGCTCACCCCGACGTCGAAGGGCGTATCAATTCTGGCGCGTTGCATCGGGTTGATCGGCACGCCAAGAAGTGGCCATGGTTTGTTAACCTCTGCGGCTGGTTTGCCATCCAGCGGATTACCGCGCCCATCGATAACCCGGCCGAGCAATGCTGGGCCCATTAGCGGTGCTGGCGCTGTACTCTCAACATGCACGCGCGCCCCGCGCATAATGCCTCGTGTTCCTTGCTCCGCCATCACCAGCAAGGCGCCGGCCTCAAACCCCACCACATCGCCACTTGCAAGGCCATCAGACGTCTCAATAATCAGCCGCGAACCGATCGGTGCCCGTAGCCCGCTGGCATGGAGAACATCCCCATGCGAGCGAATAATTTGACCATATCGATAAATCGGGTCGCGCCCCATCGCTTCGCGCATACACTCAATGGCCAACGCGCGCACATGCTCGATGGTAATCATTGCAAGGCCTGTCGGCTCAATCCCAAAGCCGTGTGGATGGACTCTGTGCGCGCCTCGAGAGTAGCATCCCAGGTAATTTTGTCGGAGGCATCACCGTCAGGATTAAATATTTCCAATAACGCGCCACCACGGCTAATTTTAATATCAGCCAGCAGGTTTACACCCTCAATGACACTGAGACTTGTTATTGTGGCATAGTCGGCTGGGTTTAAGCGTACCAGAATATTTTGACCAGATGTTCGTTCAGCGGCGGCTTCCTGTATCAGTTTTGTCAGAAGTTTCTCCAGGCTCCCGACACTCGCGGTCACTTCAGTGTCGATGATATGACGTGCTAACTCGAAAGCTAGGTCAGTGACTAACGTGGCGAGGTCTCGTTCCTTGTTTGCTAACGGCGCCGCTAACTGTGAACAGGCTTCATGCAAGGACTGTGTCGCATTCAATAATGCTGCCGTCGCCTCTTCCCGTCCAGCTTTACGCCCTTCGATTAACCCCATTTCACGCCCATCTGCTTCGGCCTGTGTCCGAAGTTTCGCGATCTCACGGCGTACGAGTTCGTCAATCGGGGTATTTTGCTCAGCCAGCACCGCAGAATTATCGACCGTCGGTGAGACCAAAGAATTCATGCGTCTCTCCGGTATGATAACGAAACTCATGGACCAGCCGATCCGCTTTTAGAATTTTTAGATGCCGGGCTGAGAAGTGTTAAGAGAATCCGGGTCACTGGCTCGGTTAAAACCAACGCTGCCTTGGCCAACAATGCAGCCGTAATCGCACCAAAAATCCAAATACTAATGCTGGTCGCGGTAAAAGCGGGTGGCTCATGCGAAGCTGCCCAGAAAAATACAAAGGAGGTAAGCACTAATCCTGGCTTGAACCAAATACCCCGCCCAGGTTTCGAAGGTTTATGACCAGCTTTATGAGGAAGACTAGGTTCGTTGCCCGTGGCATTGCGGCTCATGGCGGCTCCGGTGCATGAATGACGATGGCAACCCGCCGATTTTGGGCGCGGCCATCTGGCGTCGCGTTGCTGGCAATTGGCGCAAATTCAGCAAACCCTTGTGCCGAAAGCCGATTTCCGTCGATTGATTTGCCAGCAAAAAGTTCCACGACGGTGGCGGCGCGTTCAGCGGAAAGTGACCAGTTGGATGGAAATTCTGCGGTGTCGATCGGTTGATCGTCGGTATAGCCTTGGATAACGATATTGAAAGGGGTAGGCAGTTTTGAGACACTGTCCGCGACATTATTAAGCAACGCCTGAGCCTCAGGGAGCAGGATGGCTTGGCCCGAGGGAAACAACACAGAATCATTCAGTTGGATGGTCAACGTGAGCGGCTCACTCTTCATTGATACCTGATTTTTTGCTGTCAACGGTTGTAATACCGCCTGCAACTGCTTCTCAACATTCTGCAAAGCTAAAATTTCTGACTCCATCTGGTGTGACAGCGCCTTCGGTAAATGTGAATCATCCTTGGGTAACTCTGCAGGTTTCGGCGGTGGTGTGGTGGCCGGCTTCGGCGTTGGCGCAGCTGCGGTTTGATGCGGCATGATGCCGCGCCCAGCCGTATTTTGGCTTACCAGCGCCACTGGCGTTCCATGAAACGCCTTGGTCAGACTGGCAGCTTCCTCCGCCATTTTGAGTTTATTGCGGGTCGATGAGGCGTAGAGCACCACAAATAACGCCAACAATAACGTCAGTAGGTCGGCGTAGCTAATGACCCATCGCTCATGATTGGGTGCCTTCTTCTCACGCTTGGGGGGAGCAGGGCGCTGCATGGGCTAGGCCGGCAACTCAGCAGTCTCACCGCTTGTTTCAGAATCAACTGGCTTCTTACTTGGTTTTTTACCATGGTCAGCCAGAAGGCTTTGCAAATTTTGACGAATCAAAATACCCGGCTTGCCCTCCGCCAGCAGGACAAAGCCTTGAATAATAATTTCACGTTCGCGTTCCAGTGTCTCTGCGAGAGCTGCAAATCGCGTACCCAGGGGCAGAAAGATAAGGTTGGCGGCACCAACGCCATAAATCGTGGCAACAAAGGCCGTAGCAACACCTTCACCAAGCTCTTCAGGGTGGTCAAGCCGCATCATCACATGAATGAGCCCCAACACCGCCCCCATAACGCCAATGGTAGGCGTGTAGCCCCCTGCGGCCTCCCAGACCTCACCAGCGATCAATTCTTCACGGCCCATGTTGGCGGCAATGGCGGTTAAGATCGGATGTAATTCCTCAACGCCTGTATTATCAATGATGAGTTGCAGACCTTTTCGTAAAAACGGGTCCGTCACCGTTAGCAACTCACCCTCAAGTGCCAATGTGCCCTGCGAGCGGGCGAGGTTGGACCAAGCCGCAATTTTCTCAATGAAGCCGCTGATGTCATTCTTAGGCGGTTTCAGCAGCCACTTCACGCCCATAAGGCCGGTCATCACATGGCCAAAACCAAACTGAGTCAGAATGGCGGCAAATGTGCCACCAAATACAATGATGGTAGCTGTCAAGCTCACCAGCGCTGAGAGCGGATCGCCATCAGATAAGCTGCCGAGTATCACGACAGCGAAGGCAGCAATGATGCCCAAAATTCCGGACATTAAACGGTTTCTCCATTGACCTGGGGAGTTAAGTATAAAGCTAAACTGGTTAAGGCCCGCTTACGAAGCCGTGACGCATAGCCCTCGCTTATTTCCAACACTGCTGCAATTTCTCGATTGTTTAACTCGTCGTAAAAATGCAGTGTTAGAACTTGGTATTCCAGCGGGGGGAGAGTTTGCAATGCCAGCACCAGGGCGGCACGGTTGTCAGCACATAATAAATGGCTGAGAGGGTCCTCCAAGCTTGTGCCATTATGAAAGCTGGCATGATCAACTTGCTCAGTATCAAGCTGGCATTCGCCTCGCCGCCGCGCGCCGTCGCGCCTTAAGCTATCAATCATAGCGCCCCGAATCCGCCGCGCTGCAAATGCAGAAAATTCTACACCGTGAGATATGTCATAGCGCTTTAGAGCTTCAAGCATCCCAATCGCACCTGATTGCAAAAGCTCATCAAGATCCGCCCAAGGCATGCGAACTTTCAAATATAGTGCCGTACGTTTAATCCACCCGCCATACATGATGCACAAGTCATCACTCAGTGGCAGGCTCATCTCACTCATACGCTCGGCTCAGCAGTGTGCACGACTTGCAGCGGCATCGTCTCGGGTACTTCCTCCAACGCAATCACCGGAATGATGCTGCCGAGTGTTCTGGCGACACTGCGGCGCAGTAATCCTTGCACCACCAGCACCGGCTTCTGCCCATGACTGCGCATGGCGCGGGCAGCATTTTCGGCGGCGGCCCGTAAATGTCCGGCGGTTTCGGCCTCAATCTCTAGTCCAATTCCCGCCTCCCGGCCGGTGCGCAGCGATTTTGCAATAAGTTCCTCAAGCTGCTCCGGCAAAACCGCAACCTTTAAGACCGCTTCGCCACCAGCGAACTGAGTAACAATGAAGCGCCCCAGCCGCATGCGGACAGCGGCGAGTAAACGATCAAAATCCTTGTTGGGCCCATCAGCCGCTTCAACCAAAGCTTCGGCAATGCGTTCAAAATCCCGAATTGGAACCTCCTCGGCGAGTAGTGCTTGCAGCACTTGGCGGATCAACCCCATCGACAAATTGGTACGCACATCCTCAGCCAGGCGCGGTGTGGTTTCAGCCAGTTTGGTCATCAGTCCTTCCACCTGCGGGCGACCCAATAATTCAGCACCATTTTTCTTCAATAACTCGGCAAAATGCGTGGCAATCGTGCTGGGCGCATCGACCACCGTATAGCCAAGCTCTTCCGCTTGCGGGATCGCATTCTGGGCAATCCACATGGCCGGTTGCCCAAACGCAGGGTCGCGCACGGGTCGGCCCTCGGGAAGTTTATCCACCACCATCGGGCCTTCAATGGCCAACCACTGGCCTGGCCAGACCTCGCCGCCGCCAATCGCGGCGCCGCGCAGCGTGAACCGATAACCATGGGCCGCCAGGTCACTGCTGTCACGGATATGCACGGCGGGCACCAGAAACCCCATGGCGCGGCCGTAGCGTTGTCGAACAGCCGTCAGTCGGTTCAACATGCGGCCTTCGCCCTGCGCCACCAGGGGCGTAAGCGCGAACCCGATGCTCAGGCCAAGAGGGTCGATGCCCGTTACATCCGTGAGGGTGTCGGTTTTCACTTCAACAGGAACTGCGCTGTTATCGCCCATAATTGCCTGCGCGTCCTCGCGCCGAATTTTCTGCGAAAGTCGCCACGCGGTGATGCCGAGTGCCATGGCCAGCAATAGAAAAGGAACATGCGCCATTTGTGGCACAAGCCCGATAGCCCCCATGATGGCGGCTGCGATCGCCAGTGCCTGCGGATAGCGACTGAGCTGAGATTTGATTTGCTCTCCAATATCTTCGCCAGTGGAAACCCGCGTGACGATAAGACCCGCAGCTACCGAGATGGTAAGGGAAGGAATTTGCGCGGCTAGCCCATCACCCACAGTGAGCAGTGTATATGTGCGTGCGGCGTCAGCGAGTGGAAGGCCATCCTGCAACGTACCGATAATCAGCCCACCGAGCATGTTCACGACAAGGATAATCATCGCAGCGACGACATCGCCCCGTACAAATTTTGAAGCGCCATCCATCGCTCCAAAAAAATCAGCCTCACGTCGAAGCACGTCGCGTCGCCGTTCAGCCGCCTGTGGGCTGAGAATACCGGCATTAATTTCCGCATCGATAGCCATTTGCCGGCCCGGTAGGCTGTCCAGCATAAAGCGTGCACTCACTTCGGCGACTCGGCTGGCACCACGGGTAACAACTACAAAATTAATAATGATCAGAATGAGAAATATGATCCCACCAACTACATAATTGCCACCAACAGCGAACTGCCCAAAAGATTCAATAACATCACCAGCAGCGCCAGGGCCGGTATAGCCATTCAGCAAAATAGCACGTGCGGTGGCCACGTTGAGCGCCAAGCGCATCATGGTTGTGGCGAGCAATACGGAAGGAAACGATGAGAATTCCGAGGGCGATGGGACGTACAGGCTTGCCGCCAAAATAACCAAACCAGCTGATATATTCAATGCGAATAAAAATGAAATCGCCGTTGGTGGCAGCGGTACCACCAACATAACCAACACCAGCATGATCACGATCGGACCCGAGAGTTGGGTGGCGCTTAAAGCGCCCACCCGCGGCAGTGCGGCTGCTTCAGCCACGAAGCAGACCCGGAATGGCCGAAATTAGTTGTGTCGCAAACGTCTCAACGCCTCGCATAAGCAGGGGGCCGGCGGCACTTGTTAGGGCAGCAAGACCAGCCATTTTAAGAACAAAGGGTATGGAAGCCTCTCTAATCTGGGTGGCTGTCTGCAAAATACCTGCAGCGAGGCCAATAAACAGCATAATAATCAAAATCGGCCCGGCGAGTTCGGCAAATGCCAGCCAAGCGCCAATACTGACCTGATGCTTTGTCACGGTTGCGCATCCTCCAACCCATTGGCTTCATCGGCCAACGCCGTAATGCGTACGCCGTATTGTTCTTTACCAGTCGCTACCACCTCGCCGGCACCCAGACGCTGTCCATTCGCAAACACCCCCAGTGGCTCTCCGATAATCTGATCAAGTGCCAATACCTGCCCCTGCCGTAGAGTACGTAATTCCTTTAGTGTGATCATGTTGCGCCCAAGTTCAACAGTGAGCAGCAGCGGGACATTTTCCATAATTGTTTTCAGTGCCACGGTCCCATTCGACTGAATATTTTCCTGAAGAACTTCTAATTCAACTCGTTCATTTATAGAATCTTGGATGACCCGGTTTTTTGGTTTCTGCATTGTCCCGTCCTCAAGCGCTTAGTTTCAAATTCGCTATCCTTATCGCGCGTTGTCCTCAGGCGATTGCGCGAAGGCCGATAGTTGTTATTGGCGTTACAGGGTCACTAGGTGAAGTTGTGCTGGCCGCTGACAATTGCGGAGAGGAGGGCTGGGAAAAGCGGCTCTGATGACTATCACCACCCACATTGGCTTGGCCGAGGTTTAATCCAGATGCCGCCATAGCTTGTCGGAGATCGTCAAGATTATTATGTAATATTTGTATAGTTTGCGGGACCGCCGAAATGAACATCACGTTGACAAGGGCGTTCTGACCTATAGCCACATGCACCGAAAGGCTTCCAAGTCCAGGCGGGCTCAGCCTAAGTACGGCGCTACTTTCACCGGCCTGATGCATGGCCGTAATGGCGGAAGCCAAGCCCGCCCCACTGGCAGGAACGAGTGCTGACAGTTTATCAGGTAATATTATTGGTGCCGAAGAGATCGCAGAATTTATTAATGTTGGCGAAACAAACACACTACTAGGCGGTATAAGTATTAACGGCGTAATATGTTTATTGTTATCAATGGTTTTTGTATCATGAGATATAGGAGCAACCGCATTGATAAGTTGGTCGGTAGCTACCGCCAATTTTGATGTATCTGGGCCAGCCGAAACAACGAGCGTAGTGGCACCCTTGTGATCCACATGTGATGTCGTGCCCGAATTACTGGGGAATTCTGCGTTCATGTTGGCATTGATAATTGATGGAGGCGGGTTAGCTACCGCCACATTCGGTAAGGTCGAATTAGTATTGGTCGATAACGGGACAGGTCTTCGCGCCTTCGCTTCATCATTGCAGGGTAACGCTCTCAATTTTGTGCCGTGCGGCATTGTTTCAACTGCTGGCGTATTTAATGCCAAGGCCTCTACAGGCAATTGTTTTTTTCTAACAAGTCGCGTATCAATAGGTGCCGTAACATTAGGTGTTGGCTGTGATTTTGTTGCAAATCTCACCAATGCGAACATTTTCATTGGTATATCATTGCTAATATCTGATGACTTGTCAGATGATGGACTTAATGCTTTAGCCGCAGTAGCTGGGGAGACGGCGACGGCTGGATTCACAGCCGCATCAATCGCCTTCGGCCATGCTTCAATTAAGTCAGGTTGAGTTGGCGATGCCAAATGATCCGCAGGCATATGCGGGTCTCCGGCATGCACTAAATGTACGTTGTCGATCACACCATCTCCTCAGAAGCGCTGACTGTAATCCGCCCTTCGGCAACAAGTCGAAGTACAATGTCGATAATTTCTTTTTGTGCAGCGAGCGCATCAGTCCGGCGCATTGGGGCGCCGCTTTTGAGTTCTTCTTGCAGAACCTCGACCATCCTCGCCGACATATTCTGGAAGAATTTGAGACGTACCGTCTCATCAACCAAACGTAATGCTGGTGCCAATCGTTCATTCGGAACCTCGCGCAACACAATTTGTAACGAACGATCGGGCAATTTGCCTAGGTCAACAAACGTAAATAGGCTGTCGCGAATCTTTTGCGCGGTATCGATGTCCCGTTCCGTTATGCTACCAAGCATCCGTTCAGACAGACCACCGTGGAGATGGTTTAGAATATCCGCTGCTTGTCGAATACCGCCTAAATTTGTAAGCCGTTTGCCGCGAGAGTCATTATTTGCATCTAATTCAGCAAGCATTTCTCGCAATTCTACTACCGCGCCTGGAGACACAACATCTAGCATGGCAAAACGATAAAGGGCCTCTGATGCAAGTGACTCAGGTAAAAACGATAAAAATGCCGCTCCCGCTTCTTGCGGAATATGAGCGAGAAGCAAGGCGATCGTCTGCGGTCTCTCATTCGCTACCTGCATTGCCAAGGTTCTCGGGTCGGTCGTTGCGGGAAGATTCAATGCTGAACCCCGTCCGCTATATTTAAGGCGATCCAGAATTTCATGAGCATGATCTTCGCCAAGAGCCGATATCAGTACTGCACTCACGTAGCGCAAGCCGTCGACACCACCACCATCAAGACCGAGGTCAATCGAGAATTCATGAAGTACATCACCAAGCATATTTGGCGTGGCTCGTTGCAAGCGACTCATGGCAGCTGATATCTTTGCGATGGCTGGCTCGTCCATGTGGCGCATCACCTGTGAAGCCGCATCCTCCCCTAGCGCACGCAAGATGATGGCCGCACGTACCACTCCGGTAAGTGGCCCCGATGTTTCATTAGTGCTCATCTCATTCATTTTCGTCAGCCCAGTTCTGCAAAAGCCTAGCAACGCCAGCGGGGTTACCCCGTGCCACGTCGCGCAAGGCACTAAAGTCTGGTGGTGGTAGTGTCGCCGGCATCGGCCGATTGGATAAAGCTGTTGGCCCTTGCCGAATGCCGATGGTCGCTAAGCGCCGACCGATCGGCAGCGCTGCCCCAAAAAGTAGCGCAACGGCGGCCAAAAGGTCCAGTAACGCTTGGGTTATTGGTGCTGTTGCATGTAAATACTGATGCCCCAACTCGGGAGATGCCGAAATTTGAAAAGGTGCTGCTAAAACACTCACATTAACTTGCGGGTAGGCAAACGCTCCCGCGATCGCGGCTTTTACTTGATCTGTTGTCACGCTGCCCATAGATGCTTTGTTAAGAACAATAGACACGGCAATCGATTTTACTGCCCAGTCAGGCTTGGTAACCTCACTTTCGCTCTCATCCGTCACATAAGTTTGATCAAGTTTTTTACTCGTATTCGTGGGTATATTTTGAGTTATTGGCACACTCGGCGGCGCAACCTTCGTGGATGGTGATGAGGCCGCTGGGGGTAGAACAGCGTTGGTGGCAGATGGTGGTTCGTTTGCCATCGCGCCTGGTATTCCAAATCCTGAGTTTGCAACGCCGACGCCGTTTGATTGGCTACTTACCTCGTGCGCAATCAAGTTTGTGGGGCCATACGATATTTGATGTACATGCGCCTGAGTGAAGTCTAAGTTAGCTGCGACATCACTGCGAAAATTACCAAGGCCGACTAACGGCGTTAGCAGTTGTGCAATTCTCGTATTTGCTGCATTTTCTATTTCCGCGACCGTTGATAATTGTATTCCAGAAGTCATCTTGCCATCTATCGGAAATACAGTCAGACCCGTCACGGTAGCTACACTTACGTTATTAGCTGTCAGCCCAACAACGGCTCCAGCGACCAATTTTGCAATCGCGCTTCCTTAAGATTGCGCATCCTGCGTGCTTGCCGATATGATAACGGAGGCTGAAGGCTTCGGCTGGTCAGCTAAAAAAGGTGTATCCGCTGGCAAAGCTAAATAAACCTGCGCATCCGTGATACCTTCCATGCTGTCGATTGATTGCGCGAGGGATGCTTCGAGGGCGCGAAGGGCCATCGTGCTTTGTGCGAGGTCGGAAGCGGTCATGGGTGCATTTTCTAGTCGATCCCAGCTCGTTGAAACACTGTCGCCCGGAATACCGGAGGCACCAAGTTGTAACCTCGCAGTGGCAAGTTCCGTGGCCGGCACGAGGATCACATTGCCAGCGGCCTGCAATTGATACGGTATGCCAATTTTTTGTAATTGCGTAATAACTTTTCCCCCATCGGCAGGTGATAACCCATCATATAACGCCACATAGGCGGGACCGTTGATCTGCAAAGCAAAAACCACTGCAAGTGATACAGCGATAATACCTAAAATAGCCCATGCCATTGCCGGTATGCGGATTAGTCGGCTCTTTACGAGCGGCCAGTAACTGAGCCATGCCGTCATCAAATTGGCATGTTCATAATAGATTGATAAGCAGAGACAACCTCATTGCGTACCGCAACCGTAGCGTTCCAGGCCACCTCTGCGCGGTCACTGTTCACTAAAGCATTTCCCAGCGTCGCACCGGGCAACCCTGCAGCGTAAGAAGATTCCGCTGCCGTCGCCACTTTCTGTGCAGCGCTGACGTTTGTTAATGCGGTATTGATCATATCAAAAAAACTATTCGTCCCCGCGTTAATCGCCGACGATCCACTGGCAACCGGTGCTGTGGCATGATTTGCGACCGCAAGTATCGTTGATATCGTCATTTATATTAGGCCTTTGCCAATTTCTCGTATTAAGCCATCGATCACGTAATCAAAAGTTACTTTTCTTTTTTATCTGATCAAAATTAACGTCTGATTACAAAATGCTGAGGATAGCGATACTGATCGATAAATGTAAGAAGAAATATTTTTGGATCGCCCGTCCGATCTCAATTCATCCAAGGTTAATTTTACCAAAATATGTTAATAAAATATTTATCTTGAAAGCGATATCCGCAAAATTAAGCTAAATTCTAAGTCCAATAATTTGCATAAGCAATTCATTAATAGTTTTAGGATAAATCAGAATGTATGAATATAAATCGCTAATAATGTGAGGCGAGCATAACCATGCAGCTAGGATTTTTAAATGTGTACAGAAGTATTTTGTCGGTACGCGAAGGCCGTGCTGCGTTACTCGCTGACAATATAGCCAATTCTGATACGCCGGGATATAAAGCTGTCGATTTGCCATTTGAGCAAACGCTTGGTTCGCAACTTATCGATCCGAATATGGCTATCACACAAGCCGGCGTAGTCGCGCCTGAATACCGTGCCAGTAACAAAGTCGGTTTGGACGGCAATGACGTCTCGCTCGATCTTGAACGTATTGAAGCTGCGAAAAATGGCGAGGCTATGGTTGGTGCCACAACCTTCCTTCATCAGTCGACAGCTGACTTAGTAATGGCACTCAGACCAAATCCGGGAGGAAACTAAAATGGGTGGATCAGATATTTTTTCGATCGTTGGTAGTGCATTAGATTCTCAGAATCAGCGGATGGGTGTTATCGCCTCAAATTTGGCAAATGTTAACGCGATAACACCCCCAGGCGGTACGCCCTATCGTGCACAAGAAGTTGTATTCGCTGCATCGCCGGTATCAGTTGACGACCCTTCATCTGGGGCTTTTCAAACCAATATAGGCGTTAATGTGGTGGGTACGGTGCAAAGTAATGCCCCGCCTAAGCTGCAATATGACCCCGGTAGTCCATATGCCGACACGCGCGGCTATGTGACTGGCTCGAACGTCTCACAAATTGGTCAGATGGTCGATCTTATTGATTCATCAAATAGCTACGCGGCGTCGGTGGCGGTCTTGCAACAGACAAGCCGCATTGATCAACAAATGCTTTCCAGCTTTCAGGTGTCTTAATGGGAACCCTCACAACTCAAAATATTGCCTCAGCTGCAGCTGTCGCAGCCTCTACGACTGCTTTCCAGGCCGGCTCGACTACCAACGGTTCCACCTCTGCTTCAGCATTGACACAGCAAGATTTCTTGCAACTTTTAACGGCACAATTGAAGTATCAAACACCGTCCTCGCCTGCGGATCCAACGCAATTGGCTTCTGAATTCGCAGCTATTTCAACTGTAAACGGCATTACACAGCTTAACAACCAAGTAACCAGTATTCAGGCTAGTACAGCCGCTGCTCAGATGGCGCAAGCTTCGAGCTTGGTTGGCAAACAAGTCGCAGTGGCCGGAAATATTATAACCGCAAATTCAAGCGGCGTCGCAACGGGAGCATTTGATCTTAGCGCCGCGACGCAGTCCACAAACGTAACGATATTATCATCCACGGGTGCCATTGCTGGTTCGGTAAATCTGGGCGCATTACCGGCTGGGCAGAAGGACTTTAGCTGGGCCAATGGTCTCGCGGGAAACCAATATACGTATCAAATCAGCGGGACAGATGCTTCCGGTGCGCCCGTTCAAGCCACATCTTATAGTGTTTACACTGTCAGTGGCGTAAACGTGACAGGTAACTCGCCGACCCTGAATGTGCAAGGCACAGCCGCGCCGTTACCAATTTCATCTGTTCAAACTGTCCTTGGAGTTGCAACACCATGACACTTCAAACCGCGTTGTCCGGTCTGTTAGGTGCACAGACTGGCTTAAACACCGTATCAAACGACCTGGCAAATGCCAGCACCACAGCATTCAAAAGCCAAACGGCACTATTTTCTGACATCTATCCTGCAAATCAATCAAATGTTGCTGGTATCGGCGTTTCAACGAGTTCCATCGCCTCAAATTTTACGCAAGGCAGTTTAGTTGCTACCGGTAATCCACTAGATGCCGCACTACAAGGAAGCGGCTATTTTGTCGTCTCACAGAATGGCCAACAACAATACACTCGAGACGGTTCCTTTCAGCTGAATGGTCAGGGCCAATTAGTGACTGCAACTGGAGCTCAGGTGATGGGCTACGCAGCAACACAAACCGGTTCTTTGAGCGCGACCCTATCGCCACTAACGGTTAACACTGGCGCTCAGGGGGCAAATCCAACTAGTCAGTTAGGACTAACGCTTAATTTGAATTCAGGCGATCCTGTCATACCGGCTACAACATCTTTTAGTGCCGCTAACGCCGCAACCTACGATCAAGCAACTTCGGTTGTCACATATGACTCGCTCGGCAATGCCAATCGAATTGGTTTATATTTCGTTCAAAATCCCCCGGCAACGGGCGGAACAGGCACGTCAGGCTGGACGGTGTATGCGCAGCCAGCATCCGCAACGGGTGCCACGGTTGGAACGCCACAAACGTTATCGACGCTCAGTTTCTCTCCCTCTGGCCAACTTATATCCGGCAGTCCGGCGACATTAAATGTTAATTGGGGAAATGGCGCCGCTAATTCAGCCATACAGTTTGATCTGACCGGAACAACTTTGGGTGCGCAAAGTTTTGCTGTGGCTGGGATAACCAATAATGGATATCCACCGGGCAGTTACACAGGTACATCCATAAGTAGTTCTGGTGGACTGATGTCGACATATAGCAATGGTCAGACGTTAAGTGCAGGCACCTTATCAATTGCGAATTTCATCAATCAAACCGGACTTCAAGCTGTATCAGGTAATTTGTTTGCTTCTTCACAAACGTCTGGTCAACCAGTTTTAGATATTCCAGGTGTTGGGCAGGCAGGGTCAATTAGTGGAGGCAACTTAGAACAATCCAATGCGTCAACATCTTCGCTTTTGGTGTCACTTATTCAATACCAGCAGGCTTACCAAGCCAATACCTCTGTGATTCAAGCAGAGCAACAAGACAGCACTCGTCTGATTCAAATCTAACCATGACTAACAGTACCACATATACCACCATGGCTGGGTTACAGGCAATTACCGCCCAAATGGACGTAACAGCAGCAAATTTAGCGAATGTTCAAACTCCTGGATACTCTGCTGTCGAGGCGGCTACTCAGGCTGCCCCCTACACAGGTATGAATGCACCATCTGGTGCCGATGCGATTGAGCTTACACCGGGGCCAAACACAAAACAGGGAACGCCCACGCTAACTGGAAATCCGCTTAACGTGGCTCTTGCGGGCGATGCGTGGCTGGAGGTCCAAACATCATCAGGAAATTCAATAACCCGTAACGGCTCTTTGCAAATCACAACTGCCGGCATATTAGCTGACAGCTCGGGCCACCCAGTGCTTGGACGGACTGGTCAGCCGATTAGTTTGCCGGCGCTGACCAAACTCGAGATAGGGACCGACGGCACAGTTTCAGGTGTACCATCGGGGCAGCCTGGCGCCTTGGCACAGGCCTTCGGACAGATCAATTTAGTCAGCACACCGCCTGGTGTGCTTACGTCTCTTGGCGGGTCGTTGTTCGCCCCTGCTACCGGTGTTGTTTTGGAGTCTTCCCCGAATGCTACGCTGCATCAGGGTTATTTAAACAGCAGCAATGTCGATCCGACAGTAGCGATGATGGCTTTAATCTCAGGGTCTAGGTCGTATCAATTACAAACACAACTTCTCAAGGCGCAATCTGGAGCTGGTCAACAGTTGAACATGATGCTGGCTCAAGGTTGATAGAAAGGACTTTCCCCCATGAATCACGCTCTCGATACAATTGCGACCGGCCTTGAAGCAAGCCAGATGATGATGAATACGATCGCCGATAATCTGTCCAACGTAAATACCACCGGGTTCAAGTCTGAGACGCCTGAGTTTCAAACTTTGCTGTATCAGGACGGCATTCAGCCGGGTGCAAATTCAACTGGGCAGACAATCTATCCTTCGGGTATGGAAGTAGGAACTGGTGCTCGAGTGGCTTCGATTAAAGATGTTCTCACACAGGGTACCCTGACCAGCACAGGTAATCCCTTAGATTTAGCAATAAATGGCACGGGATATTTTCAAATACTACAGCCCAGTGGTCAAACAGCTTACACGCGTGACGGCTCATTTCAGGTGAATCAAAATGGTCAGCTCGTCAATTCAAGCGGCTACCAGGTCATACCTAATGTAACGATTCCTGCTAATGCAACAAGCGTAACAATCGGAACGGATGGTACTGTTTCCATTACTGTTCCAGGTTCACAATCTGCAACGCAGGTTGGACAAATTCAGCTCGCCAGTTTTATCAACCCGCAAGGCCTACAACCGCTTGGAGGCAACTTATTTGCCAGCACTTCCTCAAGCGGAACGGCCATTGCCGGCGCGCCACAAACAAATGGCTTAGGGTCGGTTAATCAAAATTATGTTGAGTCGTCAAATGTCGATGTCGTACAGGCGATGGTGAGTATGATCTCTGCGGAGCGCGCTTACCAACTAGGAACACAAGCTGCCTCAGCTATTGATAATCAATTAAACTATCTCGCGCAAGCCGCAGCTGGTGCATAATGTTAATGCGTTTTATCCGGCCAGTCATTCCCATGTTAACGGTCCTATACGTCATTGGTTTAGCCGGCTGCGCGACTTCAATAGCCGGACCGATGGCAATTGTTCAGCCGGCTGAGTTTCCAATAACTGTAAAACCACAGGTACCATCGCCGGATGGTTCGGTATTTCCTATCGCAACAACTGGTTCGTTATATGAG
This sequence comes from Acidocella sp., assembly GCA_027308685.1. Classification (GTDB taxonomy): domain Bacteria; phylum Pseudomonadota; class Alphaproteobacteria; order Acetobacterales; family Acetobacteraceae; genus Acidocella. Next base: position 146,332 of record DAIDEE010000042.1, read on the forward strand.
CCTCGAAGAGATTGGCGTCCCGGTGATCTTGTAACGATTAACATTGTCACCAGCACGGTAGCCGCGAATAGCGACAACGCAGCGCTAAAACGTACCGGTACACTAAGTGATGCCATGACTAGTTTTATGGGCGTACCGTTACAATTTGGTAGCTACAAAGGAACACCTTTTTCTCCGTCGATCGGTGCAACCAGCGATCAGCAATACACGGGCGCAGGTACCGCAGCTGCTTCGAATAATATAACAGGACAGGTCGAAGCAGTGATCACGAGTGTGGACCCTAACGGCACTTTGGCGCTATCGGGGAGGACCAATGTAAATATCAACGGCAACGTAACAAGCATCGTAGTAACGGGCTACGCAAGTCCTGACGATATTGCAGCCAACACAACGATCAGTTCGAATAATGTGGCGGATATGAATGTACAATACGTTGGCGTCGGACCGCTCAACGGAGCTCATCAAGTGCCATGGCTGCAGCAGATTCTAACAAAAGTATCACCATTCTGATGCCAAATATTTATATCAAAAATTATTTTCATATATGGACAGTTGTGTCCCTGTTTTTTATAATTTCCGGAACAGCATGTGCTAGCGATCCGATGACAATTGGTGAATTGGTAACCGTTGCCGGCGCGCCAACAAACCAACTCTATGGGTATGGCTTAGTTGTTGGATTACCGGGATCGGGCGATCAAACCACCGAGGTGCCCTACACTCAGCAGTCTATTCTTAACATGCTCCGCAATATGGGGATATCATTACCAAATGTGACATCTATGCAGCCAAACGATGTCGCCTCAGTTATGATCACGGCAGAGGTTCCTGCATTTGCCCACGCTGGTCAGCATTTGGATGTCACAGTGTCCGCAGTGGGTAACGCCACGTCGCTGGCAGGCGGAGTCTTACTTCCAACCCCTTTGCATGGAGGCAATGGTCAAGTTTACGCACAAGCGCAGGGGCCGTTGCTGGTTAGTGGCTTCGCCGTTAGCAGTGGTGGTAGCACGTCGAGTACCAATGTCCCAACTGTTGGCGCGCTTCCCGGTGGCGCCATCATATCGACAACGATCTCAGCCGACTTTCAAGTCGGCGGTGCCAGCACTTTATTGTTGAATACACCAAGTTATCAGACAGCCCAGAAAATTGCCGACCAAATCAATACAACATATGGTGGAGGAACAGCAACAGCAATATCGCCGGGGGAGGTTGATCTGCGGAACGACGGCGTGAGTCCCGTTCAATTTATTGCTGGCATTCTCTCGTTGCCAATCACGCCCGCGGCGCAGGATCCGACTATAATCGTCGATGCACAGAGCGGAACAATTGTGATGAGTGCTGGTGTTACGTTGGGGCCCGCTGTTGTGTCGCATGGCGACCTCACTGTTAGTATCCAAACCTCCAACTCGGTCAGTCAACCGGGTGCATTTAGCAATGGATCTACGGTCGGCGTTCAGAATACGGTTACCAGTGCGAAGCAAGGAAAGGCCAGTGTGATCAATCTACCGCGGGCTTCTACCCTAGCTGATGTTGCCCGTGCCTTAAATGCAGTTGGCGCTTCCCCATCCGATCTCGTTGCAATCGTAGAAGCGTTAAAGCAGGCCGGTGCAATCAATGGCGTGATAAAGGTGATTTGATGAGTATTGTCGGCATAATATCCTCACCGACACATAATTCGGTATCGTCGCCTGCCTTGTCGTCGACGATCAAGCAAATGACAGGATTACTCTGGTATAATCTTCTCTCTGAGATGAATAAAAACGGTATGGCGGCAGGCGCACTTGGCGCCGGCGGAGACGCCTTCCAAAGCATGTTTCTCTGGAATATCGCTCAAAACGATTTTACAAAATATGATAAGTCGCTGATATTATCAACAATTCGCCAAATTGGTAGTCGCCCGCCAGTGTCTCTCCCTCAGGTAGTGACATCTTTGTCCAAGTCATCAAAAAATTTATCGACAGCCACATCAGTAAATATATCATCAGTTGTGCCGACAGCTTCTACAGTCGTTCGTCAGGCGACTAAATTTGCTCAAGCTGTATGGCCCGATGTAAAGCGAGCGGCAATTGAACTGGGCGTTCCGGCACCTGCCATATTGGCGCAGGCTGCTTTAGAGACAGGTTGGGGCTCGTCGGCACCGGGAAATAATCTGTTTGGCATGAAGGCCCTCGAGGGTCAAAGCAGTACAGTTCGTGCGACGCAGGAAATAGTCAGTGGTATTTTAACACCTCAGAATGCGGCATTCCGAGATTATAATTCCCCTGCAGCTAGCGTTGCTGATTATGTTCAACATGTTCGGTCAAGTTTTTCACAAGTAATTGGTCAATCGACGGTGGCTGGTTTTGCCCAGGCCTTACAAAATTCAGGCTATGCAACTGACAGCCAATACGCGAGCAAAATTATTCATTTGGCGCAATCGCCGTTGATGACACAAGTACTGCAGGCCATTGGCGGAGCTTTACCCATGGCGCCTAAGTGACAGCAGAACAGGAGGAAGAGTCTGATGAGCGGTCTAATCGGTGGCATGAATACAGCGCTATCAGGGTTGACGGCGTTTGAAGCGGGAATAAATGCTGTGTCTGGAAATCTGGCCAACCAGACTACACCTGGCTACGGAACCGAGTCGGTGAATCTCTCAACGGCTATTGCGGGAGCGGGGGCTGGGGCGGGGGTGCAGGCGCCACAGTTAACGCGTGTCGCCGACGGGTTCTCGGCGGGGTTGCTCCGGACAGCCAACAGTGTCGCGCAGGCAGCGAGCACCCAGGCATCTAACTTAACTGCGATCTCAAATTCCTTGCAAAATAATGGCGATATCCATTCTGCAATCAATCAATTTTTTCTTGATGTGGGGTCGTTATCTGCCAATCCATCAAGTCCTGCACAACAGCAAACAGTATTGAGTGATGCCCAAACCATCAGCGGTGCTTTTCAAAGTGCGGCCAGCACAATCACCAATGTTGTAAACGGCGCGACAACGTCATTACAACAAAATATTGGCACGGCAAATAATCTGTTGTCTCAGCTGGCGGTAATCAATCAAGGACTGGCACAAACTCCCAATAGCCCCGCATTACTCGACCAACAACAATCAGCACTCCAGTCTTTGTCGAGCATTGTGTCAGTTAATGTATTACCGCAAGGTAACGGTCAGGTTTTGGTATCAAGCGGTGGTACGGCTCTATTAGACCAGAGCGGACCGCAACTGTTAGCGTTTACCGGTGGTACCGGAGCTATCCCACCGCAAATTTCTGCCGGTAACGCACGGTCAAATCTCGTTCCGGATGGAAGCGGCGGTAGCATGGGGGCTAACATCCAAACATGGCTTACGGGCGGACAGGCATTGCAAGCGCTAAACGCACGCGCTGTAATTTTGTCGGCGAGTATCAATCAGTCTCAGGCCCAAGGGTTAACACCTGATGGGCAACCTGGCGGTAGTATATTTAATACACCGTCTCCGAGTGTTACGGGTGCTGCAGGTAACACTGGTACCGCCATCTTGAATGCTCAATTATCTAATGCAAGCCAACTTCCTACCAACGGCGGACCTTTTTTGCTGAGCTACAATGCGGCAGCTGGGTGGACCGCCACCAATCAGGCAAGTCAACAAAATATGTTGTTGGGTAGCGCAGCAACACTATCATTTGCCGGACTTAACATTTCAGTGTCTGGTATAGTCGCCTCTGGGGATCAATTTTTAATCAATCCTGCTCCTCTTGCTGCCGCTGGAATAACTGTCGCGGCAGTGAGCCCAAAGTCGATAGCATCAGCAGATCCATATGTAGTGACACCTGGTTCAGTTCAGAGCGCCGGCTCTATTTTGAACAGCAATGCCGGCACAATCTCAGCGGGTGGTGATTCTGTGGTTAACGTACCCGCATCCAGTGCAGCAACTGTATCGTCTGCCTATTATGGCCAAACTTTACAATTAAACTTTACATCGGCCACTACGTACAGTGTCACAAGCACCATCAATCCTGGCGTATCAATCGCCTCAGGAAGCCTGTCTGGGGGCCAAGGTCAAGTCGCGGTCGCATTTCCATCTGGTGCTGCGTCAGGGCAGTATTGGCAGGTACCAATTTCCGGCGTTGCGTCTGCTGGCGATACGTTAACACTTTCACCTGGCAGCAGTAGCAGTGGTAGTAATGCAACCCGTATGGCTACATTATGGACGACACCCAGCACAACGACTGATGGTTCATTGCAGCAATCAGTGATGGGCCTTGGTACCTTATTTGCGGCAAATGCCCAACAGGCTCAGCAGCGTGCTACCGCTACATCCGCTCAAGTGACAACCGCAAGTAACAATTTGCAAACTATTGCAGGTGTATCATTAGACCAACAGGCGGTGGTGCTAACTGGATATTCTCAAGCCTATCAAGCAGCAGCGCAGGTTATTTCCACCGCACATACTATGTTTGAATCGCTATTACAGGCTATTTGAGTGGTGTGGTAAAAAACATATTTTAGAGAGGGCTATTTTTTATGGCGCGAAAAAAGCTGATTATTGTCATCAGCGGAATATGCATGGTTATTCTGGTTGGGGTAGGTGGTACGTTTGGCGCTTTGAAATTTCTCTCACATAAAAAAACCAGTACAACTTCAGTTACTGTCGTTCCTCCCCGGCCACTATATTTTACCGACGTTCTAGATGTTACAGTTAGCATCCCACCAGACCCAAACACCCCTCCTACATCTTTTGTGCAAGTAGGTTTGCAATTTTCGACATATGATCCTGCAGTCATCGTAAGCTATGTCCAACTTCAACCAATTATTAAAGCTGAGATCATCAGTATTTTAATGACTCAAACCAGCAGTGGGTTATCGGATATTCATGCGCGGGCAACACTTATTAAAGCTTGCCTGGATATTTCAAATTCCGTGTTATTGAAAAACGCTAATTTCAAGTCGTCTCAGCCTTTTGGCGCTGCTTACATCACCAATCTCGTTGTGCAGGAATGATTGCTCCCGTCACCCTTAGCTTGTCTGGCCTGATATCAGTGGCCGAATCTCTCATCCTCATATTGTTCTTATTGGTCGTTTCAGTATTTATCTTAAAAAAACTCTCAGGCACGCGGCTACGCCCTCCGTTTCTAGCGCCGTCGTCTATCCAAGTCATTGCGTCGCGGTCACTTGGTTGGCAATCATCAATAATGATTGTTGAAGCGCAGGGAACCCGCTTCTTGATTAGTACCGGTCGTGGCGGCGTTACGGCGATTGGTGTGTTAAATATAGCGCCCACCGTCGGCAGCGGAGATCTGAAATGAGGCGATTTATCAGCCTCGGATTACTCTCTTGTGTATTGTTAGTGCTTGGTAGCCAAGTGGTGGCCGCAGCACCGCCAGATGGGATTACTTTAATGAGTTCCGCACCTGGTACAGTTGGCGAGACCTACTCTCTGAATGTCCAGACATTACTTATGGTCACTGGTCTGGCTTTCCTACCCGGCCTCTTGTTACTCATGACAGGGTTTACCCGAATTATAATTGTATTGTCTGTTCTACGTCAGGCATTAGGGCTTCAAACAACGCCGCCTAATATGGTTCTTGCGGCTCTGGCGTTGGCCTTAACGGTGTTCGTGATGCGCGGTGTCATTCAACAGGAGCAAAACAATGTTGTGCAACCATACCTTGCTGGGCAAATCAGTTTTGACAGTGCGATGACCGCCGCAAAACCGCCAATTCAGAATTTCATGCTTGCACAGACCCGGGCAGATCCCTTGCACCTATTTGTTGATCTTAGTGGTGGGCACTATAAGGAACTTCACGAAATACCGCTTACTGTCCTTGTTCCGGCTTTTGCTACGTCAGAGCTGGAAACCGCATTTCAAATTAGTTTCCTGATTTACATCCCATTTGTCTTAATCGACTTAGCTGTTGCGTCGGTATTAATGTCGCTTGGCATGATTATGGTATCGCCGACACTTATTTCATTACCACTCAAACTTTTGATGTTTGTTTCAATTCATGGCTGGGTATTGGTATTGGGTTCAATAGCAAATAGTTTTGTTATCGCTCCGGGGAGTTAAATTTTGCCCTTATTCACAAAATTACTCCACGACGCGCTGTTAACAGAATTATCAGCTGTTACGCCTATCATCGTTCTATTACTTGGCGTTGGTCTTACAACAGCCATTGTTCAGGCGCTATTTCAGATTGAGGACACGGCCTTCAGCTTATTGCCAAAAATTCTTGTCATGGTCGCAATCGCCGTATTTGGAGGTTTTGGCGCATTACAGGCCTTTGATGGTTTAGCTATTTTATGGATTAGTCATGCCCCAAATTTGGTTTATCACGCATGGTCCTGAATGAGTCTGAGGTCCTCGGATGGCTTGGAAAATTTTTATGGCCGTTTTTGAGAATTACAGGATTGTTTCTGACGGCACCATTATACAATTCGGCCTTCATTCCACGAATTGTAAAAATAGCGGTCTCAGCGTCTTATGCAGCATCTTTGGCTATGTGGTTGCCGGCGTTACCAATTTTTCCTGCCGATCCTGCTTCAATCATTCTGCAGGGGTTAATGCAGATCAGCATTGGTGCATTGCTGGGCATGGTGATGCAGATTATTGTTTCAGCAGTTGCGTCCGCCGGTGAACTTGTGGGCCTCTCAATCGGACTTGGTTTTGCGGAAGTGCAATTTCGGGAAGCCAATTCGGCGACACCGGTGCTTTTCGATTTGATGTTTTGGGCAGGTCTTATTGGATATATGGTGGCGGGCGGACCAATATGGTTATTTGCGGCATTGGCACATACGTTTCACAGTGGTGTCGGCGCTACCTCGATCGAGTCGTGGAAAGAACTTTTATCTTTCGGTAGTACTCTCATTGGTAGCGCCGTGTGGCTGGCTCTACCGGTCTTGGCGGTTTCGCTTTGTGTTAATATCATTGTTGGGCTGACAACTGTATTCGCACCCCAGATGAACTTGTTGACAATCGGGTTCCCCCTATTAATCCTTGTAGGCTTATGGATATTTACGACTTCAGTTAGCTATTTAGACCACGATATTAAAATTCTTTTTCTTCAAGCTACAACAGCTGGCATAAAAATACTGTCGCATGTCTGAGGGTGGACAAGACAAGCAACATGCCCCTACCGAGCGTAGGCTCAGGCAGGCTGCAGAACAAGGTAATGTAAGACGCTCGGCGGATTTACCAAAGGCAGCCGCTGTTGTCCTGGCGTTAATTGTCACCATAAATAGTGCAGGCAGTTTCGGTGACGATATCTCCGGATTGTTAGCGTCGTGGTTGTCAAATGCCGGCTCTTACCATCCGGAAGTGGCAATGAAATGGGCTAATGACCTCATGGCACATTTTGCACCGCTACTGGGTCTGATTGTCATGCTATCTTCAGCTAGCACATTGATTTCAGGTGGTTGGGTCTTAACAATAAATCCGCTAATACCTGATCTGTCGAAATTTTTGCCGGGTCATGGACTAGGGCAGATATTTTCGGCTTCCGGCCTAGCCGAAACTGCCAAGTCTTTTTTGAAGTTTATCATTATCGGTGGCCTCGGCGCACTAATGATTATTTCGCACGCCCACGATTTTGTTGCCCTTGCAGTCGTACGGGCCCCTGGATTTAGTCTCGTTTTGTCGCTCTGTTTAAGCATACTTACTACGGTCTGCGTTGGTGTCATCGCACTTGCGGTTATTGATGTCGGGCTGCAATTTTTTCTGCACAGGCAGAAACTTCGTATGTCTGATACCGAGATGCGCGATGAAATGAAGGAAGCAGTGGGTAACCCGCATGTCCGCCAGCGTCAACGAGCGATGGCGCGGCGCATGGCACGTACCCGGCAAATGAAACGCATCCCGGAAGCTTCAGTCATCGTGACTAACCCTACTCACTTCGCAGTAGCCATTCGCTATCGTCGTGGCGCAGATGTAGCACCAATTATGCTCGCCAAAGGTGTTGGGTTACTCGCCGAGGAGATCATGAGCCGAGCGCGTGCATTAGGAATTCCCGTCATTGAGGCGCCACCGCTTGCCCGCGCCATGTATCGTCACGTAGAACCCGGAGATCAAGTGCCGGTAGCACTATATCGTGCGTGTGCTGAGGTTCTTGCGTATGTGTGGCGAATGCAGTTATGGCGCACGTCCGGTGGTATCAAGCCCCAGCCACCTATATTGCGTCGTATGGTGATCGCGCCCGAGTTTCAGGTGCCTGAGTCATCTGGTTGATCTTTAGAATACCGGATCAAGGGTTGGCGGTGACAGGGTGACCGCATGTTCCAGCATGCACCTTACGCGGCAGGCGAAAAGCCGCATTTGATGTTAACTGAAATATTTGAGTAGCCCCCTCCTGTTTCCACAAATGATAATTATCATGAAGTGCTTCGTTCACAAAAGCATAAACTGCATAGTTCCGGTTTGTTTCAGCTGAGGCCGGATATAAGGTGCGGATAACATAGGCGGGATGTTGTGCAAAAATTTTTTGAACCTCCAGGACAGCATCGATACCTGCTACCTTTTCGAGAAAGCAAGTTGTGAGAACGGATGGAAATATATATCGTGTTGGTGGGCTTTGGTGGGTCAGATTATAAATAATCGGCTGATCATCAAACACATAAATATGCTGATCTTGTTGCAAAACCAAATTGAGGTCGTGCGCGGCGCGTTCTGTGGCGTCTGGTTGAATATTAATATGTCCGCCATTCATCGATATCATTGGTGCTACAGCTTGTGCTAATGCGTGGTAGCCGGCCAAAACCGGGAATGCCACAATTATCCATAATACACGTCGCCCGATCCACCCGGACGATGCGTAGGTCAAAACCGTTATAATGCACAGTACAGGAAGTATCTGAAGAAAATAGTGATCATAAAATGATTTTGCCGCATAAACCCCTAATCCGCCGCACCCGAGCCACAGCAAAACAAACACGTAGGTGTTGTACGATTGTTGATCACGTTTTTGTTTTACAACAATCTGAACGATCATCATCAAGGCTGCAACATAGAGTAATAACCAATTCATTAGTTGTCCGGTTATCACGGCACCGATATTCGGGGTAGGCACATTGGCAGCAACCCGGGTGATGTTTGAAATCACGCTATCATGCCACCAGAGTCTCATTTGCCCTAGGTCAGCGTAAACAAAGGCTGTGGCCAGCATAGGAATGATGCCGCCGGTGGCAGTGGCCAGTAGTCGGCGGATATAAATCTCTTTTTTCGTGGGGCGGTTGAAATACAGTAAAGCGAACGCCAACGCCGGCGCTTCAAATATCGCTACATATTTGGTCATAACAGCGAGGCCAAATATTAGGCCGCACGCGGCGTTTCGCCGCAATGACTGTGAACCAGGTGCCACCGCCAACAGCATCGCCAGTGTGGTAAATGCGGTCATGAAGATTTCGGTGTTGGCAGCGAGGCCATCATTGCTCAATGAGGCAACACCGTAGCATATCCCGGCAAATGCCGCATATCGGCTGCGTTGTGGCGCCACTGTGTTTTGTAAAAATTGATATGAAATTGCAGCAACAAAGGTCGCGTTTGCCGTCACAAATACCGTTGTTGCTAATCTGATGGCGGCTACATTGGCGCCAAATATCTCCTGAAATACCAGGAAAATGGCATAAATCCCGATCGGCTTGTTATCCCAAATGGTGGTATAAGGCAGGTGCCCAGCCTGCCATTGCTTGGCCATCAACAGGTACAGGCTTTCGTCCCAGTCCAGAACTGAGCGAAACAGCGTGGGCGCGCGGACCAGCAACATGATCACCATGAACCAACCCGCGAACGCGAATCGTTTGCGCCACGTCAATGTTTGAGTGGAAGGGGCAGGGTTCATCACTTAAGTCTATCAGCGATAAACCTAAAAATTAAGTCGTGCGAAGATTGGCAGGGAGGCAGCGCCTCCCCCCGAATCCACGGTCAGGCGTCAGCCGTTCAAAAATATCGTCGGGCGTGGCATAAACATGCCGGCGCGGCGCTGGTAGGCGGCGTAGTCATTGCGAAAGTCGGAATCTGCAAACTTGCGTTCCTCACGGCTGGCTGCGTGCTGATACACTGCCAGCATCACCAACGGGGTCAGCCATGGCAGCGCACCCGAGAATGCCACCGCCGTACCGGTCCAGAATAGCATATACGAAAGGTAAAACGGATGGCGAACGTATTGGTAGGGCCCGTGCAGCAACAAAAAGGCGGGCTTATCGGTGTCAAACGCCAAGGTCGGCGGAGTCCGCCGGGTGGCGTTGATCGTCCAGTTGAAAAGTGCCAGCGATCCCACAAAAAGCCATAAAGCCACATCCGCCTGCGCGGAGATGTCCATCAGGGCCAAACGGCCGGCAAAGATTATAAATCCCAGCAGGCTTAGCAGGCTCACCAGTTTCATGCCTGGTGGCATTTTGCCGGTGGAACGGAAATGGCCTTTCACACCCCACGAGAAACTAGCAAAACAGGCAAAGCCAAACACAAACAGTGTGGCTGCGGTATATGAGTGGCTCATGATTACTTGCTCCCAAAAACATCAACGTTTTCGCCGCGAAACAGGCCATCATAGGCGCCGGTTTCCAACGCGCGCGAATCCACAATTGGAAAATTCTGAAGGTTTGCGGTGTAGTCCTGCCGTGGGCACGCCATCAGGTTGGTCTCAAATTTGACCCCGGCATATTTACGTGGACCCGCGACATTCTGGAAATTCAACCGCTTATAAAACGGTGTATGGTTTCGCCGCACACAGGATAGCATCATATCCGAACCCTCCCTCAAAACCATGAACGAGACGAAACGGAACAAAACAAACACCAACTCAACATCGGTTGCAAAATCCGGATGCCGCACCAAGCGGTTGATCTCGGTAGCTTTTGAGGGGCGCTGCGGCGCCGAAACATTTGCCAGTAATGTTTCCACATCTTCCGGAAAAATCCGGTTTGCAGGAATTTCCGTATATCCACGATGATTATCAGAGTCGAGAATGCACAGTCGCACCGACGCCACTGGGCGAGCGTGTTTATAAATCACGATTGACTGGCAGTTGGGCTTCTCATCGTCTGCATCTTGGAACAGCCCACTAGGGGTTGGGTCGATGTAACCACCGGACAGATAACTGAGGTAGCGTAGCCCATAGGCATCAGACCTGGTTTTAGGATCGACGGCCAACCGGGCCGTTAAGCCCGAGCTTTCCAGTGCTTGGAGCCGGTCCCGTCTTTGTGGCTTGGCGAATGAAACTGCGGCGGTTTGTAAATTACTCATTTATAACTCCTTAAATTGCAACCATAACGCGAGGCATTATTAACTATTTCCCGCCTCTGATGCAGCATTTTTGTTTTGGCAAAATCTGGACGGCCTCAATATTTTTTCTATTCATTCTAAATATGAGCTTTGAATGCGAACTCATTAAAATTATTGATGAAAATTTTCACGAAAGCTCTGGTGGGCGACCATAAATCCCCGGAAACCTCCCTGTTTCACTGCCACAGGCTCAGAAAGTGGAAGGATTTTAACGGAAATTAACTTTGGGTGGTGATTATTTGAAATTTTCTATTTAAAATGGTATTTATTCGATTTTATGGTAAAGACAGTGCGAGGAGCATATACCTGCTGTCACCTCGTGCCGAGGTCGTTATATAGTTGCGATGTGTCAATTTTGGTGGAGTTTTGATTAAAATTATGAATTTTGAGCCTCTTTCTAGCCTCAAAATCCCATACGTCTGATGCAGTCTGTGTGGTCAAAATGGCTGGCCAATCTCAACGGCACCCTACCCGCCGAGGCCTTGGTGCTGAGGGTGGGTGTTGCCGAGCGGGTTGGTTTCGAGCAGGCCACGGTGCTTGCCAACATCATGCGAATGATCGTGCTGGTTGGCGCGAATACAGCGATTTTTTTAGCGTGCGATTTTGCCGCCAAGGTATCGTCGCACAGCCCCTATACCCGTATCGCCTACGCGCTGGTTGCCTGTATTTTCATTTGCTACTTCATCATTTTCAATGCCTGCTCGAAGTGGCTGAAAGACCCCACGCACTTCCAAAACGCATCACAATTCATCCAAAGCATTCTCGTCGTCATGTGCATATTGTGCACATTTTGGGGCGTACTTATCGTTTGCCTCACGCTGGCAGCAGGCCCTCGGCAGCTTTCGCTTATCTACGGCGTCATTGTCGCGTGTCTTGCTATGCCGGCCCTGGTGGCGCCGGTCTCGGTGGCATTCGTGGCCTGGGCGCCAATCGCGACATTAGGCCTTATCTCGCTACTGATCCGGGCTGATAGAATAGACCCCTTCGCGCTCATATCGTTTGTAGGCTTTTTGGGGATGACTGGATTTGCCATAATCTATCTGAACCGTCGCCTGACCGAACGCGCACTCGATACCATTCGAATCGAGGAAAACAGCGAAGTCATCAGGCTGCTGCTGAGGGACTTTGAGGAAAGTGCCAGTGACTGGCTCTGGGAAACCAATGCCGACCTCGAATTGCAGCGTGTTTCACCACGCCTCTCGCAGGTGTCGCAAAAAAGCCCAGGCGAATTGGTGGGTAAGTTTCCAGGAGTATTTTTAGGAGATATGGCCAAATTCGACCAGCGGATCGGCTCTCCGGTTGCAAAACTGAACCGCTATCTAACTGACCGTTCAGCCTTCCGAGATCTGGTCGTGCCGGTGGTCATCGGTGGCGAGGAGCGCAGTTGGTCACTGACCGGTAAGCCGATTTTAGACCACACCGGCCGTTTCATCGGCTACCATGGTGTTGGGTCCGACGTCACGGCCGCCCGGCGCTCGCAGGAGCAAATTGCCTTCCTGGCGCGTCATGACAGCCTTACCCGGCTGCCAAACCGGGTGTTATTCAATGAGGTCCTCCATCAATCATGCTCACATTGTGAGGAGTACCCCGTAGCTCTCCTCTGTCTTGATCTCGATAATTTTAAAATGGTGAACGATTCTCTTGGCCATGCCACGGGCGATGCCGTGCTGGTCGCGGTGGGTGAGCGGATCCGCGGTTGTGTCCGCGATGGTGATACCGCCGCTCGTTTGGGTGGTGATGAGTTTGCAATCATCCTTGCAACTGATGACATCGAGGAGGTGGCAGTAGTGGCCCGCCGCGTGGTGGAACGCATCAGCCGCCCCTATCATTTCGATGGCAGGCTGGTTGAAATTGGTGTCAGCCTGGGTATCAGCTTGGCCCCGAAGGACAGCAAAACGCCCGCTGGCTTGCTTAAAAACGCTGATTTGGCGCTTTACAGGGCAAAATCCGATGGCCGCGGCACATGGCGGTTTTACGACCCCGAAATGGATGAACGGCTGCAAGGCCGCCGCAATTTGCAGGCTGATCTGCGTGAGGCGCTTCAGCATAGTGAATTCAGGCTGGATTTCCAGCCGATCATCGACCTGAGTACTGGTAAAATGGTGGCAGCCGAAGCTCTGTTACGCTGGCATCACCCTGAGCGCGGTCTCCTCTCGCCGGCATTATTCGTCCCCTTGGCCGAGGAAGCCGGATTGATCGGACCCATTGGCGCGTGGGTTCTGCGTCACGCTTGCATGGTCGCCGCCAAATGGCCTACCCACATCAGCATCGCCGTAAATTTGTCGCCCATTCAATTCCGCGACATTGGCTTAGTTGCGGTGGTTGATGATGTGCTGGCCGCAAGTGGCTTAGCCGCCAACCGCCTGGAACTGGAGATCACCGAAACCACGGTGCTTGAAACCAACAGCCAGACTGTTGATGCATTATGGCAATTACACGGCCGTGGTGTGCGCGTAGCACTTGATGATTTTGGCACCGGCTATTCAAGCCTGAGCTATTTGCGCCGCTTTCCCTTCGACAAAATTAAAATTGACCGCTCGTTCATCCGCGACCTGGGCCACGAGAAAGATGATTCCTCGATTATTCTGGCGATCATCGGCCTGGCCGGCAGCATGAATATGCTGGTCACGGCTGAAGGTGTCGAAACCATGGAGCAGGCATCCCTGCTGGCAGGCTATGGCTGCCCACAGGCGCAAGGCTATCTATTTTGTCGGCCAATTCCCGAAGGCGATATTCCTGCCATGATGAACCGATTTCATCAGACCAGCGATATAAGCTATCTCACAAGATTGCAGTGACATTACGCAAAATCGCCTCCAAAGCCGTCGCATCATCCCATGCCAGATGTACCCTCACCGCCATTGTCTGCGCTTTCAATTCAGCGGGCAGCTTCACAAAATCCTTCTCGGTGGTAAGCAACTGAGCCTGTTGGGCATGGGCAGTCGTCATCAGCGAAGCCGCATCGGCGTTTGAGTAAACATGATGATCCGGAAACGTAATTTTTGTAATAATCTCGGCGCCTAATTGCGATACCGATTCAAAAAATTTTGTGGGCCGGCCAATCCCAGCAAACGCAACCACCCTCGCTCCAGGCAGTGATGTATCGCAGGTAGGTATAATACGTGCTCGCAACACAGGCATATTAGCGGGCAACTGGCTTTGCGCCCCCACAACGTCATCGCCAATCATAACAGCAGCGATGCAACGCGCCGCAGCGGCCGCGACCGGTTCACGCAGCGGGCCGGCCGGTAACAAATATCCATTCCCAAAACCGTAGCCACCATCCACCACTAAAAAAGCCGCGGTCTTCTGCAAGCGGGGGTTCTGCAACCCATCGTCCATCACAATCGCGCTCGCCCCCATCTCACGCGCTAATGTTGCCCCAGCGGCACGATCATGCGCCACAATGGTCGGGGCGGTCATGGCCAGCAGCAAAGCCTCATCGCCAACCTCCGCCGCACTGTGGCGTACAGGGTCAACCAAAATCGGCCCGCTCAAAAGCCCACCATATCCACGTGTCAGAGCAAATGGCTTGCCAGATAATCTGGCTAAAATATCTCGTGCCAAAATGGTCTTTCCAGACCCACCAACACTGGCATTCCCTACGCAAAAAACTGGCAGGCCAACGTCAAACCCTAACTTGGCAACCCGCTGCGCCGTCAGCCCGCGCGTCACCAAGCTGAAAGGTGCGAGCAACCTTGCAACCAAACCATCCACCATCCAGAAAGCGGGCGCCCTCACACACTGGTCTCCCGGATTAAATTTGCCAATTTGGCGGGCAAATCCTCAACCCCGGCAAACGCCAGTCGCGCCGCATCACCAGCTACCCTTACGGCTTGCTCATCACGCAGCCAACGTGCCACCGCCGCCGCCAGACCCGCCGCATCCGAGACTTCCATAATCGCGCCACAGCCGCGCAATTTATCCACCAGTTCAGGAATATCGCTGGTGTAGGGCCCGCTGATAATTGGCAGCCCCAGCCGTGCCGCTTCAGATATATTATGGCCACCAACCGGCACCAGCGAGCCGCCGATAAATGCGAATGTGCAAAGCCGGTAAAACAGCCCCAACTCGCCCAGTGTATCAGCAATATAAATTTGACCCGCCACGGGCGCTTCGCCCTGCGAGCGGCGAGGGCTTGCAAATTCCGTCCCTCGCTCTGGATGACGCGGCACAATAAGGGTGACGAGATCAGGAAATTCCGCCAGCAATATTTCATGTGCCGCAGCCACAATGGCTTCCTCACCCGCGTGAGTACTGGCGGCCAGCCATACAGGCCCGGTAATATCATGTTGCAGCTGAGCCAACGCTGCGCGGTCATACGGCAGCAGCGGTGCGGCAAATTTCAAATTCCCCCATTCCAGAATCCCGGCGGCGCCCAGGGATTTGAAATTGGCGGCATCGGCTTTTGACTGCACATGAATATATCGGAAACCAAACACCAGAATATTTGCAAATTTCGGCAGCTTGCGCCACCGCGCCGCCGAACGGGCCGACAGGCTGGCGTTGATCAGCAACCGCGGAATCCCATGCTGGTCAATTTTTGCCAGCGTCGTCGGCCATAACTCGCTCTCCACAAACACCGCGATATTGGGTCGCCAGTGACGCAAAAACGCCTCCACCCAATCAGCGACATCAAGCGGGATAAACTGATGCCGAGCATGAGCAGGTAAGCGTTCGGCGGCTAGTTGCGCTGAGGTCAGCGTACCGGTGGTCAGCAGCACCTCGCAACGCCCTGCCAGCGCCTCGACCACCGCCAGTACTGACATCGTCTCTCCCACGCTGGCTGCGTGTAACCATACCAGTTTGCCAGCCGGGCGAGGGCAGGAGGCGATACCGAAACGCTCGCCCAACCGCGCTGGGTCCTCTTTGCCGCGGGTTACGCGCCTGCTCAGCATCCGTCGCAACAAGGGTGCAGCAAGTGTGCCCACAGCGGCATAGATATTAAACGCCAAACTCATGGTGTTTTTGAAAACATGGCGGCTGTTACGGCGGCTGTCAGAGCGGCTTCAATACCCGGAATCGCTGCCTGCCAATCATGCCGTGGCACCGTAATCAGTGGCTCAAACACCAGCTTGCCTCGTCCAAAAGGCAACGGCACGCGCATTCTGTCCCATGAATTAAGCTGCACGGCGCGGGCGGTGTTCACCGCGCACGGCAAAATCCGCGCCCCGCTGAGCGCTGCCAGTTGCGCCACACCGGGCGCCGCCTGCCGGCGCGGCCCCCGCGGGCCATCAGGTGTCAGCCCCACATGCCGGCCCTCTTGCAGGGTTTTCAACAACGCCCGCAACCCCGCCGCCCCGCCGCGTGTGCTCGACCCATGCGCGACATCAATTTGAAAAAACTTCGCAATCGTCCCGATCAATTGGCCATCCCGGTGCAAGCTCACCAAAGCACTGACCCCTATTTTTGAATTCGTATGCACCCAGAACAGCGGCATCGAGGGCAAGGTTTCGTGCCAGAACGCCAATATACACGGCGGCCCTTCCGAAAAGGCTGCGAGGTTTGCAGCCCCTACAACCTGCCAGCTTGTCGTGCGGTCAATCAGCCGCAAATAGCTGGCCGCCAGCCAGGCAATGGCGGCTTGCACCGTTTGGGATTTTATAAATCGTTTGAACATCTGCCCCGGCGGTAGCACCCACAAAGCCCGCCGTCACGCCGCCCGCAAAGGCTTGGCCTTCACGGGCCGTGCTGCAGCAGGTTTGGACTTCACCGGCAGCAAGCGCTTCCCGGCTACTTTCTCAATTAAAGCCCGGTAGCGAGCCAGATACACCTGTAGGTCAAGGTGCTTCTCAGCAAATTCCCGCGCCCCCAACCGTAGCGGCGCGGTCAGTTTCGGGCTGGCCAGCGCCATCAGCGTGGTTTCGGCTATGGCGTCATGGTCGAGCGTCGGCACCACCAGGCCGTTTTTGCGATGTTTCACGAATTCCGTCACGGTCGGTGTATCGGCCCCGATCACCAGGCTCCCACACGCCAGAGCCTCGCGCAACGACCACGACGCCACAAAGGGGTACGATAAATAAATATGAGTATCCGAGCGCTTCAACAAAGCCAGATGCTGGTCATAGGGAATTTTGCCGAGAAAATGCACGCGGGTCACGTCAATTTTGCCGCCGAGTTCCGCCAGCATAACCTCGCGCCAGTTACCTTTCGGCGGTGGCGATCCATAACTGATCTCATCACCGCCCACCACCGAAACCACGGCATCAGGTCGGCTTGTCAAAATTTTTGGCAGCGCCCGCATGAAAGTATGGAAGCCCCGGTAAGGTTCGAGGTTGCGTGCCACATATGTAATGAGTTTATGTTGTGCCGTTACGTTTAAGGCCCCTACAGTCAGGGTTTTTTTGGTGCGCGCTGCTGCGGGCTTGCAAACATCCAGGTTAACCCCCTCCTCAAGCAGATGGATCGAAGATTTGGCCCATTCGGGATACGTGCTTTTCTGCCAGCGCGTCGGCACCTGGCCATGCTGCTGCAACGCCAACGCCTGCAAATTTACCGCATTTTTCGCGCGCACTCCCGCAAATCTCTCACGCGCCAGTGGAAATTCCGGGTCAAAATTTACATCGGCATCTTCTGGCTGGTAGTAAAATTCAAAATACCCCAGAAGCGGCACACCGGGAAACACATCACCCAGGTTCAGCATCTCGCCCCAGCCATGGTGGCCAATGATAATATCAGGCACAAAGCCAAGTTTTTTAATTTGCCGGGCCCCGGTCGCACAGGCTTCTGCGCGGCGCATCGCAATGTCAAACTCGGTCGCGTCGCGGTGCACGCCGGCCTGCAACAACGGTGGCTTGGCATAAGTAACTTTGCGCACGCCAGCCAGCACATTGAGGTTCGGCTCGGTCATGAACACGATTTCGTGGGTGCCCGGGTTGGCGTCATTATCAGCCAGCAAATTGCGTACGATATGCAGATACTGCCCGGGAAAATTCTGATGAACGAACAGGAATTTCAAATTGCCAGCCTAACTTTTATGACTTCGTTTTGCCTTGCGTTACAGCGTTAGGTGTTAGCGTAATCATCATCGATTCCAATGCTGCCAGGTTAGGACTCTCGCATGTCTCATCCGAGCCAACAGGTCCAATCGCCGCACCATCAACGAAGCTGGCCTCACACGTTAAATGAAATTGCTCGGCCGCAGGGCCGGTCAGGCGAACCCGTAGCCCCAGCAGCGGCAACGCCATCCCGCGAGAGCCGCAATATTCACCGGCCTCCACCCAAGGCGATAGCCAGCCGCGGCCCAGCACCGCCTGATACGACAAATCCGCCGGACTGATCCCTTGCGGTGCGGCGATCGCAAATCCCTCGATCCAGTGCCCACTGCCTTTGTTGCCAAGGCGCTGGCCAAACTTAACCCCGATGTCGCCACGGGTCTGAACATGCGCCATCACATCCATCGCAACCGGGGCGCTGGCTTTTTGAGGTTGTGCTGTTGCGGTCTCTGTCGCGCCAAGCAGTTGGCGAACCTGCAATTTCGGCGCGGAGTCCGGCTGGTTGGGGTTTTGATAGATCGTCACCATAACCTGTGCCGGTCCACGCATCACCCGCACCAACGCCGCATCGCCCGTGCCCGAGAGCCAGCCATCGGGCCGAAAGCTGCTGATCTCGACATTTTGCGCATTGGTTGGTGGCAGTGAAATCCGAACACCCGGCATCCCGCCATTCTGGGCGCTGCCGGGGCTGGGTTCGTGCACGACACAAAACAGCCCGGCCGGCAGTGCCATCAAGTGCCCGGAAACTTTCAATTCCTGCATCATGTCAGAGGCAACAGGTTGCACAGGCGGCGGCGGGACATCAGCAGTTTCTGACGTTTTGGAAGCCTGTTTTGGAGACGCCATGTTACACCTCGGGTTGCGAACTTACACTTGTTTCTAGGCAGAGACCACAAAACGCACAATGAAAATTGAGGAAAATTTTATTTATGCACTATCCGACAAATTTTTAAACGGCAAACACAAAACCTAAGTAGTATTCATATGGCGTAAATTCGGTTGCCACGCGATCAAAATATCGTTGATCCGCTGCACCGGCAGACCCAACGGCAGCACCGCACCGCGCATCGTGGCTTTCAGCCGCGCCGCCTGTGCGCCAAGATCAAAGGCAATCGTATAAAGCCCGGCATGCCAGGCTTCGCTGAGCGCAAAGCACCAGGTTTCCGGCCAAATCGACGGTAGAAAGGCAAGATCTGATTGCAGCGACTGGATCAGGGTCATGGCCTCGCCTTCAGCATAAGCTCCGGTGACAAAAATCCGCCCGGTCTCCAATAAGGCGTTGTCATCGGCGCTCGCTCCGGCAACCACATACTCAAGCTCCAGCTTCCGCGCCACGGCATCGCGCGCGCACTCAATCAGCAAATCAAACCCTTTGGCTGGGCCAATGCCACCAATGATTACAATTCGCCGCCGCCCGCGTCCCGGCGGTTTCAAATTCACCCTCGCCATATCGTTTTCCCACGGCGTCACCGCAGGCCGCACCCCCGGAAAATGCCGGCCAATCCGGTTGGCCGCATCGGCGGAGGGCGCAATAATCCGGCGCGCAAGCGCGAATTCACGCTGGGAGCGCTCGATCAGCGCCACCGGTCCGAGATCTTCAAACGTCTCATCGCCGAACATTTCTACACAATTCACACAGGCATTCACATTCGGCTCACCGCAATACCGCAATGGCGAGCCCTCGGCGGGCCGGTTCATCAGCGTCACCCGCGGGCAGAAGCTGGCATAATCATGCAGCACAATATCCTGCGGCACACCTAAATCCGCTGCGATCTCCCGGACACCGGGGTGATGCCCTAATCCGTGATGCAGCACCACGAGGCTCACCGCTTCGGCGCGTAACAAGTCCAACAATGCCTCGCGGGCGGCGGGATATTTGAACCGCAGGTTCGGATAGTCACCGGGCGCACCATCGGTCAGTTCGGCATCCCACGGAAACGGCGTCGTATTCGGATCATCAGGCGCACCCGGAACCAGTAACAGCGGACGCTTGCCGCTGGCCCGGATATTTTGCATCTCAGAAGCAATGATCCGCGCCACGCCGCCGCCGTGATTATGCGAGATGAGTAACACAGCCTCGCGCGCGTTACCCCGGTTGCGGATGAAGCGTGCGGCATCCATCCGGTAGCGGGCCGGTGCCAGCGGGTCGGTCTTGATATGCCGTGCAATCAACGCTTCATACCCAGGGTAAAGCCGGTTCAAGGTCCGCGCATTGCGCGTGTTCAAAGCCCGGCCCGCCGCCTTGAATGATACGCTGCCGTGATGTGCCACATAAGCGCCAAGTGCCGCGACATGCCGGTACCCCGCCGCCCGGGCGCGAATACACCAGTCGTTTTCCTCGCCATAACCTTGTGCAAACAACGCCACCCGCATGTCACCAATGGTGGCCAGGGCATCATGGCGGATCAACATGCAAAACCCCACGCCGGTGGGAATATCGCAAACCGCATTGCCGTTGCTCTGCGCCGCATCGCGCTGCAGTGCTGCTGCTTCGTCCCGGCTTGGCATGGTATTCGCGCCGTTGCGCTTTGGGTAATTCAAAATTGTGGCGTCGTTGGAAAACGGTGTGGCACTGGCAATGTCAGCGGCCTGATAAACGGCCTCCGTCAGGCTCTCAATAGCGCCAGGGGGAATCATCGTATCGCTGTTCAACAGCAAGACATCGCGGCCGCCCGCCGCCTTGAAACCAGCATTCACGGCAGATGGAAAGCCAAGATTTTTGGTATGGCGGATCAGGTTGATCCCACCCTCCTGTGCCAGTTCATCGAGCCACGCTGCCAGCGCTGGCTCGGGTGTCGCATCGTCAACCACAATCACTTCAGCTTCAGCGGGCAGGGCTGCTTGCAGTGCCGCGAGGCACGCTTTGGTAACAGCAACATCGCGATACACCGGGATCACCACGGCTAGCGATTGGCGCGGCGGCATAGTCTTCATGCCAACGATTGTGGGGCTTATCTCAATCGGCTTGACCGCTTTGAACAGCGCCGGGTCGAGCGGGCTGCCCATAATGTCGGCACCATCGGGGCCGCTCATCCGCAATGGTGGGGTCAGCGTCTTTACCTTTGCAGCCGTTACCGCAAAGCTGAAGCGGCGGGCAAATGGCGCGGCTTCATCTGGTGCCATCGCAGCGCCAAAACTGATCGGCAATATCGCTCCGGCAGCGTCCTGCAACGTCAGGTCCGGCTTGGTGTTCCCGGCAGCAGGCAAATATGCCCACCCAATCAGGGCGCCATCCACCACCGAGACGAGTCCCTCGACCCTTTGAAGGTTACCAAGGTCCAACGGGCTGCCTGCAAGTTCCTTACCCCCCGCCAGGATACTCAAAGTCCCGGTAGGTGGGGCACAAAATTGTCCGTCACGCGGCTTGAGGCTGATCAACCCACCATCAAGTAAAAATGTCAGCTTCAACCCTGGCATCGCGGAAATTTGCAACATGCCGGACGGCAGCCATCCGCACCATCCGGGGCCACCGGCGGCGGTGGTGATCAGGCTGGCCACTTCGGCGAATCCAGCATCGTCCGGCACGCAATGGCACTGCAATAATTTAGCCAGCGCCGCAGCCGCTGATGCGCCATCGCCCAGCAATTGATGCGCCGTCAGCAGGGCTAACTCAATTTGGATGTTTTCATGCAGCGCTGCCAGCCCGCTCAGTTCAGTCACCGCCAGCCGAAGTTGCGCCGGGGTTTTAAGAGCAATTCGCGCACGCGCCAGGTCCAGTGCGATTCTGGGATCATGGGGTGCCAGCCTTACAGCCCGCTCCAGCCATAACAAAGCAGTTTGGTAAACACCCTGCCGCACCGCCATCATGCCATTGGCCCAGGCGGTCTTCGGCGAGGCCGCGTCATCTTCCTGGTATTTCAAGTCCCGGCCCTCCGGCATAACCCGCCGCGACCAGCCAATATAAACCTAGCCATGATCCGTCTGGCCGGCTTGCGACTCCCCAGCGACCGCAAATTCCCCGCTGCCGGCCGAAGCCAGCGCAGCAAGGTCGAGTTGCGCTTCCTCGACCCCGGCAGCCTGTGCTTGCTGCAGCCAGCGTGTGGCTGCCTCCGGGTTCGCCGGCCCCACAAGACCGCGGCGAAGGTAGCGTCCCAGCATCAGCGCCGCCTGCGGATGACCATGTTCGGCGGCTTGTTGAAACCATTTGAAAGCTGTGGCGCGGTCCGTTGGGATGTCATGACCACCGCCATGCAGGGCACCAAGCGCAAACATGGCGCCAACATGCCCGTTTGCGGCGGCCCGCTCGTACAAATCTCTGGCTGCCAGATGGTCGCGTTCACCACCTGCCCCGTTCACATGCAGGTCGGCCAATGCCACCAACGCATCGGTAAAGCCAAACTCTGCTGCGCGTGCCAGCCAATAACGCGCTGCGGCAGGGTCGGCGGCCATGCCGCGCCCCTCCAGTTTCATCATCCCGAGCCAGTATTGCGCGTTGACAATATGTTCAGCCGCCCGTTCCAGCCACACCGCCGCCTGCGCCTCGTCTTGCGCAACGCCAACCCCTCTGGCCAGGCAAACCCCGTAATTATACGCACCAATCGGGTCGCCGGAATCCGCCGCTGCCTTAAACCATTCATGCACAGGCACAGACCTGGTTAATTTATTGTCGGTGGTACCCGTTGCGATCAAGCTAGCCAGATCAGCTTGCGCGATCGCATCTCCGGCTTCGGCAGCACGCTGAAGCCATTTTGCCGCCTCGTCCGGGTCGCGCGCCGTTCCAGCACCCCTAACATGCAACATGCCCAGTACACGGGCAGACGTGGTGTGCCCAGCTTCAACGGCCTTACGGTACCACATCGCGGCTTCCGCAAAGTTGGGTGGCAAGCCGCCGCCAACAGCGTACAAATCTCCTACCAGCGCTGCAGCCTCGGCGTCGCCAGCCAGACCTGCCTGGCGCAACCAGGTTTCACCCTCCACCTTGTTGGCCTTGACGCCCTGTCCTTGCAGCAATGCCAGACCGTATTTGGCTTGTGCGTTACGCACGCCCGCTTCGGCGGCAATTTTATAATGACCGGTTGATTTCACCAGATCAGCATGCAGGCCAATGGCTTTCTCGAACACCAGCCCCAGATAAAAATGGGCCTTTGGAATACCGGCTTCAGCAGCCTGCTTGATGAAATCCACCGCCGCCACCGTCGCCTCGGCGGTTTCGGCGCGGCCCAGCAAAATAAGCCCGTAGCCAAGCTGACCCGAAGCCGAATTGCCAGAAGCCGCCTTTTGATACCAGCTTTCCGCTTCATCCAACCGCCGCAATTCGGCAGGGCCGTTGGTGAGAATAAATCCCAGCAGCGACTGTCCCTCAGCAGACCCGGCCTCGGCCGCCAAGCGCGCCCAATGCTCGGCGGCGACAAAATCTTGCTCTGGCGTCTCCAGCGTGGCGAACAGTGAAGCTGCCGGGTCATTCAACAATCGGCCCGGTAAACCATACATGTGCAGGCTCGCCAGTTGGCATTGGCTGGCAACATGCCCCGCCTTTCCAGCGCGGCTGAACCAGCGTGCCGCTTCCAGCACATTGGCCGAAACCCCACTGCCATGCAGGTAACATTCCCCAACCAAGCTCATGGCGTCGGCCAGGTCGGCCTCCGCCGCCGAAACAAACAAAATAAACGCCCGCTTGAACTCACCCGCCGCATATAATTCGCGGCCCCGAGTCAGAGCTTTTTTAGGGTTACGTGCGGCCAACCGGTCGCGCAGACCAAGGCTGGCTTTCATGCCATCTGGAATAGACGATTGAGGCGGGGGCGGACGCTATGGTTCATGCAGGCTTTCGTAAGCAACAGGCAGTATCTGCCGGGTAAAGTAGCCAAGTACGGTGCGCGTGCCAACACGAACATCCACTGTGAGCGGCATACCCGGCACCAGAC
Source organism: Acidocella sp. (assembly GCA_027308685.1). Taxonomy (GTDB): domain Bacteria; phylum Pseudomonadota; class Alphaproteobacteria; order Acetobacterales; family Acetobacteraceae; genus Acidocella. The sequence continues at coordinate 170,418 of DAIDEE010000042.1, forward strand.
GGAAGCCGGGCGGCGTGTTATGGAAATTCAGCTCGTCCAGCGAAACCGTCGCACGATAGAATAACGATTGCTGCGCATTCGGCAGGAGCGGCGTACTCCCAGACTGGTCCATCGGGTTAAAGCTATCCGGACTGACCGTTAAAACCGTGCCCTCGGCCTGACCATATTGCAGATACGGCAAAGTCGCGAATTTAACGTTCACTTTGTTGCCCGGATGCACATAGCCGGAATCCGCCGCACTGATGTCAGCCTCTACCGAAAACGGTGCATCGATCGGCACCAGTTGCATGAACAACTCACCCGACTGCATGACCGAACCCACCGATACCTTCGCCACGGAAAGAACGATGGAATCCCGTGGCGCTTTCAATTCAACCAATTGATTGTTCAGTTTCGCTTTGGCCAATGCCTGTACGGCTTGCGTGAGGTTATTGATCGCCTCGGCCAGTTGCTGTGATACCGTCGCCTTCGCCTGCTGGTCGAAGCTGTCGCGCTCGGCCTGCTGTGCCGCCAGTTCACGCTTCGCGGCTGCGGCTGAGGATAATGCGGACGCCAGCCCACTCTGAATATTCACCCGGTCATCGGTGGCGGCCAGCGTGTCGAGCTTACTGCCCACCTGCAACTGCTGCAAATCTTTGCGCATACCCTCAACATTTGAAGCAATGCCTAACCGCTGCTGGTAGTAACGCGCTTGCGACTCATAACCGGCAATCTGCGTCTGCAACTGGCTGATCTTTTGCGCGTAATCTTCCATCGTGAAATTATATTGACCCTGCTGCTGATTGTAAGTTTGCAGTTGCAGGGCTGCAGCCGGGTTGGCGGGGTCGGGTTCATACGGCGTGCCGTTTTCCTGCGCCTGCAACCGCGCAACCTGGGCACTGTAAGCCTGTTGCTGGGCGGTCAGGGCGGTCAGGTCGGCACTGGCGAACGTCGGGTTAAGCGTTGCCAGAATATCGCCTTTATGGACAATCTGGCCCTCCTCAACATTGATCGTCTGGACGATGGAAGTGGTGAATGGCTGAATCACCATGGTGGGCGCGGATGAAGTGAGTTTGCCGTCAGCGGTTACGATTTTATCGACCTTGATAAATCCGGCGCCAATTAAAGTGGTCGCCACCATGCTGGTAATGAAAAAATTGGAAAGCCGGGCCATCGCCGGCATCGGCCTCGCCAATACCGCGGCAGTGGGTGACTGAAATTCCAGCACCGGCGGCGACATCGGCGCGTCGTCAGCGGGCATCGTTTCGGGTTTGGGGCGGCGGAATAATGAGAACATCATCTCAGTCTCCTTCCGCCGGCGACATGGCTACAGGCGGCTGTTTACGGTTCTGCGGATCGAGATGGCGGTTTTGTTGCAGCCACAAGTGTCGGTAAATCGCGCAGCGCTCCAGCAATTCCTCATGCGGCCCGATATCAACGGTACGGCCGCGTTCCAGCACCATAATCATGTCGCAGTCGATCAATGACGATAGCCGGTGCGAAACGATCACCATGGTGCGTCCTGCCGCAATCCGCAACAAATTCGCATTCACCAAAGCCTCGCTCTCGGGGTCGAGCGCGCTGGTCGCCTCATCAAGGATCAGCACCCGTGGGTTAGATACAACCGCGCGGGCAATCGCCAGCCGCTGCTTCTGGCCGCCGGAGAGATTAGGTGAGCCTTCCTGAATGAAGGTGTTATAGCCATTCGGCAGTCTTTCAATAAACTCCTCAGCCCCGGCAAGCCGTGCCGCCTGCACCGCATCCTCGAATGAAATTCCGGGCCGTCCGGCAATGATATTATCGCGCACAGAACCACGGAATAAAAAATTATCCTGCAGCACCATGCCAAAATTTTTACGCAAATGCCGCAAATTGATCTCGCGCATATCGGTACCATCGATTTTTATGGTGCCCGAATAATCGCGGTTGATACCTTGCAACAACCGCGTGACGGTGGATTTACCCGACCCCGAGCGCCCCACCAGCCCGAGCATGGTGCCCGCGGGAACTTTGAAGGTCATTTTATCCAGCGCCGGGGTCTTGGTTCCCTCATAACGGAAGGTCACATCGTCAAACTCGATCTCACCTTCAAATTTTGGCCGTAAGCCATGGGTAAGTGCCCATTTTTCGGTCGGACGATTGAGAATACCGCCAACCTGACCAATCGAGGCCTGCGCCCGCTGCACTTCCTGCATGAAACCTGCAATACTCACCAGCGGTCCCGCAACCCGGCCGCCCAGCATCATAAAGCCGAAAAGACTGGTGATTTCCAATGGGCTATTCGACTTAACCGCCAGGTAAGCTCCCAGCGCCAATACGCCAAACTGGCAATAACGCTGGAATGGCATCGTCAATGTCGCCGGCCAGTTGGCCAATTCCGCCGCTTCAGTGGCAAGCAATGTCGTATCAGCCACGCGCCGGTCCCATTCGGCCGCGCGCATCGGTTCCAACGCCAGTGCTTTCACGGTACGAATGCCGTAAATACTCTCGATGATGACCGAGCTTTTGGCGGATTCAGCCTGGATGACGCGCCCGAGCATCAGCGCCATCGGCCGAATATAAATTCCGATGATTAGAGCGATAAATCCGGCGGCAATCACAATCGTCCAGGCGAGCGTAGCATTCAAATAAAACAAAATCGGCAATATCAGCAGCACCATGATAACATCTATAAATGTGTTCATCATGCTGCCGGTTAAAAACTGCCGCACCATATAAATTTGCTGGACTTTATAGGCGATATCACCAGCCTGATTTTTTTCAAAAAATTCAATCGGCAGGGCCATTAACCGATCAAAGATCAACAGATTCAGTTTGGCATCGAGCCTGGACCCCACCGAGATCTCCATCATCTTGCGGCTCCAGGTCAGGATCATCTCGAAGATCAAGGCGATGATCACCACAAATATCACAAGTTCCAGAGTATTGAGGCTGTGATACTGCAAGGCCGCGTTCAGCGACCCCATAATCATCAAAATCGGCACAATGCCCAATATGGTCAGCGTGACCGACGAGATCGCAATATCGCCGAGGGTCTTTTTTTCAATCCAAACCAGCCGCCCCAGCATCGCCAGATTAAAGGGTTGATCTTCCTCAGCCGCAGCCCGTGACGCCCGGATCAGTAATACCGCGCCGCTCCACACCTGCTTAAGCCGCAACTCATCAATCGGCATCGGCAGGTCACTCATCTGCCCGCGCGGGTCGCGCAATAGCACCGTATTGGTTTCGGTATCGCGCCCCACCACCAAGGCGGCGTTGCCATCATTCAACAGCAAAACAATCGGCGCCGGGTCATCGATTTTAGTCAACTGCCGAAAGTTCATCATGCCCCCCCGCGCCCACAGTCCGGACTCTCGCAGCCATTCGATCAACTCAGGCGGGGTAGGGGGTTGTCCCGCCGCCGACAGCTTCAGGCTCTCGGGGTAAATTTCGACCCCATGATACCGGGCCACAAATATCACCGCCGCCACCCGCGAATGCAGCACCGCACCCTCGCCACGCACCGTTGCCGGGTTCAGACCTGCAAATTCGTCATTCGGCTCCGGGCTTTGCGGCGTCTCAGTCATAGCGGTGGTCAAGCCTCTCAAAACATGGCGGTCATTTAATGATCTCTTATGACCTGAAATCGGCCATCTGCACAACGCACATATCGATTAGCGACAAGGAATTACGTTTAAATTTTGTGATTTTTCAGCGAGATGTGTAAATTGCAGCACCGGCAGGGACTGGTCAGATCACACGCGGGATGTAAATCTAGGTCATGGAAATTATCTCAGCTACACCCGCCGACCTGGAAGACTGCCAAGCCATTTATGCGCACCATGTGCTCAACGGCACCGGCACCTTCGAGGAAATCCCCCCCTCGCTCGAGGAACTTAACCGCCGCTATCACACAGTCACAGCCGTCGGCTGGGGCTGGCTGGTCGCTCGGGATGCCTCCGGTATTCTTGGTTTTGGCTACTATGCTCAGTACCGCAACCGCTCCGCCTACCGCTTCGCCGCCGAGGATAGCGTCTATATCCGTGAAACCATCCGCGGCCAGGGGGTTGGCAAGGCCATTGTCAGCGCCCTGCTAGATCACGCCAGCGCTGCGGGCTTTACTCAGATGCTCGCCGTCATCGGCGATTCTGAAAATACCGGCTCCATCGGCCTGCACGCCAGCCTCGGCTTCACCCATGTCGGCACCATGCGCAAGGTTGGCTACAAGTTTGACCGCTGGCTCGACGTGGTAACGATGCAGAAATCCCTCAAGTAACGCGCCACAACGCGTTTTTACGATTCCAGCATCCGGCGCAGCAGTTCCACATCCTCCGCAAAGGCGGCATCAGTGCCCATCAAGGCCGTCACGCGCGCGACAGCGTGCATCACGGTGGTATGGTCACGGTCGCCGAAGTGGCGGCCAATATCGGGCAGAGACTTACTGGTGAGCTGCTTGGCCAGATACATCGCCACCTGCCGCGGCCGGGCCACATTGCGCGAGCGCCGGGCGGACGACATTTCCGAAATTTTGATATTCCAATGTTCCGCGACTTTTTTCTGAATTTCCTGAATGGTCACCCGCCGGTCGAAGGCTTTGAGCACATCGTGCAGCACCTCATGGGCGGTCTCCAGCGTAATCTGCCGGTCAAACAGGTTGGCGTGCGCCACCAGCCGGTTCAGCGCCCCTTCAAGCTCGCGGACGTTAGAGGTGATTTTATGTGCCAGGAATTCCATCACTTTGGCCGGCACGTCCACCCCGGCGCGCAGCGCCTTGGCCTCCAAAATTGAAATACGCAATTCAAATGTGGTGGCGTGCAAATCCGCCACCATGCCGCACCCAAGCCGGGTGCGCAGACGGTCTTCCAGCCCCGAAAGGTCAGACGGCGATTTATCAGCCGAAATAACGATTTGTTTGCCGGCATCCACCAGCGCGTTGAAGGTGTGGAAAAACTCTTCCTGCGTGTTATCCTTGCCGATCAGGAACTGCAGATCATCGATCATCAACACATCGACACTACGCAACTCGTTCTTGAATTCCAGCGTGGACTGGTTTCTGAGCGCGTTAATGAAGCGATACATAAATTTTTCGGCCGACATATACGCCACCGAAACCGGCTTACCATGGCGCGGGTTGTTCGAGAGCTCCCATGCAATCGCATGCATCAAATGGGTTTTACCCAGCCCCACGCCACCGTAAAGAAACAGCGGATTAAACCCTTGGGTGGCGGGCGCTTCTGCCACGCGTCGCGCACAGGCATAGGCAAATTCATTAGGTTTACCAACCACAAAAGTGTCGAACGTAAAACGTTGGTCCAGAGGCGCGATCACATCAGCCCGCGCTTCCGGGCGCACGGCTGCCACGGGGTTTGAGGCTGGTTCAGCCAGATTAGGGGCAGTGCCCCGCGCCGGCTGCGTGCGGATATCCACCCGCCGGATGCTGGTATTCTCGGTTTGCCAGATTGAGGTAATCAGCGAGCCATATTCCTTGCTCACCCAGTCGCGCAAAAACCGCGTCGGCAGCATCAGGGTCAACTCATCGCCATCCTGCCCGGCCAATGAAACCTGTTTCAACCAGGTACGGTATTCAACGTCTCCCACTTCCTGCTGTAGCTTGGCGCGAACGCTGGCCCATTGATTTGTCAGCAGGGTTTCGCGTCCGGATTCTCGCTCGGATTGGGCCATTGTATCGCTTATCCTTGCTGAACCAATTTCAAAATTCATACCCAAATCCGCTCCAGCTCTGACAAGTACGGGTACGAATCCACGAAAACGCAACAAGGCATTGAAAATGCTTGTGTTTCTCAGAAATCCCTGACGCCCAGACAGTGTCGTTAGCCGGGCATACTAGGGTAACTTATCCTCATGACGCAAGCACTCAATGGTTATAATTTTTCATCTAACTCATTGATATTCAGCGAATAAGCAGCAGAATCAGGGGGATTTACGTTAAATAAAATTCGAGTCGCTTGCGACCGAGCTTGTGCAAAAATGCCATAGAAAAAGGCGCAGGTTTTACCCTCAGTTGAGGTAAAACCTACGCCTTTTGAAAGGCAACGCCGGGCCCTAACTTAGGCGGCGTGAATGGCTTTCACACTGGCCGACAGGCGCGAAAGCTTACGCGAAACCGTATTGGCTTTCAGCACACCCTTGGTCACAGCGCGCTGCAACTCCGGCTGGCCTGCCTTGAAGGCTGCAGCTGCAGCTTCCTTATTGCCGCTCGCGACGGCTTCCTCGATCTTGCGGATCGCACCATGGACGCGCGACTTGCGTGCCTTGTTGCGCGCCGTACGCTTAATGGTCTGCCGGATGCGCTTCTGCGCTGATGCAATATTCGCCATGAGTTCCGCCGAAAAAAGACTGTTTAATGAAGGGCGGGGTCTAAGCGTGGTCAGGCGCTTCGTCAAGTGTCGCCAGCGTAATCGTCCAACCCTGGGCACCAGGCATGCAAAATAGCGGCTGCGCGTTCGGTGTCAGCCCCTCCAGGCTGAGCCCCAGCAAGCCCCGCAGCGCCCGGAAGACCCCGCCATGGGCCACAATCAATATCGGGCCGGGCAGGGCCAGCAGCCGGGTGAAAACGCTGTGAACCCGCTCGGTAATCTCGGCAAAGCTCTCAGCGCCCTCGGGGGTGTAGGTCCCCGCCATCCAGTCGGCGAACCAGGGACTCAGCGGCTTGCCCTCCATGCCACCAAAGATCACCTCCCGCAGGTCTTCGTCATAAAGCACCGGCAAATTCAGAGATTTATTCAAAATCTCGCTGGTCTCTCGGGTGCGAATCATCGGCGAGGCATAAATCCCCACAATCCCGCGGCCCACCAGCAAAGGTGCTGCGGCCTCAGCCTGGGCCCGGCCCTTTTCGTTCAGAGAGATATCAAGCGCCCCCTGGCTCAGACCCCTGGCGTTATAATCGGTCTCGCCATGGCGCAGAAACCAAAACGGCACGTGCGGCAAGCTCACTTAGCGCAGCCCTTCACCGGCCAGCATCCGCGCCACCGCCGGGCGGGCCAGCAGCCGGTCCAGATAAGCCTGTAATACCGGGCTCAGCGGAATACTCGCCCGCCGGGAAGCCCAATAGACAATATAAAAAAATCCGCAATCGGCGATCGAATATTGCGCCAGCAGATAATCCTTATCCCCCAGCACCGCTTCCAAAATCTGCAACCCCTGGCTCACCATATTGCGGCCAGTCTCCACCACCTTCGGCTCATCAGCCGGGTTCGGGGTAAAGGTGGCGGTGCGGAATATCCGGGTATAGCCGCGCATATGCACGGTGGCGGTGATATATTCGAGCAACTCCAGCACCCGCGCTTCGCCCTCGATATCATTCGGCAACAAATTCGCCTGCGGGTTGGTTTTCGCCAGATACCAGGCAATCGCTGGTAATTCAGTAAGCACCGCGCCATCATCGCGCATCAACGCCGGAACCTTTGATTTCGGGTTCACCGCCAAATATTCCGGCTGGTACTGCGAGGCCTTAGCAAAATCCACCAGCGCCAACTCATATGGCTTGCCGATTTCTTCCAAAACAATATGGATCGCCATCGAGCAAGCATTCGGTGAGTAAAACAGCTTCATAATGGCTTTCCTCGCTATTTTAATCGAACAATGAACTCACGGAACTTTCATCGGAAATCCGGCGCATCGCCTCGGCCAGCAAGGGGGCAATACTATGCTGGCGTACATTGTGCGCCAATCGCACCGCTTCCGTTGCGGCAATCGAATCGGTCACGGTCAGCATCTCAATCGGCGACCCGGCAATCCGCGCCACCGCACCACCTGAGAGCACGCCGTGCGTCACATAAACGCTGGCCGAACGCGCACCGTTTTTCAGCAACGCCTCAGCCGCATTGCACAAGGTGCCACCGGAATCCACAATATCATCGATCAGAATACAATCGCGCCCCTCAACCTCGCCGATGATATTCATCACTTCGGAAACACCAGCCTTCTCACGGCGCTTATCAATTATTGCCAGGTCGCAATTCAGCCGCCGCGCCATAATCCGGGCCCGCAGCACGCCACCCACATCCGGGCTCACAATCATCGGCTCGCGGTTGGCAAACCGTTCCTGCACATCGCGCGAAAACAACGGCGCGGCATATAAATTATCCACCGGAATATCAAAAAATCCCTGAATTTGCCCGGCGTGTAAATCCATCGTCAGCACCCGGTTGGCACCGGCCTCGGTAATCAAATTCGCCACCAGCTTGGCCGAAATCGGCGTGCGCGGGCCCGATTTGCGGTCCTGCCTGGCATAACCAAAATACGGGATCACCGCCGTCACCCGCCGGGCCGAGCCCCGCCGCAGCGCATCCAGCGTAATCAGCAATTCCATCAGGTTATCATTGGCGGGGTACGAGGTGGACTGGATGACAAACACATCCTCGCCCCGCACATTCTCATGAATTTCGACAAAAATCTCCATATCCGCAAACCGGCGTACCGATGCCTTGGTCAGCGGCAGGTTCAGCGCGGCGGCGACAGCCTCGGCCAGGGGGCGGTTGCTGTTGCAGGCGACAATTTTCATGATTGGCTTTCCGGGTTACACCAAAAGGCGGGAAGGTAAGAGCGGGCTGGTCTTAGCAACGTGACACTGGCGTGTCTATCAATCGCTCAAGCTCCGAGACCGTTCGGTTGCCGCCGTGATCGCCTCAGCAAAAGATTTCGGCCAGGCGTTGTCATCGCGCAACACTGCCAGCGCCTGCTCCGTCGTCCCGCCAGGCGAGGTCACTGCAATTCTGAGTGCTGCCGCATCCTCGGCGCTGGCTGCCAGCAAAGCACCCGAGCCGATCACCGTCTGGCGCGCCATGGCCCGTGCCATCGCCGGCGGAATCCCTTGCGCCAATGCTGCCTGTTCCATCAATTCCGTCAGCAAAAACACATAAGCCGGACCGCCGCCCGAAATCGCCGTCACCGGGTCAAGCAGCGCTTCATCATCAGTCCAGGCAATCTGCCCAATGGCCGACAGCAACCGCTCGCCCAATTTTCGCTGCGTCGCCGACACATGCGACCCCGCCACCGCCACCGTAAACCCCTGCCGTACCGCCGCCGGCGTGTTCGGCATCGCCCGGATGATCGACGCCTTGGTGCCCAGCATATGCTCAACCGCCCGGATCGTCTTGCCGGCCATAATCGAAATAAACACCGCTCGCCCGGCAAACCTTCCGTAAGCCGGCAACGCCTCCGCTGCCATCTGCGGCTTTACCGCCAACACCACCGCCTCCGGCGTAAACCCCGCCGGGATCACCCCAAACGACGGCACCACTACAATCCCAGGTGCGGCCAACGCCCCAGCCTGCGCCGACGGATCAACCACAATCGCACTTGCCAGCCCTTGCTCACGCCACCCCGCCAGCATCGCCGCCCCCATCTTGCCGCCACCCACCAGCAATATCGGCGGTAAATCTGTCATCATACGGGTCCTGTGGGGTTGGGTGTTAAGTAGGGTAAGGCCAGGGGGCATCTGTCCCCTGGACCCCCACCAAAGGCTGAGCCTTTGGAATCCATTAGTGAGGTTTAGAAGAGGGGGCACCCACAGGTGTTTCAACACCGCGGAGCGCCCCCTTTTCTAAACCTAATTGGTTCTAAGGGCTGTGCCCTTAGCGGGGTCCAGGGGCAGCACCCCTGGCCTTACTTACTCATACCAACCCCACAAGACCAGTCCGATGTTCAGGCTTCGCCCACGCATTCCAGCATGGCGGCAGCGAGCGCGTCTTCGGGGGATTTGCCGCCCCACAGGACAAACTGGAAGGCCGGGAAGAAGCGTTCACATTCGGTAATGGCAATATCGACCATGTCCTCGATGCTTTCGGCGGAGGCGCTGGGGGTGCCGCGCAGGAGCACAGAGTGGCGGTAGATCGGCATGCCGTCGTCTTCATCCAGTCCGAAATGGCCGATCCAAAGTTTTTCATTGGCTTTGGCCAGCAATTCATACAGGGCGGCGCGGCGTTTTTCCGGGGCTTTCATGTCGAAGGCACAGGAGAAATGCATCACCGAGATTTCATGTGACCAGCAGAAATACAGCCCATAATCGCACCATTTGCCGGGCGCTTCCGCGGCCATTTCAGCATCCGAGCGACGGTCAAAGGCCCATTCGTTGGCGCTGATAACTTGCTCAACAAGGTCGAGCGGGTTGGCGGCATGTTCGGTCTCGAAGGATTGAGCGAGGCTCGGCATGGTACTTGTCTCCTGTGCAGGGACGGCCAAGCAGACGGGTTACCACTAGCGATAGTCATTTTGGTCCTAGTCCACCACGACTCCTAGTTTACGGGTATTTCGGCGTGCGCCGCAACGAGGAAATTGATGTCGCTTTTAAGTCGTTTCCGGTGTCCACGTCATGCAGTGTTTCTAACGCGGTCACACTATGGTGGCGGAAATTCATCAGCGTGTCGGCCAGGGCGTGCGGGCTGGACCAGCGGACGTTGGCAAATGGGGTGGCGGGGCGTTTTGCGCCCATGGCCACCAGATAATAACCGCCATCAGCCGCCGGGCCGAAGGCGGCGTCATGTGATTTCAGTGCCCGCGCGGCGTGGCGTATGATGGCGGCGTTCAAGTCAGGAATATCGGCGCCGATGAGAATAACCTGGCGGCGGCGAAACATATCAAAGCACCGGGCCATCCGTTGCCCCAGATCACCTTTGCTCTGACTGATACCGTGAAAGCGTGGCTTGGGTTGCAACCGGCTATGGCGCGGGGTGAGGGCGATGATGATTTCAAAATTCTTCAGTTTGGCCAATTCGCGGATCATGCGGGTTAGCTGGTTACGATAGAACCGCAACGCCGCCACATCGCCGATGTCGCTCGCCAGTCGGCGCTTCACTAGCCCCAGCCGCGGCGTCCGGGCAAACAGAATAACAACCGGCCTAGCCATATAATCTCCGGATTGTCTCGGGCGGCACACCGGCAAAATAGAGTGTCAAACACAGTAAATTTCTTAACGGGCGCCGCAGCCAGCCGTCGCGCTCGTATTTTGCGGCAGACGTGGTGGCGGTGGCGGGCAGGGGACACAACCGTCGCTTGAGCCGGCGCGCCAGAGCCACATCCTCCATCAACGGTAAATCTGGCATTCCCCCGGCTTGCGCCAACAACGCCCGGCTGATCAACAACCCCTGGTCGCCATAAGGCAGCGATAATATCTGGCAGCGCAGCGCCACCGCCCGCTCCATCATCCTGGCCAGCCGCCGCGAACTATCGAGCCGGAGGCTGAAATACCCGGCCATGCCCAGGTCGGCGGTGGCGACCGCCTCCGGCCAGTCCGGCGAGAGGCAGGTATCAGCGTGCAGCAGCAGCAAAACATCGCCGGAGGCCGCGGCAATCCCTGCCCGAAGCTGGCCACCCCGCCCGGCGGGGGCTTTCACCACAATGGCGGCGCCGGTTCGTTGCAGCGTATCATCCGTACTGCCGCCATCCACAATAATGATCTCCCGGATCAAAGCCGCCCCAGGCCGCAGGGATGCCAGGCATCCTGCGATGGTTTCAGCCGCATTCAGCGTGGGAATAATCACCGACAGCGAAAAATTACCAAAATGTTCTGATTTTGTTCTTGACATTAAGCTAGTGTAATGATCTGGTGACAATGAGAACGGAGCATGAACACGATGATGCCAGCCTCCCCGCAGCAAAGCAATGCCATCAAGGGCCGTGGCACTGCCATGAACCCCGCCGTCCGGTTTGAGCGTCAGCACGCCGAAGCCTTTGATGACGGTTGGGACAATGCTGACGAAACCCCACCGCCGCCCACCAGCCTGGTACGTGATGCCGCCCGCAGCATCATCAGCCGCAATGACAGCCCTGACCTCGGATTCGACCGCAGCTTGAACCCCTATCGTGGCTGCGAGCATGGCTGCATTTACTGCTTCGCCCGGCCCAGCCATGCGTATCTCGGCTTTTCGCCGGGGTTGGATTTTGAAACCAAGATCATTTTCAAGCCCGAAGCCGCCAGCCTGTTGGAAAAGGAACTCAGTAAACCAGGCTATATCGCGCAACCAATTGTCCTAGGTTCCAACAGCGACCCGTATCAGCCAATCGAGCGCACACTGAAGTTAACCCGCTCGCTGCTGGAGGTACTGGAGCGGTTCAACCATCCGGTCATCATCATCACCAAATCTGCTGGCGTGCTGCGCGACACTGATATTCTGGCCCGCATGGCGGCCAAAAATCTTGTCAAAGTCTATCTCTCCATCACCACGCTCGATGCTACCCTGGCCCGCGCCATGGAACCCCGCGCTGCCAGCCCCTTGCGCCGTCTGGCCGCCATCGCTGGTTTGGCACAAGCCAAAATCCCCGCCGGTGTTCTGGCCTCCCCGATGATCCCAGGGCTGAATGACGCTGAATTAGAGAAAATTCTCCAAGCCGCGGCCGCTGCCGGCGCCAGCAGCGCCAACAGTATTTTGCTCCGGTTGCCGCATGAATTAGGCGAGTTATTCACCGACTGGCTGCATACCCACATACCAGACCGTGCCCGCCATGTTCTCAGCCTGATCCGCCAAATTCGTGGCGGCAATCTGAACGACGCCTCGTTCCATGGCAGATTCACCGGCTCCGGCCCCTACGCCGAGCTTCTCAGCCGCCGCTTCCTGCGGGCCGCCAAGCAATTTGGCCTGAACACTGAACGGCTAGCCTTGGATACCAGCTTGTTTGCCACCCCGGAGCGGCAGCAAAAACCCGCCCAATTATCGCTATTTTAAAGCCAACCGCCTGATAACAAGTCCGGGATGAGCCGTTCATCACGCGACTTTGCGAGGACGCCGCCAGCATCTATCTCTATGTAAGCCCTGTTGAAGGGATTTATAATGACGATGCGTTGGCAGTCGGCAGCTCGTTTGGCCGGCCTTGTAATAATTTTCGGACTTTGTGCTGCCGCCTGGAAAACCGGAGCGGTGCAAGCTTTGTATTGGCCGTCATTGGTGGAACACCGTGCCGAATGGGCGGCCGATGTTGCCGCCCATCCGGTTGCGGCGCCTTTTGCTTTTATTGGTATTTATGCCGCGGCTGTTGCGCTGTCGTTGCCGGTCGGGTTGTGGCTCAGCCTGCTCGGCGGCTTGTTGTTCGGCATGTGGCTGGGCGGTTTGCTCACCGTCATTGCGGCGGGCAGCGGTGCCATTATGTTGTTTTTGCTGGCCCGCGGGCTGCTGGCACCATTCCTTGAGCAGAAATTCGGCAGCAAAATCTCCAAACTACGCCCCGGGCTGGAGCGCGACGGCTTCGGTTACTTGCTGGCTCTGCGGCTGATGCCCGTCTTTCCGTTCTGGCTCGTCAACCTCGCGCCCGCACTTATCGGCATGAGACTGGCGCCCTACGCGGCAGCTACTTTTTTGGGAATGATCCCCACCAGTTTTGTCCTCAACGCGGTAGGTTCAGGCCTGGGGGCCACGTTAGCCACCGGCGCACGCCCCAATGCCAGCATGCTTCTTAGTCCCGAAATCACATTGCCATTGATGGCCCTTGCCCTGCTGGCCATACTCCCGGCACTGTGGCGGCTATGGCAAGCGCATCAACGCACCCGGGCGACCGACATCGTTTGACCGATCATTACGACCTGGCCGTCATCGGTGCTGGTGCCGCCGGGCTGTCCGTAACCTATGCCGCCGCCCGCCTGGGCGTGCGTGTCGCTCTGATCGAACGTGGCAGTATGGGTGGCGAATGTCTGAATACCGGCTGCATCCCCAGTAAAACCTTGCTGGCCGCCGCCCACCGGGGCGAGGCGTTCGAGCAGGCGAAGGCCCGCATCAACACCGCCATCGCCGCCATCGCCCCGATGGATTCCGCCGCCCGCTACAGCGCTCTCGGCGCAACCATCATCACCGGCACCGCACAATTTACCGGACGACAAAGCCTGGATGTCAACGGTGTTGCGCTAACCGCCAGGCGCATTGTGGTGGCCACCGGCAGCCGCCCCAACGTTCCCGCCTTCTGCCAGGGTATCCCTTGTCTCACCAATGAGACTATCTGGAACTTGCCCGCATTGCCCGGGCATTTACTCATCCTCGGCGGCGGCCCGATGGCATTTGAAATGGCCGAAGCCTTCAGCGTCCTGGGTGCCAAAGTCACCATGGTTGGCGGCTCCAGGCTGCTCCCCCGCGAAGACCCCGCGCTTGCCGCCCCGCTGATCGCCGCCCTACAGCGCCGGGGCGTTGTGCTGCTCACGCAGCGGGCGGTGGCCGCCAAACCTGGCCCGGTATTGGTGTTAGCCGATGGCAGCCAAGCCGCAGGCACCCATCTGCTCGTCGCCGCTGGCCGGAGCGTCGATGTCAGTACGCTTAACGTGGCGGCAGCAGGCATCTCGGCCGGGCCCGAAGGCATTGACACCGACCGCTCACTACGCTGCCTCGGCAACAAAGCTGTCTTCGCCGCCGGCGATGCCGCCAACCCGCAAGGCATCGGCCCGCAGCGCTACACCCATGTTGCAGGTTCACATGCCAGCATCATCATCAGGCAGGTCCTTTTCCGCTTACCCGCAAAGCTTCCCTCCACACCGCCGGTGCGGGCGATCTACACGCACCCTGAATTGGCGCAGGCCGGCTGCACTGAGGCACAAGCCGGGCCCGGGGCGAAAACTCTGATCTGGCCATTTGCTGACAACGACCGCGCGATCGCTGAAAATCTAACCACGGGGCTCATCAAACTGGTGCTCGATACAAATGGCCGTCTGGTGGGGGCTGGCATCACCGGCCCAAATGCCGGTGACATGATTGGGCTTTACGCCCTGATGCTGGCGCAAAAAACCAAGCTCGCCGCCCTCGCTGGGCTGGTTCTGCCATACCCGACGCGCAGCGAAGCGGGTAAGCGTGCCGCAGGCAGCCTATTCGCTGAAAAATTATTCAGCCCCAAAATTTCCCGGTTGGTTAAGTTTCTGGCGCGGCTACCTTAGAGCGTGACCATATTGCCCTCGTGGCGGACAACGTGCAGCGTAGGTTTATGGCGCCAGTCCCGAATCCCGTGCGAAAAGTTTTGGCCCTGCAGGGCGGTGGGGCGCATGGCGCTTTTACCTGGGGTGCCCTTGATCGGTTGATCGAGGACGGCTTCACATTCGCCGCCGCCAGCGGCGTATCATCCGGCGCGATGATCGCGGCGATGGCGGTGCAGGGGTTTGTTAAAAATGGCCCGGATGGTGCCCGCAAATCGATGCGCGCGTTATGGGAACGTGTTTCAGCCGGCGATATTTTTGGCCCCGTTGCGTCTTCGCTCGATTGGATGTGGGGCTGGGATAAAACCCGAGACCTGGGTAACGAGCTTGCCTGGCAGGGCATGACCAACGCACTGCGCATGTTCAGCCCGGGACAACTCAACCCATTCGGCCAAAATCCACTTGAACCATTGTTGTACGACCTGCTCGACACCGACGCACTCTGTCACGCTTCAGCACCAAAATTATTTGTCGGAGCCACTGATGTCGAATCCGGTCAGGCAAAAATTTTCAGCAACGCTGAAATCACCGTGCCGGTTCTGCTGGCTTCGTGCTGTATTCCCATGATGTTTCCCGCCGTGAACATCGGTGGCCGGCATTACTGGGACGGCGGCTATTCCTGCAATCCGGCCTTAACGCCGCTGCTGGCCCCCAAGCCTGACGCATTGGTATTGATCCGCGCCCAGCCGCGTGTGCGTAAAGGCGTGCCCAACAGCACCGCTGATATCGTGCACCGGCTGCATGAAATCGCCTTCCAGGCACCGTTGGACGCTGAATTGTCAGACCTTCCGAAGTCGGTCCGCCTGCACGATATCTCCGCCGACGCAGCACTCGCCGCACATCCGCTAACCTCGAAGATGAACACCGAACGCGATTTCATCAGACGGCTGTTCGAAGCCGGGCGGGAGGCCGCCGCTCAGCCGGTGGTCGTCTGATGCCCGGAACAGGTTCATTTTTTCATCGCCGTATCCGGCCTTATCTGATCCCTCGTAGCCTCTCAGCGCGGGTTCTCTGGCTGACCGTTGAGATTATCTTATTGGTTGAAATCGTCATTCTCATGCCCAGCCTTGGCCGTGAACGTGAGGCCTGGCTATGGGATCGTGTCACCGATGCGCATCTGGCAGTTTATTCCGAGGCAACGGAAGCAAAAGCCATTCAGGGCGGTATGTTGGACCCGCAGACCCAGCAATATCTGCTGCGGCTCTCTGGCACCGAAGCCATTAAATTAGTGCAGGCGGGCGGTGTTGCGGCGCTGATGCCCTCAGACACCAATTTACGCATATCGGGAAGCATCAACCTTGATAACGAAACGATCCTCGGCAGCATGTGGCAAGCCGACCTGGCGTTGTTCGGGCTGAAGAACGGCAATCAAATGGTTGAGGCGGTCAGCCCGTTTGATAAAACCATGCAGGTTCAGGTCATTATAAATGGCGCTACGCTGGCCTCGCACCTACGCTCCTATGTCGGTCATATCGCGATGTTATCGGTGGTTATCGCTATGGTCACCGGGTTGCTGGTGTTTGCCGCATTAGACCGCCGCCTGGTGCGGCCCATGCGGATTTTAACCGCCAGTATCGTCGGTTTCCGTGTGGATCCCGCTCGCGCTGGGTTAACCAGCCTGGAGTGGCTCTCAAGACGCACAAATGATGAGGTGGCCGTGGCCGCCCGCGAATTGTCAGCAATGCAGGATGAACTCCGGGCCGCCTTGTGGCGCAACGCACGGCTGGCGGCGGTCGGCACCGAGGTCGCCAAAATCAGCCATGATTTGCGTAACATTCTAACCTCTGCCCTGCTGGTAGCCGACCGTTTGCAGGAAACCGCCGACCCGGTCGTGAAACGGGCGGCCAACACCTTGATCCCGGCGGTTGAGCGTGCTGCCGAACTGGTCAGCCGTACCGTCGATTTCGCCCGCGAAGGCCCCCCTGCCATCACCGTAGGGCCCGTGGTGTTACGCGATCTTGCCGATGAAGCGGCAACCATGGTGCGCTCAACAGACCCGACGACCACCATCGAAAATTTGATTCCCGGCAGTCTCATCGTGCCGTTGGATCGCACGCAAATCTACCGCGTGCTGGTTAATTTGATTCGCAACGCCGTCGAAGCCACCGCATCGCGCATTACCCTCTCAACCGAAATGCAGGGTGGCGTTGTGCAGCTGGTGGTCGCCGATGACGGGCCAGGTTTGCCCAAAAGGGTCCAGGAAAAATTATTCCAGCCCTTCACCGGCACCGGCCGCCGGGGTGGAACCGGCCTCGGTTTGGCGATTGCTCGCGACCTGATCCGTGCCCACGGTGGGGATTTAACGTTGCGCAGCACCGGGTCGGACGGGACAGTTTTTGTGATGGGGCTGGCTGTCACCGAAGAACCGGTGAGTTGAGGCCAACCACCTGACCATCGACCGCAGGTGTCAAAAATTTCCGCGCGGGACGGTAAGCCCATATTTGGCGGCTCTGCAACGAGGCCGGATTTGTCGGTTAACCCATATTTTTGGTGTAATTTTCCTTTTTTACCCGTAAAATAAAAATAAATTTTTTAATTTATGCGGCGTATTGCCTATTCATAAAAAATCCTTTTCTTAACCCTATGATTCCAATCGCCCTCGACCCAAAATACGCTCGTGTTGCCGTTGCCGGTAACGGTAGGCTGGCCTTGCGCAGGCTCCGCGCATTGCGAAACGCCGGCGCCAGCGAGGCGCTGTTGTTTGCCGACGCGCCGGTTCCTGAACTGCTGGCCGAAGCCGGGCTTTACCGCTTGCCCGAACTGCCGAACGACGCTGATCTGGCGCATCTGCATGCGCTCTGGATCGTCGATGTCGCCCCAGACATCGCAGCCGAGTTAGCTGAGCGGGCGCGGGCGCTGCGGGTGTTGGTTAACGTGGAAGACCGCCCGGACTATTGCGATTTTCATTCCGTCGCTGAGGTCCGGCGCGGTGACCTGCTGCTCACGGTCTCCACCAATGGGGCTGCGCCCGGTTTGGCCGGCGCGATCCGCCGCAATTTGGAAACCTGCTTTGCGCCGGAATGGGCCGAGCGCGTGAACGAGGTCGCCGCGCTGCGCACCACCTGGCGGACTGAAGGTTTAGGTATGCCGGAAGCCGCCAAACGAATCACCACTCTGGTTGATGAGCGCTGCTGGCTTTCATGCCCGAAACCAAAATAATTTTCCCCTGTTCTAAGGCTCTGATATGTCCAAACTAACCACGGTTCCCCATTCAGCCCCGTTTGCGCCTGAGCAAATTCAGGCGCTGAACAATGTCATCGGCAATGTTTCAGTGGTGCAACGCGCCTGGCTCTCGGGCTTCCTTGCCGGGCTTGACGCCGCCGAGGCCAAACCCGCCGTGCCCGCCGCCGCACCAGCGGAAAAGCCCAAACTTACCATTTTATACGCTACCGAATCCGGTAATGCTGAGGCACTGGCGGCGCAGGTTCGCCAGGATGCCGCCAAGCGTGGTTTTGCTCCGAAGGTGCTGGACATGGGCGATGCAACGCTCGACCAGCTCAAGGGCGCCGGCACCATCCTCGCCATCGTCTCCACCTGGGGTGACGGCGAACCCCCCCAACGCGCCGCACCATTTTTTCGCGCTTTCATGAGCGACGCCGCACCGCGCCTTGAAGGTGTGAAATTCGCGGTGCTGGCGCTGGGCGATTCCTCGTACGCGCAATTTTGCGAAACCGGCAAACAGGTTGATGCCCGCTTCGCCGCACTCGGTGCCATCCGCGCCGCGTACCGGGTCGACCTTGATCTTGATTACGAAGCCCCTGCCAAAACCTGGATTTCCACCACGCTCGAAAAACTGGCGCCGAAAGATGCCGGCTCCGTTATTCATGTCGATTTTCACAAAACCGCCGCCACGGAAGTGGCTTCCAAAACTTCGCCGTTCGCGGCTGAGATCATCGCGCATCACAAGCTCACCTCCGAGCGTGCCGATAGCGAAACCTATCACGTCGAACTCTCACTCGCAGGCTCCGGCATCACCTACGAGCCTGGCGACTCGCTGGGTATCGTGCCGGAGAACGACCCGGCGCTGGTTTCACAGATCATCGCTAAACTGGGCGTCTCACCCGACCCCGAACTCACCGAAGCCCTCACCAGCCGGTACGACATCACCACGCTCACCGCCAAACAGGTGAAGGACTATGCGCTTATCACCAAGGACGATGCTTTGAACGCCCTGGCTGATGACGCCGCTAAACGCAGCGAGTTCCTGGCCGGCCGCCAGATGATCGACCTGCTGGAAACCTTCCCTCATTCCATCGACCCTGAAGCTTTCACAGCACTGCTTCGCCCGCTGGCGCCGCGCTATTATTCCATCGCCTCATCGCAAAAAGCCGTGGCCGATGAGGCGCATCTCACCATTGCCCGCGTTGCCTATGAAACTGCCGGCCGTACCCGCAAGGGTGTTGCCTCATCGCTGGTGTCAGACCGCCGTAAAACCGGCGGTCTGCTCGATGTGTTCGTCAAACCCAACCAGCACTTCCGTCTTCCGAAGGATGCTGCCGCCCCGATTGTGATGATCGGGGCTGGCACCGGCGTGGCGCCGTATCGCAGCTTTTTGCAGGAGCGTGAGGCCACAGGTGCGACCGGCAAAAATTGGCTGATCTTCGGTCATCGGCATTTTCTCTATGATTTTCTCTATCAGTTGGAAATGCAATCCTGGCTGAAATCAGGCCTGCTGTCCCGGCTTGACCTCGCATCCTCGCGCGATCAACCCGAAAAACGCTACGTGCAGCATGTATTATGGGAGCAGCGCGACGCCTTGCGTAACCAACTCGCGAAAGGTGCCACTTTGTATCTCTGTGGCGATGCCAAACATATGGCGCACGATGTCGATGCGACGCTCCAACGCATTTTCGCAGACGGCAAGGATGAAGCCGCCGGACAGGCCGCGCTTGACGCCTTGATCACCGCTGGCCGCTACAAGAAAGATGTTTACTGATGCTGGATTTTTTGAATAGTGCCGCGGCAGAGTGCGTTCTGCAAGACGCCATCAAGGAGCGTTTTTTTGGCCGCATCGCGTTGGTATCCTCGTTCGGCACTGAGTCCGCAATCGTGCTCCACATGATTTCTGAGATCGATAAAGCACTGCCTGTGGTGTTTCTCGATACGCTGAAACTATTTCCCGAAACGCTGGCCTATCGCGATGGGTTGGTAGCCCGGCTTGGTCTCACCAACATCCGCAACATTCGCCCCGATACCAAGCAACTGGCCGCCTACGACCCGGACGGCACTTTGTGGCAGCGTGATGTTGATACTTGCTGCGCCATTCGCAAAACCAATCCGCTTGATGGTGCGCTTGAAGATATGGAGGCATGGATCACCGGCCGCAAGCGCTCGCAAGGTGGTCTGCGGGCAGATTTACAGTTAGTGGAAACCGGCCCTGATGGCCGCATCACCGTCAACCCGCTAGCGTTCTGGAGCGATGACCAGATCGACACCTATTTCAAAATCCATAGCCTTCCGCACCATCCGTTACAAGCGCAAGGCTATGCCTCAATCGGCTGCGCCACCTGTACCAAACGCACCCGCGATGGCGAAGACAAACGCTCAGGCCGTTGGGCCGGGCTCGATAAATCAGAATGTGGCATTCACTTGCCGCGTGCAACCGCCGCTTAGATCAAGAGTTAAACATGACCGAAACCGTAAAACTCGCCCATAATGAAACCATCAAAACCAATAGCCGCTACCTGCGCGGCACTTTGGCGGAAGGATTATCGGAGGTCGCCACCGGCGCGATTTCCGATGACGATCAGCAGCTCATCAAATTCCACGGCATTTATTTGCAAGACGACCGCGACCTGCGTGCCGAGCGCGCCAAGCGCAAGCTCGACAAAGCCTATAGCTTTATGGCCCGCCTGCGGGTGCCAGGTGGCGTGCTGTCCGCACAACAATATTTGGCCATGGATAAATTGGCCGATGAGCGCGGCAACCACACGCTTCGCCTCACCACCCGCCAATCCATTCAGTTCCATGGTGTGATCAAGTCCAACCTGCGCCCCGCGTTGCGCCAGATCGATTCCGTGCTGCTCGACACAATCGCTGCTTGCGGTGATGTCAACCGCAATGTGATGTGCACGCCTAATGAATTTGTCTCGCCCATTTATGCCACCGCCGAGCAAACCGCCCGCGACATCAGTCATCATCTACTGCCGCACAGCAACGCCTGGCGCGAGATTTTCATAGATGGTGAACAGGTCACCAAGGAACCTGAAAACGAACCCATCTACGGCCTCACGTATTTACCGCGCAAATTCAAAATCGCTATCGCTGTTCCGCCACAGAACGACACCGATGTATTTGCCCACGACCTCAGCTATATCGCCATTGTCGAAAATAATGTGCTCGTGGGTTACAATGTTGTCGTCGGCGGTGGCATGGGCGCCACGCATGGCGATGCCGAAACCTACCCGCTGGTGGGCCGCATCATCGGGTTCTGCACGGTTGCTCATGCACCATTGGTCGCCGAGGCCGTCGTCACCACCCAACGTGACTATGGCAATCGTTCCAATCGCCGCCGTGCTCGTTTGAAATACACCATCGAGGATCGCGGTCTTGAATGGTTCGCCGGCGAAGTCAACAATCGTCTTGCCACCAAGCTGGAAGCGGCGCGCCCTTATAAATTCACCGGCAATGGCGACCGCATGGGCTGGGAAACCGGTGTCGACGGCCGTCATCACCTCACCTTGTTCATTGAAAATGGCCGGGTTGCGGATGTGGGAACATGGCGCTTGAAATCGGCACTCGTGCAGATCGCCAAATCGCACGATGTTTCCTTTATCATTTCACCTAACCAGAACCTCATCATCGCCCGTGCCACTGATGCCGCCCGCAAGGATATCGAAGCCACACTCGCGGAGCATGGCGTTCCGTTGCGTGCCTCCGTATTGCGTGAGTCTGCTATGGCGTGCGTGGCGCTGCCAACTTGTGCGCTCGCCCTGACTGAAAGCGAACGCTACCTGCCAAGCCTGATTACCAAGTTCGACGCACTGCTCGTGGAAAATGGCCTGGATAAGCAATCCATTACCGTGCGCATGACGGGTTGCCCGAATGGTTGCGCCCGTCCTTACATCGCTGAAATCGGCATGGTGGGCCGCAACCCCGGCAAGTATAATCTGCATCTCGGCGGTGCGCACGACGGTTCACGGGTGGCAAAAATGGTGAAAGAGGATGCCGATGAACAAACCATCCTCAATACACTTGCCCCATTATTCGCAGACTACGCCAAGAACCGTAAAAAAGACGAATATTTCGGCGACTTCTATCTCCGCACCGAGGCATCTTGAGCATGTCCGCACGAGTATTCCTCATCGGGGCCGGGCCGGGCGATCCTGACCTGCTCACCATCAAAGCCCATCGGCTATTACAGTCGGCGGATGTAATTTTGCACGACAGCCTCGTTGACCCGCGCATTCTCTCGCTTGCGGCAGACCACGCTGAACTCGTCGATGTTGGTAAGCGTTGCGGCAAACATTCAGCCACCCAAACCACCATCAACAAACTCCTCGTCAGTTATGCGCGCACCGGCCAGATCATCGTGCGCCTTAAAGGGGGCGATCCGATGATTTTCGGTCGCGCCACCGAGGAACTGGAAAGCCTCGCGGCCGCCAATATCCTTTGTGAAATCATTCCGGGCATAACGGCGGCCACCGCCGCGGCCGCTACGTTGCAACGCTCGCTGACCCAGCGCGGCGTCGCACGGTCTCTGCACTTTCTTACCGGCCACGGTGCCGAGGGCGGCCTACCGGCACATGATTGGGTTTCGCTCACCCGCACCGGCGGCACGCTCGTCATTTATATGGGAAGTCAAACCATTGCAGGTCTTGCCTCGCATCTTATTGAAGCGGGCATGAGCCCAACCATGCCGGCGATCGCGGTGGAAAATGCCAGCCTGCACAGTCAGGCTATTACCATTGCCACCATCAGCACCCTACCAAACCGTCTAGGCCGCCCCTTGGGGCCAACGCTCCTGCTGATCGGTGAAGCGATGGCCAGTGAGGAAGTGGTGGCTCTCACAACGGCGCAGTTGGCGCTTGGCTAAACCTGGTCGCGCAGCGCGTCCAAACATCGCGTGGCCCGACTGCTGGAAAATAATTCCTCCACCGTCAGCGATAATTTATGCCGCCAGTTGGGCCGCTCTGAATTTGTGCCAGGAAGATTCTGGCTGATTGTTTCCCCGGCCAAATCTTCGGCCTGCACAAGCAGTAGTGCGCAAGGCGATTTAGCAAGCCACTGGTGAATGGCTGCAAGCATCGCTTCCGACAGCGTATCCTGGTTGACGTCTGAAATATCAATGCCATCGTTGGTGAGCGCCTCCATCAGCGTAACTTTTTCTGTCGTCCGCATCGCTACCTCATGCACGGCGGTCTCATCATCAAGCAGTCCCAACGCCAACCGTTCGACAATATCAGTACCCTGCCACCAGCCCGCCAGTGGCGGTAAATCATGCGTCGCCGCACAGCAAAGCGCTTGTACCGGATAGTCACGTGGCGAGCGAAACCGGCCATCCGCCCGCTCCAGCATCATCACGCGGTAGCTAAGTATTTTTGCGGCGACCAGAACATCACGCAGGCCTTCCGGCACGGTGCCGAGGTCTTCCCCCACAACCATGCAGCGGGCCTGCTGGCTGGCCAACGCAAGCTGGCCGGTCAGTTCAACCAGCGGGTATTGCACATAGGCGCCATCCTTCGCCGTACCACCGTCAGGTACCCAAAAAAGCCTTGCCAACCCAAGAACATGGTCAATTCGCACCGCGCCGGCATGACGCATATTCGCGCCCAACATCGCACGGAACGACGCAAAATTTGTCTGCCGCCAGGCGAGCGGGTTCGGCGGCGGCAGATTCCAAACTTGGCCTTGCGGCCCCAGCGGGTCGGGTGGCGCTCCAATCGAAACGCCATTCGCCAATATATCCTGGTTGGCCCAAGCCTCAGCGCCATCAGGCGCACAGCCCACAGCTAAATCGCGATATAGTCCCAGCCCCAAGCCGGCCGTACGCGCGACAGCAGCCACGTTGCCGAGTTGACGGTCACACAAAAATTGTAAAAAAATGGCATAGCGCACAGCTTTTTCGTTAACCCGAATAAATTCGTGAAACTCTGGGCTGTTGGAATCCTGCAACCCGCGCGGCCAATTTTGCCACGGCGTACGCGCGAATATATCGGCAATGGCCTGAAACGCTCCAAAATTCGCCAAGGTCGTTCCGCCTGCTGTGGTGAAGTCCTGAAACGCCAGAGCAACCGAATTAGCCGGCTGCCTATGGACAACCGCCTCAAAATACAAAAACAACGTCTTCAAAAACTGGCTCTTGGCAGCCCAGATTTTTGCATAATCAATCAAGCCGTGCGCAGCATCGGTGCGCGCCACGTCGCCCAGCAAATGCGCCGCATCAGAAAACCCAGGAATCTCATATAACGCAGGCAAATCCAGGTGAATCGGATCAAGGTACCGGCGGTCAGAAGGATGGTACGGGCTTACCCTGCTGCGGTCGTTTGGAAACAGCATGTGCAATGGTTGCACGCCCACTGTAACAGCACCTTGCTGGCCCGCACCACGAACAAATTGCGCGAGGGTTCCAAAATCTCCCATTTCCGAATGTGCATTGTTTAGGGAATAGGTTTGTAGCGATATACCAATTCGCTGATGCCGTTCACCAGGCACATAGCACCGCCGGGGCGCGACCGTGAGATGACATGCAACATCTGCCTTGGCATCAAAATAAGCCACGTAATGGCCGGCCCGCAGGCGTGGCAGCGCCAGCGTGAATATCCGCCTATCATAGCCGAACACATCAATTTTTTTCTCGTCTGGTATGCCGCGCGTTGATAAGCCCGTAATCAAGCCGTCCGCGTCGCGCAGAAGCAAATGATCGCGTGGGTAAGCCGCGAGAGGATCCTGCGTGATCGGCAAAAACCCAGCTTCATCTTCATAAACCATATGCGTTACAGGCAGCAAACGCTTAGCCCCCCCCTCGGCTAACATCGCTAAACTCGCACGAATATCAGATGCTGACTCAGCAGGAAGTTTCATCGCATACAGCAATGCACGTTGTGTATCGGTTGTAACTTTGTGATGATTTCCCGCAATATCCCACCACTCAGGCGCAATCCCGGCAACGCTTGCAAGTCGGCCAAGCAACGTGCCCTCTGTCATTTGCGACCGTGTGATATTTGCGGCTGAAGTTTCAACAATAGTCTCACAAAACAGTACGACTGAGCGCGCAGAAATTTGTAAAAAATCTGCCGGGCTATCGAGGCTTTGTTCGGCCGAATCAAGTTCGCGTCGCCAAACATGGTTTTCCAGCGCTTGTGGCAGCGTAACCGATAAACTCAATGCACCACGATGCAGGATCACCGCTACACGGTCAGCAGTTTCATGGTCACTCGGTGCACATAAAATGGCGATCAGCGTGTCGTCGCCGGTACTGTGCCAATCCTCATCGCTTTGCAGGGGCCCCTGCGCCCCCCACCATTCAATGTCTGCGAATCCACTCTGATCAAACGCCCGGCCGGTTAAAAACCGATCAGAGCGCAATGCTGGATGGACCTTGCGTAAGTTAACCAACTTGCGTGTAAAACCAACCAGATCATCGTCAACACGAGACCAATCAAGCCAGGTTGTCGGATTATCCTGGGCGTAGGCATTGTTATTGCCTTGCTGGCCGGCTCCAAACTCACTTCCCATGGCAAGCATCGGCGTCCCGCGCGCCAGCAACAACGTTGCCAAAAGATTTCGCTGGTCACGCTGGCGCAGAGCTACAATGTTAAAATCGTCAGTACAACCCTCAACCCCATGGTTCCATGAATAATTTTCATTGCTGCCGTCTTGATTACGCTCGCCGTTGTTTTCGTTGTGCTTTTGCACATAACTGACTAAATCAGCCAAGCTGAATCCATCGTGTGCCGTAATGAAATTGACACTGCGTGAACAATGGTATTTGCTGCTGAATAAATCCGCCGACCCCGCAATACGCGTGGCGAGAGCACCCCGCATCATCGCATCACCACGCCAGAATCGGCGGATATCGTCGCGGAAACGATCATTCCATTCGCCAAATATCTCAGGAAAATTGCCGGTCTGATATCCACCAGGTCCCACATCCCATGGCTCAGCAATAAGTTTTACGTTGCGTAGCACTGGGTCCTGCAATATCGCGGTCAGTAAAGGCGCGGCAGGATCAAACCCCATTTTGCGGCGCCCCATCGCTGTTGCCAAATCAAATCTGAACCCATCGATACCCCCAAGTTCAACCCAGGTACGCAAACTGTCCATCGCAAGGCGCACCACGGCAGGATGATCAAGCGCCAGGCAATTTCCACAACCGGTATCGTTGATGTAGCGCTCCCGCGCATCGGGAACCAGCCGGTAGTAAGTGGCATTATCAAGCCCACGTAGCGATAAGTTCGGCCCCAGCTCGTCACTTTCTCCTGTATGATTTAGAACAACATCAAGAATAACCTCAAAGCCTGCTGCATGCAGCGCATTCGTTGCCCGCCGTATCTCCGCCCAGCCCCCAGGGGCAAGACGCGGGTCAGGCGCCATAAACGTCACAGGATTATAGCCCCAATAATTATGCAACCCCAGTGGCGGCAAATGCCGCTCGTCAATCCAGGCCGCCGCCGGCATTAATTCAACGGTCGTAATACCAATCTTCGTTATATGCGCCAGTACGGCAGGCTCAGCCAACGCCGCAAAGGTTCCACGAATCGTCTCAGGAATATCGATAAATTGCTTGGTAAATCCTCGTATATTCAGCTCATAAATGACCGTGTCCGGCCACGGTATGTTATGCGTCTTGACGCGCTCAGGCACCATCGCACGGTTCGTAACAATCGCCCTTGGTACCACCGCACCAAAAACAAATGGCCGGTCTAGCGCTAACGCATAAGGGTCCACCAGTAATATTTGCGGGTTAAACCTATGTCCTTCTGCTGGTGCATCAGGACCATACGCACGCAACCCGTAGCGGGCACCTTCCGTCACGCCATCAATATATGTGTGGAATACGTTGCCGGTACGTGCGCTCAAGGCAATACTGTGGGTCTGCTCCTCACCTGTCGCATCAAATAAGCATATTTCAATCGCTGTTGCATGAGCTGAATAGACCGCGACATTTATGCCTCCCCCATCGGGAGTTACCCCTAGCGGCTCAGATGACCCGGGGCCAAGGCGCAAAGTCACGCTGGTAATTGCAAAATCTCCCGATATAACGCCGCATAGGCCCGCGCTGAATGTTGCCACGATACATCGCCACGCATTCCATTACGTTGCAGCAATGCCCATGCAGATTTATCATGATACAATCGCAACGCACGACGGATAGCTGCCTCAATCATCATTCCATTCACCGGCCAAAATTGGATGCCGGTTGCAGTACCGGCCGCCAAGGCTGCCTCGTTGGCATCAACAATCGTATCGGCCAACCCTCCAACGCGGGCCACAAGTGGCACTGCACCGTAGCGCAAGGCACAAAGTTGGGTGAGGCCACACGGCTCAAACCGCGATGGAACCAGCAAAACATCAGCCCCAGCCTGGATTAAATGCGCGAGCGCCTCATCATAGCGAAACTCACAAGCAATATTCTGAGATCTTGCATTGGTATATTTTTCTTCCAATT
The DNA here is from genome assembly GCA_027308685.1 of Acidocella sp. Taxonomy (GTDB): domain Bacteria; phylum Pseudomonadota; class Alphaproteobacteria; order Acetobacterales; family Acetobacteraceae; genus Acidocella. The sequence continues at coordinate 197,888 of DAIDEE010000042.1, forward strand.
GCGGTTCACCGGCCCCCAGCAAGGCCAGTTGTCCCACGCTACTGATCAACGGCAGTGTATCCGCCAACAGGTCCAAGCCTTTTTGCCACGACAATCGGCTCACCACACCAAATAAAGGCCGCGCCGAGTCAACTGGCAGGCCCATGCGTTTTTGCAAGGCCATTTTATTGCGCGCTCGCGCTTCCAAATTCTTATCATCATAATGCGCGGCCAGATAAATATCGTTGGCAGGGTTCCACACTTCGGTATCAATGCCGTTTAATATGCCTGAGACCACCGAACGCCGTTGCCGTAACAGCCCATCAAGCCCCATGCCCCACTCGGGTTGCATAATTTCCAGAGCGTAGGTGGGTGATACCGTGGTAATCTGGTCTGCAAACTGCAATGCCGCTTTCAAATAGCCGATGGTTCCGTAATATTCCACTCCACCAACCTCAAAGGATTCAGATGATAAGCCGATCTTTGGCAGAAGGCTGGCCGGAAACTGGCCCTGAAATGCCAGATTATGTACGGTCGCAATACAAGCCGGATGGCGGCTTCTGTCGTAATGCAAATACGCCGGCACCAACCCCGCCTGCCAATCGTGAACATGCACAATATCTGGTGTAAACCCCGGCATAATGGCCTTGGCCAGATCAGCCCCGGCACGTGACAGCGCTGCGAAGCGTTCTGCGTTATCCGGCCAATCCCTACCGTCTGGGCCGGTGTAGGGATTACCAGGGCGATCATACAGATGCGGTGCATCAAGAACAAACAAGTCCAGCCCGTGAGCTGTCGCAGTTAAAATCTGTGCGGCACCACCAAAAAACATGGGATAGTGATGCACCGTTTCGCCGCCTTCCATGGCGTTCATCACGGCCCGATAGCCGGGCACCAGGGTGCGGGTATTCACCCCACACGGTGCCAACGCCCCCGGCAATGCTCCAACCACATCAGCCAGCCCGCCGGTTTTAATCAGCGGATAAATTTCAGAAGCAACAGATAAAACCAACAACTATGTCAACCCCAATTTATCAATCATCGGTTGTGTGATGAGGCAAATACCTTTGTCGGTGCGGCGGAATCGCTTAGCATCCAGTAGCGGGTCTTCGCCGACGACCAGTCCTTTCGGAATCACCACGCCCCGGTCTATCACCACATTGCGCAATTGTGCGCCACGATGAATTTCTGCATAGGGTAAAATAACCGCATTACTGATATTGGCATACGAATGCACATGCACGCCGGTATTCAATAGTGTGTTGGTCAGCGCAGCCCCCGATACAATACACCCGCCTGAGACCAGAGAGGAAATCGCCATGCCACGCCGTCCCTCCAAATCATGCACAAATTTCGCCGGTGGCGTAATTTCGCCGTATGTCCAAATGGGCCAATCGCGATCATATAAATCCAGCTTCGGTACCACATCGGTCAGGTCGATATTCGCCGACCAATAGGCATTCACGGTTCCCACATCACGCCAGTAAACATCGCTCTCCGCCGACGAGCGCACGCAAGATTGCGCGAAATGATGCGCCACCGCTTTGCCGTGTTTTACCAGATAAGGAATGATATCGCGGCCAAAATCGCGTGTCGAATTTTTATCGGCCGCGTCGCGCTTAAGTTGCTCGATCAAAAATCTGGTCTCGAATACATAAATACCCATGCTCGCCAGCGCCATATTTGGCTTGCCGGGCATCGATGGCGGGTTTTCGGGCTTTTCTAAAAAATCGATGATCCGGTTTTCAGCATCAATATGCATCACCCCAAACCCACCGGCTTCGGCAAGGGGTACTTCTAAGCAACCAACTGTTACGTCAGCATTCTGGTCCACATGCTGTTGCAGCATCTGTTCATAATCCATTTTATAGACATGATCTCCGGCCAGTAAAATAATATGCTGCGGCGCGTAGCCTTCAATAATATCAATATTCTGATACACGGCGTCAGCCGTTCCCAAATACCACATCTCCTCTGAAACGCGCTGGCTGGCTGGCAAAATATCAAAACTCTCATTGCGTTCCTGCCGGAAAAAGTTCCAGCCGCGCTGCAAATGCCGGATCAGACTATGGGCCTTGTATTGGGTGGCCACCGCAATGCGTCGGATGCCCGAATTCAAAGCGTTTGAGAGAGCGAAATCAATAATGCGCGACTTACCGCCGAAATATACCGCCGGCTTGGCCCGTATATCGGTAAGCTCCATCAACCGCGAACCTCGGCCTCCGGCCAGCACATAGGCCATCGTCGAGCGGGCGAGGGGGGCATGGGGTGAGTGTCTGCTATTCATGAGGTTTCTTCCGTCTTTTATTATTTTCGTCTGAAGATAGGGCCACCGGCCGCAATAAAATGCGACGATGGCGTGGATGACCTAACAAAGCACGCAAAAAACCACTTTTCCAGAGAATTATTGCAAACCAACATAGTGAAGATAAATAACCGCCAATGGCGGTAGCGTGACATGCGCTGAGGCTGGAAATCCATAGGCCGGCGTTGTCACGGCCTCAACCTGCCCGAAGTTCCCAATGCCAGAGCCTCCATAATCAGCGGCATCGGTATTAAGCTCCTCCCGCCATACACCGGCATAAGGCAACCCCAACTGATAGCCATGCCGTGGCACCGGCGTCAGGTTGCACACGACCGCCACCGGCGCATCATGCGCGCCTCCCTTGCGCAACCAGGCAAACACCGACCGCGCAGCATCATCGACAACCAGCCATTGAAACCCCTCGGCCTCACAATCGCGCACATGCAGTGCCGCTCGGGCTCGGTACAACCCATTTAGGTCTCGCACCAATGACTGCACACCGCGATGAAACGGGTAGGCCAACAAATACCAGTCTAAACCCGCATCAAAATTCCATTCTCTGGTTTGGCCAAATTCCAGTCCCATGAACAGCAATTTTTTCCCTGGGCTTGCCCACATAAATGCCAAATAGGCCCGTACATTCGCAAACCGCTGCCATTCATCGCCGGGCATTTTGCCAACAATCGAAGATTTCCCATGCACAACTTCGTCATGCGACACCGGCAGTACAAAATTTTCACTAAAGGCGTAGGTCAGCCCAAAAGTCAGCTTATTATGGTGCCATTTGCGGTGCACGGGCTCCAACGCAAAATAATCCAGCGTATCATTCATCCACCCCATATTCCACTTGAACCCAAAGCCCAGCCCGTTTTCATGCACGGGGCGGGAGACACCCGGCCAGGTCGTGGATTCCTCAGCGACGGTGAAAGCACCAGGGCTTTGCGCATACACCAGCATATTGAATTGCTTGATGAACGCCACCGCATCACGATTATCATTGGTGCCGTCGAGGTTTGGCGACCATTCACCAGCCTTGCGCGAATAATTCAAATACAACATCGAGGCCACAGCATCCACGCGCAACCCATCAAGATGAAACCGCTCCAACCAATACAACGCATTGGCGCATAAAAAACTCACAACTTCACGTCGGCCAAAATCATAAATGGCCGTATTCCAATCGGGGTGAAACCCCCGCTGTGGATCGGCGTGTTCATACAACGCAGTGCCGTCGAAATGTGCGAGGCCGTGAATATCGGTCGGGAAATGCGCCGGCACCCAATCAAGAATAACCCCAATTCCCAATGCATGAGCACGGTCTACAAAGCGTGCGAACCCATCAGGGTCACCAAACCTCTGGCTCGGTGCGAATAAACCAATCGGTTGATACCCCCAGGAGGCATCAAGAGGATGTTCGGAGATCGGCAACAATTCAACATGGGTAAATCCCATGTCCGCAACATAGGGCAGCAGTTGCGCAGCCAACTCATCGTAGGAGAGGAAGTCGCCGTCATCACGCCGCCGCCACGAGCCCAGATGCACTTCATACGTTGCCATTGGCTCTCGCCTGGCCTCGCCAATACTACGCTGGCGCATGAAAATCTCGTCAGTCCAGGTAAAATCATCTGTGCGGGCAACTACCGAGGCGGTAGAAGGGCGCCTCTCAGCACTAAACCCCAGCGGGTCGGCCTTTAATGGCAAAATTTCGTTATTTTTGCTGAGGATTTCAAATTTATACATGGCCCCAACATCAAGACCTGGCATAAAAATTTCCCATAGTCCGGAGTCGACGCGTTTTCGCATCGAATGCCTTCGTCCATCCCATTGGTTGAAGTCACCCACTAGCGAGACCCGTTTGGCATTGGGTGCCCACACCGCAAAATGCACGCCCGGCACGTCCTCATGTGTTATAACCTGTGCGCCCAGGCGCTCATAAAGCCTGCGGTGCGTGCCCTCGATCAACAAATGATCATCGGTTGCCCCAAGCACCGATGAAAACCGATACGGATCATCAAACTCCCAGGCACCACCGGCATTGCAGGCGCGCAAACGATAGGTAAAATTCTTGGTCTGACCTGGCACCAGCGCCTCAAAGAACCCTGGCCCCCGCGCCGTCATAACAAGGTTGCCCTCGGCCATCACCGCTTCAACAGCCAGTGCCTCCGGCACAAACACCCGAATGACGAACCCTGTGGTGGTGTTGTGTAATCCCAAAAAGCCAAACGGGTCGGGGTGGCGGGCAGCGAGAATCGCCTCAATCTCGTCTTGCGCCGCCTGCCACGCCGTTGTGGCCATCGCGATTATCCTTTGTCCGGAATCTGGGCCTTCCAGATCTCATCGGCGTAGTCGCTGATGGTCCGGTCTGACGAGAACCACCCCATGCGGGCGGTGTTCAAAATACTCGAGCGCCACCACGATGTCCGGTCCAGCCATTTTTCATCAACATCGCGCTGCCGCGCATAGTATGAATCAAAATCCGCACACACTAAAAAATGATCATGGTGCGTCAGGCCGTTCACCAGCCCAGCATAGCGGGTCCGGTCATCAGGTGAAAACACGCCTGAACCGATCGCATCCAAAACTTCCCGCAGCGCTGATGACTGCGCGATCGTCTCACGCATATCAATTCCTTGCCCACGCCGCTGCGCCACCTGTGCTGTGGTAAGGCCAAAGATGAAAATATTCTCAGCGCCCACCTGTTCCTTAATCTCGACATTGGCGCCATCGAGCGTGCCAATCGTCAACGCCCCATTCAGCGCCAGCTTCATATTACCCGTACCCGAGGCTTCCATCCCGGCAGTTGAAATCTGCTCGGATAAATCGCTCGCCGGGATAATCGACTCCGCGAGGCTGACATTATAATTCGGCAGGTACGCCACCTTCAGTAACCCACGCACTGTCGGGTCGCTGTTAATCACATTCGCCACATCATTTGCCAGCTTGATAATCAGCTTCGCCTGATGGTAACTCGCCGCCGCCTTGCCTGCGAAAATTTTAACGCGCGGCACCCAGTCCAAATAAGGCTGCGCTCTGATCGCATCATACAGCGCCACAGTCTCCAGAATATTCAGTAATTGCCGTTTATATTCATGCACCCGCTTAATCTGCACATCAAACAACGCGTCCGGGTCAATTTTCACCCGGCAACGCTCCAAAATCACCTTCGCCAGGGCCACTTTGTTCTGCCGTTTAATAGCGGCAAATTCGGCAACAAACGCCGGGTCCTCGGCATAGGGCTCAATGTTGCGCAGTGCCGCCGGGTCATCATAAATTGCCTCCCCCGCAACATCAGCCAGCAAACGGGTCAGCCCCGGATTGCATTCAAACAGCCAGCGGCGGAAGGTAATGCCATTGGTTTTGTTAACAATACGGTCAGGGTAGAGCGTATTGAAATCTCGAAATACGGTTTGCTTCAGCAAGGCGCTATGCAAGGCTGAAACCCCATTCACCTTATGCGAGCCGATAAAGGCGAGATGCCCCATCCGCACCCGCCGGCCGGCATGTTCATCAATAATCGACACCGACGAAATCATGTTGGAGTCAGTATGACCCGCCTTCCGCACCGCCCCCAGGTGCAACGCATTGATCAAATAAATAATCTGCATCTGGCGTGGCAGCAATCGTTCCAGTAACGGCACCGGCCAGCTTTCTAGTGCTTCGGGCAGCAGGGTATGGTTGGTATAGGAAATCGTTCCCTGGGTGATACTCCAGGCTTCCTCCCAGGCGATGCCATGGGTATCCACCAGCAAGCGCATCAGTTCAGCCACCGAGATCGCCGGGTGCGTATCATTCAACTGGATCGCCACATGCTCAGGCAGCGAGCGCAAATCCTGGTATTGCTTCAAATGCCGCCGCAAGGCGTCCTGCAACGAGGCCGACGCAAAAAAATACTCCTGGCGCAGCCGCAACTCCTGCCCGGCCGGCGTTTCGTCACTCGGGTATAATACCTTCGAGATCGCCTCAGCGTGCATTTTATCCGCCAGCGCCCCTACGTAATCACCGGCATTGAACGCCTCCAATGATAGCGGGTCGCACGCCCGTGCTGACCACAGTCGCAACGTATTCACATGCTTGCCGCGCCAGCCCACCACTGGCGTGTCATACGCAATGGCTTCAACCTGTTCCGCCGGCTTCCACACATAGCGGTTCGACCCATCAGGCGATGCAATCGCTTCTACCGTGCCGCCGAACCCTATACGGTAACAAACCTCAGGCCGCTTAAACTCCCACGGGTTACCCAACGCCAGCCAGTCTTCAGGGTATTCCTGCTGCCAGCCGTCTTTTAAATCCTGCCGGAACAATCCGTGATCATATCGAATTCCATAACCATGTGCGGCAATCGAGAGTGTTGCCATGCTTTCCATGAAACAAGCCGCCAACCGTCCCAGCCCGCCATTACCCAGTGCCGCATCAGGCTCCAACAACCGCAGCCGGTCCAGGTCAACGCCCAACTCCTTGGCAGCAGCTCGCATCGCTTCGGTGAGGCCCAGATTATTCAGCGCATCGCGCAACAATCGGCCAATCAAAAACTCCAGCGACAAATAGTAAACCCGCTTCGGACCATGCACATAAGCAGCGTTGGTCGAGGCCATCCATTGTTCAACGATTCTATCGCGCGTGGCGTAAACCACAGCAAGGTACCAATCATACTCGCTGGCGCTGCCTTTATTTTTACCAACTGAATAAGTCAGCCGCCGCAAAATTGCGTCGCGCAAGTTGCTCACCACCGCCGCATCGGGCACGCGCTCCGGGCTGGGGGCAGGCATTGGTGGTGTCACAACTGGGTCGGAGATATTGTCCATGAGATTTTCAAGCCGGCAGAGCGGCTGCCAAATTGTTGCAAATATTTTGGGATACAGCATCCCGGCACTGATCAATCTGTTCATGTTCTGGGGCCAACCACCCCACCTGTCAACGAAGATTTTACCCGCAACGTTTCAGTCAACGCGCAAATAGTTAAAGGATATATCTAGCTGTGAACGATTTTTAAGCAAACGGCTTCGGCAACGCGCAACACGGCGCTGCCGGGTTATCTGTCACCGGCGTGGTGCCCGCTGAGCGCCTCGCCGGCATCGCGTGGCAACCTGGCGCATATGGGAATGGCGAGGGCAGCAATCAGGCTTACCCCGATGAACGCCACCCCAAAATCACCGGTACTGGCGGCGCTATGGTGACGCAGCAGAGCCGCTGTTTCCAAAATTGCCGCCCCAATCACAATGCCGAGCGTCAGGGTGAGTTGCTGTACGGTTGAATACAAGCTGGTGGCGGCCGACATGCGGGCGCGCGGCACGTCGCCATAAGCAATCGAGTTAAACGCGGTGAATTGCAGTGAACGGAACAATCCGCCCAACAAAAGCACGATGGCCAGTAGCAGCCACGGCCAACCTGGGTTGAAGAGGGCGCAGATCGCCACGAAGCCAGCAGCCAGCACGCCGTTGACCACCAGCACCGTACGAAACCCAAACCATCGCAGCACCGCCTGCGCTGCCGGTTTCATTGAAAGTGCTCCCACCGCCGAGGCAAACGTAATCAGCCCGCTTTGCATGGCGGTCTCACCGAACGCCAACTGCAGCATCAGCGGCAGTAAAAACGGCATGGCGCCAATGGCAACCCGGAATAGGCTTCCGGCAATGACCGAACTTGCGAATGTGGGAATCCGCATCAACGAGAAATCCAGTACCGGGTGCGGGTGGCCGTGCGCGTGCCATCCATATAGCCCGCCCGCCGTCAGCCCCACGCCAAATAACGCCAGCGTGTACGGCAACGGAATAATGCCGCGCCCCACGGTCTCAAACCCCGCCATCATGCAGGCCATTGTCAGGCCAGTGAGAACCAGGCCGATGAGGTCAAGTTTGCCGCCGCCGTCGGCCTCCTTCACATCCGGGATAAACATGGTCACCGCAATCGCGCCGATAATCCCGATCGGTATGTTGATATCGAAAATCCAGCGCCAGGAAAAATACGTCACAATCAAGCCGCCTAACGGTGGCCCAACAATCGGGCCCACCAAGGCCGGCATGGTAATCCACGACATCGCCGCCACCATCTGCGCCCGCGAGACCGAACGCAGCAACACCAACCGTCCCACCGGCACCATCATTGCCCCGCCAACGCCCTGAATAATCCGCGCTGCCACCAAAAACCACAGCGACGGCGCCAGCCCGCACGCAATCGAGCCCAGGGTAAACACCATAATCGCGGCGCGGAACACGGTGCGGCTGCCAAACCGGTCCGCCGCCCAGCCGCTGGCGGGAATAAACACCGACAGGCTGATCAAGTATGAGGTGAGGGCGACACTCATATGCAGCGGGTCGGCATGGAAACTTTTTGCCATCGCCGGCAGGCCGGTTGCGATCACCGTGGAATCGAGATTCTGCATGAACAAGGCGCTCGCCACGATCACCGCCGTTAGCCGCATTTTATGAGTACTCGTTGTCGGCTCAATATCTGGCGTGTCGGGTGTGTCCATGGCCATGTATGTAGCGGTCACCCCCTCTAGTCGAAACCCCGGCGCAAGCGGGGCATATATGTTCGAACTGCTGGCTTTTTTGGAACGCTAGTGCCGTTTTAACCCCGCCTCATCCAACCGCTTCACATAAGCGGCCCAGCGTTGCGGCTGTTCGCGTCCCAACCGGTGCAATATGTCCCAGGAATAAATCCCGGTGTCGTGCCCGTCTGAAAACACCAGCCGCACCGCGTAATTTCCCACCGGTTCAACGCCCGTGATGCCCACCTTGGCCTTGCCCGCCACCAGTTGCCGCTCCGCCGGGCTGTGGCCCTGCACCTCGGCGCTCGGGCTCTCAACCCGCAGATACTCCGCTGGCAGGCTGGCGTGGCTGCCATCGGAAAATTCCACCTCCAGCATGTTCTCGGCCCGGCGCAGCTTAATGTCCGTGGCGGTAATCATGGCTCAAGGCTTCGGGCCTCATCGGCCAGCATAATCGGGATCCCATCACGAATCGGGTAGGCCAGGCCCGCCTTCACGCTCACCAGTTCACCGCGCTCACGGTCATAGCGCAGTGGACCCTTGGTCAGTGGACAAACCAGAATTTCCAGTAAACGAGGGTCAACCGGCGTATTTTTATGAGGTACGGTCGTATCGGTCATCAGCTTGCTTTCGAATCATCGTCATGGCTGGCCCCAAATCCATTGATCTCCAGCAATGCCAGCAGGGCCTCGGCCCGTTTTGCCGGGTCGCGGGCTTCCAGCAACGCCTGTTTTTCCTCGGGGTCAAATGGGCAGGCCATACAAAGTGTTACCACCAAGGCATGGTCCGGCATCGTCTCAATCGCTTCCCAGTTGGCTTCCACCCCCGCCTGCATGAAATAGCGGCGCAGGGCGGCCAGCAGCTTCGGCCGGTTCAGCGGCACATCCGGCCGCTGGTCGGTAGCCACGTCCAACAAATCACCGGCAAAGGCCGCGCAGGTTGCCCGGACTCGCCGGTAGCCACGCTGCGACTCCACTTCCTCAATGATCGTAAAGCGGATCAACCCGCTTAAGGTAATCAGGAAACGCCCGTCCTCAGTCTCACTGAACGACGAGATGCGCCCCAGGCAGCCGGTCCGGTACAGCCCAGGGCCGTTATCGCCGTGCGCCAGACGCTTATCGGGCTGCACCATCCCGAACATCCGCCCCAGCGCCAGACTATCCTCAACCATCGCAAGGTAACGCGGCTCAAAAATATTCAGAGGCAGCCGCCCGCCTGGCAATAACAGCGCCCCCGTGAGTGGAAATACCGGAAATTCGTCCGGCAGATCCTCTAGCTCAACAATAAAATCGCTCAACGGCCGGATCACTTAAACAAAATTGCGGAGAGCTTGCGCCGCGCCGCCATGGTATCGGCATCGTCAAACCCCCAGGCTTCAAAAAACTTCAGTAATTGCAGCCTTGCTGCATCCTCATTCCAGTCACGCTTGCGGCGAATGATCTCCAGTAATGCCTCAGCCGCCGCCTCACGCTCGCCCGACGCATTCAGCGCGGTGGCAAGCTCATACCGGGCCTCATAATCCGCCGGGTCAGCGGCCAGACGGGCTTCCAGCCCGCTTCGCGCCCCCTGCGCCGTGCGGCCCTCAGCGGCCAGCGCCAGCGCGGCCTTGGCGCCCGCAATTTCAGCGTGGTCAGCCAGCGCGGCGGGCACTTCCGCCAGAATATCGTTGGCCTGCTCCTCATCGCCCATCGCCAGCAGCGCCCTGATCAACCCACCCCAGGCTTCAGGCTTCTCCCGGTCTTCCTGCACGGCGGCCGCAAAAAATTGAGCGGCCTGCTCAGCCTGGCCTTCCTCAAGCAACGACTTGGCCTGCGTGATCAACGCCGCAGCCGGCGCCGCCGACCCCGCCAGTTTCAACAAAGCATCAAAAAACCGCTTTACCTCGCTCTCCGGCAACGCCCCCTGGAAGCTATCAGCAATCTGCCCCTGCCAGAATGCCACCACCGTCGGTACCGACTGCAATGGCAGCCCCATTTGCATCAGTTGCTGCACCAAAGCGCGGTTTTTATCGACATCGAGCTTCACCAGCCGAACCCGGCCCCCGGCGGCGCGGGTCACTTTCTCAAGTGTCGGTGTCAGAGTTTTGCAAGGCCCGCACCAGGTCGCCCAAAAATCCACGACCACCGGCATCTGCTGCGAGGCTTCGATCACATCGGCCATGAAGGTCGTTTGATCGCCGTCGATAATCATGGGGGCCGCCGGAGTGGCTGCCGCGGTCTCAGTCGTCTGCCCTAATAAACTGCTCATCTATGAATAATCCGAGTGATAATCTCATTATATGGTATCAACTGGCAGTGTCACAGCCCCATTGCGCAAATGGTTAATGTCACCCGCTTGCAATCCTCGCGGCGGGTGATTAAACACCGGCCACGGAGTGCGGGCGTAGCTCAGGGGTAGAGCACAACCTTGCCAAGGTTGGGGTCGTGGGTTCGAATCCCATCGCCCGCTCCAGTTTTTCTTAAATATATCAATTGATTGTCGAGCGAGTCCCAAGGCCGCGTCGCTTGGGTTTTCGGTCCGGCTACCACCGAGATACCACCGAAAATCTGAAGCCTATAGACGTTGACCCTTCCGGCTGGGCGTAATCTGCTGGATTATGGGTGCTCGTTATCGAGACGGCGAGCAGACAAGGCAACGATGACGGCAAAAGGCAGCAAGGGGCTTCGACTCTCCCGGGGTCGGGAGCTGAGATTAAAGTTGCGCCGTTTCTGTTCATGTTGCCTGATCCGCAATCGGCGCTCAAAGAAAGTTACCGATTCGATGAACGGAGAAGGGAGGGCGGGCGATTGAATGCGGTAGAGATCGAAGAAGCCATCTCGGCGCTGGCGGAGCGCCTTTTTGAGGCCGAAGAGTTCCCGTACGCGTTCCTGGAGGCGTTCGGGAACAAGGAGACGACCCTGAAGCGGCTGCGCAAGGGTGAATCGAACAAGTCCGATATGGGCGGCGTTCTGCAGACGAACAATATCCATATCGCCACATGCAAGGCCGGCGAGGTTACGCGGACGCTCACAGCATTGAAGGTCAGCCCGGCGACGGCGCGGGCAAAGGCGCGCTTCGTGCTGGCGACGGACGGCGAGATGTTCGAGGCTGAAGACCTTACGACGGACGATGGTCCGATCTCCTGTGCCTATACCGACTTCCCGAACCATTTTGGCTTGTTCTTGCCGTTGGCCGGCATCACGACGGTCCGGCAGGTGCGGGAAAGCTCGTTCGACATCCGGGCGACCAGCCGGTTGAACCGGCTGTATATCGAGTTGCTGAAGGACAATCCCAAATGGGGCACGGCCCAGCGTCGGCACGACATGAACCACTTCATGGCGCGCCTGATCTTCTGCTTTTTTGCCGAGGATACGGAGATTTTCGACGGGGGCGGCGCGTTCACCTCTACCATCGAGACAATGAGTGCGAGGGATTCGTCCAACACCCATGAGGTAATTAGCGAATTGTTCCGCGCCATGAACACCAAGGTAGCGGAGCGGACGGGTGTCGGCATTCCGCGCTGGGCGGACGGTTTTCCTTATGTGAATGGCGGGCTGTTCTCTGGCAGTGCGGATGTGCCGCGGTTTAGCCGCATTGCCCGGTCTTACCTGTTGCATATCGGCGGCCTGGACTGGAGGAAGATCAACCCGGACATTTTCGGGTCGATGATCCAGGCTGTGGCGGACGATGACGAGCGCGGGGCGCTTGGTATGCATTACACGAGCGTGCCGAACATATTGAAGGTGCTCAACCCGCTTTTTCTCGACGATCTTAGGCAGCAGCTTGAGCAAGCAAATGATAATGCCCGCATGTTGCTCAACCTGCGCAAGCGCATGTTGAAAATCCGGGTGTTCGATCCTGCCTGTGGCTCCGGCAATTTCCTCGTTATTGCCTACAAGGAGATGCGGGCGATCGAGGCCGAGATCAATCGCCGCCGCGACGAAGCACACCGGAGCACGGAAATTCCGTTGACAAACTTTCGTGGGATCGAGCTGCGCGACTTTCCGGCCGAGATCGCACGCTTAGCGCTCATTATCGCCGAATATCAGTGTGACGTGCTTTATCGCGGCCAAAAGGAGGCGCTCCGCGATTTTCTGCCGCTCGACGCGCAGAACTGGATCACTTGCGGCAATGCCCTACGGCTTGACTGGCTTAGCATTTGCCCACCCACCGGAACGGGCGTTAAGCATCATGCGGACGACCTGTTTCATACGCCGCTCAATCAGGCGCAAATTGATTTCGAGAATGAAGGTGGTGAGACGTACATCTGTGGCAATCCGCCCTACAAAGGCAGTAAGTGGCAGACGTCGGAACAAAAAGAGGAACTAGCGAGCGCGTGGGCGAAATTTCCTCATCTGGCTAAGACCACTGATTATGTTTCCGGATGGTTGGCACGTTATCTTGATTATGCTGGAAAAGTTCCGGACGCAGTTGCCGCATTTGTGACGACGAATAGTATATGTCAGGGCCAGCAAGCTTCTGATATCTGGCCCGTTGTATCTCGTCGTGACATCGAGATTCGCTTTGCCCACACACCGTTCAAATGGAGCAATCTCGCCAGCCACAATGCTGGCGTTACTGTGATCATCGTGGGCATGGGCTCAAAGTCTAGCCGCCCTAAGCGACTGTTCGGCGATGACGGTCGAGTTCGCGAATGCGAAGTCATTGGGCCGTATCTGGTGCCGAACATGCCGGATGCAGTCGCGAAGGCGAACAGGCCTATCGGACCCCAGTTCGTGATGCTTTTCGGCAACATGCCACGCGACGGAGGGCACCTGTTTCTGACCAACCAGGAGGCAGGCGAGCTTAGGCGAGACCCTGCTACATCCCGCTACGTCCGCCGCTTCCTGGGCTCTGAGGAACTAATAAATGGAAAGCTTCGTCACTGTCTGTGGATCGAAGACCGGGATGTCGAAGCCGCTAAGGGACAAGAGTTCATCGCTGATCGGCTCGCCTTAGTCGCGAGCAATAGGCTAGCATCCCCTGCGGAGTCCACACGCGCTTTTGCGAACCACGCGCATCGCTTTGTTCAGATCGCTGGCACCGCCGCGCAAACGGCCATTGTCGTGCCGCGCGTCTCTTCGGAAAACCGTGAGTATCTGCCTGTCGACTTCGTGACCGCCGACTGCATTATCGGCGATCGCAACTTTGCTCTTTACGATGCACCGCTGTGGAATATGGCACTCATCGCTTCACGCCTCCACTGGGTTTGGATCGGCACAGTTTGCGTTCGTTTGGAAATGCGATTCTCATATTCCAATACCCTCGGTTGGAACACTTTTCCTATTCCCACTTTAACCGACAAAAACAAAGCGGACCTGACGCGCTGTGCTGAAGACATTCTTTTGGCGCGTGAGACATATTTTCCCTCTACAATTGCTGATCTCTATGATCCGGAGGCCATGCCGGAAGACCTCCGCTCGGCCCATGAGCGCAACGATGAGGTACTGGAACGTATCTATATTGGTCGCCGGTTCAAAAACGACACAGAACGGCTAGAAAAGCTGTTTGAGCTTTATACAAAGATGATTGCATCAACCGTGGCGGGAAAGCAAAAAAAGGTGGGAGCAGTATGAGCAGCCTCACAGATACTGAGAAGCGCTATTTTGAAAAATTGCTCGGGATGCAGAGTGGCTATGTTTTAGATTACACTGATTCGAGTTTTGGTGAATTTTTTAATCGCCACCAAGTTAACATCCATGCTCAAAAATATCAGACATATGGCACTTCAAAGGCCAAGAAGTTACGTGCCTTTTGGGAGCAAGAGGCAGATTTTTTAGTCGGAAAAATACTAAAAGAGATGCTGGACGCGTATGAAGCTCATTGCAACTTGAATAGCCTCAATATCGAGGTGGCTATTCTAGAAAAAGCTCAGGCGATAGTTGCACGACTTTCCGGCGTATCCGCTCCGGCAAAGCCGCCACAGTCCATTGATGATTTTCTGCATAACGAATTCTCAATCCCTAACATTCAAAAGTTGCCGATTGAGGCGATGGCGGTACCGATTATTGAAAGTCGCCTTAGTGAAGCTCGGACGGCTATGGGTGCTTGCGCCTATCTTTCCACGATCCTCCTTTGCGGCAGCGTGCTAGAAGCCGTGCTTCTCGGAGCAGCGCAGAGAGAGCCTGCGCGCTTTAATCGAGCCTCGGCCGCCCCAAAAACCTCAGATGGAAGCGTAAAACGTTTTTACGAATGGACCCTTGCGCAATTTATCGATGTCGCCTGCGAGGTAAGCATTCTCAAACCTGATGTAAAGAAGTTCAGTCACGGTCTAAGGGATTTCCGGAACTACATCCATCCATATGAACAGATGTCGTCAGGATTTTCGCCAGATGCGCATACAGCGAAAGTCTGTTTCCAGGTGCTTAAGGCGGCGCTCGCAAGTGTTGCAGGGGAAAGAAAATGAGACCAGAAGTTAAATCAGTTCCCTCTGTGTCTGTGCGCTATTCCAGCAACGGCAGTTCCACAAACGCCAACGAATTTGGTATGCGGCCGATGCAGGAACGCGCCTTTGAGAAGCGCGGTGAGCAATATCTGCTGATCAAATCGCCGCCAGCCTCAGGCAAGAGCCGTGCGCTGATGTTCATCGCACTCGACAAGCTTGCCAATCAGGGCGTTAAACAAGCCATCATCGTCGTGCCGGAAAAGTCCATCGGTGCAAGCTTTCATGACGAACCGTTGAGCAGGCGTGGTTTTTGGGCGGACTGGCATGTAGAGCCGAAATGGAATCTGTGCGACGCGCCTGGTAATGACAATGGCGGCAAGGTCAAATCGCTTGGCGCGTTCCTGGAGAGCGACGACAAGGTGCTGGTCTGCACCCACGCCACATTCCGCTTTGCCGTAGATAAATTTGGGGTTTCGGCTTTTGATGATCGGCTGATTGCGGTGGACGAGTTCCACCATGTCTCAGCAAATCCTGACAACAAGCTCGGCATTCACCTGGGCGATTTTATTAGCCGCGACCGCGTGCATATCGTCGCGATGACGGGGTCCTATTTCCGTGGCGATGCTGAGGCGGTCCTGGCGCCCCAAGATGAAGGCAAGTTCCAGAGCGTAACGTACACCTATTATGAGCAGCTCAACGGATATCAGTAT
The DNA here is from genome assembly GCA_027308685.1 of Acidocella sp. GTDB lineage: Bacteria > Pseudomonadota > Alphaproteobacteria > Acetobacterales > Acetobacteraceae > Acidocella. The sequence goes on from DAIDEE010000042.1 coordinate 213,733, forward strand.
TTGAAGCAGCTCGACATCGGCTATTTCTTTTACTCGGGCGCTTACGCCGACGACATTCTGAAGGTGCTGAACGCGAACGAGAAGACGATCATCCACATTCCGAACGTCAATGCGCGCGAGAGCACGAAGGACAAGATTAAGGAGGTGGAGCATATCATCGAGACACTGGGGGATTGGCAAGGGACCGATCCGGCCACCGGCTTTCAGCTTGTTAAGGCTGCGGATGGCCGGATTTTGCGCATTGCTGATCTGGTTGATGATGATCCCGCTAAGCGGGATCGTGTTTCCGCAGCTCTTAAAGATTCGAGGCAGAAAAACAATCGCGATTATGTGGATATCATCATCGCGCTCGGCATGGCGAAGGAAGGGTTCGACTGGATTTGGTGCGAGCACGCGCTGACGGTCGGCTACCGGTCCAGTTTGACCGAGATCGTTCAAATTATCGGCCGCGCGACCCGCGATGCGCCGGGCAAGACTCGCGCCCGTTTCTCGAACCTGATCGCGGAACCGGCTGCCGCCGATGACGTCGTGACAGAGGCGGTCAATGACACCCTCAAGGCCATCGCGGCGAGCCTGCTGATGGAGCAGGTGCTGGCACCGCAGTTTGAATTTAAGCCCAAGAATCCGCAAAACGGGCCAACGCCCGGTTTTGACTATGGCGAGGGCGGATACGATCCGAATAAATGCAATGTCGGTTTCAGCGAGGCGTCCGGCAAGTTCCAGATTGAGATCAAGGGCCTGGCCACGCCGAAGAGCGAGGAAGCGACGCGTATCTGCCAGGAGGATCTGAATGAGGTGATTGCGGCCTTTGTACAGGATAAGACGACGATCGAGCGTGGCCTGTTTGACGAGGAGCTGGTGCCCGAGGAGCTGACCCAGGTGCGGATGGGCAAGATCATCAAGGACAAGTTCCCGCAGCTTGACGAAGACGATCAGGAGGCTGTGCGCCAACATGCTGTGGCGGCGCTGACTCTGACCCAGAAGGCGAAAGAAGTCGCGGCCGGCAGTTCTCTTGGTGAGGAGAGTGCGAATACGGCGTTTGTCGATGGCGTGCGCAAGTTTGCGATGGACGTGCGGGAGCTGGACATTGATTTGATTGACCGGATCAATCCGTTCGGCGAAGCCTATGCGATTCTTGCCAAGACGATGAGCGAGGAGAGCTTGAAACAAGTCGCGGCGGCGATTGCCGCCAAGCGAACCAGCCTGACGCCGGAGGAGGCGAAGGTGATCGCCAAGCGGGCCGTTGAATTCAAGCGTGAACGTGGGCGCTTACCGTCTATTTCGTCTGCTGATGCTTGGGAAAAACACTTGGCCGAGGGGGCGGCGGCCTTCGTGCGGTTCAAGGATGAGGGCCGCTATGAGTGATTTTGACCTCGATGACCTCCGCTCAGAACTGGAAGATTTCGCCCAGCCAGAGAAGAAGGGCGGCCGGTCGCCGCGCGAGGAACGGATCATCGCGGGCTTCGAGGAGATTCAGCGGTTTGTTGAAAGAAATGGGTATCCGCCCCGGCACGGCGAGGAAGGCGACATCTTCGAGCGGCTCTATGCCGTGCGGCTCGACCGGCTTCGCGCGGTAGAAGATTGCCGATCTCTCCTCACGTCGTTTGACCATCAAGGGCTGTTGAAGGGGGTGCCTGCAAAATCGACCGCACAGACGAACGCAATGGACGGGGATGAGCTGCTGGCGGAACTGGAGGGTGCTGCGGGTTCATCGGATATCACCAAGTTGCGGCACGTACGGACCAGCTCCGAGAAACGGGAAGCGGAAGAGATCGCGAGCCGGGAAAAGTGCCTCGATTTCGAGACCTTCAAGCCTCTTTTTCAGCAGGTGCAGAGCGACCTAGAAGCCGGGCTACGCACGACAAGGCGGTTCGTCAAGGACTCGGGCTTTCTTAAAGCCGATATTCAAGTCGGCCAGTTTTTCATCCTGGGAGGTCAGACCGCCTATGTTGCTGAGATTGGGGAGCCGATAAAGGCCCCGAATGGCGAGACGGACGCGCGGTTGAGGGTGATCTATTCCAATGGCACGGAGAGCGATCTATTGCTGCGGTCTCTCCAGCGCGCGCTCTATAAGGATGAGGCCGGCAGGCGGATCACTGAGCAGAACGCTGGGCCGTTGTTTGAAGACCAGACTGGCGATGGCGATCAGGCCAGTGGAACCATCTACGTGTTACGCAGCAAGTCCGATGATCCGGTGGTTGTCGCAAACCGCGAAATTCTGCACAAAATCGGTGTAACGGGGGGAAGCGTAGAGCGCCGCATTGCCAATGCTCGGCTTGATCCAACCTTCCTCATGGCCGATGTCGAGATCGTTGCGACTTACGAGCTATACAATGTCAATCGAGCGAAGCTGGAAAACCTAATCCATAAGGTTTTTGGCGCTGCTCGCCTGGATGTCAAAATTAAAGATCGTTTTGAGCAGCCCATCGTGCCCAAAGAATGGTTTCTTGTTCCTTTGTTTGCGGTTGATGAGGCTGTTAACCGGATTAGGGACGGGACGATCACCGGATACGTTTATGACCCGAAGACTGCGAAATTGGTGCTTGCGGCCTCGCTTCATCGGTAAACCTGGGCATTATCTAAGAGGTTTTGTCGGGCTGGGTGATTGCCATGTGGGTCTCGTAATTCTGGCCCGATAGATGTGGTGCGGACCGTCTCATTTTTATGAAGGCTCGATCTGTCGACATGAACCTGAGAAGCATGGGGGCAATCAGCCGAGACGGGTCGGTTATTGTTCGGCCGGTTTCCCGCCCAATGGCCTCTGCATACGCCAGCAGGTCGCAATGAATGGAGGCCGGCAGTTCGAACGTCATTTTGACAGGCTTGTCGTCAGGAATCGCGATGAGCTTTAACTTGGCCATGTTCTGTGCCTTCATTTCTGATGCGGTTCGAGAATAAAGTCGCGATTGACGATCACCCGGACCGGGAAGCCAGGCCGGATTGTCAGCGTCGGCTGGATATTCAACTCGCGTTCGACGACCTGCTGACCGGCTTGATTGAAGCTGTCGGAGGCGCCGCTGCGGATGGCCTGGATCAGGTTGTTTTCCTGGTTGCTGGTGCCGGCCTCGGTGCCGACCGAGAGGAAGGTTGAAAGAAGTGCTGCCTCGAAGATTGCGCCCCAGTGGTTGTTCACGCTGTCCTGCAGGCCGGAATAGCCCTGTGTGTCGGCGCCTGGTTGGTTGTCGAGGACGATCGATTGACCGTCGGGCATAATCAGCCGTGTCCAGATGAGTTGGACGCGGGTTTGGGCGTAGGCGACCTCACTGTTGTATTCGCCGATCAGTCGGGCGCCTTGGGGGATCAGCAGGTATTGGCCGGTTGGGCTATCATAGACGTTTTCCGTCACCTGGGCGGTGATCTGGCCTGGCAGGTCTGATTCGATCCCTGTGATGAGGGCGGCGGGAATGACCGTGCCGGCCTGGATGATGTAGGGCGACGCGGCTGGCGTCAGGCGGTCGGAACTGACAGTAGGCGCGTCGGATGGCCCATTCAGAAACGCCAGCTTTTGGTCCTGCATGTTCTGGTCCGATGAAGGGCCGAGGGGTTGATTGCTGCCACCGCTGTTGCTTTGCCCCGGCATGACGCGGCCCGCCGGTCCCTGTTGGAGTGCGGTCGATGCCGACGCCGTTTGGACAAACAGGCTGCTGGTGCGCGCGGAGTCCTGCTCCTGGATCAGTTGCTGGTTCGCCGCATTTGTCCCGGCCGGAGTGTTGCTGCTCTGCTCGGCATGGAGGATCGGCGGGCCGAGGTCGCCGGGAAGCGGCGGCCCGAGCTGCGGCGCTTGCTTTGGTAGGTCGCCGTAATTGCTTGGCAGGCTCGCTACGCCATCGGCGACGTTCTGGTTTTGTGTATTGTAGAGATTTCGGTTTTCAGTTTTTACGCCATGCGATTGCAGCGCCCAGTAGGTCAGCCCCAGGATCGAGACGCTGGCGACGGTGCCGAGACCGATCAGCACCTTCCGCGAAATCCGCGTCACTTTCGGCCGGTCCGGCCTTAGGCGCAGTTCCGCGGTGAGCGAGCGGTCACCGCCCTCTGGCTGCTGTCCGCTCATTGCGCCGGGATGCCATCGGTCCGGACGATGCGGACGCGCTGCTGCGAGTCACCATCGCCCATCTGAAGCTCGGCCTCGGCGAACAATGAGTCGACGATCATATCGGCGCCGCGCACACGGTAATTGACTAGGTCGGTGGTCTTGCCACTTGGCCCGATGACGAAAAGCGGCGGCATATCGCCTTGGCCGATGCCGCTCGGAAACTCGATGAAGACCTGGCGGCCGTCATCGAAGGCACGCAGTGGCCGCCAGGGCGGGTTGTCGCCTTCGATCCGGTAGCGGAAATTCAGCGCCGAGACGTCAACGCCGGTGGCGATCGGCGCGGCCTGATCGGCCTGAGTGTTCTGCTGCCGGATCGCGATCAACTGGTCCTCGGGATAATTCCAGGAGATCGAGGCCATGTAGGTCGTTGCCGTCGAGCGCAGTTCCAGGTGATAGGTCCGCCGGTCAGTATTGATGATAAGGTTCGTGGTCAGGTCCGGCCGGGTTGGCTTGACTAGGATATGGACCTGGCTGCTCGCGCCGGTGCCGCTTGTGGTGTCGCCGATGATCCAGCGCACCGTGTCGCCGGCGGCGACTGGACCGGAGCCAACAAGCTGCTCGCCGGGCTGCAAGGCGATGTCAGTGATTTCTTCGGGGGCGGCATAGACCTCGTACAATGCGCCATCCGTGAACGGATAAACCTGGATGGCATTGATGTAATCGTCGCGGATGGGCTGCACCCGTGCCGCCGCGTTCGCCGCCGCCACGCGCGCGGTTGGGTCAGGCAGTTCCGGCGGTGAAATTCGGCCCGCCGGTACGGGCTTCAACTGGCCCGGCAGCGGGAGCGGCGTCGGGACCTGAATGACGTCTACCGGCTTCGGTGGGTCAGGCATCAACACCGCGCGCTGCGGCGGATTGTCGTAGCTGATGCGCGGCGGTTTATAGGTTGGCGTGCAGGCGGCGATCGCCAGCATTCCCGTCAGAGGAAGAAGCGGCTTGGAAAAATATCGCATTAGTCGAGCTCCTTCGACCAGTTGATGGCATCGACGTAGACGCCGAGGGGGTTTTTCAGCAGGCGGGCAGCGTCCGTGGGCGGGACGAGGACGATCGTCAGAATGGCGGTCCAATGATCGGTCGAGACGAGGGCATCATCCTGGTAGCGGCGCTCGACCCAGGCGACCTGAAAGCTGTTTTCGGAGGCGCGGATGACGCTGGAGACATCGACCGCGACCTGGACCTTGCCGATCTGGGCGAAGGGATCGTTGGCGCGGGCATAGTCATTCAGCGCCACGGCACCTTGGCTGGTGGTAAAGTCATAGGCGCGGAGCCAGTCCTGGCGGACGATGATCGGGTCATCCGGGAGAGAGCGCACGTCCTGGATGAACTGGGCGAGCTGCCAGGCAATTTGTGGATCGGTTGGCCGATAATCAGCGACGGCGGGTGCGACGGCCTGCGCCTGGCCGAGCTTGTCCACCTGCACCACCCAGGGCACCACCGTGCCCCGTGCGGATTGCCACACCAAACCGCCGGCAAGGCCGCCGGCGAGGATCAGGTTGCCGAAGGCGATGAGCCGCCAGTTGCGGGCCTGAACGCGGGCGGAGCCAATCCGCTCATCCCAGACCTGGGCGGCTTTCTGGTAGGGTGTTTCGGGTTCTGGCGTGCGGCCGTAGCGCGCGCTGGCGCGGCGGAATTGCATTATTTTTCCTCCGATAGATTGATGCTCGCCGAGCCGCCGCCGTGATCACCGGCGCGCAGCGCCTGGGCGGCGTGGGAGACGCCTTGGCTCGCGGCTCGGCGGCGACGCATCTGTTGCGCCCAAGCCGGTGTGCCGCCGCCATCACCGGACGCGCTTTGCGGTCCAGCATTTGCGCCCGCAGGATTGGGCGCGGCACCGCCGGACGCCCGGAACGCGGCGCGCCCGCCGGCGGCAAAACTTTCGCCGAGATTTGCGGCAACGCGCGCCGCCATGGCGCGCGGAACGGCCATCACCGCGCCCGCACCTGTCTTGGCAACACCGGCCACCCCGGCCGCCGCACTCTTCATCCCGGAATCGCCGGAAGTGGCCGCGCCAAGGCGATAGGCTGTCGAGGTGGCGCCGGCGAGCGATGCGCCGCCTCGCGCGCTTGCCGCGAGGGTGCCGGCGGCGCCGCGAATCCCGCCGGCCGTACCGATAAGCCCGGCCGCGCCCGCACCGCCGGCCGCGAGCGCGGTCGTGGCGGCTGCACCCGCGCCAAGCTGAGGGGCGCCGGAAAGCAGGCCAGTGGCGATGCCGGGACCAAAGATGCCAAGGCCCAGCAGGGACAAGGCAGCAAGCACCAGCGAAAGCGCATCCTCGATGGTCGGCTGCGTGTCGCCGAAGCCCTGTGTGAACTGGCCGAAGAAGGTTGAGCCGATGCCGACGATGACGGCGAGGACCAGCACCTTCACGCCGGAAGCGACGACGTTGCCGAGGACCTTCTCGGCTAGGAACGCCGTTTTGCCGAATAGGCCAAAAGGCACGAGCACAAAGCCCGCGAGTGTAGTCAGCTTGAATTCGATAAGCGTCACAAAAAGCTGGATGGCCAGCACAAAGAACGCGACGATGACCATGAGCCAAGCGACGAGCAGCACAAAAATCTGGATGAAATTGTTGAAGAAGGACGTGAAGCCCATAAGCTTGCCGGCGGCCTGCAGGATCGGCATGCCCGCATCGATGCCGACCTGCGCGAAGCGGCCGGGCTGCACGAGTTGTGCTGCCGAGAGGTTCGAGCCGGCAGCTTCAAGACCGAGACCGGCGAAGGAATTGAAGACGATCCCGGCGAGCGTATTAAAATTGCCAATGATGTAGGCGAAGAAGCCGATGTATAGGGTTTTCTTCACCAGCCGCGCGATGATGTCCTCGTCGGCACCCCATGCCCAGAACAACCCGGCCAGCGTGATGTCGATGGCGATCAGTGTCGAGGTCAGATAGGCGACATCGCCGTTCAGCAGGCCGAAACCGCTATCGATATAGGTAGTAAATACGTTGAGAAAATTATCGACGACGCCGGGGTTCATGCGTGGAGTCCCGTCACTGCTGATGGAACATTTCCACTGTCTGCGGCTGGTAGCCGGCACCGGTGGAAAGGAATTGGTTGAGTTGGGCTTGCGCCTGCGCCTGGGTCTCCGCATCGTTGGCCCCCGCAAGGGCGGCGGCGCGCCCCTGTGCGGCAAGCAATGACGTGATGTCAGCAAGCTGGCCGCTTTGGATGGCCAGTAGCTGATTGCCGGCCTGACTCGCCTGCAAGGCGCCTTCTGCGCCTTGGCTCGACGATACCAGCGCATCGACTTGAGCGTGCGTCTCCGCCAGATTTTGCACGACACCGGCCTGGACGTTCATCGCATCCTGATAGCCGGCACGCGCGTTTGCCCAGCGGGATTGGGCGTCGGCTTCCAACTGGGTGGACGTCGTCGTGCTGGAATACGTCTCGGGATAGACCTCGGTAAAAGCCTGATCGATCGTCGTCACGTCGTAGCCGATGTTCTGCGCTTGGGCGAGCAACTGCTGGGTCTGGCTGATCGACTGGTCGAGCTGCGCCAGCGTCGAGTATGGCAAGCTGGCGAGATTTTTGGCCTGGTTGATGAGCATCGTGGCTTGGTTTTCCAGGCCCTGGATTTCGTTGTTGACCTGCTGAAGTTCTCGCGCCGCGGTCAGCACGTTCTCTGCGAAATTGCTCGCGTCAAAAACCGCGATCTGCGCGTGCGCCGGCGAAACAGCGAACGGCGATGAAATGAGGGCAATACCCCCGATGAGGATCAAGCGCACAGCGCGGCGCGAGGAAGCGCTCATCGAATCTCTCCCGGCGTGAGTTCGGCCAACAAGTCTGCGGCCCAGCTAGCGCGCTTGTGACGCAGCCATTCAGCGGCAAAGCCGGCGCGGCCATGTTCGGCAATGATCTGGCTGATAGCGTTTTGATCTGTCTTCGACGATGCTGCGGTGAAGGCGAGCGCCGCTTCCCCAAGCCCCAGCTCGAACAGCCGATTGCCCCGGCGAGACTGGCAATAATAATCACGACGCGGTGTGGCGCGTGCCAAGATTTCGATCTGGCGATCATTGAGGCCGAAGCGGCGATAGATAGCCATGATCTGCGGCTCGAAGGCGCGTTCATTGGCAAGAAAAATCCGTGTGGGACAGCTCTCCACGATCGCCGGCGCGATCACGCTGCTTTCGATGTCGGCGAGTGACTGGGTGGCGAAGACGACGGATGCGTTTTTCTTGCGCAGGGTTTTCAGCCATTCGCGGAGCTGGCCCGCGAAACCAGGATCATCGAGTGCCAACCTGAACCGCCCCGGATTTACCGGAGGGCAAAACTCTCAGAGGATTGTCTTTATGGAACAGAAAAAGATCTCGAAGCCTTATTCACCGGAATTTCGCGAGCGGGCGGTGCGGTTATTCCTGGAGCATCGCGCGGATTA
>DAIDEE010000043.1 GCA_027308685.1 Acidocella sp.
GCCGACGCAACACGAGACGACGCCGCTACAAGCGCACCACCCGCAGCAGCAGCTCCAAATTTAAACATCTTACGACGACTAGCTTGCGCCATCTTCGATCTTCCCCCGTAATCAAAATTTATACGAAAACACTTGGTGAAAAAACCTAAGTATTCCCTCAGAAGTTTTTAAATTATATCAACCTTGTCATGCCGGAATAATTGACTGTCAAGGTGCTTTTCCAACGGTTGTAAGCGCTTTTTTTTGCTGCTTTGCACGCACCATCGCCACGACACTGACCATATCATCATAACCCAGCGCTCCCTGCACAAAAATTGGACCAACGAATAATGCTGGAATTCCATCCAAGTTCAGCCTGGCACCGCGATCAAGGTTTCTCGAAATATGCTGCGCCACAGCATCACCATTCATATCAAATTGCATCTGCGACCAGTCCAGCGACAATTTCACCGCCTCAGCCTGCACCGCATCAAGTGTTGGCGGCGCCACTTCGGTCATTAAGAACTTTCTGAAAGATTCATATTTACCTTGCAATTGCGCCGCAAACAGCGCCTGCGTGCCCAGCTGGCTGGGCGCTCCCAAAATCGGGTAATCTACCGGCACGTAACGAATGCCTGGGTCCGCTGCCAGCAACTTATCCAACCATACATCCATTGCCCGACAAGGTGGACACCGAATATCGTAAAAATCAACAACAGTGACATCACCTTTGGGATTGCCAAGAATCGGATCATCCGGGCGGACCAATGACGACGCAGTTGGCGTGGTCTCCGCATGGGCAACCCCTGCACTGAACAACGCCGCCAGCCCCAGACAAAAACTTCTGCGCTGCAAAATGAGCGAAGGCACCTTCACAATGAGTTTGCCTTATTGTCCAACCCACCGATCATCGCAAACCGCGCGGCACCTGCAGCCACTTTAACCTGAGAGGGCGCTGCAAAGCCGGCTTCCGAATCCTCACGTCCCGCGACAACTTGCAGTAAATTCACTAATTTCTGCACCCGCTCGCCTCGCAAACGGTAGAAAACTGCTTTGCCTTCACGCCGCGCCACCAAGGCGTTGACAGCACGCAGCTCCGCAAGCTGCTGGGACAAATTCGGTTGCCCAATATGCAAAGCTGCATCGATCTCTGCCACCGAACGCTCGCCGGTTATCAAGAGATTTAAAATTGCGAGCCGGGTTCCATTCGCCAGCACGCGCAGCATTGAAACCGTCCGTGCAACTGTCGCGGTATCTACGGAAGTCCCTCCGCCATCAACCATGACAGACACCCGTTCCTAATTCGGACATGGCTCCCAAGGAGCCAATAAAAACCAATAATAACAACAGACTATCCTCAAAATGGCGGCATTATTATACCTTTACCTTTAATACTATACACGATTATATTATATTTGTAAGTGTATATTGCCAATAAAAAATATTAAAATATGCCCGGCATACTTGCGTTGACAGAATATATGATTCGACTGAACACTCTGTTTAACGTCATTAAACCAATAAATTTTAGCAAAAATTAAAACGCTGAAGTCAACAAACTTTGAGAAAAATAGGGGGATATATGTTCAGTTATCTAATTCGTCTAACTATGTGTGTGATGTTCATTTGCGCCATTGGCATCTCCAGGCCGGCATATGCGAATGTATCGATGCTCGATAATTTTGATTACGCCCATCCGGCATTCAAAAATTCCATGCCATTTGCGACCGTGCATCTCGTCATTCAGGTTAGTCAGGACGACCCCGCTCTGTGGAATTTGGCGTTAAATAATGCGCAAAATGTGCAAGATTATTTTGGCGCTCAGAAAGTTCAGGTTGTCGTTGTGGCTTACGGCCCCGGACTCAAGATGTTGATCGCCGGCAGCCCCGTTGCAGAACGCTTGGCAACGCTTGACCAGGAAGGCGTTGAATTCGACGCCTGTCACGTCACCATGTTGGGTATTGAACGTGCTACCGGCCACCTGCCCGTGCTTGTACCATCGGCAGTCATTGTTCCTGGCGGAATTGTGCGGATTATGCAGCTTGAGTCACATGGATTTGAGTATATCAAGCCTTGAAGCAGTAACTACATAAACCCCACTGGGTTCTGTCGGTTATCGATTGAGCCCGGTGGTTTTTTTTGGGTTATACAATGGCCAGTATTTTTCAGGTAAGCTTGAAAGCGCGCACATGAAACAAGATGTCTGGAACCGACGCTACGCTGTCGACGAGTATATTTTTGGTACCGAACCTAGTGATATACTAAGTAAAAATTCTGATTTATTTCAATCCGGGGAGCGCGCGTTAGCAATCGCCGACGGTGAAGGCCGCAACGGTGTTTATCTGGCGAGTTTGGGGTTGCAGGTAACCAGTTTTGATATTTCAGAGGTTGCCATCCAAAAAGCCAAAAAACTGGCGGCACAGCAACGGGTTGAGCTGACAATCCTCGAAAGCGATATTGAATCATGGCATTGGGAGTCCGCAGCGTTCGATGCTGTGATTGGTGTCTTTTTCCAGTTTCTCGACCCTGCTGCCCGGGCGGATGCTTTTGCTGGGATGATGACCACCCTGAAGCCCGGTGGGTTGGTGTTTTTACGCGGCTATACGCCCAAGCAACTGGATTATAAAACTGGTGGTCCCTCGACCGTAGAAAATCTCTATACACCTGAATTGCTAACGAACGCGTTTCTGGGCTTTGAAATTTTACAACTTGCTGCACATGAAGTTATGCTGAATGAAGGGCCGCGCCATAATGGTATGAGCGCCTTTGTCGATTTTATCGCCCGCAAACCATGAAATTATCAATTTTAGTGGTAATGTGAACCCGGTTCAATTTTACCTCGGAAAATATAATAAGCAAAAATATTATACGTAATAATGATTGGGATCATCACCAGGAGCCCGGGCAACAGGAACTCGAGGCTCACCTGAGGGGCAGCTGCTTGCCAAATATTTATCGATGGCGGGATGATCATCGGAAAGATGCTGTAGCCCAAACCGCCAAATGAAACCACGAAGAATCCCAACCCGCATAGAAAAGGAATTTTATCGTGATGTGCGACATGGCCGTTACGCAAATGCGTGAAGAAAACATAGCCAAGGACCAGCACCGACAATGGCGCCACCGCCGTAGGAAATATCCTGGGCCAGTCAAACCAGCGATGGAAATATGATGCATCGGATAGCGGCGACCAGATACCGACAATGCCGAAAATAACAAGCATCGCAATGCCGAGAGTTTTGGCGTAGCCACGCATATCTTGCTGTAACTGCCCCGAAGCTCGCCAGATGATCCAGGTTGCGCCGAGCATCGCATAGCCAATTACCACGGCGAAACCACAGAAAACAGCAAACGGCGTTAGCCAGCTAAATACGCCCCCCGCGTACGCGCGGTTGACCACCGGGGTACCGTGCATCAGCCCGCCCAATATCGCACCCTGGCAAAATGCCGCCACCAATGAACCGCCCAAAAATGCCCGGTCCCACAGGTCTCGTAATTGTTCAGTGTGGGCCCGGAAACGAAATTCAAAGGCAGCACCTCTGAAAATCAATCCCATCAACATTAAAATAATCAGCGGATATACCGCCGGTAAAATGACCGCGTAGGCCAACGGAAAGGCACCGTACAAGGTGCTGCCGCCTAATACCAGCCAGGTTTCGTTGCCATCCCAAACCGGCGCGATGGAATTGACCATGATGTCGCGGTTAGTTTTATCGCGCTCGACCGCAAACAGGATCCCGATGCCCAGGTCGAAACCATCAAGGATAACATACATCAAAATGATGAAGGCCATGATGACCGCAAACGCCACTGGCATGAGTGGCGCGCCGGGGGGAACCAACCCAAAGGTTAACGTGGAGAGCATGATTATTCCGCCGGTGCGGGGTTGATCGGTGAATGGCCCCCCACCAAGCCATGGCTGCGCAGCGGGGCTTCGTCAGATGGGAAGGATTCGTTCAATTCTGGCTCCTTTGCCATCATTTTTAGGACATAGATAATACCACTGCCAAAAACCAGAGTATAAATTACGATGATCACCGCGAAGGATGTTATCACCTCCGGTAGCGTAATCGGGGAGGCGCTTTGTGCGGTGGTCAGCAGCCCATAAACAGTCCACGGCTGGCGGCCGGTTTCGGTTGTGGTCCAGCCCATGACAATAGCGATAAAGCCGGCCGGGGCCATCGCCATGGTAAGGACATGGAACCATCTGGTCTCATAGAGGGTACGCTTATAGCGCAACCACAGGCTAAGCAGCCCCAGGCCGAACATCGCGAACCCAAGTGCCACCATAATGCGGAATGAGAAAAATTCGACATCCACAACCGGCCATTGATCCTTCGGCCAGGCGTCGAGGCCTTTCACGATGCCATTCCAATGATGGGTTAAAATCAGCGAGCCTAGATGTGGTATTGCGACATCGTACAACAACTTGCCTTGCGCGACATCAGGGACCCCAAACAGGTGCAGCGCCTGTACGCCGGTTGTAAAATCACCCTCCATGCCGGCAATTTTGGCCGGCTGATACATCAATGTGTTGTCGCCCTGCGTATCACCTGCCAAAATTTGTAGTGGTGTTACAATCGCAGCCATCCAAAGCGCCATTGAAAAGAACAGGCGCGTGACGGCGTTTTTGTTGTTACGCCTTAAATGATACGCACCGACACCGCCTACCATAAACGCGGTGGCCAGGTAGCTCGCCATGATCATGTGTACCCAGCGATAAGGTGCTGAAGGAGAGAAGATGATCGCGATCCAATCCTGTGGGATGAACTGGCCATTGGCGCCCATGATTGTGCCTTGTGGCGTTTGCATCCAGGAGTTTGCGGCAAGTATCCAGGTTGCCGATATCAGCGTGCCGATGGAGACCAAGCAGGTCGAAACAAAATGCAGCTTAGGGCCTACCCGCTGCAGCCCAAACAACATGATGCCCAAAAACCCGGCTTCCAGGAAAAATGCGGTTAACGTTTCATACGACAGCAGCGGCCCCAGCACCGGGCCCACCTTATCAGCATAGCCACCCCAATTGGCGCCTACCTCATAGGCCATCACCAAACCGGAGACGACGCCGATGGCAAAGATCATCGCAAAGATTTTCAGCCAATATTTATAGGCGTCGAAATACACCGGCTGTTTGGTCCATAGCCAGGCACCTTCCAAAACCGCCAGAAAGCTCGCAAGGCCAATCGAGAAAGCCGGAAAGATAATATGAAACGCGATGACAAACCCAAACTGTGCGCGTGCAACGTCGATCGCCGATGGCGACGACAAATAAGCGAGGACCGGCATGGTATTACCTCAAAAAAATTAAAAACTCAGAGCAACGCGGGCAGACTGCGAAACAGCATGTATCCGGCGACAACAAAAATTAGCACGGCAAACACCGTTGTCAGGCGGCCGGTTTTACCAGCCAGACGTTTGGCAATACGGGTGCCAAACAAACTGCCAAAAACGCCGCCCAAAATAAACACCAGCGCCAGATTCCAATCAACCAAACCAGAGAGGGCATAGTTGATGGAGGTGGTTAAACCAAACGCCGTAACCGCAACCAGCGATGTACCGACAGCATTTAAGATAGGCATACCCGTGGAAGCGACAAGTCCGGGAACAATGAGAAATCCACCACCGATTCCAAAAAAACCTGAGAATAATCCTGTACTCAGGCCGAACGCCAAAACTTTTGGCGCCTTTTCACGGTTACATTGTGCGCCAGGAGTTCCAGGGTTGCGCCGGCCGCGCAGCATCAAAACACCGACCACCAGCATCACCAAAGCAAACAAAAATAGTAATTTTTGGCCGTTGAAGGCTTTGCCAGCACTCGAGCCCAGCATCGCCCCCACAATTCCGGCGGCGGCGTACATGCCGCCACAACGCCACTTCACATTTTGGGCCTTGGCATGGTTGAGCAGGCCAATCGCCGCATTGGCCGCTACCGCCAGAGCGCTGGTGCCGATGGCGATGTGCGGGCTTTTCACCCCGACCAGATAAACCATCAGCGGCACTGCCAAAATCGAGCCGCCACCACCAACCAACCCCAACGTAAAGCCGACCAGCACGCCCGAAAAACCGCCTAAAATATATTGTAATATGTCCAAAGCGGGCGGGCTCATTGGGTCTCGGTCTCGGCCGCCACGCGCAGTGCGGTGAGGTAGGGTATTGCCATGCGGCAGCCGCGATATAACAGCATGCCGCCGAACATGGCACCTACAAACAGCAAGGCCGGCCTTGGGTGAATCGCCAGATCAGCAATGGCGGGGCCAGGGCACAACCCTACAATCCCCCAGCCAAAGCCGAAAATTGCAGCACCGCCGAAGAGTTTCATGTCCAACCGGCTGGTGCCGGGCAGGTCAAACAATGGTGCCACCAGAGGCTTGGTGAGTTTCCGCTTGATCCACCAGGCCACCACCATTGGGATAAGCGCGCCCCCCATGACAAACGCCAAAGTCGGGTCCCAGTGACCAGCAACATCCAGAAACGCCCGTACCCGCTCAGGGTCTGCCATACCGGAGATCGCCAGCCCGGCGCCGAATAAAGTGCCTGCCACCAGGGCGACGACGGTTTGCGGGTTCACCATACCACTCCGAAGCAGCGCATCACAGCCACTGTGGCAACGCCTGCCCCCATAAAGGTGAGCGTGGCCGCGATTGAGCGCACCGAGAGGCGCGACATGCCGCACACCCCGTGGCCGCTGGTGCAGCCCGCACCCATCTGGGTGCCAAAGCCAACCGCCAACCCCCCGGCGACGATCAGCAACGATGACCCAGGAAAACACGCCACCACCTGTCCGCGCCACGTCGCCACAATCAAGCTGCCCAATGGCAGACCCAGAATAAACGCTGCCGCCACCGCGTAGGGTGCTGATGACATGCCAACCCCCGCCACCCGGGCGGCCAAGCCGCTCACCCCTGCAATCCGACCATCCACCAGCAGCATAATGGCCGATGCCAACCCGATCATCAGGCCGCCGGCTAATCCCGCCAGCGGCATGGCATGTGCAAACACCGCCGTCACAACGCGTTCAACGGCAGCTTGAGATAGCGTGTGCCGTTCGCCTCGGGCGGCGGCAAGTGTCCGGCCCGGATATTGACCTGGACAGAGGGCAGGATCAGTTTTGGCATCCCCAAAGTAGCATCACGGGCATTACGCATGGCGCAAAAAGCATCCTCACTGATGCCGTCATGGGCATGGACATTCCCTGTGCGCTCGGCACCCACTGTGGTCTCCCACACGTAATCGTCGCGGCCCGGTGCCTTATAATCATGGCACAACAGCAGCCGGGTATCCTCAGGCAGGGCCAGCAGGCGCCGGATGGAGCGATAGAGCTGGCCAGCATCGCCACCAGGAAAATCCGCGCGGGCGGTGCCGAAGTCGGGCATGAACAGCGTATCGCCGGTGAACACCACGTCGCCGATTACATAGGCCAAATCCGCCGGGGTATGGCCTGGCACATGTAGCGCCATCGCCGGAATGTCGCCGATGGCAAATTTGTGGCCATCTTCAAATAGCCAGTCAAATTCCGAGCCATCGCGTGCAAATTCGGTACCGAGATTGAAAATTTTGCCAAACACCGCCTGCACAGTGATGATTTCACGGCCAATCGCCAAGGCCCCGCCACATTGCTGCTGAATGTAGGGAGCGGCGGAGAGGTGGTCGGCGTGGGCGTGGGTTTCCAGCAACCACTCGAGGGTAATGCCGGTTGTTCGCACGTAGGCGATCAGCATATCGGCCGATTTTGTGCTGGTTCGGCCTGATGCCGCATCAAAATCCAACACGCTGTCAATCACCGCCCCTTGCATGGTCACTGGGTCGTGGATCACATGGCTGGCGGTGTTCGTGGCCTCGTCGAAAAAACTCTTCACGATACCAGATGGTAGTCGCGAAGCCCGGGATTCAAAAATTTGTTGCGTTGCGGCCATCAAATTCGGGTCGGCCATTACTAACCTCGCGCTCGATTTATTTAATTACTGAAGATATGTAAGTTATGAGAAGTTTTGTCAATTGCATATTTTTGTAATCATGCATACATTAGGCTTCATGCTTGAAAACACAGACAACCCGGTAGCAAAGTCACTCCGAATCGGCGATCGTGCACCAGTGTTTCGCGCCCGCACCACGCAAGGCGATATGAGCCTCGATAAATACCAGGGGCGCTGGCTGGTGTTGTTTTCGCACCCGGCTGATTTCACACCTGTTTGCACCAGCGAGTTCATCGCATTCGCCCGCGCCGCTGATGCATTTGAAAATCTGAATTGTGCACTCCTTGGCCTGTCAGTGGATAGCCTGTACGCGCATATAGCCTGGGTTCGCGCGATCTACGATGCTTTCGGCGTTACCATTCCTTTCCCGATTGTTGAAGATCCCTCCATGGTGGTGGCGCGCGCTTATGGGATGCTGGATGGTACAGAGCAGGATTCATCAGCGGTCCGCGCCACCTATTTCATTGACCCTGAAGGCATCATCCGCGCCATCACCTGGTATCCGATGAATGTGGGCCGGTCAGTCGCCGAGATTTTGCGCCTGCTCGCAGCGCTTCAGCAAACCGCCAGCAACGAGGCGCTCAGCCCCGAGGGCTGGCAACCCGGCGACGCTTTTCTGGCCCAACCCGCGCAAGCGGCTTTGGCCGCTGATGCTCCAGCAACATGGTTTTGCCAACCGAGGAACGCGATATGACAGCCATCTATGAATCCCGCGACGCTGCAAATGCCGCTACCGAAAAACTGAAAATCTACGCACAGCCGCAACGGCTGATGATATTATCAAATCTCATCGCTGGCGAACGCACCGTGAGTGAAATTGACGAGGCAACAGGGATTGGCCAGCCGGCGCTGAGCCAGCAGCTAGCCGCCCTGCGCCGCGCCGAATTGGTAGAAACCCGCCGGATGGCCAAGCAAATTTACTACCGGCTGGCAAACGACACTGTGATGGCTTGCGTGAGAAACATCGAAGCGATGTTCAGTAAAAACGGCGCCCGCCCGGTTGCGGCCAAGGCGCCTGTTATGAGACCCACCGCCGCCCCGGCTATTCGCTCGCAGCCGGGCGCTGCAAAATTCGCGCAAATTCTGTAATCGCGACAAACACGTTATCGTTACGGCGGCATAGTGGCCGCAGCCTTCAGGTTATAACTTCGGAGCGCCTCCTTTTCATCAATTAACGGCAAAACATGACTGAATTTGCCTTTGAAAATGTAAGTGACTGTGTCTTCCACCACGCCGCCCGCAGCCCGCAGGCGCCGGCGCTCATCGATGGCAGCGAGACCGTTACCTACGGCGCCCTTGCAGCTCTTGTGACACAGGCCAGCGTCTATCTGGCCGGCCAGGGCATCAAGGCGCACGACCGTGTGGGGATCGCACTGACCAACAGCGTTGAGCGGGTGGTCCTGGCGCTGGCACTGATGCGCATCGGTGCCATCGGTGTCGAATTGCCAACAGAAACAACTGCCGAGACATTCTCAGCCCTGGTGGCGCGATTTGCCATGCACGCCACCTTGGTTGAACCCGGCGGGCCAAATACCTCAGCGCCGATTACCCTGACCATTCATGTGCATTGGCGCAACGAGATTGCCAGACGAACCGGCGATGCCCGCTACCTTGGCGACCCGGCTGACCTGCGAATCATCAGTCTCAGCTCAGGTAGCACAGGCCTGCCCAAAGGGCTGGTTTGTACCCACCAGCACCGGATTGTACGCTCACGCATGACGCTAGGCTCCGTTGATTTTTATACGGCACACCACAAGCCAGCGCCGTTGGTGCTAGCGGCACCCGCTAGCACTAATCTGGTATGGGGCATGATGATCTGCCACTTGTTCCAGGGTGGCCCGGTGGTGTTGCTGCCGACATACCGGCTCACGATCGACCTGGTGCGGGAAGTGGCCCGCTGGGATGATGCCATTTTTCCAATCCCGCCAGGGCTGGCCAACCTTCTGCTGGCGCATGGCGACCCGAACGGCACATTATTTCCCCACATGCGGGCCTTGATCAGCGCTGGTCAGGCCGTTGCGCCGCACCTTAAACAGACATTTACCCAGCGCCTGACACCCAACGTGTTCGAGTTTTACGGTTCTGGCGGGGTTGGATTGCTTACCTGCATCGGGCCCAAAGAGGCTGCCGAACAGCCGCGATCGGTGGGCAGGCCGGTCTCGTATCCCGGCGTTGACATTGAGATCGCCGGACCGGAGGGCCAAGCCCTCCCACCAGGTAGCATCGGCCAGTTACGTGTGCGTGGCCCCAACACTGCGATCAGCTTCTTCAACCCTGAAGACAATTTCCGCGGCAACGAGCGCTTTGAGGGGGATTGGTATTATCTCGGTGAAATCGCATCGATCAACCACGACGGCTATATCATTCTCGAAGGCCGGATCGCGGATGGAATAAACGCCGGGGGGCAAATTATCTATCCACCGGAAATCGAGGCGGTGATGAGCCAGCATCCTGATATTCGGGAGGTCGCGGTTGTTGGCCGCACGGCCGACCAAGGCGGTGAAGATATCGTGGCCTTCGTGGTGGGCCGGAATGGTTTTAACCACCAGGATATCACAGCTTATTGCCAGGCCAACTTACCAGCAGCCAGACACCCCAGATATATATTTTACATCGAAGAAATGCCGCGCACCGGCAACGGCAAAATCAACCGCATGGCACTGAAAAATGCGCCGTTGAAAAAGAGCGAACTCATTTAACTTTACGCAAAACCCCCGGCAAAAATATTGCCGAGGGTTTGGCGTATCACAAAGTTTCAGCATTGGTTGCGAATAGTTTATGCCCGGCGGTATTGCGACTGCCGCACATTCGAACCGCAAAATTATTGTGCTGGCTTACGCCGTCCCAGGGCGAACCAGAGCAAAACCGGCAAAGCCAGCAGCACCAGCGGAAATTGCACTAACAGGCCTGAGATGATCGCGATCGCCAGCGGTTGTTGCATACCGGCCCCCTGTCCGAGGTCGAGCGCCAAAGGCAATAATGTCAGAATCGCTGCCAGCGTGGTCATGGCGATCGGCCGCAAGCGATTGCTGGCAGCATGGATCAATGCATCGCGTAACGGCATTGTCTGCGCCAGTAGCGCATATTCAGAGACATAGAATATCGCCATTTCGGTGGCGATGCCGACAATCATCGTCATCCCCATCAGCGCCGTGATGTTAAGCTCGATACCGGTGAGAAAAAGCCCTGTGAAAACGGCTGTGGTGGATAATAACGAGGTGCCCATAATGGCCAGCACCAGAACAAAACGTTCGTACAAAAATAACAGCAGGACAAATTCGGCCAACAATGCGGCAATAAATACCCGAACCAGCCCAGCAAACGCAATCTGTTGCTGCTGATAAATTCCGCCCAAAGTATAGGTGACACCAGCACCCAAAACACCCGGCTTGGCAAGTGCCGTTTTAACATCGGCGATAACGCTGCCGATACCCCGCCCGCTGATGCGCCCGGTGACCGCCACGATTTGTTGCAGGTTTTCACGAGTAATTTCAGGTTGGCCGGCAACTACTGAAAAATGTGCGATAGTACCCAGCGGGACCAGAGCACCGGACGGCGTGGCGATTGGAATCGACTGCAGGTCATCTATATTGCGGCGCGATCCAGCAATTAATTGGACGCGCACGCCAATCTGCTGGTTGGCACTTTGTAGCGTTGTCACGACCGTACCGCTGAGTTCGGCCCGCAAGGCGGCCGCAACCGTCACCGGGTCCAGCCCCAGCATGGCAGCACGGGCGGGGTCAACATGAATATCATAAGCATCACCCGCCGGCACGATGCCATTGACCACGGAGTCCACGCCCGCAATTTTGCCTAGCGCATCAGCAACGCGCAGGGCAGCCGGGCCAAGCTGACCAGGATCAGCGGCGGCGAGTTTGACTTCGATCGGTTGCGGTACGCCTGTAAGGTCACCGATTTCATCGCCGAGCAACTGATGAATGTCGGTATCGACGCCGGGCACTTTATTTTTAATCGCGTCACCGACTCGCGTCATCACCGTGTCGATCGCCGGGCGATTCCCCAGCGCTACAAGCCGCACAACGATATCGCCTTGGTTAGGCTCGGCAAAGTCGCCACCAAACCCGGCGCCGATGCGGGTTGAAAAACTTTCCACCGCCGGGTCGGCTCGCAGAATACTCTCAATCTGCGATATCTCCCGTCTGGTTTCTCCGAGCGAGGTGCCAGGTTGCGTCTGATAATCAAGCACAAATCCGCCCTCATCTAGTTTCGGGATAAAGCCGGTTTGCACATGCGTAAATGAGAAGCTGCCCAGAACAAGGAGCACCACCATGGCCACGCCCAGCAGCGCCGGGCGGCTGAATATTTTGCCCAGCAAATGGCTATGGGTTCGGGTAAGCCAGCCGGGTTTGTCGGCCTCCGGGTCATGCCACTTATGAAAATCGATCAGCCGACCGGCGAGTAACGGCACAGCAAACGCTGTCAGCAACCATGAGGCAAACAAGGTGGCTGCCATGGTGATAGACAGCGCCTTAAAAAATGCGCCGGTGACACCGGTTAAAAACCCCAACGGCGCGAACACGATAAGGGTCGCCGCTGATGATCCGGTAAGTGGCGTGAGAAACTCCGTACCAGCTTCAAGTATGAGCGAATCATGGTCACCCGGCGTATTGCCGGTACGGCGGGCCAGATGCTCGATCATCACGATGACATCGTCAATCACCAACCCGACCGACGCCGCCAAGCCACCCAGGGTCATGATATTAAAGCTCATGCCAAGCATCGAAAGCACCAGCACGGCGGCTGCAAGAGAGGCTGGAACAATCAGGATTGCCAGCAACGTAATGCGCCAACTGCGTAAAAAAAACAGCAGCACGAACGCGGCCAGCACCACACCGATCAAGATCGCATCACGCACCGAACTCGCAGCAGCCAGCACCAGCGTGCTCTGGTCATACCATTTACTTAACTGGACCCCCGGTGGAATTTGGTCTGAAAATCCTGCAAGCGCCTGATCCACGGCCTTGGCGATTTGCACGGAATTGCTACCCGGTTGCTGAAACAGCAGGACGGTGACAGCCTTTTTACCATCGGCTGAAACATCGAAATATTTCGGCATCACCCCATTGCTGACCGTCGCAACATCCGACAGGTGCACCACGCCGGCTGGTCCGCCTCGGATGACGATATTTTGCACATTTGCCAGGCTCTGCAGGGCGTTGGAGCTGAGGAGCAAATACAGCAAATCATGGTCCTCGACACGGCCCACGGATTGTACGGAGTTTGCCGCCGTAATCGCCTTATTGACATCATCGACGGTAAGATGAAACGCCGCCAGCCGATGCGGATCGACAGCCACCTCGATCTCGGCTGTGTCGCCGCCTTGCACCTGCACCCGTGCCACGCCCGGCACGGCGGACAGCAATGGTACAATCTGATACTGTGCGAGATTTTGCAGTTTCACTTGGCTGACACTGGAGGCCGTGAGCGCGTAAGCCATGAACGGAAATACCGTCGGGTCCATCCGCAGCACTGTGTAATTGGTGCTGGGGGGCAATGAGGGCAATAATTGCGCGACCGCCGCGTTCACCCCCAATGTCGCGGCGGTCATATCCGAGCCCCAGGCGAAATTGACGATGATTTGGGCGTTGCCGCGCGATGTCCGCGAGGTCACCTGGTTGACACCTGGAACCGCGCGAACGGCTTGCTCGATGGGTTGCGTAACCTGCAACATCATTTGCTGCGCCGGTTGGCTGCCGGCATCGATCGTCACGCGCACCCTTGGAAAATTGGTTTGCGGAAACAACCCGATGGGGAGCGAAACCGCCGCCGTGATTCCGCCGAGCGCCAGCCCGGCCACCAGCATGAGCACCGAGCGCCGGTGCTTGCTCAGCCACTGTGCGAGGTTCAACGGCTGGTTCCGCCCGTCGCCGTGCGCACCGCAGTGCCATCATCGAGTTGGTAGGCACCCGTTGTCACCATTGGCATCGTAACGTCCAGGCTGGGGGCCAGAATGGTCTGGGTGCCAGACGCGCCAAGAACCTGCACAGCAACCCGATGGGCGATATTTTTGGGGTCAATCTGAAACACGTAATCGCCTTTTTCGTCATTCTGCACCGCGTCACGGGGCACCACGAACCCGCTTAACGTACCCGTTGTTATCGCGGCCTTCACAGGTTCACCCGCGGCTGCCTGAAAATTCGAGGCTGAAACTGGCGGGAGAAGCGTGACGCTGTTTAACCCGGTGGCTGGATCACGCATGTTCGAGACATCCGCGACGCTGCCTATGGTATGACCGGCGGTATCGAGCAGCGTGATGGTGGCTTGCTCACCAGGATGAATCGCCACAGCCTGCGCTGGTGGCACGCCTACAATGGCGACCAGGCCGCTGGTTTTGATCATTCGCAGCAATGCGGCGCCAGCTGGCTGCATGGCGCCCGGCGATACCAGCACCGCCGCCACAACCCCGGCAAACGGTGCGTTGATGATCCGGGTTTTCCCGGTACCAGCTGCCTGCAAGGCTGTCAGCAGGCCGGTGGCGTCATTAAGTGTCTGGTCGGCCACCGCAAGGTCGGCTGAGGTCGCCAGATGCGAAGCCAGCAGCGCCGCGACATGCGCACGGTTGGCCCGCGCGGCGGCAACCGCGTCCTCGGCTTTATGATAATCCGCGATCGATTGTGCATCGGGACTCATGGTCAGCAATGGGTTACCTGCCCCGACGCGCTGTCCCTGGACGACCGCAATGCTGCTTACAACGCCGCTCGCCTGAGTCGAAACCGTGGCGTCGGCCCCTGGACCCGGCGCAATGCTGCCAAAGGCGGAAACAATTGCCGGTAAGGTTCCTGGTGTCAGGTTGATCGTGCTTACCAGCACGGAGGGTGGCGCATCATCGGCAGCGGCGGGCGTACCGCCGGCCATTTTCCAATAAATCACGGCGAACGCCGACAAAGCCACGGCCACGCTCACATAATAGCGGATTTTCATAATGGGGGTTCCAAAGATGCGCCGATGATCGCTGGCAGACCTATGCCAAGCATCGTGTTCAAAGATAGGCGGGCCGTGAGGAGTTGATCACGCAAGGCAATCGCTTCGCGCTGGCGGTCTCCCGCCGCGGTTTGCAGGTTTACGCCGGTTTGTGCATCGAGCGTCCCCTGCCGGAGTGCGGTATTTGTTTGCGCAGTGATTTGAGCGGCGGCGGCGGCGGCGCGGTCAGCCGCCTCGCTTTCCACCTGCAATACCATAATCCGGGTCATGAGAGCCTGGGCACCAGCATCAGCACTTGCCAGACTGGCCCGAAACTGCGCGGCAAGCTGTGCGCGGGTGGCAGTGGCTGCGGCAATGCCGCCTTGGTTGCGGTTGAACATTGGCAGCGTCAATGTCACTTGCGGGCCAACACTCCAAACCCCGGCGGTATCGCGGCCGCCTGAGGCTCCAACGTTAATCGGTAAAAACTGAGTCAGTATCGCGGCACGAAGTTTTGCATCGGCCTGCTGATATCCATAGCGCAGCGCGATCAGGTCAGGACGGCGCTCAGCGAGGTGCGTCACCGCCTGGGCGACAAGCTGCTGATTGAGCGGTTGAATCGCCGGCATGGTGACAACAAGCGCGACACCAGGCTGCAACCCAAGCAGTGCGTCGAGCTGATTGCGGTTCTGATCACGAGTCTGCTCCGCCGTGTTGCGCGCGGTGTCAATTGCTGCCAGTGCCGCCATACTGGCGGAAACCGCGGTGATCGTGAGGTTATGCGCCGCCACCTGCGCTGCTGTGGCGTTACCGATAACGGTCAGCGCGTCGTGGTCAGCTTGCAGCGTTTTGATGAGGCGGGCATCGCTATCCAGGTTGATACACAGCTGTTCAGCCTGGCTCGCGACCTGCCACTCCTGCCAAAGAATCCCGGCATCAACCTGCGCCAGACCAGCTTTGGCAGCTTTGATATTTACCCGGTATGTAACCAGTGCCGAGACATCGGCAGCCAGACTGCCCGAGATTGCCGACATGCTGGCCGGACCACTGATGAGTGCCGCAAACCCGCCGGTTATTGAGGGATCAGGCAACAGCCCTGCGCTCAGCAAATCGGCTTCGCCCACCCTATGCTGGGCCCGCGCGGCTATAAGGTCTGGGTCATTTAACACGGCCAGCGCCGCCACATCATCGATGCTGTAAGGTCCCTGCTCCGATATGGTCCGGCCGCCTGGAAGCTGGCGGACTAAGCCTGTCACCGATTTTTTAAGCGGCGAGGCGAGATTTAACGGCGCCGCCCGATACGAGGCACACGCCGAGAGGCTGAGCAAAACGCCCAGAGCACCACAACCATAAAACCGCCAGACAAACTTCATGGCCGCCAACTGCCTGACCTTACTTGCCCACAACATCTCCGCTACCTTGTCAATTTGTCACTTGACGGTAAGCCACACTACACGGCTACCAACTAGCCGGTACGATGAAAATTCTCCTGATTGAAGATGACCCCAAAACGGTGGCGTTCCTCCGAGCCGGCCTGGAGCCGGAAGGCTACGCAATTTCCTCGGCTGATGACGGCCGCAAGGGCCTGATTAGCGCCGCCAGTGGAGATTTCGACCTTCTGATCGTCGATCGGCTGCTACCCGGGCTTGACGGTGTGGCGCTGGTGAGAACCCTGCGTGCCGCCGGGATTCAGACGCCGGTGCTTTTCCTGACCGCGCTGGGCGGCATCGATGACCGGGTTGAGGGCCTGCGCGCAGGGGGCGATGATTACCTGGTCAAGCCATTCGCCTTGGCCGAATTATCGGCCCGCGTTATTGCTTTAACGCGTCGCGGAAGCCCGGCCCCTAAAACTGCTGTGCTAAAAATCGCCGACCTTGAACTTGACCGTTTATCGCGCCGCGTCACCCGGTCGGGGAAAAAAATTGATCTGAAACCCCGGGAATTTCAGTTGCTCGAATATTTGATGCTGCATGAAAACCAAGTGGTGACACGTACGATGTTGCTTGAAGCGGTTTGGGATTTTCATTTTGATCCGATAACCAGCGTGGTTGAATCCCACATCAGCCGGCTGCGCAGCAAGCTGGACCGCGGGTTCGGGCGGGAATTGATCCAAACCTATCGCGGGTCGGGCTACCGAATTTCCAGCGATGCTTAGAGACGCCGTCACGCCCATTACCCGTACCTCCAGCTTCCGCCTCGCCTTACAAAGTGCAGCCTTGTCGGTGTTCGGCGCCATCATCGTGTTCGCGATCATTTACCGCGCTTCGGAGACCACAGTCAGGTCCGCGCTCGAGGCCACCGTCACCAGCGAGCAGGCGGATGTCATATCCGATGCGCAGGATGACGCATCCATCCTGAAGGCCGTGCAGGTTGCAACGGCGGAGTCCGACGGGACGTTTTATGCCTTGACGAGCCCCGACGGCACAATATTGGCCGGTAATCTCCCCCTTTCACCGCAGGCCACCCGAACGTGGAATGGCTGGCGCACCATGGGCCGCGATGACGGGCTCAGCCTGCCGCCGCATGTTACGGCAATTCACGGCCTCGCAACCAAACTGCAAAATGGCAAGGTTTTGGTCGTCGCTGAAAATGCCAGCGCGCTGGAAGCGTTGAATGAGTTGATTCGCAATGCGTTTCTGGCGGTTTTTGGAACGATTTTGGCGATCGGCTTTGCGGGAGGATTATTTATTGCACGGCAAACATTAACCCGTGTTGAGAGCATGTCGAAAACCAGTCATGACATTATGGAAGGCGACCTAACACGGCGAATTCCCTTGAATGGCACCGGCGATGAATTCGACCGGCTGGCGACTAATTTGAATGCCATGCTCGACCGCATCGAGGTTTTGATGGAAAATCTTCAGCAGGTCAGCAATGATATCGCCCACGACCTGCGGTCCCCGTTGGCACGCCTGCGCGAACATTTGGAACTGGCGCGTCACCATACGCATGAGCCAGAGACTCAAACTGCGTTTGACGAAGGGATCGCCCAGGTGGACTCCGCCTTGAGTATTTTTTCCGCTCTCTTGCGTATCGCCGAGGTGGAGGCCGGTGCCCGGCGCCGGGACTTCACAGTTGTCGATCTCTCCTCACTGCTGCACGACCTCGTTGAAACATTTGAAACCGTGGCTGAGTCAGAATCGATGACACTGACCGCGGCAATCGCTGATGGTTTATTGGTGGTGGGAGACCGGAACTTGTTGGCCCAGATGTTTGTCAACATCATCGAAAACTCCATCCGGCACTCACCGGCTGGCAGCAGCATTTTTATCGAAGCTGAGATCCGGCACCCTGACCATGTAGAAATTGTGATCTCCGACAACGGGCCAGGTATCCCGCCTGAGGAATACACGCGTGTGCTGCAGCGCTTCGTCAGAATGGATGCATCACGCCACAGCCCCGGCACCGGCTTGGGACTCGCTCTGGTGGCCGCTGTCGTTGAATTGCATAATGGCAAAATTGATCTTCGCACCAACAACCCCGGATTGCGCGTCAGCATTCTTCTGAATGGCGCGAGCGAACCCAAAGCCTAAAGCCATCAACCAGCCCGCTACGCCGGTATTTTAGGCGACAAGTTTATTGCTGAGCAATTGATAAGCAAAATTTACCAAAAATAGATTAAAATATACTCAATTTTGTATATCAAGCTATTTAACTGCCTAAAAATTCCTTTGTTTGCCTTGTCCTGAACCACCCAGATTGGTTTGGCACATAATCTGCATTGAATTGTATGGGCTAGGGTTCCGGCCGGAGTTGTTTCCGGTGCTGGTCCGAGAGCTTCAACCTTCAGGGAGACATCCTGATGGTACACGGCGGGATAAAAGCCCGGGAGAGCATTTGATGTGAGGATCACGTCGGGCTTTTCCTACCGTGGTTCTCGTTTCTGGGTCGATCTGCCGATTGGAACGAGGTTACATATGATATTTGGTTTCCGTGTCTCCACCACCGCCGGGTGCCGCGCATGAGTGCGCCGTATAAATTATTCTATGCCTCCGACATCCATGGTTCGGAAAAATGCTTCCTCAAATTCATCAATGCCGGGAAGTTTTATAAAGCCAACGCTCTGGTGCTGGGCGGTGATATTTGCGGCAAAATGGTGGTGCCGCTGATCGCGCGGGGCAATCGTTGGGAGGCGCGTTTTCTGGGTCGCGACTTTGTCGCCGAAACGCCGGCTGAATGTGCCGAAATCGAAAAAAATATCCGGATGAACGGGTTTTATCCAGTAATCCTGAGCCCGGAGGAGCACGCGCATTTCCAGGAAGACGAAACCGCGCGCAACGCGATGATCGACAAGGTGGTGCTGGAAGCAACCAGGCGCTGGATTGGGATTGCCGAAGAACGTCTGCGCGGCACGGGCATCCGCTGCCTTATAAATGCCGGTAATGACGATGACGATTACATCGACCAGGCGCTACGGCAATCTGATGTGGTTGAAAATCATGATGGCGGCGTCACCAACCTTACTGACGAAGTACAGATGGCGGTGTGCGGCTATTCCAATACCACACCCTTTGATAGCCCGCGTGAGATGGCAGAGCCACAGCTACAAACCCATATTGAGAGCATTATCGCTCAGCTCAAATCGCCACGCGATGCGATCTTCACGCTGCATGTGCCGCCCTACAACACAGGGATTGATTCAGCGCCGATGCTTGAGGACGGCAAAGTTGTTACCAAGGGCGGTCACACGGTGATGAACCCGGTGGGGTCCACTGCTGTGCGCGGCATCATCGAGCGGCATCAACCGATCGTCAGCCTCCACGGGCATATCCATGAATCCCGTGGCACCAAGCAAATTGGCCGTACGCTCTGCATCAATCCTGGCAGCGAATACTCCGAGGGCGTGCTGCGCGGCGTGCTCGTTACGTTCAAGGGCGCCAAGCTAGTTGGCCATCAGCTTGTTCAGGCCTGAGTTTTTTCAACACCAAACGACTGGGAGACTTTATGACCGTTAATTTTGCCAGAAAAGCCACCGGGCTGGTCCGACAGGCCGGCGCCAAGGATGTATTCATCTATAACGTTAATTTCATCAATATCGCCATCGGTGTGGCATTCATGTTCCTGTTCATGCCGAACGGGTCATATCCGGGGGTAAATATTTATATCTCCACCATCCTTTGCACACTGGTCGTACTCCCGACCTCGCTGGTTTACGCGATGTTCGCCTCCGCGATGCCGCGCTCGGGTGGTGAATATGTGTATGTGAGCCGTGCCACCAAGCCGCTGTTTGGGTTTGTGGCAAGCTGGAACTACACAATCTGGTGCTTCTTCTATATTGGCGTGCCGGCAGCTTTCCTCGGAAAGTACGGTATCTCGGCGCTCTTCCGTGAATTGGGTGTGTCCTTCGGTTCCTCGGCCATGACCACCTGGGGCGATTGGTTTAACACGCCATTGGGCACGGCGCTGACTGGCACAGTGCTCATTATCGCGTTCGCGGTGGTATTTATTTACGGCGTTTCACTTTACATGCGCATCCAGAACATCACCTTTGTGCTCGCCAGCATTGGGTTGGCGATCACCGCTGTGGTGCTGCTGAACCACACGCCGGATTCGACCGTTGCAGCCTTCAACCATTACGCTGGTAACTTCACCGGCAAACCTGACACCTACAAAGCGATTACCACGAACCTCGGAACCAATGCTGTTACCGATCCGCCTTTTGACCTTAAGCAGACCCTCATTTCAATGACATGGCCGTTCACGGTGCTCGGCTTCTCCATCGCTTCCGCCTACATTGGTGGTGAGATTAAGGGAGCTAATCGCTCGCAGATGATCGGTATGCCCGGCTCGCTGTTCTACTCAGCGTTCTGGCTGCTGGTTATTTCATATGTCACGTTACATGCCTTTGGTTTTTCCTTCCTGGGCAATCTGGCAGCGGTAACGCCTGGTAACGTCAACTTGGGCTTTACCCCCACCTTCTCTGAGTTGGCGGCGGCACTCACCCAGCACGTGTGGCTGGTGCTTATCATCGGTGTGTCGTTCGCATTATGGACATACGCCTGGTTGCCTATCTATATCCTCACCGCGACGCGTAACATTCTGGCTTGGGCATTGGACGGGCTTGCGCCTGCTAAAATTGCCGAAGTCAATGAGAACACCCATTCACCACTCATCGCCATCGCGGTGTCGTCGGTGCTGGGGATCGGCTTCCTGTGGCTCTACGCCTACGACGCTGCGTTCTCGACCATTTCGGGCTTCTTCGGTCAAGTATGTGGCACGTTCTTCCTCACCTCAATCGGGGCCATTGTATTCCCATACACACAGAAGGATATGTTCGAGGCGTCTCCCGTAGCGTGGCGGGTGGCGGGTGTGCCGGTGCTTTCCATCATGGGCGTCCTCAGTGCCCTGGGCATGGGGCTGATCGCCTGGGCGTTCCTGAATGATCCGCAATCGGGCATCAGCTTCGCACAGCCTTTCATGCTGTATGTGAATGCGGGGGTTTTCCTCTCCGGCTTCATCTATTTTTACGCTGCCAAGTTCATCCAGGCGCGTCAGGGCGTGGATATCGACCTCGCCTTCGCCGAGATCCCGCCGGAGTAAGATGATGAGCGAGATCACGGAACATCAAGTGATCGCCGCGATCGCCGCCAAGGGGGGCATTGCGCGTCTCCTTGGCGGCAGAGCGATCCATGCGGTCTGTGGGGAGTCTCTGCCTGCCACATTAAAGCGGCACTCGGCGGATATCGATCTGGTCACCCGCGGGCGCGACCGCAAAGCGCTGAAGGCCGCCATGACCGAGCTAGGCTGCGTGCCCGAACAAGAGTTCAACCTGCTGAACGGCAAGGAGCGGATGATGTTTCACGCTGGTGAAACAAAGATCGATATTTTTATCGACATCTTTCGGATGTGCCATACGCTCCAGCTGGGGCACCGTTTAGAGTTGCATCCGCTCACGCTCTCGCCGGCTGACTTGTTGCTCACCAAGCTTCAGGTATTTCATGCCGAGCGCAAGGACCTTTCCGACACCGCAGCCCTGCTGCTGGCCTGCGGCCTTGGCCCGGAAGGGCTTGGGGCGATCGATACCAACTATATCGCCAAACTTCTTGGTAGCGATTGGGGTTTTTGGCGTACGGCCAGCGGTACGCTGAAAACTTTAGAGGCGCGCGCTGAGGAGATTTGCGGTACTCATGAATTGGCGGTCGCTCTCAGACGCCATATCACTGAATTATTGCACGTGCTGGAGACCGCACCGCGCAGCCTCTCATGGCGAATGCGTGCCGTGATCGGGGAGCGCAGCCCCTGGTACGAACTGCCCGAAGAACCTGACGTCGATCATCTTCCCACCACCGCCTGACGAATAGGATTTCACATGGATATGACCAGCTCCACCACCGTGCCCAGCGGTGCCAACGCTACGGCTTTGTCGGAAGCCGGGGTACGCTATTGCGCCGCCTCCTACGTCGATATGCACGGTGTTTCGAAAACCAAAATGGTACCCATTGCGCACCACGCCCAAATGCTCGGCGGCTCTGAATTGTTCACGGGTGCCGCAATGGATGGCGTGCCACAATCGGTGCATGACGAAGAAGTTGCGGCGATGCCTGATCCGGCCTCATGCAGCATTTTGCCTTGGAAGCCCGAGATCGCCTGGTTTGCCTCAGACCTCTACTGCCAGGGCAAACCGTTTGAGGCATGTTCACGCAATATCCTCAAACGCCAGTTAAACCGCGCCGCCGCCCATGGGCTGCAATTCAACCTCGGCATCGAGGCCGAATTTTTTGTGTTCAAGGCGCTGGAAGAGGGCGGGTTCACGCCGCTGTCGTCACGTCAAAATCTTGCCAAACCCTGCTATGATCTCTCCCGCCTATTGGATAATTTTGCCTGGGCCGATGAGTTGGTGAGTGCTATGAATACCCTGGGCTGGGATGTTTATTCCTTCGACCACGAGGACGGCATCGGCCAGTTCGAAATTGATTTTATGTATGCCGATGCTCTTACCATGGCTGATCGTTACACGTTCTTTCGCTTCATGGCGCATGAAATCGCCCGCAAGCACGGCGGCTTCGCCAGCTTCATGCCCAAGCCATTTGCCGACCGCGCCGGGTCGGGCGCGCATCTCAATATGTCCTTGGCTGACCTCAAGACCGGTGCGAACCTGTTTGCCGATAAGGCCGACCCGCGTGGCTGCAAGTTGGGGGCGTTGGGCTACAAGTTTATTGCCGGTGTGCTCAGGCACCTGCCGGCGATCTGCGCGGTGGTGGCACCCTCAGTGAACAGCTACAAGCGTCTGGTGAAGCAGGGGTCCGCCTCCGGCTTCACATGGGCGCCAGTGCTGTGCTGTTATGGCAACAACAACCGCACCAATGCGCTGCGTATTCCCCTGGGCGGCGGGCGCGTGGAATTGCGGGCGGCGGATTCTGCCTGCAACCCTTACCTGGCAACTGCCATGGTGCTGGCGGCGGGGTTGGAGGGAATTGAGAACGACCTCGACCCCGGAATGCCCAATACCGAGAATATGTATATGAAGTCTGGCGCTGATCTCGCCGCACTTGGTATCAATACGCTGCCGGGAAGCCTTACCGAAGCGCTGGACGCCTTCGCCGCCGACCCAATAAGTGCGGCTGTGTTCGGTAGGTCAATGCATGAAGCATGGCTGGGCTACAAGCGCGACGAGTGGGCCAGCTATGCCTATCATGTTTCAGATTGGGAATATAACCGCTACCTCAGTTTTTTCTGAGTCTATAGAATGGGCATCACGTCGCCCCCCCCCCTGCGTCTCAAACCTGCGAGTTATTTATGCTTGATTTGAATAACCTTACTCCTGAGCAATACCGCGCCCGTTACGAAGCGCTGCAGGCGCGGGCACGTTCGCGCGCCGCCGCACCAAAGCCGGTCGCGCTATTCGCAGAAATTCCGTCGGCGGATATCATCGAAACCGATACACTTCCGGCTGGCGCCTATGGGTATTTTCATTTGCCGCGCGGTACCGGTGTGCGGATTATAAACGATAGCGGTACGGCGGGGGCCGCGTTTTTTATATGGAACGCCGATGAAACATCGGAGCGTTACAACGCTGGTGATACCGCAAAACTACAATGGACCACACGGCTGACCACGGGACGGGTGCTATTCTCGGACATGGGGCGGGTGCTTGCCTCCATCGTGGCCGATAGCGGCGCAGGGCATGATACCATCATCGGCCCCAATTGCGCCCTGCAAACCGCCGGCCGCAACGGGCGTGACAATCTGCGGGCGGCAGCGGCCAAGTTTGGGCTTTCGCGGCGTGACGTTGGGCCGGCGCTCTCATTATTTTCCCCGGTGGCGGTGGATGATACCGGCTGTATGCGCTGGCGTGGCAACCCACCCGTGGGTGCACAATTGGAGTTCCGCGCCGAGATGAACCTGCTGGTCGCACTCTCCAACACCCCTCATGCCCTTAGCCCGGTCCAGGAAGCGGCGGGGCCTGTAAGCTACATCATCTGGCGTATGCCCGCTGCCGGCGCAGATGACTTGTGCCGTACTTTCACCGAGGAAGCGGCGCGCGGTTTTATCAATACCGACAAGGTGTTTGCCGCATGAGCCGTATTATCTCTGACATTTTTGTACCCGCCCGGGCCCCCTATTCTGCCGTGCTGAAAACCGGCCAGGTGATGCGTATTGTTGATTTGAAATCACAGCAGGCCGTGGATGCGTTATTCTATAATGCCCATGATACCTCGGAACGTTATTCAGCGCAGGACACCCTGGCCGCCCAGGCCGCCGCGGGCGGCCGCTACGACCTCACCATCGGCACGGTTTTGCTCTCCAACGAACTCCGGCCTTTGGTGAAACTGGTAGCTGATACCTGCGGTTTTCATGATACCTGTGCTGGGGCGTGTTCATGTGAAGCAAACACCGTGCGCTTCGGGCATGAGACGCGCTTCATGCACGCCTGCCGGGAAAATTTTCTGCTGCTGGCAGCCAGGCACGGCATGAGCAAACGCGATATTGTC
This sequence comes from Acidocella sp., assembly GCA_027308685.1. Taxonomy (GTDB): domain Bacteria; phylum Pseudomonadota; class Alphaproteobacteria; order Acetobacterales; family Acetobacteraceae; genus Acidocella. The sequence continues at coordinate 24,806 of DAIDEE010000043.1, forward strand.
TCGAATGTAAATTTTTTTATGAACGTGCCGATCCGCCCGGATGGCGAACTGACGGTCGATGATGGTGTTTCGGCCCCCGGCGGCTACGTGGAATTGGAGGCGCTGATGGACACGCTGGTGCTCATCTCGAATTGCCCACAGGTGAACAACCCCTGTAACGGCTTCACACCCACACCCATTCAGATCATCATCAGCGAACCATAATGTTTACGAAGGTTCTCATTGCCAACCGCGGCGAGATACTCGCCCGCGTCAGCCGTACGTTGCGTGCGATGAACATCGCCTCTGTCGCGGTGTATTCCGATGCCGACCGTTTTGCGCCGCCCGTGCTGGCGGCGGATGAGGCGGTACGGATCGGCCCGCCCGCAGCGGCAGAGAGTTACCTCAACATCGACGCCATTATTGCTGCCTGTCTGGCGACAGGAGCCCAAGCGGTGCATCCGGGCTATGGTTTTCTCTCCGAGCGGGTGGAATTTGCCGAACGTCTGGCGGCGGCAGGGATCAAATTCATTGGTCCGCGCCCAGCACATTTGCGCGACTTTGGCCTCAAGCATACGGCGCGTGAATTGGCCCGGCTTGCAGGTGTTCCCATGCTGCCCGGCACGGGTGTGTTGGCCGATGCTGCTGGCGCACTGCGCGAGGCGGCGCGTATCGGCTACCCGGTCATGCTGAAGAGTAGTGCCGGGGGCGGCGGAATTGGCATGGTGCTATGTACCACTCCAGAGGAATTATCAGAGCGCTTTGCCTCGATCGCCCGTCTGGCTGTTAATAATTTTGGCAATGCCGCTTTGTTTTTGGAAAAATACGTATCCCGTGCACGCCATGTCGAGGTGCAAATTTTTGGCGATGGTAAAGGCGGCGTAGTGGCTTTGGGGGCCCGCGATTGTTCATTGCAACGTCGCAATCAGAAAGTGGTTGAGGAGTCCCCTGCCCCTAATCTGCCCACGGTCACGCTTGCCGCTTTGCAGGATGCTGCCGTCGCGCTGGCTGGGTCAGTGAATTACGAATCCGCTGGCACTGTGGAATTTGTTTATGACGCACAGGCGCAAAAATTCTACTTCCTGGAAGTAAATACACGCTTGCAGGTTGAGCATGGCGTGACCGAGGAAGTTTACGGCGTGGACCTGGTGCGCTGGATGGTCGAGCAGGCAGCGGGCGAATTCACACTGCCGCGCGCACTCTCGCCGCAAGGTGCAGCCGTGGAGGTACGGGTATATGCCGAGAACCCGGCGGAAAATTTTGTCCCCTGCGCTGGTATCCTTACCGCCTTTGCTCCGGGTCCAGGTTTGCGCGTGGATACATGGGTGGCGGCAGGAACGGCGATTTCTCCCTATTATGATCCGATGCTGGCCAAGTTCATTGCCACCGGGGCGACACGCGATGAAGCGTTAGTGAAAATGCGAACAGCCCTTTCGCAGAGTACGTTATTCGGTATCGAGACGAATCTGGGTTACTTGCAGGAGGTGTTAGCACTTCCGGAATTTTGCGCCGGCGAGATGACAACGCGCACGCTGGCGCACTATACTTATATGCCGCGCAGCGTTGCAGTGCTGGATGGCGGTGCCTTATCCAGTTTGCAATCCTTGCCTGGTCGCCTTGGCTTTTGGGAAGTCGGGGTGCCACCTTCCGGCCCGATGGATGACCGCAGCCATGCTCTGGCAAACGCGCTATTGGGCAATCCAGCTTCTGCCGCCGCGCTGGAAATCACCCACACCGGCCCGACGCTGCGCTTCAACACCGCTACCACCATCGCGCTGACAGGGGCTGCCATGGCGGCGGCGTTGGATGGTACAACAGTACCATTGTTTGTGCCGGTGCCGGTGCAGGCGGGGCAGATTCTCACACTGGGCAGCATTACAGGGCCCGGTCAGCGCAGCTATCTGGCGGTAAGCGGCGGTTTTGCGGTGCCGGATTACCTGGGCAGCAGTGCCACCTTCACGCTCGGTGGCTTTGGGGGGCATAATGGCGGGGCGCTACGCACCGGTGATACATTGCGCCTCAACGTGCCTCTGCCATTACCAGCGCATATCCCGGCAGAACGGCCCGTGCTCACGCATCAATGGCAGCTTGCCGTGCGGTATGGCCCGCACGGCGCCCCTGATTTTTTCAATGCCGATGATATTGAAGTTCTGTTTTCATCCACCTACGAAGTTCACCACAACTCTGCCCGCACCGGCGTCCGTTTGATCGGCCCTAAGCCGAATTGGGCACGCGCTGATGGTGGTGAGGCCGGGCTGCATCCTTCCAACATCCACGACAACGCTTACGCGGTCGGCGCCATCGACTTCACCGGCGACATGCCGATTCTGCTCGGGCCAGACGGCCCCTCGCTTGGTGGGTTTGTTTGTCCGGCGGTGGTGACCCGTAACGACCTCTGGAAACTGGGACAACTCAAGCCCGGCGATACGGTAAGGTTTGTCCGCAGCGACGCCGCGCCGGCCATTATCGAGACCCGTAAGGACACGGTCATCCGGCGCGCCGGCGACGAGAATATCCTGATCGAATTCGGCGACATGAAGCTGGATTTCGCGTTGCGTTTGCGTGCACAGGCATTGCGTGACGCACTGCAGGCCGAAAATATGCCCGGTGTTATCGACCTTACACCGGGCATTCGTTCATTACAGGTTCATTTTGATTCCACCACAACGAATGTGGCAAAAATCACTGCGGCGGTGGACTGCATATTGCCGCACCTGCCAGCCCCCGAGGATATGGTGGTGGAGGCCCGCACGCTTTATCTGCCACTTTCCTGGAATGATTCTCAAATTCGCCTGGCGATGCGAAAATATCAGGAAACAACCCGCCCGGATGCCCCGTGGTGCCCCGACAATATCGAGTTTATCCGCCGCATCAACGGGCTTTCGAGCATCGACGAGGTGAAGCGAATTATCTTTGCTGCCTCCTACGTGGTTCTGGGTCTGGGCGATGTGTATCTCGGAGCGCCAGTGGCAACACCGTACGACCCGCGCCACCGTTTGGTGACCACCAAATATAACCCGGCACGCCCATGGACACCGCAAAACGCTGTCGGGATCGGTGGGGCTTATATGTGCGTCTATGGTATGGAAGGGCCGGGTGGTTATCAGCTTTTTGGCCGTACCATTCAGGTATGGGATACCCACCGGTGTGCAGTACCTTTTGAAAAACCCTGGTTACTGCGGCATTTTGATCAAATTCGCTTTGTCGAAGTCTCCGAGGCTGAGTTGCTTGACCTGCGCGAGGCATTTCCAAATGGGCGCTACATGCCGCGTATTGAGCAGACCACATTCTCACTGCGGGCGCATCTGGATTTTTGTGCCCAGAACGCCGGGAGCATTGGTGATTTTCAACGTACCCAACGCGCAGCCTTCGCCGCCGAGCGTGAGGCATGGATCGCCCGAGGGCTGCTCAGCTTCGACGAGCCAGACCTGCCGCCGCCGGTGCCTGAGGACACATTGCAGCCAGGAGCACGCAGCATCGCAGCCCTGGTGCCTGGTAGTGTCTGGCAAATCCTGAAGTCAGCGGGGGAGATGGTGGCCGCCGGCGAGCCGCTGATGATTCTGGAGTCCATGAAGATGGAAGTGCGCGTTCTTGCCCCTGCCGCCGGACGCTTGACCAGCCTGAGTGCCACCCCGGGCCAAGCCGTGCGCGCCGGCCAGCGGCTAGGCGTTATTGAACCGGAGTAACAACATGATCCCCGAATTATTGGAAATTCCCGCCCTGCACGCCGCCTTTGCCGCCGGGTTAACGCCTGCGGCACTTGTGGACTCGCTCTACGATCGCATCGAAGCCTGGCCTGACAAAACGGTGTTTATCTCGCTGGTGCCGCGCGAGGATGCGCTGGCGGTGGCTCATAGCATGGATATGTCTCTGCCGCTGGCCGGAATCCCTTTTGTGGTGAAGGACAATATCGATGTGGCGGGGATACCCACCACCGCCGCCTGCCCGGATTTTGCCTATATTCCCACGGCGGACGCCACGGTGGTGGCCAGGCTACGCGCCGCGGGGGCGATATTGCTGGGCAAAGCAAATCTGGACCAGTTCGCCACCGGATTGAACGGCACGCGCTCCCCCTATGGAGCACCACGCTCAGTGTTCAATGCTGATTACATATCTGGCGGCTCGTCCTCGGGTTCGGCGGTGGCAGTGGCGGCGGGGCTGGCGGCATTCGCACTGGGCACCGATACCGCCGGCTCTGGCCGTGTCCCCGCCGCGTGCAATAACATTGTAGGGTTGAAGCCCAGCATCGGGCTGATCCCCGCCACTGGCGTGGTACCCGCCTGCAAGAGCCTCGATTGCGTGGCGGTATTCGCCAATTCCGCCGCCGATGCCATGGCGGTGCTGCAAGCCGCGCAAGGGTTTGACGCGGCAGACGCTTATTCCCGCGCGGCGCACACCGTGACATTACCGGCCGTTCCAAGGGTGGGCGTTCTGGCAGCCCGAGACCGCGATTTTGCGGGCGATGAAGCCGCCGCTGCGCTCTATCAAGCCGCCGTTCAACAGGCCGCAACACTTGGCTGGGCGGTGCAGGAGATCGACTACGCGCCATTTCGTAACATCGCCGCATTACTTTACGGCGGCGCTTACGTTGCTGAACGCCTGGCCGCGGTGAAAGCATTTTATGATGTGCACGCCGCTTCATTCGAGCCTACAGTGCGCGAGATTATTGGCGGTGCCCGAAGATTTTCTGCAACCGACGCCTTTGCCGACATCTACAAGGTGCAGGCCTTGCGCCATGCCGCTCTGGCCGAACTGGCTAGGGTCGACGCATTACTTCTTCCCACGGCCCCCACCATCTTCACCGTGGCGCAGATGCAGGAACAGCCGATCGCTCATAATTCGACACTGGGGCTTTACACCAATTTTGTGAACCTGCTCGACCTTGCGGCCATCGCCCTGCCTGCCGGGTTTCGCAGCACCGGTTTGCCTTTTGGCGTCAGCATTATCGGCCCGGCATTTTCTGAAGCCTCACTGGCAGGTTACGCCAGCACCTTGCACGCGGCACTAGGTGCGGGAGCCGGGCTGTGCCGCGCAACGCCACATTCAAGTTTTATTCAGCCGGAGCCTGAGGACGTGATGCTGGTGGTGGCTGGGGCGCATCTGAGCGGGATGGTTCTCAACCATGAGTTGGTCAATCTCGGTGCCCGGCGGGTATCCACCACCACGACCGCCCCCGACTACAAGCTTTACGCGCTGCCTACCACACCGCCGAAGCCTGGTTTGGTGCGTAGCCCTGGCTTCATGGGCACAGGCATTGCCGTGGAGATGTGGGCGCTAACACCAGAGGCTTTTGGTCGGTTCGTGGCGGCGTTACCGGCCCCTATGGGGATTGGCCGGGTCAGCTTGGCCGATGGAACGGTTCACCCAGGATTTTTGTGCGAGGCTTACGCCTTGGCGGGAGCCACCGACATCACCGAACACGGTGGCTGGCGGGCCTATTTGAAATCTCGTCAAAGCATCATGTGACCGCCGAAGCAGACTTTTACAATTTGTCGGAGAACGCGACCACCTTGGCCGAAGATGGCACCAACCGGCTGACTCTGAGGGTGCATCGCCCGCCACGCGCTTCTTGGTTACCGTCCAACCCGCGTTGCGCAGCAGAGCGATGACACGCCGGTAGCCATACCGACCAAACCAGCGCGCGAGTGCAATGATGTCGCAAGCCAAGGCGGCCGCATCATCAGCGATGATCAGATCTCGATACCATCACACACGCCCTACACCAGCAAGGCTGATTGCCCGGGGGCACAATGTTACAAACGCTCGCGTGCCCCATGAGCCGCCGCGGCCGCCGCTTCATACCGCTCCGGTCAGCTTATCTTGGGTCCTGGTCTCAAAATCGCTAGCATCATGTCGCTCACGTAACTGAGTAGCGAGATCGCCGGTCGCTCGATTAACCATCCGGCCACGTTGAACAGCCGGTCGCTGCCAAATGACATCAGCCCAGCGCTGAACATTTGGGTAATCCTGCACCTGCAAAAACTCTGCGGCCTCGTAAAGCCAGCCTTTCACAAGACCACCGTACCATGGCCACACCGCCATATCCGCGATCATATAATCGCTACCGGCCAGATACGGGCGCTCCGCCAGACGGCGATTAAGAACATCAAGCTGCCGCTTTACCTCCATCGCAAACCGGTCAATGGCATATTCAATTTTGAAGGGCGCGTAGGCATAAAAATGCCCAAATCCACCACCCAGATAAGGGGCGCTGCCCATCTGCCAGAATAACCACGACAGGCATTCTGCCCGGGCTCCGATATCAACCGGCAAAAACGCCCCGAATTTTTCCGCCAGGTACATCAAAATAGCCCCGGATTCAAAAACCCGGACAGGGGACGGACCGCTGCGATCAATCAGGGCAGGAATTTTAGAGTTCGGATTGGCCGCAACAAAGCCGCTGGAGAATTGCTCACCTTCGTTGATTTTGATCAACCACGCATCATACTCCGCCCCTTGGTGGCCCAACGCCAGCAACTCCTCCAACATCACCGTGACCTTCTGGCCATTTGGCGTGGCAAGAGAGTAAAGTTGCAGCGGATGAATACCTACCGGTAGTTCTTTCTCATGTGTCGGCCCGGCAACCGGGCGGTTAATGCTGGCGAACTGGCCACCATTTTCCTTGTGCCATATCCAAATTTTCGGTGGCGTGTAGGCAGACGCATCGCTCATTATCAGGGTCCCTGCAGTAGTGTCTGCTATCGTCTAGCCCTTGACCATGAAGTCAAGGGCTAGGCCGATCATCGAAGTCTTGGGCCTCAAAAAGCCAGGCGCCGTATCCGGTCAGCCCCTGCCGGGGCCGACGTTAGAAGGCAATCCGCAGTCCTGCGGTAAAGCTGCCTTGGTCAGCACCGCCACGTACCTCACCACTGACCCGGGCATAGCTGTAGGCACCCGAAGTGATCCTCACCGTGGCTGAAGCGCTTACCTGTGCAAACTCAGGCGACACATGTGGGGAGGTGATGGTGGTCCGCAGGCCAGCCAACGAGGCATCCATCGTCGGGTGCAGCAGGTTGCCGGTATCAACACCAGCCCCCAGGTTGAACCGGTAGGTGAACAGGGTTGCCAGCGGGTCGGTGACCGCCGAGCCGCCCTGCACGCCGATCATGCTGCGCTCACCACTACCTGAGTAGCTGCTGGTGCTGAGCGCTGCCACGGCGTTACCTTCACTTGATGAGTTCTGCGTCACGTCCTGGAAGATTTCGCGGGCGTATGGCGAGACAGCGAAGCCACCCATGGTCAACGGCATATTGATTCCCAGGCTCACCAGCGCTTCGTTGCCGCCAACATTGTTAGTGGACAATGTGGTGTTAGGCGCTGTTGGGTCCGGCCGGTGACTGGAGGTATTGCTCAACCCATAACTGGCCAAGCCGTCGACAACAAACGACCCGACCGGAATTTGGCCATAAACAAACCCGGCGTTTTCATCCACCGTACCTTTACCGATGTTGGCATTTACATAAGTGTCGGTATGTGAGAACCCAACGCCGACCCGGGCGATGCCCATCGTCGCCAGATCCATGCCCACGGTGAACTGGCTGAGCGTGCTGGAGAAACCGGAGGCATAACCATCGCCCTTTTCGCTGCCCAGTTGTACCGAGGCATTGCCCCACACCAGCGGTGCGGATTGCGGGTTCTGGTCGATCTCACTAAGGCGGCCTTCAACCGAATCCGACAGTGCCAGCCCGGCCTCCGGCATGACTGCCAGGTTGGCGCCATGCACCTCACCATCCAACGCCTTGGCAAATTGCGGTATGGCGGAGAAAGGCTGCGCTTGTGTGTCGGCCAGCAGGACAATTTGCGGCGTTGTTAGCGTGCCCAAATTATACAATTCGTCGAGCACTTTACCGGCCGACTTGGCATTCTGGTTGCCGCCAGTCAGCAGGTCTGCATAGGACGCCGGGCCCACGCCGACGACCAGTTCCGAAACACCGGCAATGGTCGGCCGCTGGCTATCCACAATCAACCCGGAAACCCGCACCACCACGCCGTTATAGTCTGTGCCGGTTGCGGTTTGCGCCCCAGCGATGGTGTAGGTTTGCCCAGTCGCAATGGTGCCGCCATCGGGCACCAGGCTAATCGCAGTATCGGCAAGGTTGATATAGCCGGTGGCATCCACCTGACCACCAACGCCCGGCGCCGTAACCCCGAGAATGAGCGTGCTGCCCAGCGATGACGCGAAGTTGCCGGTGATAGTCTGCGGCGCGTTGAGTTGCAGGTTGCCGGTATTGGTGAGCGTCCCCAACCCACCGTTAGCTGAGGCATTATCCGCCAACAGTAAATTACCGCCCAGGCTGATATTGCCGGTGGTGGCGGAAATCACCCCGCCGGTAAGCGTACCGATGGTGCTGCCCGAACCGCCGGTGATGGTGAGGTTGCCGGCACCGGCGATGATGCTGCCGGAGATCAGGTTGGTATTGTAAATGCCGCCGATGCTGCCGGCCGCAATAATCGCAATCGGGTCGATTGCGATGATGGTACCGGAGTTGGTCAGCGTGCCGATCGAGCCAGTACTACGGATCGCGGTATAAAGCCCTTCGATCATGTTGGTGTTGACCAGCGTGCCGATATTGCCGCCAACCACGCCAATTGTGCCACCGTAAATGGTGCCGTTGTTGGTCAGCATGCCGATGCTGCCATTGGCCGCCACACCAGTTTGTGCGCCAGAAATAAGGGCTCCCGTGCCATTGCTCAACGAACCAATATTCCCGTTGGCCTGCGCGCCCGTATTCGTTGTGCCAATGATGCTCCCGGTATTGCTGAGCACCGCGATATTGGTCTGCGAGAGCACACCGTAGGAATTGCCCTGGATCAACCGGGTATTAGTGAGAGTCCCGATGGTCCCGGCATTCACGCCATTAAGCGTGCTGCCGATGATGCTGCCGTTATTGCTGAGCGAACTTATGCTGCCACCGCTGTAAACACCGGTCTTACTGCCGAGGATCAGTGCCGCGATGGTGGTGTTATCCAGGTTGGCGATACCGCCGACTGCGTAAACACCGTCGCCGTTAGCACCAGTAATGGTACCCGAATTGGTTAATCCGGTGATGTTGCCGCCGGTGCTGACGCCGTTCAATCCGCCAGTGATGAAAGCTGACGTATTGTTTGTCAGGCTGCCAATGCCGGTGTTGGCAAACACGCCGTCGCCACGGGTGCCGCTGATGGTGCCGCTGTTGCTGAGCGTACCGATGCTGCCACCGCTATAAACACCGGAATTACCGCCAGAGATCAGCGCCGTGGCGCCCGTATTGCTGAGGGCTCCAATATTGGCTTGAGAAAATACGCCTTCCTGGTTGCTGCCAATGATAGTGCCGGAATTGCTCAGCGTGCCGATGCCGCCGAGACTACGCACCCCGGAATTACCCCCGGAGATTAACGCCAGCGTGCCGGCATTGGTCAGGCTATCAATGGAGCCAAGCGCGATAACTCCAGCGTTATTGACCCCATGAATGGTGCCGCTGTTGCTGAGCCCGGCGATACTGCCGGTACCGAACACACCTGTATTGCCGCCATAAATCAACGCCAACGTGCCGGTGTTGCTCAAGCCGCCAATATCACCTTGAGAGAACACGCCTGCGCCGTGCGTACCGATGACACTGCCGGTATTGCTCAACGTACCGATGCCGCCAAGCCCGCGGACGCCGGTATTACCCCCGGAGATCAACGCCAGAGTGCCGGAATTGGTGAGGCTATCAATCGAACCCAGCGCAATCACACCGGCATTATTGATACCCTGAATGGTACCGCTGTTGCTAAGGGTGCCGATCGTCGTGCCGCTGCTAATACCGGTGTTGCCGCCATAGATCAGCGCCAGCGTGCCGGTGTTGCTCAAATCACCAATGCCACTTTGGGCAAACACACCATTGCCGAAGTTGCCAACGATGCTGCCCGTGTTGCTCAATGTGCCGATACCGCCTGAAGTACGCACCCCGGTGTTTTTACCGTAAACCGATGCCAGCGAACCAGTATTGCTTAGGTTATCAATAGCAGCATTGGCAAACACACCGTTATTAACGACGCCGAAAATGGTACCGTTATTGCTGAGCGTACCAATGCTGCCACCGCTGTAAACACCCGTCCTCACACCATAAATCAGCGCCAGCGTGCCGGTGTTGCTCAAACCACCAATGCCACCTTGGGCAAACACACCATTGCCGAAGTTGCCAACGATGCTGCCGGTGTTGCTCAATGTGCCGATGCTGCCGAGGCTACGCACGCCGGTATTACCCCCGGAGATCAACGCCACAGTGCCGGCGTTGGTCAGACTATCAATTGCGCCAATCGCGAGCACACCGAAATTACTGACGCCCTTGATTGTGCCACTGTTGCTAAGTGTGCCGATGCTGCTGCCACTATAAACACCAGTCTGGCCACCCTGGATTAGCGCCGAAATAGTATTGTTGGTCAGCCCGCCAATGCCATTCGCGGCGAATACTCCAATAATGCCGTTGCCGATGATGCTGCCATTATTGCTGAGTGTGCCAATGCTGCCCAAACTGCGAACACCAGACTGACCACCAGAAATCAACGCTGTGGTGGCGGCATTGGTGAGGCCGTTGATATCACCCACAGCAAACACGCCGTCACCCGCTGTACCGGTAATGGTGCCGCTGTTGCTGAGCCCGATGATCGTGCCACCTGCATAAACACCTGTACCACCGCTCTTGATGAGACCGGAGGCAGTGTTGCCCAGGGTCGAGATATCACCCATCGCGTAAACGCCTGCGATGCTCGTTCCATTGATCGTGCCGCTATTGGTCAACGTGCTGATCGATTGCCCGCTGTAAACACCGATTTTGCCACCCGAGATGGTCGCCCCGGTAACGTTCGACACGATCGAGATACCGCCCCCTGCAGAAACGCCATTCAGCGTGGTGCCGATGATGGTGCCGCTATTGGACAGCGATGCAATCGAACCGCTGGCGAACACACCGGACGTGCCGCCGATGATGCTGCCGCTGTTGCTCAATGTGCCGATGGAACCGGAGCTGTTCACACCAACCTGGCCGCCCAAAATCAGCGCCGAGATGGTGCTGTTGGTCAGGCTGCTGATGCCGGCCGCGTTCACACCCGCAATGGAGGTGCCGATGATGCTGCCGCTATTGCTGAGCCCGATGATTGTGCCACCTGCATAAACACCTGTACC
>DAIDEE010000047.1 GCA_027308685.1 Acidocella sp.
ACACACGCGGCATTGCTGGATCAGGGTTGCCCCCATTGTCCAATATTCCCCACTGCTGCCTCCCGTAGGAGTTTGGGCCGTGTCTCAGTCCCAATGTGGCTGATCATCCTCTCAGACCAGCTACTGATCGTCGCCTTGGTAAGCCTTTACCCCACCAACAAGCTAATCAGACGCAGGCTCCTCCTCAAACGACTTACGTCTTTGGCCCTCAGGCATCATGCGGTATTAGCTGTAGTTTCCCACAGTTGTCCCCCATTCAAGGATAGATTCCTACGCGTTACTCACCCGTCCGCCACTGCCATTGCTGACCGTGCGACTTGCATGTGTTAAGCATGCCGCCAGCGTTCGCTCTGAGCCAGGATCAAACTCTCAAGTTCATCCCGTTCTCGAACTATTCTAGCATATATCTCTACAAGCTACTCTCGTTCTTAAACAAAACGAAAACCCAGCTCACATATAGCTCCCACCCAGCAGGTTACCCCGCCAAGCAAGCATTCAAAACATTTCAAAACGCTATTTAAAAAAAAGAAATATCGTCCGAAACGTTACCGGTTAAACCGATCTATGAACCGAGCAAGCCCAGCACTCAAACCAATCAATAACCAAAATTCCAGGAATCAGCTCTCACCAAAACCCAAAACCCTCCGCACCAATTCATCAGGTAAACCTAACAAATTAACACAAAAGCAACGCCACCAACGTATCCCTTCCCAGCCTATTCAATTGTCAAAGATCGGTCGCAAAACTTTTTCACTTCACTCTTTAGGCCAACATAAAAGGCACCGTTTCCGGTACCTTGTGCCGCCCGCTGGAGTGCAGCGAGGAGCGGGTTCTACGCCTCACCAAGGGCGTATGTCAACGCTATGACAATCCTTCGGGAAACCTTGAAAAACCCTTTATCCACCGGGGTTTTTTCGAAATCGGTTGCGCTGCGGTGCAGCAAACCCGTAAATTTTAATATCAGCACAGCGGTCATGCGCCAAACGCATGTCGGCGCCTAACTCAAGCGGTCGATATACGCCGCCGTGCCATAAATCTTCGCAAAACCGGCCGCCAAAGTCGTGCTCACCGCCTCGATAATATGAGCCTGCGTATAGGTTTCGCTCAAAGCCGGAGCACCCGTGGCATCGGCGATAAAATCCACAAAATAATCCTTATCGTGGGCAGCACGGGCGGTCGTGTCGCAACAGAAATTCGTCATATAGCCGCAAATCGCCACGCCTTCGCAGCCCAGGGACCGCAAAAGCCCATCGAGTTCAGTGCCTTCAAAGCTCGAATAGCGCCGCTTGGTTATATGAATTCCTGTACCAACTACGTGAAGTTGCGGCACGTAAGCTGATTCCTCCGCCCCTTCAACAAAGCTCACCGGCTCGGCCACCCCACCAAAATCAAACATCCGCCCGGCATCGCGGCCATCCGCCCGATGCACATGGCGCACATAAATCACCGGCTTCCCGGCCTTCGAGAAAGCCTCGATCAACGAATTGATATTTGCCAGCGAATGCTCAATCGAGGCCACATACAGCGGTGATTCCGGCGCCGCATAAATATTCTGCACGTCAATCACCAATAAGGCCGTCTTTGTCATGTTTCGTCTCCCGTTCATTGACCCTTGCCATACCCCAAAATTTTGCCGCGTACTTGACACTTCAGAACCTTAACTGGCGCTCTGTTCATTACCGTGCCGATATCTGGCCCTGAATTGGTAAACTTCATGTCATCCACAATCCTCGCATTTTGCCTGACCTGCCTGCTGGTCGAACTGACACCCGGCCCCAATATGACCTATCTGGCGCTCCTCAGCATGCAAAAGGGTCGCCGCGCCGGCTTCGCAGCCGCCATCGGGGTGGCCATCGGCTTAGCGGGTGCCGGCTTGGCGGCCGGGCTCGGCCTGTCTGAAATTATTTCAGCATCGCCCCTGCTATATCAGGCGCTGCGCTGGGCTGGCGTGGTGTATTTTTTCTACCTCGCCTGGGAGTCCTGGCACACAGACACCAGGTTCGACAGCACAGACATCGCTGCCGGCCGGCGATTTTTCCTGCGTGGGTTGTTTGCCAACCTGCTCAGCCCCAAGGCCTTCGTGTTCTTCGCAATCGTCCTGCCGCCCTTTATAAACCCGGCAGCCCCGCCTGAGCGCCAGGCGTTAATCCTCTCAGCCGTTTACATCGCCATCGCCAGCACCATTCACGTGCTTATCATCAGCCTGGCGGGAACATTGCGGCCAATCATTGCAAACCAGGGCCTTATGGCCACCACCGGCAAAGGTTTTGCGTTCGCCCTTGCCGGCGTTGGGCTCTGGATCGCCTGGTCAACCGCTTAACCGGCCGTTTCAGGCCGCCTCCGCCAGATGCCCGGCAATCACCAATCCGGAGTCCGAGGCACTCACCTCCACGGTCTCGCCATCCTTCACAGCGCCTTCCAGAATCAGCCCGGCCAGCGGGTTCTGCAAATTACGCTGGATCACCCGCTTCAATGGCCGCGCCCCATACACCGGGTCGTACCCCGCCTCAGCCAGCCAATCCCGTGCGCCCTGGTTCAGCGTAATTTTGATGTTCCGATCCGCCAGCAACGCCTCCAAATGCTTCAACTGGATGGTGACAATGGTGCCCATGTCCGCGCGCTGCAAACGCCGGAACAGCACAATCTCATCCAGCCGGTTCAAAAACTCCGGCCTGAAATGCTCGCGCACCCGCGCCATCACCCCGGCTTCCGCCATCCGCACATCCTCGCCCTCCGGCTGCGCCGCCAGAATATCGCTGCCCAGATTCGAGGTGAGCACGATAATGGTATTGCGGAAATCCACCGTCCGGCCCTGACCATCGGTCAACCGCCCATCATCAAGCACCTGCAGCAGAATATTGAACACATCCTCATGAGCCTTCTCAACCTCATCAAATAAAATCACCTGATAAGGCCGCCGCCGCACCGCTTCGGTCAGCACGCCGCCTTCATCATACCCCACATAGCCCGGCGGCGCCCCGATCAACCGCGAGACCGCGTGCTTCTCCATGAACTCACTCATGTCGATCCGCACCATCGCCCGCTCATCATCGAACAAAAACTCCGCCAAAGCCTTGGTCAGTTCGGTCTTGCCCACCCCGGTTGGCCCGAGGAACAAAAAGCTGCCAATTGGCCGGCCCGGGTCCTGCAACCCTGCCCGGGCGCGGCGGACCGCGTTCGATACCGCCAGAAGGGCCGCTTCCTGACCAACCACCCGCTGGCGCAGACTATCTTCCATCCGCAGCAGCTTGCCGCGCTCACCTTCAAGCATTTTCTCCACCGGTACGCCGGTCCAGCGCGACACCACCGCCGCGATGCTCTCCTCCGTCACGGCATCATTCACCAACCTTCCTTCATTTTGCGTGGCCAGTTGCTTCTCAAGTGTTGGAATGGTGCCGTACATCAGCTCCGAAGCGCGCGCCAAATCACCCTTGCGCTGCGCCAGTTCCATATCGTTACGCGCCTGATCCAGCCGCTCCTTCAACTTCTGGGTCTCGGTCAACTGGTCTTTCTCAGCCTTCCATTTGGTGCTCAGCACATCAGATTTTTCCTCAAGTGCGGCCAACTCATGCTCCAGCTTGCCCAGCCGCTCGCGCGACGCCGCGTCATCCTCCTTGCGAAGCGCTTCCCGCTCAATCTTCAACTGGATCAACCGCCGGTCCAGCTCATCTAATTCCTCCGGCTTACTATCCACCTGCATCCGTAACCGCGAACCCGCCTCATCCATCAAATCGATGGCTTTATCAGGTAAAAACCGGTCGGTGATATAACGGTTGGACAATGTCGCCGCCGCCACCAGCGCTGCATCAGCAATCCGCACGCCATGATGCAGCTCGTACTTCTCTTTGATGCCGCGCAGTATCGAAATGGTATCCGCCACACTCGGCTCATCGACAAACACCGGCTGAAACCGCCTGGCAAGAGCGGCATCTTTCTCAACATGCTTGCGATATTCATCGAGCGTGGTTGCGCCCACGCAATGCAACGCGCCACGCGCCAATTCCGGCTTCAGCAAATTGGAGGCATCCATCGCGCCATCGGCCTTGCCTGCGCCGATCAGCGTGTGCATCTCATCGATGAACAATATCACCTCGCCCTCAGCGGCTTCGATTTCCTTCAGCACCGCCTTCAAACGTTCCTCAAATTCACCGCGATATTTCGCCCCGGCCACCAGCGCCCCCAAATCCAGCGCCATCACCCGCTTATTGCGAAGTGATTCCGGCACGTCGCCATTCACAATCCGCAGCGCCAAGCCTTCCACAATCGCGGTCTTGCCCACGCCGGGTTCACCAATCAGCACCGGATTATTCTTGGTCCGCCGCGCCAACACCTGAATGGTCCGCCTGATTTCCTCATCACGGCCAATCACCGGGTCGAGCTTCTGCTCGCGCGCCAGTTGCGTCATATCACGCGCATATTTTTTCAAGGCATCAAACTGCTGCTCCGCCGTGGCGCTATCCACCTTGCGGCCCTTGCGGATGTCATTCACCGCCCGCTCGATCGCCTGCGCCGTCACGCCGCCGGCCTTCAACGCCCGGCCCGCCGCGTTATCGCTGGCGGCCAGGGCAATCAGCAACCGGTCCTGCGCCACGTACTCATCGCCAGCCTTGGTGGCCTGTTGCTGGGCGGCATCCAGTACCCGCACCAACTCCGGTGTGATGTTCGGCTGCCCCGCCCCAGCGCCCTGCACCTTCGGCACCCGGTTCACCGCCGCGTCAACCGCCAGTTTGGCCGCCGAAGGATCACCCCCCGCCGCGCGGATCAACCCGCTCGCCGCCCCTTCTTCATCATCCAGCAGCGCCTTTAACAAATGCTCGGGCGTGATCTGCTGGTTATACTCCCGCATCGCAATCGTCTGCGCCGCCTGGATAAACCCACGCGCACGCTCGGTGAATTTTTCAAAGTCCATTTTGGTTCCTTTCATTCGGCAACCACTCCCACCGCCCCTCAATAGGCGACGGTAAAAGCTTGCACGGCAAATATGGGCAATGCCATGATTTGGCTCAAGAGGAATTTTTACCTATGCGCATCGAATCCCTATACCGCTACCCGGTCAAAGGCCTGACCCCGGAATCCTTGAAATCCGCCGCCCTCGCCCCCGGCCGCTGCATCCCCTGGGACCGCGCTTTTGCCCTGGCGCAAGGCGACGGCGCGTTCGACGCCGCCAACCCCACCTGGGTCTCGAAATCCAATTTCATGTGCCTGCTGAAAAACGCCCCCATCGCGTTGCTGCAAACCCGCTTCGATGAAACCTCCGGCCTGCTCAGCATCAGCGCCCCCGATGGCGGCAGCTTCGATGCCTCACCCTTCACGCCCGAGGGTCAGGCCGAACTCACGCGCTTCTTCATCTATTACCTCGGCGATGAAGCCCGCTACGGCGCCGCCGATAAACCGCCCAGCTTCCACTACGTCCCGGCCCACAGCTTCTGCGACCATAAAACCCAGGTCATCAGCCTGATCGGCCTCGGCTCCCTGCGCGCCCTCGAAGCCGCCGCCCAGGCCCCGCGCGACAAACGCCGCTTTCGCGCCAACATCTACATCGAGGCCATCGCCCCCTGGGAGGAATTTACCTGGCTCGGGCGCGAAATCAGCATCGGCGCCACCCGCCTGATGGTGCAGGACCGCATCGACCGCTGCGGCGCCACAACCGTCAACCCCGACACCGCCATCCGCGACGCCAACCCGGTGCTGGAGCTAAAACGCAATTTCGGCCACATCGACCTCGGCATCTTCGCCGAAGTTCTGGACGGCGGCACCATCAACCCCGGCGACGAAATCCGGGTGCTATAATTTCCCCGCCAGATCCAGCACCGAATCCGCCACCACTTCCCAATCCTGGCTGGGCCGCGCCCGCTCATCGGGCGTTCCAAACTCCCTCGGTCGCGCAATAAACCCGGTCTGCAGCCCCAACGCCCGTGCCGCCGCCAGATCCTCATTATGCGAAGCCGCCAGCATCACCTCGGCAGGCGGCAAGCCCAAAAACCGGCACGCCCCCAAATAAACCTCCACATCCGGCTTATAATGCCCGAACATATCCGCGCCAAAAATCATATCCCACGGAAATTTCGTGTGTTTCGCCAACGCCACCTGCAACGCCACATGACCATTCGAGAGCGAGCCAATCACCACCTGGCTTTTCAGCGCGTTCAACCCCGCCACACTATCCGGCCAGGGGGTCAGTTGGTGCCACAAGCGCACCAACTCATCTATTTGTGCATCGCCCAGGGCTGGCACCCCAAATTTCGGCAGCAATTCCAGCAACGCGCCTTTGTGCAACTCATCCAAATTGGTCCAGGGCAATGCACCCGTCCGCACCGCATTCATCGCTGGCTTATAGGCTCCGCGCCACGCATCGGTTATCCCCAGCCAATCGGCGCTGATCCCGTGCGCCGCGCCAAACGCCGTCAGCCCGGCATGAACACTGCCGCGCCAATCCACCAATGTGCCAAACACATCAAACAGCACCGCCTTTGGCCTGCTCACGGCTCAGCGCCCCGTCATCATCAGCAGCACCACCAGCCCGATCGCCACCGCCTGCAACCCTACCCGAAGGCGCATCAGCATGTTCGAGGTCCGGCCAGACCGGTTGGCATCCACCAGCCCGATCGCCCCCACCAGCATCACCACAATCACCGCCAGCATATCGATCGCCAGCAAGACCATCAGAAAAATTTTCATGCTACATGATATAGAATGCCCGGCGAATTTGTGCACCTGCCGGCATCAGCTAACTGTCCCGTAACCCGCCCAACAATTGACTTAACCGCCAATCCGCCCTCTGGCTTTGCTTATGCGCTCAATTTTCTTCCGCTTTGGCCTCCTGGCCCTTCTCATCATCGCCGCCCCCGAGCTGGCCGCTGCTCAATCAGCCCCACCCGCCGCCGCC
Source organism: Acidocella sp. (assembly GCA_027308685.1). Lineage (GTDB taxonomy): Bacteria > Pseudomonadota > Alphaproteobacteria > Acetobacterales > Acetobacteraceae > Acidocella. Next base: position 6,887 of record DAIDEE010000047.1, read on the forward strand.
GCACCCGCAGCCGCCCCGCCAAC
>DAIDEE010000049.1 GCA_027308685.1 Acidocella sp.
TAATAACCGCCGCCTGCTCGCACCCATCGGATATATCCCACCCGCAGAAGCCGAGGAGGCGTTCTATGCAAAACTGAATACACTCGATATGGTCGCCTGATATTTGAACAAATTAGCCTCCGGTAAATCCGGGGCGGTTCACAGACTGAACAGCGCATTGCGCCGGCTGGGCTCAGGCTGGGCCATTTTCGTCGAGGCGCAACGGTCAGCTTCCACCAATTACCCCAACAGCCGGTTTCCCGATCCGGTCTCGGCGCTGGTAGATTCCGAGCGCAAGGCACAATTCGAGGAGGAAGGTGCGCATTTCGAGAGCGCCTATTTCCTCACGCTTTTATTCCTGCCGCCAAGCGAGGATGCCGCGCGGGCCGAGAACTGGCTGTATGAAGGTCGGGACCGCGGCGCCGCCGATCCGAATGAATTGGTTCGTGCGTTCATCGACCGAACCGACCGCCTGTTTCAGCTTATCGCGGGCTTCGTGCCCGAGATCGAATGGCTCGATGACGCCGAGACGCTCACCTATCTGCATTCGACAATTTCCACCAAACGTCACCGCGTCCGCGTGCCGGAAATCCCCGTCTATCTGGACGCGATCCTCGCGGACCAACCGCTGACCGGCGGCCTGGAGCCCCGGCTCGGCTCCGCGCATCTACGCACCCTCACCGTCATGGGATTCCCGTCGGCCACGCAGCCAGGAATCCTGGATGAGTTGAACCGGCTGGCCTTTCCCTATCGCTGGTCCACCCGCGCAATCTGCCTGGACAAAACTGACGCGACCAAACTGCTGGTGAAAATCCGCCGGCAATGGTTTGCCAAGCGCAAATCCATCGTCGCCATCTTAAAAGAGGTGATGACAAACGAGGCATCGGTCCTGCTGGACACCGATGCCGCCAACAAAGCGGCCGATGCCGATCTCGCGTTACAGGAGCTCGGCGCCGACGAGACTGGCGAAGCCTATGTGACCGCGACCGTCACCGTCTGGGATTACGATGCCCGATCAGCCGATGAAAAGCTGCGCCTGGTCGAGAAGGTGATCCAGGGACGCGATTTCACCTGCATGGTGGAAGGCGTGAACGCGCTGGAAGCATGGTTCGGATCGCTGCCAGGCCATGTGTACGCGAACGTCCGCCAACCGCCGGTCTCCACCCTCAATCTGGCACACCTGATTCCGCTCTCCGCCGTCTGGGCAGGGCCAGAGCGCGACGAGCATTTTGCGTCCCCGCCGCTGTTCTTTGCAAAAACCGAGGGCTCAACGCCATTCCGGTTCTCGCTGCATGTCGGCGATGTCGGTCACACGTTGATCGTTGGCCCCACAGGCGCGGGCAAATCAGTGCTGCTGGCACTGATGGCCATGCAATTCCGCCGCTACGCCGACGCGCAGATTTTCGCGTTCGATTTCGGCGGCTCGATGCGCGCCGCCGCTTTGGCCATGGGTGGCGACTGGCAAGACCTTGGTGGCGCCTTGTCCGATGACGTCTCGATGCCCGTCGCATTGCAGCCGCTCGCCCGTATTGATGATCCGGCCGAGCGCGCTTGGGCCGCCGAATGGATCGCCAACATCCTTGAGCGTGAGAAAGTCACCATCACGCCGGAAGCCAAGGAACATATCTGGACGGCTCTCTCCTCTCTCGCATCCGCCCCCATGCCGGAACGGACCCTGACAGGACTCTCCATCCTGCTCCAATCAAATGCCCTCAAGCAGGCGCTGCGCCCTTATTGCATCGGCGGTCCGTTTGGCCGGCTTCTCGACGCCGAGGCCGAGCTGCTTGGCGATCCCGACATGCAGGTCTTCGAGACCGAGGGACTTGTCGGCACTGGCGCCGCGCCCGCAGTCCTCTCCTACCTCTTCCATCGGATCGAAGCGCGCCTGGCCGGATGGCCGACGCTGATCATCATCGACGAAGGCTGGTTGGCACTCGATAACCCTGGCTTCGCGGGCCAGCTCCGCGAATGGCTGAAAACCCTGCGCAAGAAAAACGCATCCGTCGTCTTCGCCACCCAATCCCTCGCCGACATCGAAAGCAGCGCTATCGCGCCAGCGATCGTGGAAAGCTGCCCGACGCGGATTTTCCTCGCCAACGAGCGCGCCTTCGAGCCGCAGATCATGGCGATCTATCGCCGCTTCGGCCTCAATGACCGCCAGATTGAGATTTTAGCGCGCGCCACGCCACGCCGCGATTATTATTGCCAGTCCCGGCGCGGCAACCGGCTGTTTGAATTGGGGTTGGGAGAGGCGGCGCTTGCGTTCACCGCGGCATCCTCGAAGACAGATCAGAACGCCATCACCCAGATCATTGCCGAACACGGCCGCGCCGGCTTTGCGGCTGAATGGTTGCGCCACAAGCGTGTCGGCTGGGCAGCCGACATTTTGACAAACATTGCGCCAGAGAAAATATGATGAACGCTCCCTCGCACCGCGCTCGGCACTCGCTCCTCTTCGCAGGTATCGCCCTCATTTCATCACCGTTCGCCGTTTTGCCTGCGCATGCGCAGATCGCCGTTTTTGATGCGAGCAATTTCGCCGAGAACGTCCTGACCGCGGCGCGAGAACTTCAGCAAGTCAACAACGAAATCCAGGGCCTGGAAAACCAGGCCACGATGCTCATCAACCAGGCCAAAAATCTCGCCAGCCTGCCATACTCGACGCTGGCACAACTCGACCAGCAGATCAGCCAGACCCAGCAGTTGCTCGCCGAAGCCCAGAACATTGGCTACGACGTGACGACGATCGATCAGGCCTTCACCGAGGTTTATCCCGAAACATATTCCAGCACGACGACATCGGACCAGTTGGAGGCCGACGCTCAGTCCCGCTGGGAAAACGCGCGCGCCGGGTATCAGGACGCGATGAACGTCCAGGCCGGCGTCGTGCAAAATCTGGCGACGACGCACGCACAAGTCGATGCGCTGGTGTCATCGAGCCAAAGTGCTGAGGGCGCCCTGCAGGCGAGCCAGGCCGGGAATCAACTGCTGGCCATCCAAAGCGGCCAGCTCGCCGACATTACGTCCTTGCTCGCGGCGCAAGGGCGCGCCGCGGCGCTGGCTGGCGCCAATGACGCGGAGACCCAGGCGCAGGCGCAAGCGCAACTCAACCAATTCCTTTCCACCGGTGCGGGTTACCAGCCGCAGACGGTGGAAATGTTCCATCAGCAATAATGGGGCTCCAGGCATGAACCCCGGCGTCGTCGATAATTTTCTCAACGTCTTCACCACCTATATCGATAGCGGCTTCGGCCTCCTGAAAGGCAATGTCGCCTATCTGTCCTCGACGCTGATCGCCATCGACATCACGCTGGCCGGCTTGTTCTGGGCATGGGGCGCCGATGAGGACATCATCGCCAGGCTGGTGAAGAAGACCCTTTATATTGGCTTCTTCGCCTACATCATCGGCAATTTTAATACTCTCGCGGGGATTGTCTTCAATTCCTTCGCAGGTCTCGGCCTTGAAGCTGCCGGCTCGAACCTCTCCGCCGCCGAACTCGTGCAGCCCGGCCGCTTTGCCCAGGTCGGCATCGATGCGGGCGTGCCGATCCTGCAAGCCGCAGGCAAACTCATGGGGTTCACCTCATTTTTCAACAATTTTATCCAGATTTTTGTGCTGCTCGTCGCCTGGCTCATGGTCATCGTCGCGTTCTTCGTTCTGGCCATCCAGCTTTTTGTGACGCTGATCGAATTCAAGCTGACGACACTCGCCGGCTTTGTGCTGGTGCCCTTCGGCCTGTTCGGCAAAACGGCGTTCCTCGCCGAGAAGGTTCTCGGCAACGTCGTCGCTTCCGGCGTCAAGGTGCTGGTCCTCGCCGTCATCGTCGGCATCGGCTCAACCTTCTTCGGCCAATTCACACAGGGCTTTGGCGACACACAGCCGACTATTGAGGATGCGCTTTCGCTGGTGCTTGCCGCCTTGTCCCTCCTTGGTCTTGGTATATTTGGCCCAGGCATCGCAACCGCCCTGCTCTCCGGCGCGCCTCAGCTCGGCGCGGGCGCAGCCGCCACCACCGCCCTCGCGGCCGGCGGTGCAGGCGCGGCCGGGATGATCGGCACGGCGGGCGCGCTTCGCGGTGGCGCTGGCGCGCTTACCGCAAGTGCGCGGGGCGGCGCATCGCTCGCCGGCGCCACCTCGACAGCCTACCGCCTAGGCGCGGCCACCTCAGGCGATTCCGGAATGAAGGGTGCGGCAGCGGGCGTGGCCGGCGTCGCCAAGACGGGTGCCGGTGCGGTGATGGCCGTTCCGCGCGCCATGGCGGCACGCGTTGCTGCAAATCTCGGCGAAAGTTTTGCCGCCGGCGGGCGCGCCGCATTCCGGGCGTCCGGCGGTGCTGCGCCCAATCCTTCAAGCGCGAATTCCGGACCACAAAGTGCAGCCAATGATGGCGGCGGCACACCGGCTTGGGCGCAACAGATGCGCCGCCGCCAAACCGCCAGCCACGGCGTGTTGCACGCCGCCCAGGCGCTGCGCGCCGGCGATCACGGCGGCGGCTCAGCAAGCATCAATCTATCGGAGGAGAAATAATGCAATTCCGCCGCGCCAGCCCGCGCTACGGCCGCACGCCCGAACCGGAGACGCCCTACCAGAAAGCCGCCCAGGTCTGGGATGAGCGCATCGGCTCCGCCCGCGTCCAAGCCCGCAACTGGCGGCTCATCGCATTCGGCAATCTGATTCTCGCCGGCGGCCTGGCCGGCGGCTTGGTCTGGCAATCCGCCCGCGGCACCGTCGTTCCTTGGGTGGTGCAGGTGGACAAGCTCGGCCAGGCGCAGGCCGTAGCACCCGCTGTAGCCGATTACCGGCCAACCGATCCGCAAATCGCCTGGCAGCTCGCGCAGTTCATTCAGGACGTGCGCTCCCTCCCCGATGACCCGATCATCGTCCGCCAGGACTGGCTCCGCGCCTATGCCTTTACCACCAGCCAAGGCGCCGTGGCGCTGAATGACTACGCCCGCGCCAACGATCCCTTCGCCCAAATCGGCAAGATCCAAATTGCCGTCGATGTTTCCAGCGTCATCCGCGCCTCCGATAACAGCTTTCAGGTCGCCTGGGTCGAGCGTCGCTATCAGGATGACACCCTTGTCTCCACCGATCATTGGACCGCCATTCTCACGATCGTTCTCGCCCCACCCACGGACGCCGCACGCCTGCTGAAAAACCCGCTCGGCGTCTACGTCGATGCCATCAACTGGTCGAAGGAGCTCGACTGATGCGATACTTTTCCAAGCCGCTTCTTCCTCTGACGGGAATGCTGGCACTTGCCGCCTGCGCACCAACCTACAAGCCGCCGCGCATCAGCTACGACAACCCGTCGCAGCGCGCAGTCTTGCTGCCCGACCCACCGAAGCCGGTGGACATCATCCAGGTCCCGACGCCGCTGCCACTGCCCGGTCAGTTGGAGCGCGTACCCGCTGGCCGAATTTCGCCGCCGGAACTGCCGGATCCAACGGCGCGCGTGGCAGCGGCGAATGCGGCGGCCCGGATGCAGCCGATCCGCGACGATTATATCAACGCCATCCAGGTTTACCCCTTCACGGACGGCGCGCTCTACGAAGTCTATGCCGCCCCCGAAGAAATCACCGACGTTGCATTGCAACCCGGCGAACAGCTTGTCGGCTCCGGCCCCGTCGCCGCCGGCGATACCGTGCGCTGGATCATCGGCGACACCACGAGCGGCACCGGCGCGAGCAGCCAGGTCCATATCCTGGTCAAGCCGACACGGCCGGACCTCACCACGAACCTCATCATCAACACCAACAGGCGGACCTATCACCTGGAACTGCGCTCTACGGCGGCGACCTACATGGCCTCGATCTCCTGGAACTACCCTGAGGACCAGTTGATCGCGATCCGGCAGCAGAACGCTCAGGCCGACGCGGCAGCGCCAATCGCCACCGGCGTTGACGTCTCGGCGCTGAATTTCCGCTACCAGATCGAGGGGGACAATCCGCCATGGCGGCCGCTGCGCGCCTTTGATGACGGGCGCCAGGTGTTCATCGAATTCCCAAGCGGCATCGGCCAAGGCGATATGCCGCCGCTTTTCGTCATTGGCCCAAGCGGCAAGACCACCGACCTCGTCAATTATCGCGTCCGCGGCTCCGACATGATCGTCGACACGCTGTTCGCCGAGGCCGAGCTTCAGATGGGCGATGGCAGTTCCCAGCAGCGCGTCCGCATCGTCCGGACCGATGGTATCCCGGCACAATGAGCGGCCAGCAGCCAGAAGGCGGTGATCGGTCGCTCGCCGCGGAACTGCGCCTGCGACCCGACCGGCCGAAAGTAACGCGGATTTCCCGCAAGGTGCTAATCGGTCTCGGAACAGTCGCCAGCGTCTCGGTCCTCGGGCTGACATACTGGGCGCTGCAATCGCATGGCGCAAAACCTGAAAGCCAGAATCTCTACAATACGCAAAACCAGAACGTCGCCGATGGCGTGGCGAGCCTACCCAGCAATTATGCGGACCTGCCGAAACCAGCGCCGAAACTCGGGCCACCGCTACCCGGCGACCTTGGCCCGCCGATCCTCCATGCCGAGCAGAGCAGCAACACACCGGCAGGGACAAATGCGGCGAACCAGCAACTGATCCAGGAGCAGGACTCTGCGCGCACCAGCAGCCTGTTTGTCCAAACGGCGTCAGCATCGACCGCACTCCAACAGGGACCGGCGGGCAGCGTCATGCCGGGGCAAAGCAACGACGGGGCCGGCAATCAGCCTGCGGGTCCGTCATCGGACCAGAATATGCAGGACCAAAAACTGGCGTTTCTGAACGGGCCGTCCGACGCGCCGACCATCAGCTCCGATCGTCTGACGCCGGCCGCGTCGCCCTACATCATACAGGCAGGCACCATCATCCCCGCAGCCCTCATCACGGGCATACAGTCGGACCTGCCAGGCCAGATCACCGCCCAGGTGACCGAAAACGTCTACGACAGCCCGACCGGGCAATATCTCCTCATTCCGCAAGGCGCCCGCCTGATTGGGGAATACAACAGTCAGGTCGCCTATGCTCAAACCCGCGTTCAACTCATCTGGACCCGTCTAATCATGCCTGACGGACAGTCCATCGTCCTCGATAACCAGCCTAGCGCAGACACCCAGGGCTACTCCGGGCTGCAGGACGGCGTGAACAATCACTGGGGAGCAATATTCGAGGCCGCGCTCATCTCAACATTCCTCTCCGTTGGCGCCGAAGCTGGCACCAGCAACCAGGAAAACAACCTGATCCAGGCCATCCGCAGCGGCGCCTCCGACAGCTTCAATCAAGCCGGTCAGCAGGTCGTAGAACGCGAACTCAACATTCAGCCGACGCTCACCATCCGGCCTGGCTTTCCGGTCCGGGTGATCGTCAATCGCGATCTGGTGTTGTCGCCATACGCTGAATAAGGAGAAATAGATGGCCAAATTGAAACTTGGTGCAATCCAGGATGACAAGCCTGTGAAAATTACAGTTGAGCTGTCGGCATCCGTCCACCGTGATCTCACCGCATATGCAGACATGCTTGGCAGTGAAACAGGACAAGTAATTTCAGACCCAACTAAACTGATCGCCCCGATGTTGGCCCGCTTTATGGCGACGGATCGTGCATTTATAAGATCGTTGCGCCGGCCTTATTCTAAAATCACTCAACCTGGCGAGTCAGGATAAATCTTGTGTCCCTTTTCTTATCATCCATCCTTCGGACGTGCAGCAATGGTCAATCTGATTTCAAATTCAATTAACCTATTTTGAATCAAGAAGTTTCAAAAATCAGATAAGAATTCTGATCCAGGAGAGACTCCTGTCACCAGCAAACTATCCCGCGCGCGCGTGCACGCCACATATAGCAAATGCCTCTCCGTCATGTACATGTCCTCAAGGTCAGCATCATCAGAAACAGATTCGATCCGCTCCTGAAGCGGCAGAACGTCCTCGTCACAAGCCATCACCACAACTGCCCTAAACTCCAAGCCCTTTGCCAAATGCATGGTACAAATCGCGACGTGATCTGCCTCCACTTCAATCTCTTCGGTCAGCTCACGCGCACTTAATCCGGCCGCCGTGGCCGCATCGAGGGCCCGCTTAACCTCCGCTTCCGATCGAACAAAAATTGCGATCTCATCTGCCCGATAACCCTCCCGCAACCGGTCCATTATCCAGCCCCGGACAACCTCCCGCTCCGCGGCGGCATCGTCGCACAGGCGCACAACCGGTTCCGGCCCATCAAACATCGAAACGGTGCCCTTGCGGCTCTCCGCTAGCCCATCAACATCTGCGATCTCTTTCGGCAAAAGCTTGTCCGCATGGCTCCTAATCTGATGTGAAGTGCGATAATTGATGCGCAGGCCAGCCGACCGCCCCCGGACATCAATGCCCAACGATTTCATGGAGAACGGCTGCTGAAATATCCGCTGTCCCAGATCACCGGCCAGAAACAACCCATTACGCCCACCGACCGCCAAAGCGCTGAAAAATTTTGCTTCCGGAATGCCAATGTCCTGCGCCTCATCGATCACCACAAAATCAAAAGGCTTCTCTCCAATCGCAAGGTCTGCCGTCAGCCGCGCAAAAACCTCCGGCCACGTCACCATCTTACTGGCGGCTAAACCGGCCCGCACCTGAGCAAATACCCGCCAAAGCACTTCCCGCTGCTTCTCACCCAGCCTGGTCTTCCGCCCTAGCCTCACTACCTGCGCGTATTCCTCCTGAGACGTGACCTGCCAGGCATCCACCACGTCTACCCACTCGCTCCACAGAAAAGCGGGAGAAAATTTCACGCCTTCCTTTGCCGCCACGTCGGTCAGCAACGCCCGGATCGTCGGGTCAGGCGCAATCACTGGCTTCCCATGCGCCTCACTATAAAGCTCCATCCCCAAGCTGCGCACCGACTTCACCGTCATGCGCGCTGCGACCGCCGGGTCATTGCCGACCAGTTGAACCAGCTTGCTTTTCAGCGAATTCGCCAATGCCGTTGAAAATGTCGTCAGCAAAATTTTTGCGGCCGGATTTGTCCTCGCCAAATGCACCGCTCGGTGCAGGGCGACGATCGTCTTCCCCGTGCCCGCCGAACCCGAAACCCGCGCCGGCCCCGCAAAATCCCGCTCCACCAGCGCCTGTTGCGCCGGATGCAAAAACACCGCCCATTTCTCCCACGGGTAGTCCAGTGCCCGCTGTAATTCCTCCGCGTTCGTCAGTACGCGGAACCGCCGCTGCGCATCGGGGTGCGCAAAGGGGTCGGCATCCACTGGCGCCGGCTTGGGGACTTCAGGCTTCTCGCCGACCGCCAGCTTTAGTAACGCCTCCTGCGCTTCCTGCGGCAGATGCTTGATGATATCGAACAGGCTATCCTCATCCGCCCGGCGTACATCATCCACCCACTCCTCCGGTACGCCGAATGACATCAGTTCGAATTTCCGCAGATTATCAAACAATTTTGGTTTGACCGCCGCCTTCGGCGCAAAGACCTCAATCTCTTGGACGCGCTCCCGCACCTCCACCAGCTGCATCGCACCAGTCGTCGGGTGCCTCTCAATTTTTCGGCGTTCCGCCCATTTGTAGGCCGGGTCATGATGCGCGACATAGGCCAGAAGCAAACTCGATGGCGTGCGATGCACGATCAGCCGAATATCCGCATTCACTCTTACTGACCAGAAATTCTTATCCTGCGCTCGATCGAGCTTGTGAAACGAAAGCCCCGGCGCGGAGGGGTCCAATTGTAGGTCAAACGCCGTCGTTTTAACAGCCTTCTGCTCTTGGCCCGTCAAACGCGCCAAACTGTCGGTGAAGGTGTCTGCGATGCGAAATTCAATCATGGTTTCATCCCTTGAAGACGTTTTCGCGGTGCCAGCGCAAAAAGAGCGGATGAGGAGCCTGATCAGCGTGAGGCGGCGCCAACATCACGCGGTCAGGATTTAATAACCTTGCCGCCTGCTCCGGTACATGCCCCTTGGCCAACAACAGCGTATGATCATCGCTGATCGAGATAAGTCCGCGATCAAACATCCAATGAACCGTAGAACACAAAGCCAAGCCGTTTCTCAAGGAGTCTGGGCCATTGCTCGCGACTGGCCGGACATGGGCAGCCTGAACTTCACTCCTGCCGCCTCCGTTGATGATCTTCAATCCGGTGAACGCGCATCTATCCGCATACGCCCTCTTGACCGTTCCCGAGAAGGCAGCATCTCGGAAGGGCCGCGAAATGACTCGCTCCACAATCGGCCGCTCAAATTCCGCCGGTGACTCGGAGAAACCCCTCGAATGTGATTCTATCTTTAGTTCCTTAGACCTGCTCTCCTCGAGAATTCGTACGAACCCGGCGCGCAAAATTGCTTCGTACTCGCTCTCCGGCAAATATCGAGCAGATCGGCCAAACGCGCCCTTGCTCGTTTCCCCATCTTCGCGCCGCAGGACTGCCTCGTAATAATTCCCGCCTTCTCTGAAAGGCACCGGCCTCACGAATTCCAAATACGAGTCGACATAGGCATAAAAATAATCCGACCGTGTCGGGTCAGGTACAATCCTGATAACGCGCGCAGTGGCAAAATAGCACTGACGGCCGCCTCGGCTGGAAAGGTCGCCAGACGACCTGCGCGGTTCATAATAGATAATCCAATCATTCAAGGCCGCTTCAACCTGACGAAGATACGTCCGGGGGAAGTGGTAGTGCGTTTCCGGAAGATCATCATACGCTGGATCGACCTTCGTTGTGAGAACCGCCTTTGCCATGGCTTACCGTTAGGCGCCCTTTTTCTTGGTCTTTTTGAGCACTTTCTTTTGACCCCGAGTATATTTTCTTTCAATATATATTGTTCCTGGCTCAAAATCTCGGACATCAGCCGGTTGAATATCGTTTCTGATTTTTTTGTTATTGAAATCCAACAGCGGCCCTGCCGCCCTAATCATAATGGTTTCAATCTCTCGCTCGTGTGGCTTGTGAAACACGATGAAAAATGAAAAATACGCAAGTTCTAAAACCTGTGCCTTCCTTCGAGCGTCTAACCTACTGAAGATGTTTCCTCGTCCAATGTATCTCGGATACCCCATTGAATCGTGGGCTATATAAACTCCTACAGAAGGTATCTGTTCCTCTACGAAATACTTTTTTACATCCTTCAAAAATTCGTAAGGAATTTTCTCTCCGATAGCCTTAAACAATTTTTCAATCGTAGCCGGCCGCCCTGCAGGAATCGCAAGATTTCCATGCACTATTCTCCAAGGAGTTTTCTTTGCAATTTCACCACCGAATTTCTTTATAGACGGCTTTTTTGGTCCCCCGGTCTTTTTCGCTTGCTTCGCCATTCTGCCAGAATACCCCTTTAATCCTCATTCTACAGCAAACACCTTCATCACCTCGTCGCCCAAGTGATTGATCACCTTCACAGCAATTCGGCCGGACTTTGGTTTAGTGAACGGCCGGGAGACTTCGCGGTGCAGGCTCTCCCAGCCTTCCTCGTCAATCTCCGATTTCAGCGTCGTTTTCAGTGCCTTGTACGGGTCGTTCGCCCCAAGGAAATAGGCATGGCGGACGAAGAAACTTTCTTCGTTGTAGTCGGTGTCCAGCATCCATAGGGCGATGCCGTCGGTGCCTTCGGAGATCACTTCGCCTGTTTGCGGCTTGAAGACGTCCACGCCGAAAACCCGCACGCGGATCATGTCTTCGCCGGCGTCTTCAATCTGGATGTCCGGCTCGCCGAATACCACGAACAGGTTGCCAGCGCCGGTCGCCTTCAAATCCGTTGCCATGTGCAAATCCGGGTTCATCCGGGCTTTTAACACCGTCACGCGGCCGAGCTTGGCGAATTCGGCCGAATGCGCGTCGTAGCTGAAAGCGCAGGCGATCAGCACGTCGAACCCGGCATCGCCGGCTTCGCGCGCGGCGGCCACCAGGTCGGGCCGGGACACGGTGCCGAATTCCGGGCCGATGAAGATGCCGGCGCGGCGCCGCACTTCACCTTCCATGAAAATGCCCTCAGCGCAGATGAAGCGGCCCGGCCAGCCGGTGAGGCCGATGAACTGTATCCGGTCCTCCTTATGCGCTTGCTGCACGCCGGCCGCGCGCAAGTTTTCCAGGATCATTTGCGCAAAATCTTGCGCCGCCTCGCCCCGGTCTACGCCCAAGCGCTGCCCAGCGGAGGCATCCATCACGTCCAGCAGCTCGTCGTTCCAGTCTACCGCCAGGGTGCGGTGCGGCGAGAGGCTTTCCACCGTGAACGGCCCAGCCACACGAATGCGGGAATTGTCCGGGTACGGTTTGTCATACAAAAACTCGAACTCTGCTTTCGCAGCAATCGAGGCGTCGATCTCCCGCTGCCGCGCAATCCGCGCCGCCCACCAGGCTTCATGCGCGCTTTTTGCCGCCACCGGCCAGTTTTCTGCTCCTTCCCGCGGAATTTCCCATTCCTTCCAAGTTTTACCCAGCGCCTGATTCAGCGCCGCCCGCAACGGCTCCAGCACGGCTTGCGAACGCTCCCGGATCACGTCGATCTCGGCATTGTTGGCGATGGATTTCAGCGTTATATGCGGCACTCGCTCATACACAAACCCGTGCCGGATGTCGCCGCGCGTCGGCGTGGTTCTCGGCGCGGTGCGCGTCACCTCACTTTCCTTGCGCTGCCCTTCAGTTGAATCCGCCAGCAGATAATACGCATAGCGCGCACCCATCAGCCGCGACCGCGCCAGCGCGATGGCCACTCGGCTGGTATCGATGGTGATCCACCGCCGCCCCCATTGTTCCGCGACATAAGCCGTGGTGCCGGAACCGCAGGTTGGATCGAGGACTAGGTCGCCGGGATCAGTTGTCATCAGAATGCAACGTTGCACAACGGCAGGCGCTGTCTCTACAACATATTTTTTGTCAGTTGCACTTCCAAGGTCCGACCACACGTTATTTGTGCTCTGAGCGATAAAGTCATCAAAAAATCGAACATACGCGAGCGTTGCACCTGATACTGCAATTCGGTCTGAGGCGATAAGGCGATTAAAACCATTGGTATGAGTGCTCCAATGTCTGTTTGCAGTCGGAAGATAGGTTTTACCTTCGTAAGAAATGGGATATGCGACATTACCGCCATGACCGCTTGAAGTAGCAATAACTAAACGAAACGGTTTGCCGCTTGCTGTTAGGTCGCCTTTGCTACTAAAATCTTCTCGAACCATCCCTCGTCGTCTTCCGTTCCCGAGATCAATTCTTGTATATTGACCTAGCTCCTGGATATTCTTCGATCGTACATTGAGATTTTCTCGAAATTTGATTGAAACTTTATCTTTTGCATACCACAAGATGAAGTCGGACACATTATTCAGTAACCGTTCGTCCTGTCCGGCTGTTTTCTTCAATGTAATGATCGAGACTTCGTTTTCATCACCAAAAACTTCATCCATAACCGCCCGCACGCGATGCACATTCTCATCGCCGATTTGCACAAATATGCTTCCGCTTTCATGAATCAAATCTCGCGCCACCACCAGCCGGTCACGCAAGTATGTCAAATACGAATGTATCCCGTCCCGCCATGTATCGCGAAAAGCACGCACCTGCTCGGGTTCACGAGTAAGCTGATCTTTTGCTCCGTCCGTAACCTTATTAGACGTTGTGCTCCACTGAAAATTCGAATTGAATTTGATCCCATAAGGCGGGTCAAAATAAATGCACTGCACCTTCCCCCTCAGCCCCTCGCGTTCCGCCAAACTCGCCATCACTGAAAGTGAATCTCCGGAAATCATCCGGTTCGACCAGTGCTGGTCATGCTGATAAAACTCGGTCGCTGCCTCCTTATCCTTCAGCCCGTTAAAGTCCGCGAATAAATCCGGCGCCGCCGGCGCCGCCTCCTCCGCCCGCTCCCGGCTCTCCCGCTTCAAATCGTCGATAATAACCTTTGGATGCACTTTCTCCTGAATATAAAGCGGCGGCGCCTGCACAATCAGGTCCGACCAATCCTGCTCATCCTTCCCCCGCCACACCAGTTGCGGGTCCAAATCCCGGTTCCGCCGCTCATACGCGACCTGCACCGGAGATTTCTCCTCCTCCCGCATCACCGACTCAAACTCCGCCGTCGGAATATTTTTACGGCTCGCCGCTTCATGCGTCAGAGTTGCAACATCAATCGGCTTCTTGGCCATTATGCCATTTCCTCAGCCTGAACCTCGGCCGAATCATCATACAGGTCTTCTTCAGTATCTTGCTCAGGCTCACTTGTTGCTTCAGAATGAACAATTCGCTTGCCCATGGCATCGCTTACGATGCCTCCTAGCGCTGTCATTCGAGCCTGCAAAAATCCCTCAAAATCATCAGCCCGCAAAAACGTCGGTTCAATTAGATGAGACCGGAGAATGTCATCTAACTCCTCGGGACTTATCCCTTGTGTCGCTTCAATTTTCTTTAAATAGACTGAGGGAGCGGCGCCTCCGATTGTTCGATTAGAGGCATCCGACAAGGGCGTCTTGTTGATTATGGAATTGAAGTGAGATGCTTCTTTTCCTTGCAGCTTGCACCACGCCTGCGGAAAAATATGATGAATATCAACTTTATCGTTAAAGAAGGTCATAATATCGACTGGCTTACCCGTAATAAAATCGCGGCAGCCATGGCGCATCATCAGCGCGTGGATGCCCTTATATGCCGCCGATTGACGAGATCTGAGCGACCAAAGCCGATCCGCTCTAAAAATGGCTTCATTGATCGAACGTGGTGGAGCGCCATCTGCTTCGATCCATTCCACCAATTCTGGGACGTCCCGGGCAAGCTTGGACTCGGTTCCCGATCCATACAGTTCGCCAAGTGTCACGCACCAGAACCAAGTGGCAAGTTTCTTTTTTGCGGCCGCAGTCGCGGCTTTGCTCTTTAGGATAGCGAAAACCGCTGCCATCGCGACAATCTGCGGCGGATAGGGCACATCTTTTTGCCAAATGATCTTTTGCTCGTTTAGGAACGTGGCAGCAGCAATAAAGCCACCTTCAACAGCATCGGCGTGAGTTTTATATGCAATCAGTGGCAAACCCAAAAGAGCGTCGCGATTGCAGCTGATGGGTGGGATTTCTTTACCGGTCGCGCCTGACGTGATCTTATCTAGCCGACGCTGGCGGGTGTGCAATAGGGTGCAACACTGAAGAAAATCCGTACTAGGAAGCTTCGACAAGACATCACGCCGATTGGGATGTCCGATGATACTTTTCAGCCGGCCCGATTTTTGTGTTTTGATATCGCCATTCCAGTCCTCGCGAAGTAAAAAGCCATCGGCAGCATAGATCGCCGTAACGAGCTCAAAAGCATCCAACTTTTTGCCACCGACATTTACCTTTTCGAACACAAGGCAAATAGCCTCACGACTATTTTGCTTGTCTAATCGGATAATAGGAACTTTGTACCGCTGTATCCGGTCGACGACCTCAAGATAAAATCTTTGATCTAAATTGTTGAGATTGGCGCCAGTCTTTTCCCAATAGTTTCTCCAGCCATAAATCCAGTTCATTGCATCAAAGATGCGATTTGCAGGAAACATGTTGTGCTGATATTCGAGATCGGGCGTACTCAAATCAAGAACACCTGTCTCGTTGGAATAGTTCCGGACGATTCGATCTGCGGGAACACCTAGTATAGCGTCACCTATGTCAGCATCGAGTTCTAGTGCCGCCTTGATATCAATATAGTAAAAGCGGCTAACTTCAGTGTTGCGCTGAGTCTTTGTTAAGACCGATGTTTGAGAATACATCGTCTGAAACAGCGATGTCATGCGTTGCTGTCCATCCAACAAAAGTTCGCTGGGTTCGACGGTCTTCGCAGTCACACCTTCAAGCAGCCTGGCCTTAAATTTTACTGGTCCCCCTGTTTCCAACGTCAAAAGAGCGCCCACCGGAAACCCTTTCGCGACGGAAGCGATCAAACTGCGTACGTCCTCGTCACCCCAGACGTAGCTGCGCTGGAAGTCTGGGAGTTGGAGCCGACCATCATTGATCGACTTGAGCAGGTCTTTCAAATCTTCTTTAGTGATATCAAACATCAAACGACCTCCTCTAGCCGGAGCCCTTCGATTAAAGCCCCAAACTCTGTTTCAACCTCGTACACGGCTGTGAATTCTGCGAAGGCCCATCGGCCGAATTTCTGTAAGTTATTGACGCCTGGGACCCAATAGGCGCGCATGGTGTTCGCCTTCTCCTTGGCGTCCTCTCTCCGAAAACCTTTGATTTCGATGATCAGGTTCAGCAAATCTTCCCGCCCGTCATCCACCCGGACAATGAAGTCTGGGATATACTTGCGCTGAACGGCGCCCATCACATAAGGCACTTCCAGCCCGAGGCCCTGGTTTTTCACGTAGGACCGGACCTGGGGATGCTTCTCCACCACCCGGCATAGCTCAGCCTCCCAGTCGCTGTCGCATACCACCCAGTTAATATGGCTGCGCCGCGGGCTGGTTTCCCAGCGCAGCGGTTTTGAGGTGGTGAAGTTGACGTGGGCGGTTGAGCCGGTGGGGTTGTACGGGTCCAATATCGCCTTCACAGGGCTCTCGCCGGCTAGGGTAAGCGTGATGGCAGATTTGATCCGCTCCGCGGCCATGTCGCCGATTTCCTTATACATCAGCTGCGCGGGGAAGGTGCCGCCGGAGCATTTGAGATAGCCGCCTTCCAGCCATTGCCTCGTGATGCGCTTGAGCTGGCCGAACAAATGCTGTTTCGGCGGCTCTCCAGGATCCCGATACTTATGCTGCATCAAATAAACGGTGAGATAGAAAATCAGGCTGGAATTCCGCATTTCACTCAGGTGCGCCAGCGTGAGGTCAGCGCCTTCGCCTACGATGCCTTGGGTTGTCGTGACGGAGGGCCCCACCAGATCGGGCGTCAGATTTAGCATATGGTCCGGTCCAAACTGGGCGTCCAGCCGTTCCGCTGGCAGGTCAACCCGGTAGCCTTGAACGCGGGGAAAGGTGATTTCCAGGGCATCCCGCTCGGGCCTCACCGCGTGGACCCGCACGGTCGGCCGCGGGGGCACCGGCACGACGATTACTGGCTTGGCGGCGAAATCGAATGGAATGCCGAGGATGTCTGCGTATTCGACATCGAACAGCCCTTCGGCGTTCAACGTGTACGATTGCCGGCGCAGCCCCCGCCCGACCACCTGTTCGCACAGAAGCTGGGTGCCAAACGCCCGGACGCCGAGAATATGGGTGACGGTATTCGCGTCCCAACCTTCAGTGAGCATGGAGACGGAGACGACGCAGCGGATTTGCTCGCCGAGCCGGCCCTTCTTGCCGACAGTATTCATCACCTCTCGCAGCAGCGTGGCGTCCTCGATCTTGTCGCCGATATGCGGATCGCCGCTGCGCTCGACCAGGTCGCGGCGAAAACGCTCGATTTCATCGGACGCGATGTCGCGGAAATCTTTATCGAGGACCTCGCCAGATTCGAGCTGGGCGCTGTCGATCAAAATGGTATTGGGGCGAGGTATGCGGTTGCCGTAGTCATCAAAATTGCGGAAGAGTGCTAGGCGGCCATTTTCCGGCTGTGAAGTTCCGTCATCATTGACCCGGATAAAGCCAGAAACATACTTGAAAATGAGTTCCGAGGTGGCCGTGTTGTTGCAGACCACGATGAAAACCGGCGGGATGCCGATCTTCTCGGCCTCCCATAGCAGGAAAGTTTTTTCGTAGTGGCCGTACAGGGCATCTAGCGCCGTCAGCAGTTCCGCCGGCAGGCTTAGTGGGTCCAGCGTTTTGCCGCCGGAACCGCGCCCTTTTTTGGGCATCTTCTTGCCGATATACTCCCAGAGATTGCGGAACTTTGGGGTGTCGCCGCCTGGGACATTATCGGCGACGGGCACCCGCGGCAGCTTGACGATACCGGATTCGATTGCGTCCATCAGAGAAAAATCACTCATGGTCCAGGGAAACAACGTTCCTTCAACATAGCCCGACCCACGCAGGAAGAACGGCGTCGCGGACAGGTCGTAAACCATTGAGATGCCGAGCTTGCGTTTCACCGCCTCAAGACCGGAAATCCACATGCGGGCAGCCTCGTTGTTCTGCTTGGCCTCGTCCTTCTCCTCGCCCTTCAGGTCGTCCTCGGTTTCGCCGACTGCGTCCTTGACGCGTTCGCGGTAGCAATGATGCGCCTCGTCGTTCAATACCGTGACATTTTTGATTCCCATCAAGCTGGGCATGACCCGCTGGAGCATCTGCCCCTCGGTTTCCAATGTTTGCAGCTTCTCGCCTCGCCAGCCCTCGATGGCGGCGCGCGTCCCTTTCGAAACGTCTTCACGCTCGCGCAGCTTGAAAGCGTGGTAGTTGGTTATAACGATTTTGGCGTGGTCGATGTCGCCCAGCATGTCGGGCGGGACGATCTCCCGGTGGCGGTAGTAGCTTTCAGGGTCGTTGGGCAGGAGAACCCGAAGGCGGTCCTTGATGGTGATGCCGGGCGCGACAATCAGAAACCCGTGGGAGAACGTTTTGCTGTTCTTGTAACGGGCCGCGTTCACCGCTTGCCAGGCGATCAACATTGCCATGACCGTGGTTTTGCCAGCCCCGGTGGCCAGTTTCAACGCAAGGCGCATCAGAGCCGGGTTAGCCTGGGCATTGGCGCCCTTCAGGTGCTGCCAAAACTTGGCGCCGCGCGCGCCTGATTTCGGCGCTACCTCAGTCAGCCAAATCGCAGTCTCAACCGCTTCAATCTGGCAGAAAAACGGTTTTATGCTTTGGAAATCATGGTTGCGCCAATGATCGAGGAGCCGAGCGGTCTCAGGCGTTACCTGCCATTGCTCAGGGTTTGGAAGCGCTCTCCAAACTTCGACGTACCCACGCACCTCGTTGATGATGGGCGTCGGGTTATATTCTTGCTCCTCGGTGGAGAGCCCCTCGCCGGTGTCGAACACCATGTGCGTTTGGTCTTTGGCTTGCCGCCGCTTCTTTGGCTTGGGGACTGGCGTTATCAGGTCAGAACGACGGCGGCATTCGATGATCTGACTTGTAGGCTGCCCGTCGTCGTTGAGTTCCCAATGCCTAGCGGGAAACGCGTAGGGGGAATTCAGAATGGGGCGCTCAAAGAACTGATCCGTCAATATTGCCATCCCCAAGCCTTTTTTGCAGGCAGTTAATCTGCCAGATTCGTGCCGGGTTGCGTAACCTTTGTCTAGGTCTGGTTAAACCGCCGATGCGGCCCGCCGCCAATCAGCGCGTATGCCTTGCCTTCATGCATAAGCCAAATTGCGAAAGACAAAATGACTTGGAGATTTCCCCCGTACTAAAGCCCGTACTAGAAGTGAAACCCTTCGAAAAAACCTCTTGCAACCCATTGAAAAGACTGGTGCCGACACCCGGGATTGAACCGGGGACCTACTGATTACGAATTAAAACGGTCTGCCAGCGACCGAGCCGGCGATGGCTCGAGCAGGTCCGCGCATTGAAGCCCGTGGCATCCGTGAAAACGTCACCTACACCCTCACCCACCTCAACTGCCTACGAAATTACACGCCAGAGCTTTCCAACTTTTGGTGAGTATTTGGTGAGTCTCTATGCTGAACTATTCGAAGACACCCCGTAACCCATTGATTTATTGGCGGACCCGGCGCGATTCGAACGCGCGACCTTTGCCTTCGGAGGGCAACGCTCTATCCAGCTGAGCTACGGGTCCAATGAATTCTTCATACAGGCAAAGGCCAGAGGCTGGCAACGCCTCAGTGTTTCAGGCCCTTACGCCATCCGGAAACTCTTAACTTGCCAGATGGTCTTGGGTCTGCCGTCAAGGGCTCCCCAGCCGAACCAACGCCGCCGCAATCCGGATTGCGTTCGAGACTCTCCCGCAAAATGAGGGGTCAATTGACCTCAAGCAGCAACCGCTAAGATATCGGAGACTGGTCCGCCATCCTGCTCAGCCTCATAGCCCGCGGTCTCCAGCATCGGCCGGTCACTCACCTCCACCAGCGCCGCTCGGTCGAACCCGTTGAACGGGGTACGCAGGCATGAACCGTAAGCCCCCAGCTGGCCTATCTCGATCCAATCCCCCTCCGCCACGTCATTCGGCAACATAAATGGCCCGTGCATCACATCGGACGAATCGCAGGTTGGCCCAAAAAAACCAAACGCCGCCATCGGGGCGCCACCGCTCACCGGCTTGGCCCGAATCAACCGCACCGGAAATCGAAAACCCAGCGCCCCGGCATCCGAGAGCGAACCAAACACGCCATCGTTCACGTACAACATATTGCCCTTGCGCAACTGCACCTGCACCACCACCGAGCCGCCGCCCGCCACCAACGCACGGCCAGGTTCCGCCCAAAGCCTCGTATGCGGCAAATCCAAACGATCGAACGCCGCATCGATCTCAGCTAAAAACGCACCCAACGGCGGCGGGTCGATATCTGGGTACGCCACCGGAAATCCACCACCCACGTCGATCACATCCACCACCACCCCAGCACGCGCGATCACAATTCCGGCCAACTCAACAGCCTCACGCCACGCCAACGGGTCCATGCATTGCGACCCCACATGAAACGCCACACCAAGCTTGCCGGCGTGGCTTCGGGCATTACGCAAAAGTTCAACCGCCACATCAACATCAGCGCCAAACTTCGTCGATAAATCAATCGCTGCACCTGAATGCGGCAACGCCAAGCGTACAAAAAGTCCCGGCTTCACATCAAGCGCCGCACCTTCCTGCCTGCCAATTTCGATCAAGATTTTGTCCAACTCGCATTGCGTATCAAACACGAAATCACGCACGCCATTAACCACCCAGGCCTCACAAATTGCCGCACGGGACTTCACCGGATGCATGAAATGGATTGCTGCACCAGGAAACAACCGCCGCACCAGCGTCACTTCCGCGATCGAAGCACAATCGAAATGCCGCACGCCACCAGCCCAAACAGCCCGCAAAACCGCCGGTTCCGGGTTGCATTTCACAGCGTACAAAACATCACCCGAGAACGCCCGCACAAACGCCTGAGACGCCGCCGTAATACTGGCCGGACGCACACAATGCATCGGCTCCTGCGGCCGCATACACGCCACAATGCTGCTCACATCCGGCCGGCTCACAGCGGCATCAGCGGAGATGGAAAAATGGCGCTGTAAAGGCGCTACTGCAGCACGATTCTGAATTTGGCTCATCACAAAAATCCTCGCAAACGCAAAGGCCGTTGTATGCTTTTCCCTGCGTACACGGCGGATTGGTTAAAACACAACAAAGATAAGCCACCATTCCCAGTGGCGTTACGTTCAAGTGTTGATGCGCGGACTTCGCATCGCGACTGATCTCTCAACAACCATAGCCGTCTCCCAATTGATCCCGGACCACAAGTCCGACTCTCGACCTACCAGGATACGTCCCGTCGTTGCTGTACACGCTGTAACCTCAGCAGGTTCGCGGCACGTGCGATAGCATCTACTTGCACTCTTTCGAGTACACATGACGGGGTATAGGTTAAGTATATTAACGTCAGTTATGTTATTTAAGAATGGCATCCCGCGATAGGGGCATAAGCCCCATAGGTACGCCGACGCGCCACATCACCTTGGCTTGCTGGCCACCCCTCCCACACCACCGGCCACAGCTTTCGGCTCTCATCAGGAAATGCGCACAGCTAATCGCTCAAGCAACGGCCTGAACCTTCACCTCGACCTCGTAGGCACCATGTAACTCGGCCTTGGCCTCGCCCCGATGGTCGACCACCATGTAGCCACGGCCCCAGTTGGTCTCAACAAAGTCGTCAACCCCGAGCGTTTGCAGCTTCTTACGAATCTTGCAAATAAATACATCAATAATCTTCGGGTTCGGCTCATCGAGTCCGCCATACAGATGATCCAGAATTGCCTCCTTGCTGAGTACCGCGCCTTTGCGCAGCGCCAGAATTTCAGCGATCTGGTATTCCTTCTTGGTCAACGGCACCGCCTGACCGTTGGCGTACAGTTTTTTTGCATTCATATTGATCTCAACCGCGCCAATTCGAAGCGCGTTATCCTGAAACCCACGGCTACGCCGCACCAAATTCTGCACTTTCATAAAAACTTCTTCGTGTGAGAGTGCCTCTACAATCAGATCATCCGCCCCGGCCTGCAGCACCCGCAACCGGCCCGCTTCATTGAGGCTGCGTGTCAAAACCACGATCGAAGCTTTGGTCCGCGCCAACCGCAACCGACGGATCAAATCAATATCACCCAAGCGGTCCTGCGCAATGCGCAGCAACACCACATCGTAATCATAAAATTTAACCAAATCGAGCACTTCCTCGATGTCGTTCGTCTCATCAATCACCGCCAAGCGTGAGCGGAGGAAGGGAACAAGTAAGTCTGATTTATTATTAATTGTCTCAAAAGATAAGATTTTCATGATAGACTTCCTTTCATTTGATCACATTTACAACCCTGAGAAGTAATTGTCAATTATTTTATTGATTACTTCTTTAGGTTGTATTAAATTTGAGACAATATGTTGATTTATATTATTACTACCGACGTGCGGTTCGATGGTGGCTTTCAATACGCCCTGTGCTACCAACAAAGCGTAACGATAACCGCCCCACCGAAAGCAATTTAATGCAGCACAGCGTCACAGGCACCACCATGCCGGTTCTCCAGATCACGCTCGCCCCGGGCGAAAAAATAATCTCCGAGCCAGGTGAATTTTCCTGGATGAGCAGCAATATCCAACTCAACACCACTGCCATGACCGGCGGCGTCTCTGGCCTGTTTGGCGTATTGGGCCGGGCACTCTCTGGCGGCGGGCTGTTCCTAACTGAATACACCGCCATGGGCGGCTCCGGTCTCATCGCCTTTGCCGCCAAAATTCCAGGCACTATTCATCAAATCGACATTCCCCCTGGTCGATCCTACATGATTCAGAAACATGGGTTCCTGTGCGGTACTGAAGGCATGAACCTTTCCATCGGCTTTCAGCGCCAGCTTGGCGCCGGCATCTTCGGGGGAAATGGTTTCATCATGGAAAAACTCTCAGGTCCATGCTCGGCTTTTGTTGAGCTCGGTGGTGAGAGCGTGATGTATGATTTACGGCCTGGTGACATCTTACAGGTCCACCCAGGCCATGTCGGCATGTTCGAGGACAGTGTAAATTTCGACATCACATTGCTGCCCGGCATCAAAAACAAACTTTTTGGCGGCGACGGAATATTCATCGCCCGCCTCACCGGCCCCGGTAAAGTCTGGTTGCAAAGCATGAGCGTTGCCAACTTGGCGCACGCCTTGCAACCCTACCTCGACCCCAAACAACCTGGCCAGCAGTAAGGCTTAGGCCAGGCCGGTCAGAACCTGCCCACGCCACTGCTGCAAATTTGCAAAGGCTCTGGTATTTTGGCCGGTTTTATCAAAGGCAACGCCCCAGCCATTGGCCAATGTTCCGGGCTGTATATTGGTTTTGCGCAACGCATCCAGCAATTTTGCAGTGTCACCACCAGCTTGATTCAAAACATCAAACACCAGCTTAGCCCCAACATAACTCGTCAAACTATCGGCTGAGCGGGGTGCCATGCCAAACTGCGCCACGTACGCATCGGCGATATATTGTGCCCGCACCGGATAAAACGGTGCCGCCGACACAAAGGTTCCGTCGAGCGCCGGGCCGATCGCCTGCGCTGTTTCGCGCAATCCATAACCATCACTGCATCCAAAAATCGCCGCCGGCTTAAACCCTACATCATGAGCCGCCTGAAACATCTGCAGCACATCATCAGGCCCAGCAGCGTGCAACAACACCTCCACGCCGGCCCGCTGCAACCGGCTCACAGGATCATGTAAATCCGCCACGTCTTCAGAGTAGCCAATCATCAACGCAACCGGCGTGTGGTTCTGTTGCCATTGCGCCAACACCGCCCCCGCAATCGCGCCCGCCGTCGCGCCGGTATTAAACAATAGTCCAACCTTTTTACCCGTATAGCGAGCCGCTATGGCCGCCGTTGCCACCTGCGCCACCATTGAAGTGGTCAGCCCGCTCCGCAGTAAAAACTTGAACCCACGCCCGGTAATCCCATCGGCCGCGGCGCTCACCTCAATGTAGGGCACCTGTGCCAGTTCAGCCGCCGCCGAACCTGGATACGAAAAATTTGAACTTCCGGTCCCCAGTATCAAACCCGGATGCTTGGCGGCCACAAACGCCCCCGCCATCGCTGTCGACTGCGCCGTCTCGAACGCATCACCTACAACCAGCGCAAGCTGTTTACCTTTAATCCCGCCACTGGCGTTGATATCCGCCACCGCCAGTTGCACGCCGCGCAGGCACTCGTCACCCATCAAAGAATCCGGCCCGGAGGCCGCAAACAGCGCCCCCACCGTCACAGCGCCGGGCGCAGCCGTTGCCGCAGCCGGTTTCAATTCTGCGGCCCAGGCCTTCCAGGGCACAGCCGCCACGGCAGCGCCGGCAGCAATAAATTTACGACGGGACTGTTTCATGCGGCGCGAAACTGCCCGAGCCACCGCATCACTGCAACAGCAGCCCTTGACGCCGGGGCTGCGATTACCGAGCTAGAGACCATGACCATCACCCTTCCCGCCACCATGCGTACCATCGATATCTCCTCACCCGGCGGCCCCGAGACGATGCGCATTGGCCACAGTGTATTGCCAGAGCCAAAATCGAATGAGGTTCTCATCCGCGTGGCCGCCGCCGGGGTCAACCGTCCGGATATCCAGCAGCGCAAAGGGGCTTACCCGCCGCCGCCTGATGCCAGCCCCATCCTGGGCCTCGAAGCCGCCGGCGACGTGGTCAGGCGGGGCGCCGCTGTAACCCTTTATGACGTAGGCGACCAGGTAACCGCCCTCTGCAACGGCGGCGGCTATGCCGAATATGTAGCTGTGCCCGCCACCCAATGCCTGCCCTGGCCAAAAGGCTACAGCGCCGTGCAGGCCGCCGCTTTACCCGAGACCTATTTTACCGTCTGGGCCAATTTATTCGACATCGGCCACCTGCAACCCGATGAAACCCTGCTCGTGCATGGCGGCACATCGGGCATCGGCATCACCGCCATCCAATTTGCGGTGGCCCAGGGGTCCAAGGTCTTCGCCACCGCCGGTTCTGCCGAAAAATGCGCCGTCATTGAGCGTCTGGGCGGCACCCCGATCAATTACCGCACCCAAAATTTCGCCGACTTCATCGCCGAGGCCACCGTCAATCGTGGTGTCGACGTCGTGCTCGACATGGTGGGCGCACCCTACACAGCGCAGAATCTTGCCAGCCTGGCACCGCGCGGTCGGCTGGTGCAAATCGCCTTCATGGCGGGCGCGGTTGCGCAAAGCCTCAACCTGCTCCCCATCATGCTCAAGCGGCTCACGGTCACCGGCTCCACCATGCGGCCGCGCACCGCTATCGAAAAAGCCGCCATTGCCCATAACCTCCTCACCACCATCTGGCCGCAACTTGAAGCCGGGCTGTATGCGCCGATCATCCACGCTACTTTTCCGCTCGCCGAAGCTGCCCGCGCCCACGAATTGATGGAGAGCAGCGCTCATATCGGCAAAATTATCCTCACTTTCTGATGCCGGCCGTCATTCGCACCGAATACGGGCCGGCGGGCGAAGTGCTGCACCTGATCCCGCATCCGCCCAGCCTGCTTCCCAACGTCACCAAACGCGACCTCGAGCAAGCCTGGGAGGCCGCGCGCACGAACGCCCTCACCGCCAACGCGCCCACAGCGGCCCACGGCTTTCGCTTCACCCAGCCAGGCAACGCGCCGCTCGACCTCGCCCTCACCGACCCCGACGCCGCAAACTGGACCGAGGCCATTGACCGTGTGGCCGACCTTGGCACTGCCCACGGCATTTCGGTCTGCCTGCGCGTGCTCGCCTTATTTCAACTCATGGCCAATGCCGCTTGGACCCGCCCCTGGTTCAGCTTCACGCACAGCGGGCTGGAGTTTCATCCCGCCCTTTTGCAGGCTGCGGCCCTCACACCATTGACGCCGACCGGTGGTTTCGCCGAAACCGCATTGCGGGCACTGCTCCCCAACCCGCACAGCAGCGCCAAACAGGAGTAACGCTCATGGCTAGCCGGTTCACTTTCAGCCTTTTTTGCGCCACCGTCTTGCTTGGGCTTGGTGGCTGCGAACTCTCTCCCCCGCCCAGTGCCGCCGACCAGGCCAACCTCGCCGCCTGCACCGCCCAGGCCGATGCGACCTACAATGCCCAGAACGTCGATGCCCTATCGCGTACCGACCAGACCGGCGTGCGCTATTCCGCCACCCCCAACCATGTGTTCGACGGCGAACGCCTCGGGCTGATGCACCAACGCGACAGCCAGATCAGCAATTGCGTCGATAACGGCACCGCCAGCACCAGCGCCTTGCCTGGCAAGCCAGCCCCCGCCCCGCAGGTCATTTTGCACTAACCACTCAACCCCGGAGTCCCTCATGAGCCGCATTATCCGCACCGACGCCAACCCGGTGCTCGCCAAAGCCGTCGAATATCACGGCTTCGTCTATACCCAGGGCGTGGTCGCGTCTGACACGTCAAAAGACATCGCTGCACAGACCCAGGACGTGCTGAACCAGCTCGACACCCTGCTCGAGACGCATGGCACCGACAAAACGCGCCTGCTGCAGGCGCATATCTGGCTCAAGCACATGGCAGACCGCGAAGCCATGAATAAGGTGTGGTCCGCTTGGCTCCCCGAAGGCGGCGCTCCGGCCCGCGCCTGCGTTGAAGCCGTTTTGGCAGACCCCGGCTACCTCGTAGAGATTATGATTACGGCCTGTCGCTAAAATAAAATATCAACAACAACCCATTACTATTTGATTTCAGGCATAATTGCCGGATCCGAAACACTACCGGACCGGCAATTATGGCGTTGAATTTAGCAAAAGTTCACCAATAGGAACTTTTTCTTAACT
Source organism: Acidocella sp. (assembly GCA_027308685.1). GTDB lineage: Bacteria > Pseudomonadota > Alphaproteobacteria > Acetobacterales > Acetobacteraceae > Acidocella. The sequence continues at coordinate 26,776 of DAIDEE010000049.1, forward strand.
TCGCTTCCTACAATCATGGAATATGACGAATTTGCGATGCTGTGGCATTTTTGTCGCATTTTCGTATTGCACAATACGCATTCCACCCGTAGCCAATTCTCATAGCGGCATTGTGATGGGGCTTCTGGGAATGAGACTTAACAAATGATGGGCAACACAGGTTACGCCCGTGCGTTCGCTCAGCAGATCAAGCTTGGTCTCTTCGGAATCACCCTTTTTGCTATTTCCGGCCTGTTCACCCAACCGGCGCACGCCAACGTCAAAACCACCTCACATAGCCACGTCATCGCGCACCACGTCGTCGCCCGCAAAAAATTCACCCCTGCGAATCACCTGGCCAGCGTCAAATCCCGCCCCGCAGCCCATGTAGCCACGCATGTTGCCAGCGCCGCCCGTCGCGTACCGCTGCACGTGGCCGTCGGGTCTCATGCACGCCATTATCACCTGGCCAGCGCCAAATATCGGCACTCGATGCTGCAATGCGTTCCCTACGCCCGTGAGGTCTCGCATATCGAACTCACCGGCAATGCGTTCCTTTGGTGGGCCGAGGCCTCGGGGCGCTACGCCCGCGGGAATACCCCCGCTGAAGGTGCCGTACTGAACTTCCGCCCCACCCGCCACATGCCGCTCGGTCACGTCGCCGTCGTCACCGCCATCATCGATAGCCGTACCATCCTCGCTACTCAGGCGAACTGGATACCCGGCACCATCACCAACGACGTCACCATGCAAGACGTCTCACCCAACAACGACTGGTCAATGGTCCAGGTCGAACTCGGCGACACCGCCTCGATGGGCGCCTCCTACCCGACCTATGGCTTCATTTACAATCAACCGGCTACCAACATCACCGTCGCTGACGGTGGAACAAGGGCGCCCGCCAGCGAAGTGGCCGAAGCGCCCAAACCAACCTTGGTATCTTCCGAAGCTCCCGACCGGAATCTTCAGTAACGGCACCTGCCTGGCTGGGCAAAAAACCTCACCCCTTATTGAGTTACCGCCCAGCCTGCGGTAGAGGCTGCTTGGTCGGCACCCCTGGAGGCCGACTTTTTGTGTTTTTATAGGAGCGGCTAATGGCCAGTTTTGAAACAATTGAGGCCTCGACCCGCACGCGTGCCGGCAAGGGGGTGGCGCGTGCAACGAGGCGTGAGGGCTTAGTGCCCGGCGTAATTTATGGGGCAAAGCAGGAACCTACCCTGATCGCCGTGGACCCGCGGATCATCATGCGTGAGTTAAAGCGCGGCGGCTGGAGGTCGCGCTTGTTCGAGATCAAGCTGGGTGACGACAGCACCCGCGCCCTGATGCGCGACGTGCAGTTCCACCCGGTGACGGACAAACCCGAGCATATTGATTTCCAGCGTCTTGCGGCTGGCGAGCGCATTCGCGTTTCGGTTCAAGTGATATTCCTGAACGAAACCACCTGCCCTGGCATCAAGCGCGGCGGCGTTCTGAACGTGGTTCGTCACACCGTTGAAGTGGCGTGCGACCCGGATAGCATCCCAGAGAAGTTTGAGGCCGACCTCGGCGCGTTGGACATCAACGACAACGTGCGTTGGTCGAACCTGATCGGCGTGGGCGATGCCCGTGCCACCATCATCGACCGCGACTTCGTAATCGCCACGGTCGCCCCGCCAACCGTCTCGGCTGAGGCCTTGGCTGAAGATGCAGCCGCAGCGGCAGCAGCTCCGGCGGCGGCAAAGGGCAAGGCTCCAGCCAAGGGCGCACCTGCCAAGGGTGCCGCTCCAGCAAAGGCTGCGGCACCGGCTGCCAAGCCGGCTGCCAAAAAGAAATAACGCCGAAAGGCCGCTGTCGCGCTCATGTTACTATGGGTTGGACTTGGCAACCCGGAGCCAGGCATGGCGCGGCAGCGGCACAATATCGGCTTTATGGCTATCGATACGATCGCCATCCGCCATGGGTTCACCCCATGGCGGCAGCGTTTCAAGGGTTTGAGTTGTGAAGGTACGGTGGCTGGGCAAAAAATCATTGCCCTGAAACCGCTGACCTACATGAACCTCTCCGGCGAATCGGTGCAGGCCGCCGTGGCGTTTTTCAAAATTCCAACACTCGATATCACGGTGTTTCACGATGACCTCGACCTTGCCCCCGGCAGGGTGAAGGTCAAAAAAGCTGGCGGTGCGGCTGGCCATAATGGCCTGCGCAGCATGGACCAGATGCTGGGCACCCAGGATTACTGGCGGGTGCGGCTCGGCATTGGGCACCCTGGCGATAAAAACCGTGTCACCGGCTATGTGCTGAGCGACTTCGGCAAGGCTGATATGGACTGGCTGTTGCCGTGCCTCGATGCCGTGGCCGATCACGCGGACCTGCTGGTGACCGGCAAACCAGACGAATTTATGACCCGCACCGCAAGGGCCGGAGAAGGATAACATTATGGGTTTCAATTGCGGTATCGTCGGCTTGCCAAATGTCGGCAAATCCACCTTGTTCAATGCGCTCACGGCAACAGTGGCAGCGCAGGCCGCCAACTATCCGTTCTGCACCATCGAGCCCAACGTCGGGCGGGTGGCAGTGCCGGATAAACGCATGGATCAACTCGCCATCATCGGCAAATCCATCAAAGTGGTTCCCACCAGTTTGGAATTCGTCGACATCGCTGGGCTGGTGCGCGGCGCCTCCAAGGGCGAAGGCCTCGGCAACCAGTTCCTCGCCAACATCCGCGAGGTCGATGCCATCGTGCATGTGCTGCGCTGTTTCGAGGATGACGATGTCACCCATGTCGAAGGCAGCATCGACCCGATCCGCGACGCCGAGACGGTGGAAACCGAATTGATGCTGGCGGACCTTGAAAGCCTGCAAAAGCGTCTGCCGCAATTACAAAAAAAAGCCAAAGGCAACGACAAAAACGCCGCCGCCGAAGTGGCATTGATGGAACCCATCCTCGCCGCCCTGGAAGCAGGCAAAGCCGCCCGCACGGCCGTCGCCAAAGGTGACGAGGAAGCCGTCAAACGCCTCAACCTGCTCACCGCCAAGCCGGTTTTGTATGTGTGCAATGTCGAAGAATCCAGTGCCGCCCATGGCAATTCGCAAAGTGCGCGGGTTGCTGTGATGGCCAAAGCACAAGGTGCCGGGCACGTCATCGTCTCCGCCGCCATCGAGGCTGAAGTGAGCCAGTTGCCGGAAGAAGACCGCGCCTCCTTCCTCGCCGACCTCGGCCTCGAAGACAGCGGCCTGGACCGCGTGATTCGCGCCGGTTACGACCTGCTGGGGTTAATCACCTATTTCACCGTCGGCCCCAAAGAAACCCGCGCCTGGACCATCATCAAAGGCACCAAAGCCCCCGGTGCGGCCGGCGTCATCCACGGCGACTTCGAACGCGGCTTCATCGCGTGTGAAACCACCGCCTATGAAGACTACATCGCCTACAAAGGCGAAGCCGGCGCCCGCGAAGCCGGCAAGCTGCGCATCGAAGGCCGCGACTATGTTGTAAAAGACGGCGACGTTTTGCTCTTCCGCTTCAACGTCTGATCTGTAAGGTAGGGGGTATGAAAATTGCCCTCGCCCAAACCCCTGGCCTCGTCAACAATATCTCCGGCGCGTTTGCACTGATGGACACCAAAGCCGCCGAGGCCAAAGCCGGTGGCGCTGCTATTCTGCTCCTGCCGGAAATGTACCTCTCCGGCTACAATATCGGCCCGCAAGCCGCCCTCGCCCAAGCCATCACCATCGAGGCACTGGCTCCCGCGCAGGAAATCGCAAAAACCCATGGCATTGCGCTGGTGTTCGGCTACCCGGAACGCGTCGGCGACAAAGTTGCCAACAGCGCGGTGCTGATCGGCCCCGACGGCACCATCCTGCTCAACTACCGAAAATCACACTTATTCGGCGACCTCGACCGGGCCATGTTCAAAGCCATCGGCACTGAATTTCCCATCGCCGAATTGCACGGCTACAAAATCGGCCTGCTGATATGCTACGATATCGAATTCCCCGAACCCGCCCGCCGCATCGCGCTCGCGGGCGCTGACATATTGCTCATCCCCACCGCCCAAATGGAACCCTACGAGCAGGTCGCCAAACACGTCATTCCGGCGCGCGCTTATGAAAACCAGCTCTACGTCGCCTATGCTAACCACTCCGGTAACGACGACGGCCTCAGCTACATCGGCCTTTCCAGCATCTGCAGCCCCAACGGCGATATCATCGCCGCCGCCGGTAAATCCGAAACCATGCTATACGCCACCTGCGACAAATCCCACCAAGCCGCCGTACGGAAAGCCGACCCACTGCTCGCCGACCGCCGCCCCAGTCTTTACGGCTCGCTCAGTCGCTCGAGCCTGATCGTTTGAGGTTGACGTGCACTGCGCGGCGACCGAAAGCGTGAATCAGCCTCGCATCAAATACTTAGAGCGCGTTCGGCTTGGCGCGATTGCGTCAAGCTGAACGCGCTCTAATCACGCTTCGACTGAACTGCAAACCCGTTGCGAAACGATCGAGAGAAACTCCTTACGGGTGCTTGGGTCATCGCGGAACGCGCCGAGCATCCGGCTGGTGATCATGCTGGCACCTGGCTTATGCACCCCACGGGTGGACATGCATTGATGGTTCGCCTCAATCATCACCGCCACGCCGCGGGGCTGCAGAACGTCGTTGATGGTGTTGGCAATCTGGGCGGTCAGCTTCTCCTGGATCTGAAAGCGATGTGCATAGGCATCCACAACCCGCGCCAGTTTGCTGATCCCCACCACCCGCGTGTTGGGTAAATATGCCACATGGGCGCGCCCGATAATCGGCACCATATGGTGCTCGCAATGGCTTTCCACGCGAATATCGCGCAGCACCACCATTTCATCGTAACCCTCAATTTCCTCAAAGGTGCGGGCTAAAACAGCCACCGGGTCTTCGCCGTAGCCTTTGAAGAACTCCTCATAGGAGCGCACCACGCGCGCCGGCGTATCCAGCAAACCTTCGCGTTCGGGGTCCTCACCCGCCCAGCGCAGCATGGTGCGCACGGCCGCCTCGGCCTCGGCCCGGGTGGGCTTTGTGGCAGCGTCATTTTTAACGAGTTTCGCGGCAGGCGTATGGATATTCACTGTGTTCGTCTCCGTGTGTGGCAGTCTTGCCTATTTCGGGTCGGTCTAACCTTGAGTCCGATATGGGCGGGTCCGGCAATGCCGCAACCCATCCTGTTACTGACTTTATATAAAGAATTCCCTAATCGCAGCCGCCGCTGCCAGCGGTTTCTCCTGGTGCGGAAAATGCCCAACCCCGGCAAACACCTCAGCTTGCAGGTCACTGAAAAACGCGCCCAACTGGTCCATCCATGCCACCGGAAACACCGCATCGCGCTCTGGCCATAAAATCCGGGTAGGAATCGTGATCGGCGTGGTGGGCGGGGCCACGGCGCGGGCAGTGGAAATATACCAGTTAAAGCCGCCCTGCAGGTTGCCCGGCGCCATCATGTTATCCACGAACACGCTAAAATTATCATCAAACGCCTGCTTGTTCTGGCTGCCGCCTACCAGCACATAGCGCAGGTAAATCTCCAGGGTTTCGCGCGAATGTCCCACCAATTCCATCGCCAGCCGGGTCTGATGAAACCACATATACCATGAGTTTTTCAGCTGCCCGTCCTCGATCCAGCGCCGCCCGATGCCCGGATACGGACAATCAAACGCCAGAAATTTGCTGACGCGCCCCGGAAAATTCCTGATCAGCGTTTGCCCGATCAGCGCCCCGATGTCATGCGCCACCAGCCCCACGCCCGGCTGCCCAGCACCCGACAACCCCAGCACATCCAGCAACGCCGCCAAATCCTCGGCATGTTGCTCGGCCGTCATTGCCTTGGAATAGCCCGCAGGAATTTTATCGCTACCGCCAAAACCGCGCAAATCCGGCGCAATCAGGCGGAATTGATCAGCCAGCAGCGGCATCACTTTCGCCCAGGTGAACCAGAACTCCGGCCAGCCGTGCAGCAATAATAACGGCGGCCCCGCACCCAGCTCGGCCACCTGGATGTTAATTCCCTTCACCGGGACCAGCCTTGTGGCGATCTGCATCAGTGCAACCTGGTATTCTGATAGGGGCTATCCAGGCTGAACGTTGGAATCGCAATATCAAATGCCTCGCCACTCTCGGTGCGGACCATGTGGTACTGGCCGGTCATGAACCCCGATGACGTCGGCAACGGCGTGCCGGAGGTATATTCAAAACTCTCGCCCGCCCCCAGCACCGGTTGCTCACCCACCACACCGTCGCCATGCACATGGTTTATCCGCCCGTGCGCGTCGGTGATCTTCCAGGTGCGCTTGAGCAGTTGCACCCGCTCATCACTCTGGTTTTTAATCGTGACCCGGTACGCCCACACATAATGGCCCGCTTCCGGTTTCGACTGGTCTTCCAGATAAAACACCTGTACCGCCACTTTAATCCCCGCTGTAGTGGCAAAAAACGCATTCTCCAAATTTTTACTGCTTTCCTGGCGTAAAAAAAACATTCCAATGCAACGCTAACTTACCCACAGCTTGCCGACAAGTAATTCTCAACCCACCTGAGGCTACTTGGGGCCGGCCATGATGGCTGCTACAGGAAAACCATGACAATGCTGTTCAAAATTTCTCGCCGCGCATGCACCGCCACCGCCATTATGCTTTCAGCCTGTGCCGCCGCCACCCCCGGCAGTGCCACCAGCGCCACCGGCACCGCCTATGGCGATTTTCTGGCGGCCCGCTACGCCGATGCGCAACAGGACCCGCAGGCTGCGGTGCATTATTACACCCAGGCCCTGGCGGCCGACCCTAACAATCACGCCCTGATCAACGAAGGTTTCATCGCCGCCGTTATTTCCGGCAGTCCACAGGCACCGGCCCTCGCCAAACAGGTTACCAACAACGCGCTGGCCACCATGCTGCTCGGCAACCAGGCTGCCATGAATGGCAATTACGCCGAAGCGGCGCGGCAATATGCCCTGTTGCCGCCAAATGACCTCTCAGGCTTGCTCGCCCCGCTGCTCTCAGCCTGGGCTCTTGCCGGTGAGGGCAATTCCACCGCTGCCCTGGCCACTCTGCAACCGCATATCGACGACGGCTCGCCCTTCGGTGGCGTATATGCCCTGAATGCCGCCTTGATCGCCGACCAGGCGCACGACATGAAAGACGCCTCGAAATATTACGCCGACCCGGCCAACAATATCGCAGCCCCCAACCTGCGCCTCGCCCAGATCATGGCAAGCTGGCAGGCCCGCCAGGGCAACATTACCGCTGCGCAGGCCGAGTTGGCCGCCATGGCCAACACCCACCCCGGGCTGGCCGCCGCACTCCCCGGTTTACAGGCCGATGTCGCTCAGCCGGTCATCATCAACCCCACCGATGGTCTGGCGGAAGCCTACCTCACCATCGCCGGATCCCTCAGCCAGCCAGACCAAACCGTGCTGCGCCTGACGTTTTTACATTTTGCTCTGGATTTACGGCCTGACCTCACCTCCGCCCGTATCTTGCTGGCCACTCTGCTAACCGGCGGCAACAATGACAATCGGCAATCTGCCACGCCCTCCAAAGCCATGATGCAATCGGCCCTCGACACCTTAAAGCCCATCCCCGCTACCGACCCGCTGTACGGTCCTGCGGCGGCGCAGGAAGCCACCCTGATGGCGGCTCTCGGACAAACCCAACCGGCGGTCGAACTCATCAATAAACTGCTCGTTACGTACCCGAAGGATATCGGCCTGCTGGAGCAAGCCGGCGATACGCTGCGCGGCAACAACCAGTTCCCTGATGCGATCCCGTACTACAGCCGCGCCATCGCTGAACTGCCTAACCCGCCGCCAGCGGAAGCCTGGACTCTGTTTTACGACCGCGGCATCTCCATCGACCAAAGCGGCGACTGGACAAAAGCTGAACCAGATTTACAGGAGGCACTCAAGCTCGCCCCCAACCAGCCCTATGTGCTCAACTATATCGGCTACACCTGGGCGCTGCGCGGCGAGAACCTGCCAAAAGCCCTGGCAATGCTCGACCAGGCCGTTAGCCTCGCTCCCAATGAAGGTGCGATCATCGACAGCCTCGGCTATGTCAACCTGAAAACCGGCGACACCAAACAGGCGATGCAACTGCTCATCAAAGCCGTGCAGATGGACCCTGACGATGCCGAAGTGAACGCCCATCTGGGCGATGCCTTCTATGCCGACGGCCAAAAACTGCAGGCCGATTATCAATGGCAACGTGCGCTGGCCCTCAAGCCGGACGCCAAACTGCAAGCCGACATCGAAACCAAGCTCAAGCAATTCGCGCCGCCTTCATAACGCCCATGCTCGCCAGTTTCGCGCCTGCCAAGGTCAATTTGCACCTGCATGTCACCGGCAAACGCGCCGATGGGTATCATCTGCTGGATAGCCTCGCGGTATTCCCTAATGTCGGCGATGGCATCCGCGTTGAACCGGCTGACAAGCTTTCGCTGACCATTACCGGCCATTTCGGTAAAACGCTGGCCGCCGAGCCTGATAATTTAGTGTTACGCGCCGCCCGCGCCCTCAACCCCACCGGCACCGCGGCCATCACGTTGGAAAAAAACCTGCCAGTGGCTTCTGGTATCGGCGGCGGCTCGGCTGATGCCGCGGCCGCGTTACGGGTGCTCGCGCGCCATTGGAACTTAAACGTTCCGCTGCACGGCATCGCAGCGTCCTTGGGGGCCGATGTCCCGGTCTGTCTCGCCCGCACCAGTGCCCGCATGAGCGGCATCGGGGAAATCCTCTCCCCCGCGCCAAAACTACCTCATTTCGGCATCATCCTGGTCAACCCGGGCGTGCATGTCGCCACCCCGGCGGTATTTCGTGCCCGCACCGCTGCCTTCACGCCCGCCGCCATGTTCCCAGCCGCCTGGACCACCGCCGAGGCGCTGGCGCAAGCGCTCCAGCATGCCAGCAACGACCTCGAACCATTCGCCATCAGCCTGGCCCCGGTGATCGGCGACGTGCTGTCTCACCTCAAATCCCTGCCCGGCTGCCTGCTGGCCCGCATGTCCGGCTCCGGCGCCACCTGCTTTGCTTTGTTCACCACGCCCACCGCCGCCAGCACCGCCGCCGGCCAAATCAGCCAGCCAAATTGGTGGCATTGGGCCGGGGGGCTTTACGAACCAGCCCCCACCGACATATGAGCACCACATACAAGACTACCCACGCCCATTGGGACGTCGCCAAGCGGTAAGGCAGCGGATTTTGATTCCGCCATGCGGAGGTTCGAATCCTCCCGTCCCAGCCAGCGCTCTTATCATGCCTATGCGCTGCAATTCCCCTACCGGCGCGGTGCGGGGTTTGCTACATCGACGTGGTGAATCAATATCTTGCTCTATCAATTGGGTTGCCCGGCCATGGTTTGCACCTGGCCTACGACCCGCTGGCGTTATTGTTTCTCGCCATTCTCACCCCGCAGATCATTGCCACCGCCCTCGGGCCCGACCGTAAATCCGTCGCCTACTGGCTGTTTGTGGCCGGCATGGTGCTGGCAGTGCTGGCCGCCGAAGCGTTTACCCTGTTGCTGGGCTTCGAGTTGATGAGTGCGGCTTCCTGGCTGCTGGTGCTGCGCGGCGACCGTAAACCCGGCACTTTGTACGCCGGCGTCGCGATGTTTTCCGGCGCCTGCCTGTTACCGGCACTATTCCTGCCGCCCGGCGGCATCGCCTTCACGCTCATTCTGTTGGGCGCCGGGGCCAAGGCCGGGCTGGCCCCCTTGCACGCCTGGCTGCCCCGCGCCCACCCGGCGCCCTCCGCTGGGGTATCCGCTCTGATGTCGGGCGGCATGGTCAAAGTGGCACTATACATCCTCATTCGCTATGGCTTCATCGTGCTGGGGGGTGCGGCGCAGCCCTGGTGGGGCACCGCGTTGATCATCGCCGGCAGCGCTTCGGTTCTCATCGGCTCACTCAGGGCGATGCTGGAAGTGGAGCTTAAAACCATTCTGGCCTGCTCCACGGTCGAGCATGTCGGCCTGATCGCCGTCGGGCTTGGCATCGCCCTGCGTGCCAAGGCCCTGGGCGACCCCTCCCTCGCCGCGCTGGCGCTGCAAGGCGCATTGTTGTGCGCCATTGCCCATGGGCTGTTCAAACCCTTGTTATTCCTCGGCGCGGGCGCGGTAAAACACGCCACCAGCACCACCTCGCTGGACTGGCTGGGCGGCCTCATTCGGGGTATGCCCAGGCTCGGCGGGCTGATGCTGGCCGGCTGCTTCGGCATGGCAGCGCTCCCGCTTGGCCCCGGCTTTGCGCCGGAATTTTTGTTACTGCACGCCGTCATCAACGCCGCCGACACCGGCGAGATCATCTCACGCATCGGCTTTACGGCACTCCTCGCCATCCTTGGCCTGAGTGCCGCCCTGGCCCTGGGGGCGGCGGTGCGGATCATCGGCATCGGTTTCCTGGGCCGACCACGCTCCCTACGCGCTGCCGCCGCCGAGGAGGCCGATAAGCCGGTACTGCTCGGCATGGGCCTGCTGGCGCTGCTCTGCCTCCCCGTCGCATTATTTCCGGGCCTGATTTTGCTGTTTCTCAACCCGGTGATCAACCAATTGATCCCCGATGCTGAACAATTACCCCTCGGCTACGCACCCGCCCCCCTCGCATTTTTGCTGCTGCTATCCGCCGGGGCCGCCTATGCGGTTCTCAAACGCTTTGGCACCAAGGCTGAACGCGAAGTGCACGCCTTCAACGGCGGCTTCGGCAAACCCCCGGCCTGGCTGCCGTTCGGCGACCCGATCACTCAAGCTACCGGCACCGGCTTCGCTGAACCGATAAAGCGAGCACTTGGCGTCGCGATACTCGGCCCCAAAACCATCGACCCTGGCGAGCTTTACGTGCTCGACCCGCTGCGCCGCCTGAACGTGCGATTCACCCGCGCCGCCGAGCGCGTCCGGCGCGCCACCATCCGCCAGCGCCTGGCCTTCGTATTCATGGCCCTGGTGCTGTTCCTGGCCGCGCTCGGCTTCGTGCAGGGCACCTGAGCATGCTGCACGCCCTCCTCGCCGTTATCGCCACCCTCATCCACACCGCTTTGATGTTTGGCCTCGCCCCGCTGCTGATCGGCATCGTCACCAAAGCCCGCGCCCGCCTGCTCGGCCGCACCGGCCCACCGTTCCTGCAGCCCTACCGCGACCTTGCCAAGTTACTACGCAAGACCGCACTGATCCCAGACACCGCCACGCAATTTTACAAAATCTGGCCGTACATCACGCTCAGCGCCACCGCCGTCACCGCGTTGCTGGTGCCGAGCTTTTCTTTCGGCCTGATCACCGCGCCACTCTCCGATTTCATCACCCTCATCGGCCTGTTTGCCGCCGCCCGCGGTGCTACCATGCTGGCCGGGCTGGAAACCGGCTTCGGCTTCGGTGGCGCCGGTGCGGCGCGCGACGCTTTATTCAGCCTGTTCACCGAGGCGGCTTTATTGGTGCTGGTGCTCACTTTCGTTATGCTCGCGCATACGCCCACCGTTGACGGCATCGGCACGCAGTTCCGCGACGGCCATATCGGCCTCTCCGTCTCGCTCGGTTTCGCCTTCGCCGCCATGCTGTGCGTGGCACTCACCGAAACCGGCCGCATCCCGGTTGATAACCCCGCCGGCCACCTCGAACTCGGCATGGTGCATGAGGCGATGCTGCTGGAATATTCCGGCCGTTACCTCGCCATGTTCTATTACGCCGCCGCCTTGCGCCTGATCATCTGGATGTCACTGATCAGCGCCATCTTCCTGCCATTTGGTTTAGCCAATGCCGCTAATATGCTCTCTTGGCCGGGCGGTTTAGTTTTATGGGGCCTCAAACTCATCATCGGGGCTTTTACTCTGGCGGCTTTTGAAGTCGCCACCGCCAAGATGCGCGTCTTCCGGGTGCCGGAATTTCTCGGCGTGGCGCTGCTGCTTGGCATTCTCTCGAGCGTGTTTTTATTCGTCGCCACCAAGCTGGGTGGCTCATGAGCAACTTCATTTATCCTCTCGCGCATCTGCTGGGCGGACTCATTCTCATCTGCGCCTTTGCCCTGCTCTCGCAGCGTCGCCTCGCCGCCATGATCACACTTTACCAGTTTGAGGCCATGATCCTCACAGCGGCGGCCTTCTGGCAAGGCTACGCCCAGCATGAACTTGCCCTCTATCTCACCGGCATCATCACTCTGGTGATTAAAGCCATAGCCCTGCCCATCGGCCTGCGCCGCATCGTGAAAAACTTCAACATCGTCCGCGCGGTGGAAACCGCCATGCCGGTTGGCCTCTCCATGATCCTGGGCGTCGGCCTGATTGGTGTTGCGGTATGGGTCGTGCTGCCCACCACCATGAGCGCTGTGACCTTGACGCGCGAAGACCTCGCCATCTCACTCTCAGTGGTATTGTTGGGCCTGTTAGTGATGACCACGCGCCGCAACGCGCTCAGCCAGGTGGTGGGCTTCCTCTCCACCGAAAATGGCCTGGTGCTGGCCGCCATTGGCATGCCGGGGATGCCGTTCGTCGCCGAACTCTCGGTGGCTCTATTGGTGCTCATGGCCTTCCTGGTCGTCGGCGTATTTTTATTCCGTATCCGTGAGCATTTCGACAATCTCGATATCGCCGGGATCGAATCCATTGAGAAGCAGGGCCGATGAGTATTGCCCTGCTCGCCGTTCTGGTCCCACTGCTTGCCGCTATCCCGCTGGCGCTGGCGGGCAGCGCCACCAGCGCTTCGTATTTCAATCTTGCCCTCAACGCCGTGACGTTCGCACTAACGCTCGGCGTTGGCTTCAGCCCCGGCACCGGCATGCTTCACGCCGATCATCTTGGCATCATCTTCGGAATCCTCAGCGGCTTTGTCGGCTTCACCACCTCGATCAACAACATCGGCTTCATCAAAAGCGAACAAGGCCGCAAATCCATACGCCGCTGGCGGCTGTATCACGCCATGTGCCAGGTGATGCTGGGCACCACATTGCTGGGCCTGTACGCCGATAACATCGGCCTGCTGTGGGTGGCGGTTGAAGGAGCCACCATTTCCGCGACACTTGGCGTGTCACTCTCGCGCACGGCGTCAGCACTCGAGGCCGCCTGGAAATATTTCATCCTGGGCGGGGTCGGCATCGCGCTGGCTTTGTTCGGCATCATGCTCACTTATCTCGCGGCCCAGCCAGCGCTTGGCCCTGGCATTGCCGCCATGAGCTTTAACGCCCTCACGCAACATGCAGCGCAACTCGATGGCTCGCTGATGACCCTGGCCTTCGTGTTTTTATTATTCGGTTTCGGCACCAAAGCGGCTTTAGTACCGCTGCATGGCTGGCTGCCGGATGCCTACGCCGAAGGCCCCATTCCGCTCACCGCCACTCTTTCGGTGCTGTTGCTGAACGTCGGCTTGCTGGCACTGTTGCGGTTCCGCCATTTGATGTCAGCCAACGCCGCCGCTGGCGCCGGTGCCATGCACCCTGGCCCGTTCCTGCTTATTCTCGGCCTCGCCTCATTATTCCTCACCGGCTTTTCGCTGTGGCGGCGGCGCGACTCCCGGCGGTTTTTCGGCTTCTCCTCAATCGAGCATTCCGGCATCGCCATCTTTGCCTTCGGCATCGGCGGCCCCGCCATCATCTTCGGCGGCCTGTTGCATATGCTGCTGCACACGCTGCTGAAATCGGCGTTGTTTCAAGCGCTCACCAAAGCCGCTCTGGCGCGCGGCAGCGCTGCCCCCGGCAACTACGGGTTCTCACACCTGCGCGGCATGATCGCCACCAACAAACACCTCGGCTGGCTGCTGGTCATTTGCATTTTCGCCCTAACCGGCCTGCCGCCCTCGGGACTATTCACCAGCGAATACCTCATCATCAGCCAGACCATCATCCGCGACCCGTATTATTCACTCCCGCTGGGCGCCGGACTGCTGCTCTGCGCCATCGCCATCATCCGCCAGGTCGGCCCGGTGGGTTTTGCCCCCGCCCCCGCCAGCGCCAAACCGCAAAAAGCCGGGGCTGATATCATCACCATCTATGCCCATCTCATTCTGGTGCTGCTGCTGGCCTTTGCCATGCCGGTTGCCCTCGTCACCCTGCTCTCTCACATTGCGGACACCCTGCAATGACCCCGCCTAATCTTTCAGCCCATTTCTGGCAAAATCACAGCGGCGAATTTATTGCATTATGGACCAGCGGCGAGCTGGCCTATGCGCTGTTCGACACCGGCCTGATCACCACCAGCCTTGAGGACGGCACGTACCCGGCGCTCTCGCCCAAGCACCCCGGCGCGGCCTGGTTCGAGAAACTCGGCCAGGACCTCAACGGCCACAAAGCCAGCGGCGTAACCCACGCCAACACCGCCATCGAACATTTCCTCAGCCCCAACGGCACCGCCCCCTGGCCAGAATTCCGCCCTGCCCCTGGCGATGGCGTGCACCAGATGGCGGTTGGCCCGATCCACGCCGGCATCATCGAACCCGGCCATTTCCGTTTCTCGATCATCGGTGAAAAGGTCCTGAAGCTCGAAGCTCGCCTCGGCTATACCCACAAGGGCACGCTGGCGCTGATGCGCGGCAAATCGCCACGCAACGCCGCCCGCTTCGCCGCCCGCATCTCGGGCGATGCCACCGTGGCGCATTCGCTGGCCTTCGCCCACGCCACCGAGGCCGCCCTCGGCCTCACCCCGCCGCCGCGCGCGGTACATTTACGCGCCGTGATGGCCGAGCTGGAGCGCATGGCCAACCATACCTCCGACATAGGCGCCATCGCCGGTGACGCCGGGTTCGCCTTCCTTGACGCCCGCTTCGCCTGGCACCGCGAATCCCTCTGCGCCGCCGCCAGCGCCGCCTTCGGCCACCGGCTGATGATGGACATGGTCATCCCCGGCGGTATCGCGGGCGACATTAAAACCGGCGGCGCCGATGCCATCCGCCGCACCCTCGATGCGTTGGAAACCGAACTACCCGGCCTGACGCGGGTATTCGAGGATTACGCCAGCCTGCAGGACCGTCTGGTCGGCACCGGCCATATCGGAACCCACCTCGCCGCCCGCTACGCCGCCGGCGGCGTCACTGGCCGCGCCTCGGGCCGCCAGACTGACGCCCGCATCAACCCCGGCTACGCCCCCTACGAGCTGATGGAACTCAGCGTGCCGGTGGAAACCGAGGGCGACGTGGCCGCCCGCGTCAAAATCCGGCTGGCCGAACTGGCCGAAAGCTACCGCATGATCCGCACCCTGCTGAACCACCTGCCCGATGGCCAGATCGCCCTCGCCCCGCCCGCCACCTCCGGCATGGGGTTGGGTGTGGCGGAAAGCTTCCGCGGTCCGGTCTGGCACTGGTTGAATATCGACACTGGATTGATCACCGACATCTTCCTCGCCGATGCCAGCACCCTGCATTGGCCGCTGGTCGAACATGCAGCCTGCACCAGCATCATCGCAGATTTCCCGCTGATCAATAAATCCGTCAACGCGTCATATTCCGGAGTCGACCTGTAATGGTGTGGTCCACGCTCGCGCAGCATCTGCTCACCAAACCCCGCGCCCCGCGCGAGGCCGGGCACAGCACCGCCGCTGCCCTGGCTGAGCGCCTGCAAAATCTCTCCAATGAAAAACTTGGCCGCAGCCTCGCCATCCGCCATGTTGATGCAGGCTCCTGCAACGGCTGCGAGTTGGAACTGCGCGCCATTCAGAACATGGTGTACGACCTCACCCAATACGGCCTGTCCTTCACCCCCAGCCCGCGCCATGCCGATGTATTGCTCATCACCGGCGTTGCCGCCCGCAACATGGCCGAGGCGCTGCGCCAGACTCGCGCCGCCATGCCGGACCCGGTTTTCACCATCGCGGTAGGTGACTGCGCGGTTGACGGCGGCGTGTTCAAAGGCTCCCCCGCCATTACCGGCGGCGCTGATTCCATTCTCACGGTTGATTTAATGATCTCAGGCTGCCCGCCCACCCCAGGGCAGATTATCGACGGGCTATTATCCCTGATCGAGGCCCATACCGGGGGGAAATAAAGCCTTTGTCAGCCTGGTTTTTACCCTGCTGACAAAGGCCGGGGAGAGATTACTGCTTGGTATTCTGCGCTTCGGCCTTCAGGTCGGCAGCGCGGGCCAGAATGCGGTCTTCCAGGCCGTTGACCGTGGCGGGGTCAACGTTGGCGCTTATCCATTGGCCGTTTTGCAGCACCTGATGGAACAGCGAAACCTTGATGGCATTGGCGCTCATGGTCTGGCTGAGGATATAGGCATTGGCCTTGAAACGCTCATTCGGGGTGGCCGGGGGTGAATACCAGTCGGTGATGATCACGCCGCCGAATGGGTCAGCCGAGACCAGCGGCATGAAGGACAGGGTGTCCAAAGTGGCGCGCCAGAGATAGGCGTTCACCTGAATGCCGGTGGCGGTGTTGGGGGTGTTACCCTTGCCATTGAATATGCTCAGCAATCCGCCGCTACCAGGTGCCACGGGTGTACCCGCAACACCCATTGACTGATAATTGGCAATGTTTCCAACGGCTGACTGCGGTTTGGGAATTGCAGAGCAGGCGGAAATCGCCAACGCCGTTGAGAGTACGACGATATTTTTTAACCGACTGACATACAAAACCATGAACAACCCCAAACTAAATTTTGGACGATAGATAGCCCGAGGTCTTTAGTCCGCTATAGCGGTGCCGCCAAGGGTTTAGCGCAAAAAACAAAGGCAGCAGGTTGCCCCGCTGCCTTTGCAAACATGCGATTTAGAAAATCACATTACCACTTGAGAGTTGCACCGACAGCCACGCCATCCTGGTGGGCCTTGATCGGGGCCGCAGCAGTGTTCTGGCGCTCTTCACCATACAGGAATTCTGCATAGGTCGCGAAGTGCGGGGAGATGTTGTAGGTCGCACCCAAAGCCACGCCATTGGTGGTTTTGTAGGGGCTGTCGCCGTTGGTTGGGGTGTAACCACCGGCGTCTGACACGTGCAGGTAGTAACCACCGACCACAACCGGGCCCATGGTGTAGGTTGAGCCAACGATAACCGACGTACCATGACGCTGGCCGGCGGTCAGGAAGCCGTAGCCGCCATTGACAGCACCGGTCTTTACGTTAGCGCCAACGGCCAGCCCGGCGTAGGTAACCTGGGCGCCGAATTGAGCAACGCCCATGTTCTTCTCGTGAACTGCCACAACAGAGTTGTTGCCGAGCGGTGAAGCGTCGAGATAACCAGCAGAAGCCTTCAAGCCAACGCCATCCATTTCAGTGGTGTAGCCAACCATCGCATCGATGGTGTTGCGACGACGATTGCCGTTGTTGCTAACGCTATTGACAACAGGCGCTTCAACCGAGCTCTGAGAATTAACTGGCGCAGTGCCAAGGTTTTCGCCCTGGTTGAACGCGTTGGAGTTCGGCTCAAAGCCAACAGCAAAGTTGAAACCCGCGAAAGAAGGCGAGACGTAAACAACTTTAGACGTGGTATAAAGCCCACCAACGTCAGAGAAGGTGAATTCGCTGGGGCTAGCAAAGCTAACATCAGACAAATTACCATCACCATTCCAGCCTTGGCCATCACCAAAGCCTTCAAGCACGCCATCCTGCATCAAGGTAAAGGCGCTGTCAGTCTGGCCAAAGCGCAGGTAACCAGCGCTGGCGGTGCCAACATAGCCATAGGCCCGACGGAGATACAAAGCTCCCGAACCACCGCCTGAAGTCACGTTGCTGTTCACGCCCACGCCGGCTGTGCTGGATGAGGTGTCACGAATTTCGGCAGCAACACCGTACTGCAGGCCGCCTTCGGTGGTGGCATCAAAGCCCGGATACAGACGCAGGAAGCCGATATCATTGATGGTGGAGTATTTGGTGGCGTTAGAAGACGGGGTGTTCACCGCAGTCATTTCGAAAGCGAGCGCGCCGTTCAAATGAACGACCACGGCGCCTGGAGCAGGGGCTTTAACAGGCTGGGCTTGTGCACCAGCGGTCATGGCGAGGGAACCTGCCACGGTGGCTACGGAAGCCAAAAGAAGTTTACGCATGAAAATCTCCCAGAAAAGCCGGATGCCCGGCCAGAATTAAAACAACCGACTAAAACGCGACCAAAAATTCAACTGCGCGAATCATTGAACCGCGAGCGTAAGGCCGGTGATGTTAAAAGCCAGAACGGGGGTCTGAGGCAATGTCTGAAATGCGGATTTTGCTTAATTGCTGGCAGGTGTGGCGCAACCGCCACAACAATATGACATTACAGTTAAAAAGCATTTGACAGGGCCTGAATTGATGCTGCGCCGCAACTAAAACCTGCCAGTTGTTTGACCGTTTTCCCGTTAATTCCGCCTAATGCGTAGGCTTTGGCGGGTTTGGCGCAGGCCGCCAGCCGCCGCCACCGGCAGGGGCCCCATGTGCGTCCGCCGGGGTGACTGCCGGTGGAGAACGCCGGTGAGATAAAGATAATCTCGGCCTTGGCACGGCGGGCGCGGATGACCTCCGCCATATTATGGGCCGAGGCCGTATGCAGGCCGGTGGGGGGCCGGGGGTGGGCCGCAGCACGTCCGCCACGCAGATGCACCCCGGCGTGCAGACGGGCGGCGAGGCTTGCATCGCCCGCCACCACCAGGGCGATCCGCCGGGCTTTGCAGAGTTTGGCGATGCGCTCGCCCAGGGCCGCGCGACCCGGTGTGCCGTCATGGCGGAACACCACGCCGCTGATGCCCGGCGGCAGTGCTGCGATACTGGGCAACGGGTCGGGCAGCCGCACGGCGTCGGTGAACAGCCATAGGATGGGGAGCTTATTGCGCCGCCGCCGCTTTACCTGGCGTGCCCAGGTTAGTAACCCTTGGTCCATGGCTAACCTTATATCTGTCCCCGAAGCGCTCGCCAGTGTGCTGGCACGAATTCACTATGCCGCACTGGCGGCAGGGCGGCGGCCGGAGGATGTGACCCTGGTGGCGGTCTCCAAGACCCATGGGCCGGAAGCAGTGGCGGCAGTGCTGGCGGCGGGGCAGATGGCGTTTGGCGAGAACCGGCTGCAGGAGGCGGCGGCGAAGTTTCCGGCGCTGCTGGCGCAATATCCGGCGGCGCGGCTGCATCTGATCGGCGGCTTGCAGACCAATAAAGCCAAGGAGGCGGTGCGGCTGTGCCATTTGATCGAGACGCTCGACCGCCCCAAACTGGCGGATGCCATTGCAAACGCGGCGACGACGGTGGGTAAATGCCCGGATTTGCTGGTGCAGGTGAATATCGGCGACGAGCCGCAAAAATCCGGCGTGGCGGTGGCGGATGCTGATGGATTTATTAGGGACATGCGGGCGCGCTTTGGCGCTTCGGTGACCGGGCTGATGTGTATTCCGCCCGCCGATGAAGACCCGGTGCCGTATTTCAAGCGGT
This sequence comes from Acidocella sp., assembly GCA_027308685.1. Classification (GTDB taxonomy): domain Bacteria; phylum Pseudomonadota; class Alphaproteobacteria; order Acetobacterales; family Acetobacteraceae; genus Acidocella. The sequence goes on from DAIDEE010000049.1 coordinate 46,040, forward strand.
TGGTGGCGATGGCAGATGCACATGGGCTGGCGGTACGCTCGATGGGAATGTCAGGCGATTTTGAAGCGGCGATTGCCTGCGGGGCGACGCATGTAAGGGTGGGTTCGGCGATTTTCGGGGCGCGCGGGGTTAGTCCCGGTACTTCAGCGCGTCCATGATCCCGAAGTCCCCCGGCAGGCTGCCTTTGGGGAACAGGCGGTTGATGTGGCCCATTTTGCGGCCCGGCCGGGCGACGGTTTTGCCGTAATGGTGCGGGATCAGGCCAGGCGTGGCTACAATGGCGGGCCAGTCCGCCATGTCATCCGGGCCGATCAGGTTTTTCATCACCGCGTCTGAATGGCGGGATGCCGGCGGCAACGGCAGGCCGGCAACCGCGCGGATGTGCATCTCGAACTGGCTGGCCGGGCAGGCATCGAGGGTCCAGTGGCCGGAATTATGCGGGCGCGGCGCGATTTCATTGACCAGCAGCGTGCCGGTGGCGGTGACGAACATCTCCACCGCCAGCAAGCCGGTGAGGTTGAGTTTCTCGGCAATCAACCGGCCCAGGCGGGTGGCCTCGGCCAAGATCTCCAGCGGCAGCGGGGCGGGGGCCAGCGTGAGGTCGAGAATATGGTGTTTGTGGCGGTTCTCAACGGGGTCGAAGCTGGCGATGCTGCCATCGGCGCTACGGGCGACGATAACTGAGATTTCGCAGGCAAAATTGATGAAGCCTTCCAGCACCAGCGGCTTGGGGGCGAGGGCGGCGAAGGCGGCGGCGGCGTCATGCTGGGTGCGCAGCATGGCCTGGCCCTTGCCGTCGTAGCCGAGCCGGGTGGTTTTCAGCACAGCGGGCAGGCCAAGCGTGGCAATGGCGGCGGCGAGGTCAGCCTCGGATTCGACGGCGGCATAGGGCGCGGTGGGGACGCCGATGCTGTTCAGGAAGGCTTTTTCGGCGAGGCGGTCCTGGCTGATCGCCAAAACCTCAGCACTTGGGTGCACCGGCTTCAGGCTGGTGAGCAATTGCAGGCTGGTGGCGGGGATGTTCTCGAACTCAAAAGTAACCACATCCACCGTGGCGGCAAAGATTTTCAGCGCGGCTTGGTCGGTATAGGCCGCCACGGTGGTCTGGGCGGCCACCAGCGCAGCCGGGCTGTCAGGCTCCGGGGTGAAAATATGGGCGCGGTAGCCCAGGCGGGCGGCGGCCATCGCGGACATCCGGCCTAATTGGCCGCCGCCAATGATGCCGATGGTCGAACCAGGGGGTAAGCTCATTCGGGAAATTCGGGAACGGCTTCGGTTTGTTCGGCCCGCAAGGCGGCGAGGCGGGTGCTCAACGCGGGGTCCGATAACGCCAGGATGGAGGCTGCCAAAATCCCGGCGTTGATGGCGCCGGGCTTGCCGATGGCCAACGTGCCGACCGGAATGCCGCCCGGCATCTGCACGATTGAAAGTAAACTATCCTGACCCTGCAACGCGGTGCTGGCCACGGGTACGCCCAGAACCGGCAGAATGGTCATGGAAGCTGCCATGCCCGGCAGATGCGCCGCCCCGCCGGCGCCGGCGATGATGATTTTCAAGCCGCGGGCCTGGGCCGAGGTGGCGTAGTTAAACAGCCGTTGCGGCGTGCGGTGCGCCGAGACCACCTTGGCCTCGTACGCCACGCCGAGTTTTTGCAGGATGTCTGCGGCATGCTGCATCACGGGCCAGTCTGACCGGCTGCCCATGATGATACCAACCAGAGGTTTGTTCATGCGGTGCGGTCCGGGATCAGGCGGCTTTCCAGCCAGGCAATTTCATCCTTCAGGCCGAGTTTGCGCTTTTTAAGCCGCTGGATCTGCAACTGGTCGAGCGGGCTGTGCTCGGTGATGCGGGCGATCACGGTATCGAGGTCCCGGTGTTCGCTGCGCAGCGCGTGCAGGCGGCGGAGGAGGTTGTCTTTGTCGGTCAGCATGGCGGAGCCATAGAGCGAATCCTTGTCGGCTGGAACCGAAATCTTTGGCAATACGATTTAAGTGTGCGTTTATTCAGATGACAAAGATGTGGCAATGGGGTTAGCCTCATAAGTCCGGGGGTTCCCGGATTTGATACGGCAACATCGCCTACCCCACTTTTTCAGGAGGGATTATGAGCCTGCAATCGCATATCGAAGCGCTCAAAGAGCGTCACGCCAGTTTGGAGACAAAAATTCACTTGGAGGATTCCCGGCCGCGCCCTGATGACGGGCAATTGGCCAAGTTGAAGCTGGAGAAATTGCGATTGAAAGAGGAAATGGCGCGACTGCGACCCTCAGCAGGCTGAGGGTTCTGGTTCCCAAACCCGGCATGGCGATACGGCTATGCCGGGTTTTTCATGGCCGAAATTTGAAAGGCCGGGTTGCGGGAGTTGCCTTGCTCAACGCGACGGATTGTCCTAGCGTCACGTTATGGCATTGCCCGAGACCATTTTTGGACTCCTCCTTCGACTTACGCACCCCTGGGCGTAGTCAAGCCGCGCGACCTCATCGTCAGCCGGCAACGTTCAGGGGAAATGCCCTCGTTAAATTTCCATTGGCATTCTGAGCGTGTAGCGGAGCAAGTTTATGAGCATCAATCATCCTAATTTCGGCCAGGTCAGCGCGAATCGCGTGATCATGTTCGACACCACGTTGCGTGACGGCGAGCAATCGCCAGGGTTTTCGATGAACCTCGACGAAAAAGTGCGGATGGCGGAAATGCTGGCCGAACTGGGTGTCGATGTGATCGAAGCCGGGTTCCCGATCGCCAGCATCGGCGATTTTGACAGTGTGAAAACCATTGCGGAGACCGTGAAAGGCCCTGTGATCGCAGGGCTGGCGCGGTCCGGCGCGGCGGATATCATCCGCGCCGGGGAAGCTGTGAAAGCCGCTGAGCGCAAGCGGATTCATACCTTTATTTCAACCTCGCCGCTGCACATGAAGTACAAATTGCGGATGGAGCCGGAGGCCGTGTTGGCGGCGGTGACGGCCTCCGTGACGCTGGCGCGCGATTACACCGATGACGTGGAATGGTCCGCCGAGGATGGCAGCCGCACCGACCCGGATTTTTTATGCCGGTGCGTGGAAGCCGCGATTGCGGCGGGCGCTACCACCATCAATATCCCCGATACCGTGGGTTATGCGGTGCCGGAGGATATGGCGCGGATTTTCAGCATGGTGCGCGAACGCGTGCCGGGGGCGGAGAAAGCCATTTTCTCCACCCATTGCCATAATGATTTGGGTCTGGCGGTGGCGAATACTCTGGCGGCGGTGAAGGCCGGGGCAAGGCAGATTGAGTGCACCATCAACGGCATCGGCGAGCGTGCCGGGAATGCGGCTTTGGAAGAAGTGGCGATGGCGATTCGTACCCGGCCGGATGTGGCGCCTTATGTGCATAATATTGACACCACGCGGATTTTGCGGACCTCCAAGCTGCTGGCGACCATCACCGGGTTTGATGTGCAGCCCAACAAGGCGATTGTGGGCCGTAATGCGTTTGCGCATGAATCGGGCATTCATCAGGATGGGATGCTGAAAAACGCCGCCACTTATGAGATTATGACGCCGGAGAGCGTGGGCTGGCAGAAAACCTCGCTGGTGATGGGCAAACATTCGGGCCGGGCGGCGTTCCGCGATAAATTGGCGACGCTGGGTTACGGCGAATTGGGTGATAACGCCTTGAACGATGCATTTCGCCGGTTCAAGGATTTGGCTGACCGCAAAAAGATTGTTTACGACGATGACATTGTGGCGCTGGTCGATGACGAGGTGATGCGCGACCATCAGCGGATTAAATTCGTCTCGCTGGAATTGTGGGCGGGCTCAAAGGCCAAGCCGCGGGCGCTGCTGGAGCTGGATGTAGATGGCACCGTGCACACCGCCGAGGCGCTGGGCGATGGGCCGGTGGATGCCACCTTCAACGCCATTCACGCGATTTTCCCGCATACCGCGGAGTTACGTTTGTTCTCGGTGGGTGCGGTTACTGAAGGCACCGACGCGCAGGCGAAATGCTCGGTGCGGCTGGAGGAGGATGGCAAGCTGGTTGATGGCCAGGGTGCTGATACCGATACCATCGTGGCGGCGGCGCGGGCATATTTGCACGCCTTGAATAAGCTGCTGGTGAAGCGGGCGCGGACCGCCCCGGCGGCGCTGGCAAGCTAGGTTAAGCCGTCGTGGCCGCTTTCGCGGCCATGACGAGACAGATAGCGGGCTGCCGCCCTTCCTTAGTGGCCAAGATTAAGTTGGTTATGGGTGGTTGCGGCCCCTGTAAGGGCGCCGGCGCCGGCACCGATCAGCGCCCCCGTTCCGGCTCCCATGCCGGTAGCTGCCCCAATGATAGCACCCCCCGCAGCACCGATCGCGCCACCGGTAAGTGCCCGATGACCAGGCGAATACCCACAGCCAGCCAAGGTGGAGAGGGATAAAACCAGCAAAGCCGGTGCGGTGAATTTGCGTAGCATGATGAGTGCTCCTGATTGTTGCATCACACCTGCTATATTTTTCGGGAAACGATGATTTCCAGCCCAAAGCTGGCGGTCTGACTAAAGCTTAATGAAGCGCTTAGGTTCGCGCCTGAGGATGAGCCGCAATGCTGAGCTGATGTGCTCGTAGCTGCACTTGCAGCGGCAGGACCAGTTCTGTAAGCCCAGCCTGCCTGCGGGACCATGTGAGCTTGCGTCCCAAATGCGTAGGAAGGATGTTAATGTTTGCTCGAATTCTAGGGATCATGTCAGCCGACATGGCCATCGACCTCGGTACCGCTAATACGTTGGTTTATGTCAAAGGCCGGGGGATCGTACTTGCCGAGCCGTCTGTTGTTGCCATCGCCGATGTGAAGGGCCGCAAGCATGTGCTGGCCGTGGGTGAGGAGGCCAAGCAGATGCTGGGCCGGACACCAGGAAATATTCAGGCCATCCGGCCGCTGCGGGATGGCGTGATCGCCGATTTCGAAGTGGCGGAGGAAATGATCAAGCATTTTATCCGTAAAGTGCATAACCGCCGCGGCTTTGCCTCGCCGCTGATTATCATTTGCGTGCCGTCGGGTTCGACCGCGGTGGAGCGCCGGGCGATTCAAGAATCCGCGGAATCCGCTGGGGCGCGGAAAGTTTTGCTCATCGAAGAACCGATGGCGGCGGCGATTGGCGCTGGCTTGCCGGTGACCGAGCCTTCCGGCTCGATGGTGGTGGATATCGGCGGCGGCACGACCGAAGTGGCGGTGATCTCGCTGGGCGGTATTGTATATGCACGCTCGGTGCGAGTTGGTGGCGACAAGATGGATGAAGCCATTATCTCATATATCCGCCGGCAGTTTAATTTGCTGATCGGTGAGAGTTCGGCCGAGCGGATCAAAATGGATATCGGCGCGGCCTGGGTAGATAACGACCAGGACGGCCCGACGCGCTTCCTGAAAGGCCGCGATCTAATCAATGGCGTGCCGCGGGAAGTGACCGTGACGCAGCGACAGATTGCCGAAAGCCTGGCTGAGCCGATTGGGCAGATCGTCGAGGCCGTGAAAGTGGCGCTGGAAAACTGCCCGCCGGAACTGGCGGCTGATATTGTGGATAAAGGCATCATGCTAACCGGCGGCGGGGCATTGCTGCACCGGTTGGATGAAGTGCTGCGCGTTTCCACCGGCTTGCCTGTGATGGTGGCGGAAAACCCGCTGCAATGCGTGGCCCTTGGTACGGGGCGGGCGCTTGAGGAGATCAAACGGCTGCGGCCGGTGCTGTCCTCGATGTATTGAGCCTTCATATCGAGCCATCGTTGGCTCGACCCCTGCACAACGCGGCCGAAATTGCGTTAACTCACGCGGGCTGCGGCCGGGCGGCGCGGGTGCAGGGGGCGCGGGGCAGATCGCCTACCCAACCACCACAACCACCACATGGTCGGCATCAACCTCACCTAAAGCGGTGTGCAAGGCTGTGATACCCTCCAGCATCATGTCGCCAGCCTCTTCCTCTTCCTCCTCGGCAAAATCTTCGTAGGCTTCGCGCAGTTCCTTTTTGGTGAAATTCTCCGGGTTGAGCGATTCCAGATACTTAGCCTTGTCATCGACGGTCAAAATCACCACCATCGCCTCCATCGCCTCAGCAAGGTCGGCCACCACCTCGTTTTCGCTGGTCTCCAGGTCGATATCGTATTCCTCGGAGAGCACCGGCAGCAGCACCTCGAACACCTCGCCATCCCAGTCATAGTCCGCCACCGAAGTGCCGTTAGCAGCCAGATAGCTCATGAAGGCCTGCGGGTCTTCGTCATTTGCGGCCTCAACCAGTTCAGCCAAATCAGCGCGGGCAAGCCGGGTAAAGGTAGCGGTGGCCGACATGTTTGCACTCCTGGTGGTTGGTTAGGTTCCAGGTGTCATACCAGCCAGATTCCGCCCTGCCAACGCCGAAAACATGACAGCTCAGTCAAGCGCATCCGGCCCGGCAAACAAGCCGCTCAACCCATCAATAATCATCTGCGCGGTTTGCTCAGGAGAAGCCTGCGCGGTCAGCAAATGAAACTCCGGCGCCTGGGGCGGCTCATACGGGCTGGAGATACCTGTGAAATTAGCAATCTGCCCGGCGTCGGCCTTTTTATAAAGGCCCTTCGGGTCGCGCTGGCGGCAGACCTCAATCGGGGTATCCACAAACACCTCAAAAAACTGCCCCGGCCCGGCCAGTTCCCGCGCCATCTGCCGCTCCGCCCGAAACGGCGAGATGAACGATACCAGCACGATCAACCCGGCATCGGCAAACAGCTTCGCCACCTCCGCCACCCGGCGGATATTCTCCACCCGGTCGGTATCGGTGAAGCCTAAATCACGGTTCAGCCCGTGGCGCACATTATCGCCATCCAGCATGTAGGTGTGCGCGCCCAGGGCGTGCAGCTTGGCTTCCACGGTGTTGGCGATGGTGGATTTGCCCGAACCGGATAAGCCGGTGAACCACAATATCGCCGGTCTATGGCCATTCAGCGCGGTCCGCGCCGCCTTATCCACCGTCAGCACCTGGCGATGCACATTGGTTGAGCGCCGCAGCCCAAACCTTATCATCCCCGCCGCCAGCGTTGCATTGCTCACCCGGTCGATGATGATGAACGCGCCGGTGCGCCGGTTGACATCATACGCATCAAACGCCACTGGTGCGCTCAGCGAGACATTGACCGTGGCGATTTCGTTTAGTGCCAGGTCGTTACTTGCAATATGCTCAAAGCTGTTGACATCGGTTTTATACTTCAGCTTGGTAATGGTGCCCGCCACGCTGCGCGTGCCCACCCGGAACAAATAGCTGCGCCCCGGCAGCATCGGCACGTCCGACATCCACACGATATCAGCGGCAAACTGCTCGCTCACCTCCGGCAGGTCAGTGGGGGCGGCAAACACATCGCCGCGCGAGGCATCAATTTCAGTATCGAGCACCAGGGTAATGGCATCACCCGCAATCGCCTCGGGCTGGTCGCCGTCGTAACTGACAATCCGCGCCACCTGCGCCGCAGCGCCTGAACCCGCCACCGTGACCTTATCACCCGGACGCACAAAACCCGAGCCCACCGTGCCGGAAAATCCACGAAAATCCAGGTTCGGCCGGTTCACCCATTGCACCGCCATCCGGAACGGCATGGCAACCAAATCCTCAGCCGTATCCACCTGTTCCAGATGCGCGAGCAAGGTTGGCCCGTGATACCATGGCATCGCCGCCGACTTGCCCGCCACATTATCGCCAAACCGGGCCGAGAGCGGAATCGCCACAATATCCTTGAAACCAAACTTGCCCGAGAATGCCGCGAACTCGGATTTGATGGTTTCAAAAACGCTTTGGCTATAGCCCATCAAATCAATTTTATTCACCGCCAGCACGATATGCTTGATGCCCAGCAGCGCACAGATAAACGCATGCCGGCGGGTCTGCACCTGAATGCCCTTACGCGCATCCACCAGCAAAATGGCCAACTCCGCGCCCGACGCGCCAGTCACCATATTTCGAGTATATTGCTCATGCCCCGGCGTATCGGCGATGATGAATTTGCGCGACGCCGTACCCATAAACCGGTACGCCACATCGATGGTGATGCCCTGCTCGCGCTCGGCTTGCAGACCATCAACCAGCAGCGCAAAATCCATATCCGCGCCGGTGGTGCCAAATTTTTTGGAATCATTGGCGAGCGAGACAATCTGATCATCCGGCACCGATTGAGTGTCATAAAGCAACCGCCCGATCAGCGTGGATTTACCATCATCCACCGAGCCGCAGGTGAGAACCCGCAGCAATGAGCGTTGCGCCGCCAGATTGGTTTGCATCTGTGCGGCCATCAAAAATACCCCTCGCGCTTTTTCTTCTCCATCGCGCCGGATTCATCATGGTCGATCAGCCGGCCACTGCGCTCCGAGGTTCGCGCCGCCAGCATCTCATCGACAATTTTATTGATCGTATCGGCATCGCTTTCAACCGCGGCGGTCAGCGGGTAGCAGCCGAGCGTGCGGAACCGCACCAACCGCTGCTGTACGGCCTCACCTGGCAAAAATTTGAAGCGCTCATCATCCACCATAATGAACTGGCCGTTACGTTCCACCACCGGGCGCAGGGCGGCAAAATACAGCGGCACGATCGGGATGTTTTCCTGCTCGATATATTGCCAGATATCCGCCTCGGTCCAATTGGAAAGCGGAAACACCCGGATCGATTCGCCGGGCGAAATGCGCGTGTTGAACAGCCGCCATAATTCCGGCCGCTGCACTTTGGGGTCCCAGCCATGATTACTGGTACGGAACGAGAATATCCGCTCCTTGGCACGGGATTTTTCCTCATCGCGCCGCGCCCCGCCAAACGCCGCATCGAAACCAAATTTATTCAGCGCCTGCTTCAGCGCCTCGGTTTTCATCACGTTGGTATAGGTGGAAGCGCCATGGTCGAACGGGTTGATCCCCGCCGCCCGGCCTTCCTCATTGGTATGCACCAGCAATTCCAGCCCCAGCCGCTTGGCGGTATCATCGCGGAACTTGATCATCTCCTGGAATTTCCAGGTGGTATCCACATGCAGCAGCGGAAACGGCAGCTTGCCCGGATAAAACGCCTTGAGTGCCAGATGCAGCATCACCGCGGAATCCTTGCCGATGGAATACAGCATCACCGGGTTGCGGAACTCGGCCGCAACTTCACGCATGATCTCGATGCTTTCAGCTTCAAGCTGATGCAGATGGCTACGGTGCCGCGGGGGCAGATTTGTCATGTTATTCACAGCCCGCATGTGGTCGAAAGAAACACTGATTGCAAATCCGGCATGGTTGTTCCACGGGCGGACCTGCCCGCACAATATTCCTTCTACACCAAATTAAATAACGAGGATTAAATTCTTACCCTCAAACCTGCTCCAGCGCCTGGCCTAAGTCCTCAATCAAGTCCTGGGCGTCCTCAAGCCCCACCGAGAGCCGGATCATCCCATCGGTAATCCCCAGTTTCGCCCGCTCTGCCGCGCCGATTCGCATATGGGTGGTGGTGGCCGGATGCGTCGCCAGCGACTTGGTGTCGCCCAGATTGTTAGAAATGGTGATAATCTGGAACGCGTTCATCAGCCGGAATGCCGCCGCCTTGCCGCCCTTCACCTCAAACGCCACCAGGGTCCCGCCCGCCGACATCTGCGCCATTGCCAAAGCCTGCTGCGGATGATCCGCCCGCGTGGGGTAAAGTGCCCGCGCAATCTTCGGCGACGAGGCCAGGAACGCCGCTACCTTTTCAGCATTGGCCGACTGCGCGGCCACCCGCAGCGCCATGGTCTCCAGCCCCTTCAAAATCACCCAGGCATTGAACGGCGACATTGAAGGCCCGGTGTTCCTGAAAAACGGCTGAAACACCTCGTCGATCCATTTTTTACTGCCCAGCACCGCGCCGCCCAGCACCCGGCCCTGGCCGTCCATATGCTTGGTGGCGGAATACACCACCACATCGGCGCCAAACGCCATGGGCCGCTGCAACAGCGGCGTGGCAAACACGTTATCCACCACCACAATCGCGCCGGCGGCATGCGCCATCTCACAAACCGCCCGCAAATCCACAATATCCAGCATCGGGTTGGAAGGCGTCTCCAGCAGCACCAGCGCGGTCTTTTGGGCAAGCGCCGCCCCCCAGGCCGCCAGGTCACTGCCATCCACAAACACGCTCTCAATGCCGTATTGCGGCAGCAGCGTGCTTACAATCCAATGGCAGGAGCCAAACAGCGCCCGCGCCGCCACCACCCGGTCGCCGGTTTTCAAATGGCTCAGCATGGCTGAATGCACTGCCGCCATGCCGGTGGCTGTGCAGCGGCAGGCTTCTGCGCCCTCAATCCTCGCCAGCTTGCCCTCCAGCATCGCCACCGTCGGGTTGGCAAAGCGGGTGTATTGGTAGTGCGGAATCTCGTTATTGAATACCGCCTCGGCCTGCTCGGCACTATCATATACAAAGCCGGAGGTGAGGAACAACGCCTCCGAGGTCTCTGCCATATCAGAGCGGATGCGCCCGGCATGAATTAAATCGGTGGCAATACGGCGCTTCGGGGTCTCGGTCATATCCAGGCTCACTCTACCAATAACGCCCGGCCGCCCAACGCGGTAATGGCGTATGCGCACGCCATAGCCTCTTTAGCGCGTTTATTTAACCTCGCCGCAATCCGGCCGGACAAATCACGAGGTCCTTTTGGGTAACCTCGCTGGCTTGCATGGTCAATACTTGCGCGGTCAATGCTGGCGGATTATCACTTACCGCAAGGCGGGTATGATGTAATGGTAGCCTGTTAGCTTCCCAAGCTTGATGCGCGGGTTCGATTCCCGCTACCCGCTCCAAAACTCTGGTGCAAATTCTACTCTGGCGGTCATTTGGCAGCGGTTTTCTGCGCTTCCGGTGCTCACGTACCTTAAGTACGCTCCGCTCCGGTTCTCAAAAACCACTCCCAACTGGCTCGCCAGAGGGAATTTTCATCCAGAGTTTCTAGTGGCCCCCGCCTCTAAAACCGCCGGGTTTCGCCGCATTCCAGGGTGGTGAAGGCGTCGCCTGGCAGGCCAGCGGCGTCGCGGGCCAGCGCCAAATCCTTTTCCGGGGCGTCGATGGGTTCGGCGGTGAGTTGGAAGGTGCCGAAATGCATGCCGACCGCCCGCTTGGCGCCCAAATCGGCAAAGGCCTTTACCGCGTCTTCCGGGTTCATATGCACCGGCCCCATGAACCAGCGCGGCTCGTACGCGCCGATGGGCAGTAGCGCGATGTCAGGTGCGCCCAGGCGCTCGCGGATGTCAGTGAAAAACTTCGTGTAGCCGGTGTCCCCGGCAAAATAGAGCTTCTGGCCGCGATGCTCCAGCATAAACCCCGCCCACAGGGTTTTATTGCGGTCATTGAGCGTGCGCGCCGCAAAATGCCGCGCCGGTACGGCGGTAATGCGGGTCTCACCCAGCCCATGCGTATGCCACCAATCGAGCTCCGCGACCCCTGATATTCGCTTGCTCGCCAGAAACTTCGCATTACCCAGGCTGGTCACAATCCGCATCCCAGGAAATTTTTTATGCAACGTCTGCAAACTCGCCACATCACAATGATCATAGTGGTTATGCGAAAGCAGCAGTAAATCGATCTTCGGCAAATCCGCAATCGCCAGGCCGGGGTCGCGCACCCGTTTGGGCCCGATGAACCCCACCGGCGAGCAGCGCTTGGAAAACACCGGGTCGGTCAGCACATTCAGCCCCGGCAGCCGCAACAAAAACGAGGCATGGCCGATGAATGTTACATCCACCTGGCCCACCGGCACCTCGCCGGCGGGCGGCGGGTAAGCGGCGTTCTCAATATGCTTCGGCCAGGTAGCCCAGCTACCGGGCTTGCCCCGCCAGCGCGACCACATAATGGAGGCAATGCCCCGCCTTTTACCGGAGGTTCGCCGGATGGTGGGTTCAGGATTGAAAAAAAGCGTGCCGTCAAAATGGTCGGATATCGGATAAATCATTCCCCCTGATATGGCAGGGAAGCGGCCTTAAGGAACCCCCGGCAGCATTTTATAAATCATATGCCGGCGGCGGGCTGAACCCCAACCAGTGTTTTTCCAGCAAATCCGCCACCGCGATGGTGGTAAAATCGGCGTAGGGCGCACCGATGATCTGCATGCCGAACGGCAGGCCGGACTTTGTCATTCCTAAAGGTGCCGCGGTGGAAGGTAGGCCAAAATTACAGGAATACCCGGCCCAGAATAATTGCTGGCCGAAAACCATCGGCTTGCCGTTCACCGTTATGGTCCGCTCGCTCATATTGCCGGAATGGTCGTGCAATACGGCGGCGGTGGACCCGACCGGCGAGATCAGCACGTCGTAATCCTTAAAGAATTCCGCCCAGGCAGCCCGCATCCGGGCGCGCTCCTCATTCACCCGCAGCCACAGCCGGTGCTCCAGCAGCACGCCACGCGCAGTCATGGTCACCGGCGACATATCATCCGCCGCCGCACTCGCCAACGTACCGCGCATTTTATCGATCACCTTGTCAGGCATCCGTGCGCTCAAGGCCGAATTTAGCAGCATCATGAAATTCTCATACGCCGGCCCCGCTTCAAAATCCGGCCGCGCCGTATAATTAACTTTCGCGCCGGATTTTTTCAGAAATTTGCCAAGTTCCAGAAATTCATTTGAAATTTCAGTTTCCACCGGACAAATCTCATGGTCCGCCATGATCGCAACCCGCAGACCCTGCAGGGAACTGATCGCAGACTTCGGCAGCGCCAATTGCCAACCGCTTTCAATCGCTTCCGGCCCGGCCATCACGCTCAGGCCCATCGCCAAATCCTTCGCTGTACGCGCCATCGGGCCGATGCAGGAAATATCCGGCGGGGCGTAACTGCCATTCAATGAATGGCCGCGCATCGCGCACACGCCATACGTTGGTTTATGTGCGTAAATGCCACAATAATGCGCCGGGTCACGCAGGCTGTTGCCAATGTCGCTGCCCGCCTCGAGTGCGGCAAATCCCGCCGCCAACGAGGCCGCCGAACCGCCTGATGACCCACCTGGCGAACGCGCCATATCCCAAGGGTTGTTGGTGGTGCCGTATATCGGGTTGGTGCTTTGCCAGTCCGCCAGCATCACCGGCACGTTGGTTTTGCCCAGCACCACGGCACCGGCCGCCTTGAAGCGCTGCACAGCCACCGCATCGGTTTTTGCAATATTACCGCGCGACATTTCGACCCCCCAGGTGGTCGGCAGCCCGGCGACATCGAAGCTCTCTTTCACAGTCATCGGCACGCCATACAGCGGCGGCAGCTTGCTGTGCTTCTTCCTGTTGCGGTCAAGAAGTTTAGCCTGTGCCCGGGCGCGCTCAAAGTCGCGCACCACCACCGCATTCAGCGCATCATCAAACGCTTCAATCCGGGCGATGTAAAAATCGGTTGTTTCCAACACCGATAATTTACCATTTTTAATAAGAGATGCCACGCGACGCGCGGATGCAAAGGCGTTGTCCATGGGAAATTCCTTCAGAAGCTATTATCCGAGCGTTGCGTTAAACGAGCCACCGTCCAGCAAAATATTCTGCCCGACGATATACCCGGCCTGCGTACTGCATAAAAATGCTGCCATGGCGCCGAATTCCTCGGGCTCGCCCACCCGTCCGGTCGGCACACTTGCGCCCCGCCGCGCGATCTGCTCCTCAACGGTGATCCCGGCAGCAGCAGCGCCCTTTGCCTCCGTCACCCGCAGACGGTCGGTGTTAAAAGCTCCTGGCAGCAGATTATTGATAATCACGTTATGCTTCGCCACCTGACGCGACAGCCCGCCGATAAACCCGGTCAAGCCCGCGCGTGCCCCGTTGGAAAGCCCGATCGTGGGAATCGGCGACTTCACTGAGCCGGAGGTGATGTTGATAATCCGGCCGAAGTTCTGCGCGATCATCGAATCGATCACCGCTTTGATCATTGCGATCGGCGATAGCATGTTAGCGTTCAGGGCGTCGTGCCACATCTGGTCGGTGAAATCACGGAAATCACCGGGCGGTGGGCCACCGGCGTTATTGATCAGAATATCCGGCTCCGGCATCAAATCCAACGCCACCTGCCGGCCTTGGGGCGTGGTAATATCGCCCGGCGCAATCCGCACTGAAACCCCGGTAGCGTTGCGAATTTCAGCAGCCGTGGCTTCCAACGCATCTTCATTGCGCCCGGTAATCACCAGTGCCACGCCTTCCCGCGCCAGAGCGAAAGCGCACGCCCGACCCAGCCCCTTGCTGGCCGCACAAACAATGGCCTTACGGCCCGCCAGACCTAAATCCATGCGCTATCTCCGATGTTTTATACGCCATAGCTTGCCCCGGTGAGTCAGTCGTCGTGTTTTTCGAGACCCGGCGCACCGCGTACATTGAGTACGTGAGCACCAGAAGCGCCGAACAGTGCGTCGAATGGCCGCCGGGGTGAGTTTTTACTTCAATAAATCAGCTACCGCATCGCGTTCTTCGGTCAGCTCCTGCAACGTGATCGCCAGTCGCGATTTGGCGAAATCATCCATCGGCAGACCCTTCACGCGGGTGTATTCACCGCCCGAGCAGGTCACCGGCACTCCGAACATGATATCTTCCGGCACGCCGTAATCGCCATCCGAAGGCAGGCCCATCGAGACCCATTTGCCATTGGTGCCCAGCGCCCAATCGCGCACATGGTCGATCGCCGCATTGGCCGCCGAGGCAGCCGAGGAGAGGCCACGCGCGTCGATGATGGCCGCGCCGCGCTTGCCCACTGCGGCAAGATAATGCTCGCGGTACCAGGTTTCGTCGTTGATCGTCTCTGACAGCAATTTGCCGCCCGCGGTGGCAAAGCGGTAATCGGCGAACATGGTTGGCGAATGGTTGCCCCACACCGCCACCTTGTCGATATCAGCCACCGCCACACCGGCTTTTTCCGCCAGCATCGAGGTCGCGCGGTTATGGTCCAGCCGCAGCATCGCGGTGATGCAGCCCTTCGGCAGGTCCGGCGCCGACTTCATGGCGATGTAAGCGTTGGTATTGGCCGGGTTGCCCACCACCAGCACCTTCACCGAGCGCTTCGCAACGTCGTTCAGCGCCTTGCCCTGCACCTTGAAAATCTCGGCATTGGCGGCCAGCAGATCGCGGCGCTCCATGCCGGGGCCACGCGGGCGCGAGCCCACCAAAATACCGTAATCAATATCCTTGAACGCCGCCTTCGGGTCATCGCTCGGCTCAACGCCGGCCAGCAGCGGAAAGGCGCAGTCGTTGAGTTCCATAATCACCCCGCCCAGCGCTTTTTGCGCCACCGGTAAATCCAGCAGGCTCAAAATCACCGGCTGGTCCTTGCCCAGCAAATCGCCGTTCGCGATGCGGAACAGCAAGGCATAACCAATCTGACCGGCAGCCCCGGTAACAGCAACGCGTACAGGTGATTTCATTTAGGGGTACTCCATAAGTGTTTCCGCCCCTCGTTTATCCCCTTCCCGCCCCCGCCTGCAACTACCCCACAATCAGCGAAATCGGCGACAATGCGTCAACCACCATCTGCGGGGTTCCAACCAGCCGGTCACCATCGGACTGCGTGAGAATCGGCCCATTGGCGGCGGCAAACTCAACCTCCCGGCCAGCAATCACCCGCACGCCCGGACAGCGCGGCAACAGCCCCAGCGGCAGCGCCGCCCCGGCGAGCAAGGCGGCAAAGGTGCCGGGGTTTTCAAACAGCGCCACCTGAAACCCCGGTTTGGTCGAAGCCGCGTTCGGTGCCAGCATATAGGGCCCGCCATACAACCGCCCTTTGCTCACCACCACGCTGGACGCCTGATACGCCTTGCCATCGACCGTCAACTGCACGCCAGGGAAACCATAAGCCACTGACTCCCAGAGCGACTGCCACACATACGCGCCGCGCCCGATCACTCGCTTCAGTAACGGCTGCAATCCATGCACCACGGCACCGTCGAACCCCAATCCCACCATCTGTACAAACACATGCTCACGCCCACCGAGCCGCGCCAGGCCGGGCCATAGCGCTTGCGTGCGCCTGTGCGCCAGAGCACCCGCCACCCCCCGGGGTGAGGTGGAGAGCTTGTATTCCTTAGCCAGCACATTGGCCGTACCCAGCGGGATCACCCCCAGCGCTGTCGGGCTGCCGATCAACCCGTTGGCCACCTCGGCGATGGTGCCATCGCCGCCGGCCGCCACCACCATCTCCAGCCCATCCCGCGCGGCGGTCCGTGCCAGCTCGGTTGCATGGCCGGCATGTTGTGTCTCCGCCACCTCTAGCTTGATGCCGCTTTCAACCAGCAAATCCAGCACCTTCCACAGGGCGGCTGCCCGTCTGCGTCCGGCTACCGGATTGAAAATAACCAACATATCAAAATTCCTGCGGCACCGCGACAATCCCCCTCAATGCACCTATTTCATGACATTTGCGTGACGAAAATATGAATCCTGCGTGACAAGTCTTAGGTTCGCTAATTTTGCAAACATCAAGGCAGCGTCATAGAATCTTCACTGTCTCCGGCGCCTGATGTTAGCCTATTGCCCTGCGTCATGAATGCAATGTCCCCACCGCGCCTTCACAATACAACGGCCTATCGCAGTATCTTCATCTCCGATACGCATTTAGGCACTCGTGGCTGCCGCGCTGAATTCCTCGCTGATTTTCTGAAATCAGTTACCTGCGAAAACCTCTACCTGGTCGGTGACATCATCGACGGCTGGCGCCTGCGCCGCACCTGGTTCTGGGATTCCCACCATGACGACGTGCTGCGACTGATTTTACGCCATGCCCGCGAGGGTGCCCATGTGGTGTATGTGCCCGGCAACCACGACGAGATGATGCGCAAATACGTGCCGCTCGGCCTCGAAATCGCCGGCATCAAATTGCAAATGGAAACCGAACACACCACGGCTGACGGCAAGCGCCTGCTGATCACTCATGGCGATGCCTTCGACTCCGTGGTGCGGCATGCTAAAATTCTCGCCCTGCTGGGCGACTGGGCTTACACGGTGGCGCTTGGCGTCAACCGTTATTTCAACCAGATCCGCGTAAAACTTGGCTATCCGTACTGGTCACTCTCGGCCTGGCTGAAATTACAGGTCAAGGAAGCCGTAAAGGCGATCGACCGTTTTGAGACCGCCCTCGCCGATGACGCCCACCGCCGCGGGTTTGATGGCGTGGTCTGCGGCCATATCCACCATGCTGAAATGCGTACCGTTAATGGCGTGATGTATCTCAACGATGGCGACTGGGTGGAGAGCTGCACTGCGCTGGTTGAACATGCTGACGGCAAACTCGAATTAGTGGACTGGGTTGCCCGTAACAAGCTCTCACTGCTCGCCACGCCATCCGGCAAAGCTATTTCAAAATCTGCAGCACTGGCCGCCGTCGCAGCGGAAATTGAAACGTCACGTGCTGCACCAGCCAGAGTCTGAAACACTGCTCGCCTTCGCCGGTCTCAGTCGTATTCTAATCGTTACCGATGCCTGGGAGCCTCAGGTGAACGGCGTGGTACGTACCTTGCGTACGATCGCCGATGAAATGCGTGCCATGGATAAGGCGGTTGAAATTATCGGGCCAGATCGTTTCAACACCATTCCAATGCCCTCGTACCCGGAAATCCGGCTCGCCATACTCCCGGCCCGTAAGCTCGCCCGCCTGATTGATGAGTTTGCCCCGGATGCCCTGCATATTGCCACCGAAGGCCCGCTCGGCATGGCAGCGCGCAAATATGCCATCAAGCGCAAAGTCGCCTTCACCACGGCATTTCACACCCGCTTTGCCGAATATTTAAAGGCCCGCACCGGCATTCCGTTGTGGGTCAGCTACGCCTGGTTGCGCCGCTTCCATGGTACCGGCAATGGTTTGATGGTAGCCACCCAATCATTACGCGACGAACTGTCCGCCCGTGGCTTCAAAAACGTCCGCGCCTGGTCGCGCGGCGTCGACCTCGGCGCGTTTAACCCCGAACCGCGCGAAGAATGGAATTTACCGCGTCCGATTTTCGTGTATGTGGGCCGCATCGCGGTTGAAAAAAACCTCCGGGCTTTTCTCAATTTAAAATTGCCCGGCTCAAAATTGGTGGTGGGCGATGGGCCGCAACGCAAGGCGCTTGAGCGAGACTACCCCGACGCGCATTTCGTCGGCGCCCGCCACGGCGCCGAACTCGCCCGCGCCTACGCCGGAGCCGATGTGTTTGTATTCCCGTCCAAAACCGATACGTTCGGTCTCGTGGTTCTGGAAGCCCTCGCTTCGGGCTTGCCGGTTGCCGCGTACCCGGTGACTGGCCCCATGGATATTTTAGGCGAATCTGCCGTGCCGGTAGGGGCGCTCAATGAGGATTTGCAGCGAGCGGCCCTGGAAGCATTGCATATCGACCGCAGCCATTGCCGCCCGCACGCCGAAACCTACTCATGGACCGCCTGCACCAACCGCTTTCTGGATAATTTAGTGCCGACGAAAAGTTACGCGTAATTTGCGTATTTTCGTCATGGTCCGCCTTGATCCGGCCATGACAAGTTATATTCCTACCAGTTGAATGCCGGCAAAATCGCCACCGGCGCCACCCCGGCCCGCGCCGCTTCCGCCGGTGCGTCTTCAGCATGCAGCGCGTGAATCCCTGAAAGCACCCAGCAACTATCAATGCCCGCCGCCTTGGCCCCCGCGATGTCCGTACGCAAACTATCCCCCACCGCCAGACTACGCGCGCGCGTGGTTCCCAGTAATTCCATCGTCGGCGCATAAATTGCCGCATCAGGCTTGCCGCGCTCGATCACCAACCCACCGCGTGCTGCGTAATATTGCGCCAGCAGCCCGGCACAAATAATCCGCTTACCATCACGGATCACCTCCAAATCTGGGTTAGCGCACACCATCGGCAGTTTAGCATCCAGCCCCGCTTGCAAGGTAGCGGCATAAATTGAAGGATCGTCCGGGCCCAGATGATCATCCGGCCCGGTGTTCAAAATAAAATCCGCCAAAGCTGGCGCATCTACTTCAGTGTAAGCCAGCGTATTGAAAACATCACGGTCCCGCGCTGGACCAAGATGATAAAGTTTGCTGCCTAAACCTGCAAACTCCGGGTCCACGCGGTCCCGCATCGCAATATGCACCGCCTCGCCGCTCGACATCACGCCGGTATATAAATCCGGCGTTATCGCCATCGCGTTCAAAGCCCGCCCGACTGCCACCGCCCGGCGTGGCGCGTTCGAGAGAAACACCACCGACTTTCCTGCCGCCCGCAACTGGCGCAAACATTCAATCACGCCCGGATAGGTTTTAATGCCGTCATGCACTACACCCCACAGGTCAACGATAAACCCATCATATTTTTCAGATAATTCAGCAAACCCGCTCAAACGCCTGCCCCAATCGCATCCATTAATGTCGCAAATCCCCGTGCTTTCAGCAGCGCCGCCAGCCCGGTTTTCAAGCGCGACACCAGCGCAGGCCCTTCATAGGCGAACGCCGTATAAACCTGTACCAGCGATGCACCCGCCAGAATTTTAGCAAGCGCATCCTCCGGCGAGGATACCCCGCCGACACCGATCAACATCAGCCGACCAGCCGATAATTTATAAGCCTGTGCCAGCATCTTTGTGGATATCTCGAACAGCGGCCGGCCTGACAGCCCGCCTGCCTCGGCCTTGTATGCACTCTGCAAATGGCCGGGTCTGGTTATTGTGGTGTTGGAAATAATCAGCCCCGCCACCTTACGTGCCGCGCAAACTTCCACCACCGAGGCCAGACCATCATCCGACAAATCTGGCGCGATTTTCACGAATACCGGCGTATCCGTGGCGATCGCGTCGAGAATCCCAATCAACCGCGCCTCGCTCTGCAAATCGCGCAAATTCGGCGTGTTGGGCGACGAAATATTGACCGTGATATAATCCGCATAAGGCGACACCGCGTTCACCAACGCCGGATAATCGCGTTCAGGGTCAGCGCCTTCCTTGTTGATCCCGACATTTGCCCCCAGCGCCACCAAGGCGCGGTCAGCGCGGCGCAAATTACTCAAAAACATATCCAGTCCGGCGTTATTAAACCCCATGCGGTTGATCACCGCCTGGTCTTCCAACAACCGGAACAAGCGCGGGCGGGGGTTGCCGGCCTGCGGGCGCGGTGTCACCGTGCCTGCCTCAACAAAGCCGAATCCCAGACGCCCCAGCGCCGTCACCGCCACGGCATTTTTATCGAACCCGGCGGCCAGACCTATCGGGTTGCGTAAACGACGGCCAAATGCGTTCACCGCTAAACACGGATCATCACCAGAACCATCACGCCCTGCCAGCCCAAACCTTAACGCATACAACGACAGCCGATGCGCGGTCTCAGGGTCGACCTGCCGCAGCAGCGGCACCAGTGCTGAAGCCAGGCCCGGGGTCATTTTACATAAACGAAAATATCGGTATCCGTACCCGACGTTGCCGCCGTCAGAGTGACATTTTCCGGCGCCACACCATCGCCGATAATCGCCTGCGCCACCGCCGCCGCCGTGCCGGACAAAGCCGCCAGTTTCGCCACGGCCGCATCCGGCCCGGTTGCAACCGGCGAGACCGCCCGCACGTCAAATTGCGCTGAGGGTTTAATCGCCCGCGCCTCATGCACAGCCTTGGCGACAGGCGTAGCAAAATCCACCGTCCCCGGTGGAATGGTTATCAGCGGCACCCGGCCGGCGAAGGCCTTGGTGGCGGCGATGCTCGCCGGGTTTGCCGCCACCGGTGCTGGCATGAAACTGGTACGGCTGGGCAGGCTACAGGCGGCAAGCAAAACGGGCAGCAAAATGATATATCGCATGGCACCTCGTTTAGAGCCTGCCCGCCCGCAAGCCAACCCACAGGTAGCTCATATACCGGCCAGGGGGTGCATTTACTGCCAACTACCCCTACATAACCGCATAAGTCACGTTGTAGTTTCTGGGGGCCTCATGTCGCAAAAAACCATTCTCGTCACCGGCGCCACCGCCGGGTTCGGCGCCGCTTTCGCCCGCCGCTTTGTGGCGGATGGTCACCGCGTCATCGCCACTGGCCGCCGGTTGGAGCGTCTGGAGAGTCTCGCCGCTGAACTCGGCCCCAACCTGCTGCCCGCCGTGCTGGATGTCACCGACCACGCTGGCGTCGGCAATTTCCTCGCCACCATTCCGCAAGCTTGGCGCGCGATTGATGTGCTGATCAACAACGCCGGTCTGGCATTGGGCCTCTCCCCCGCCTGGAGCGCTGATCTCGCGCATTGGGACCAGATGATCGCCACCAACATCTCAGGCCTGGTGCATGTCACCCGCGCCATTCTGCCCGGCATGGTGGAGCGTAATTCGGGCATTATCATCAACATCGGTTCGGTCGCCGGCACCTACCCGTATCCGGGCGGCCATGTGTATGGCAGCACCAAATCCTTCGTCTCGCATTTTTCGCTGAACTTACGCGCTGATCTGCTCGGCAAAAACATCCGCGTCACCAGCCTGGAGCCTGGCCTCGTCGGCGGCTCGGAATTCAGCAACGTGCGCTTCGAGGGCGATGCCGCCCGCGCCGCCGCGGTTTACGCCGGCACCCAGGCTCTCATGCCCGAGGACATGGCCGAAACCGCCGCCTGGGTCATCAGCCTGCCTGCGCATGTCAACATCAACCGCATCGAGGTGATGCCGATTGCCCAGGCCAGCGCCGCTCTCTCGGTCAGCCGCGCCACTTAATCATTGGCATCGGGCGTCCCAGCCCTTACATTCAAGTGATGAGTGATGAATTTGACCTGAGGCTGGTAACGTCCGCTTTCGCGCTGGCTGCCCAAAAAGGCTGGCGGCATGTCACGGTGGCCGCCGCTGCCCGCGAGGCCGGGCTTGATCTTGGCCATGCCCGCAAACAATTTTCTGGCTGCCACGCCATTTTCAAACGCTTCGGCCAACTGGCGGACGCCTATGCGCTGAACGGCGCCCTCACCGAGGGGCAGGTGAAAGACCGGCTGTTCGACAGCGTGCTGCGCCGCTTTGATTTTCTGCAGATGCACCGCGCTGGGGTTTTGGCTTTGCTGCGCAGCCTGCCCCTGCAACCGGAACTGGCGGCCTGGCTGACTGTCCAAAATCTGATCTCGATGGGCTGGCTGCTGGAGGGGGCCGGTGTTCCCAGCACCGGGATTCGCGGGCATTTTCGCAAGCGCGGCCTGCTGGCGGTGTGGGCCTGGGGCCTGCGCGCCTGGGTGCGCGATGAAAGTGAAGATTTATCTGCCACCATGGCCGCGGTTGATGTAGCCTTAGTCCGCGCCGACCAGATTGCCGCGCGCTTTGCCCCCGAAGGATTCACGCCCGAGACCGAAGACAGCCCTGCTGAACCGGAATTACCGCTCGATACGCCCGACTAACCAACACCACCCACCCGAAGGAACCTCCCCATGGCCGAGAAGAAACCCGCCGCTGCCGCGCCCAAAGAAACGCCTTCCCTCATGCCAAAGGTCCCTGCCTTCATGAAGGAATTCGACGTCTCCAAAATGTTCAGCGAGATGAAGGTGCCGCCGATGCCGGACATGGAAGCCATTCTCGCCGCCCATAAGCGCAACCTTGAGGCCATCTCTGACGCCAACCGCGTTGCTCTTGAAGGTGCGCAGGCGGTGGCCCGCCGCCATATGGAAATTATGCAATCCACCATGTCCGGCCTGACCGAGACGCTGAAAGGCATGTCCGTCACCGAAAAGCCTGCCGAACGCGCCGCCAAGCAGGCCGAGTTGCTGAAGCAGGCCTACGAGAACGCCGTCTCCAACACCCGCGAACTGGGCGATTTAATCCAGAAATCCAACGCCGAAGCCATGGAAAAACTCAACCACCGCTTCTCCGAAGCGATGGGCGAGATGAAGACGCTTTTCAAAAAACCTTGAGCCTGCCTCACCTGCGCCTGCCCCCTGGCTGCCCCCTGGCAGACGGCGGGCGCAGGCGCATATAGTATCCCATGTCCCAGGCCTTCGCCCGTAACGCCCCCGTCACCTTCATCCCAGAGAAGCCCGAACCACGCGCGCCGCTGAAACCTTTGCGCGTGGTCTCCGAATTCGAGCCCTCCGGCGATCAGCCCGCCGCTATCAAACAACTGCTGGAAGGCATCGCCGCCGACGAACGTGATCAGGTGCTGCTCGGCGTCACCGGCTCCGGCAAAACCTTCACCATGGCCAAGGTGATTGAGAGCATCCAGCGTCCTACCTTGGTGCTGGCCCCGAATAAAACCCTGGCAGCACAACTCTACGCCGAGATGAAAGCGTTTTTCCCTGATAACGCGGTGGAATATTTCGTCTCCTACTACGACTACTACCAACCCGAAGCCTATGTCCCGCGCTCGGACACCTATATCGAAAAAGACTCCGCCATCAACGAAACCATCGACCGGATGCGCCACGCCGCCACCCAGGCGCTGCTGGAACGCTCGGATGTCATCATCGTCGCGTCGGTCTCCTGCATCTACGGCATCGGCTCGGTCGAGACCTATTCCAAAATGGTGGTGCGGCTGGAAACTGGTGGGCGGATTGACCGCGATACGCTGGCTGAGGCCCTCGTTGGTTTGCAATATCGCCGCAACGATGTGGCGTTCGCCCGCGGCGCCTTCCGGCTGCGCGGTGAAGTGGTGGATATTTTCCCCAGCCAGTTCGAAGACCGCGCCTGGCGCGTGACTTTATTTGGCGATGAGATCGAAAAAATCTCCGAGTTCGACCCGCTCACCGGCGAGCAAACCGCCGTGCTGGAAAATATCTCGATCTACGCCAATAGCCATTACGTCACGCCACGCCCGACGCTGACACAGGCGGTTGTTAAAATTAAACGCGAGCTGAAAGACCGGCTCGATGAATTCGTCGCGCAGGGCAAATTGCTGGAAGCCGAGCGCCTGCAACAGCGCACCACCTTCGATATCGAAATGATGGAAACCACCGGCCACTGCAAGGGCATTGAAAACTACTCGCGCTATCTCTCAGGCCGCAACCCCGGCGAGCCGCCGCCCACATTATTCGAGTATCTCCCCGCCAACGCGCTGCTGGTGGTCGATGAAAGCCACGTTACCGTGCCGCAAATTGGCGGCATGTATAAAGGCGATTTTTCACGCAAATCCATCCTGGCCGATTACGGCTTCCGGCTGCCGAGCTGCATCGATAACCGGCCCTTGAAATTCGAGGAATGGGAGAGTTTCCGCCCGCAGTCGGTGTTCGTCTCCGCCACCCCCGGCCCGTGGGAATTAGAGCGCACCGGCGGGACTTTTGCCGAACAGATCATCCGCCCCACCGGGCTGGTTGACCCGATCACCGAAATCCGTCCGGTCGAGCATCAGGTCGATGATCTGCTTGGCGAAATCAAACTTGTTACCAAACAAGGTGGCCGCGTGCTGGTCACCACCCTGACCAAACGCATGGCCGAGGACCTCACCGAGTACCTGACCGAACAAGGCATCCGCGTGCGGTATTTACATTCCGATGTGGACACGCTGGAGCGCATCGAGATCATCCGTGATTTGCGCGTCGGCGTGTTCGACGTCCTCATCGGTATCAATCTTCTGCGTGAGGGCCTCGATATTCCTGAATGTATGCTGGTGGCGATTCTCGATGCCGACAAGGAGGGCTTTTTGCGTTCCGTCACATCGCTGGTGCAAACCATTGGCCGCGCGGCGCGCAACGTCGATGGCCGGGTGATATTATACGCCGACACCATGACCCGCAGCCTCACCCAGGCACTCGGCGAAACCGAACGCCGCCGCACCAAGCAAACCGCCTGGAACCAGGCCAACGGCATCACCCCGCAA
The DNA here is from genome assembly GCA_027308685.1 of Acidocella sp. Lineage (GTDB taxonomy): Bacteria > Pseudomonadota > Alphaproteobacteria > Acetobacterales > Acetobacteraceae > Acidocella. Next base: position 70,703 of record DAIDEE010000049.1, read on the forward strand.
TCCGTGCGCAAAAGTATCGGCGAGGTGATTCATTCCGTCTTCGAGCAGGATTATGTCACGGTCTCGCCGATCAAGGATTCCTCGGTCGATGAGTTTGTCGGTAAAGACCTCGGCGCCTCCATCACCATGCTGGAAGGCCGCATGCGCGCCGCCGCCGCTGATCTGGAGTTCGAGGAAGCAGCCAGGCTGCGCGATGAAATCAAACGCCTCGAAGCCTTAGCCCTGGGCCTTGCCCCGCCACCGCCGCCCTCACGCAAACCCAAAAACTCCGGCCCGGTCCCGCTCGGCCCCGGCGGTGGCGGTTACGACCCGGCATTGCGCAAGGGCAAGCGCGGTAAGGCCCGTTGAGGTACGCCCTCTCAAGTTTGACTGTCCCCCCCGAAAAGTCCCACTATTCCAACCTATGAAACACTTGTCCCTTCTGGCGCTGCTCACCCTCACCCCCGGCCTCGCCTCGGCAACTGGCCTCCCCAGCGCCCTCACCGGCCAGGATGCGACCTACACGCTCACGCTGGCCAAGGTACGCACCCATGATGTCACCGGCGCGACAGGTGCCATGCGGTTTTCGATGGTGGATGGCTGCACCGGTTGGGGCACCACCCAGCACATGACCCTGTTGATCCGCAACGCCGACGGCTCGCTCAATAAATCTGTCTCCGATTACATGACCTGGGAAACCAAGGACGGCAAAACCCTCACCTTCGTGCTGCGCGAACGCGATAATGACGGCAAGCTGGTCACCGATGATGCCGGCACCGCCACCCACACCGGCCCCGACAACGCCGGACAGGTGGTTTACACCACGCCGGCCGGCCGGCTGATGCCGCTGCCGCCTGGCACGTTGTTCCCGATGGCGCATACCGAAACCCTGCTGGAAGGCGGCACCGATGGCAAAAAAACCATCGCCGTCCCGTTGTTCGACGGCACGTCGGACTCCGGTGCCCAAAACACCTTCATCGCCATCCTCGGCCACCACGGCCCGCAACCCAGCCCTTTTCCGGCTCTCGCCAAACTGCCGAGCACGAATGTGGATATCTCGTTCTACGACCGCAAAAACGCCGACCAGACTCCGAACTTCCGCAGCCAGATGCGCTATTATAACGATGGCGTCGCCAGCAATATCCTGCTCGATTTCGGCGACTTCGTGATGCGTGGTAAACTCGATAAGCTCACCATCCCTGCCTCCACCTGCAAATAATCCAAAGGACTCTCATGCAAGATGTTTTCATTGTCGCAGGGCAACGCACCGCGATTGGTGACTTCGGCAAAAGCCTGAAGGATATTCCACCCACAAAACTCGGTGAAATCGCCATCCGCGCCGCCCTCAAGGCTGGTGGTATCGAAGCCGCTGAAATCCAGCATGTGGTGATGGGCAATGTCATCCACACCGAACCGCGCGACGCCTATATTTCGCGGGTCGCCGCCGTCGATGCGGGTATTCCCATCGAAACCCCAGCGCTGACCGTAAATCGCCTGTGCGGCTCTGGTCTGCAGGCCATCATCACCGCCGCCCAGACCATTATGCTGGGCGATGCCGATATCACCATCGGTGGCGGCGCGGAATCAATGTCACGCGGTGGTTATTTACTCCCCAACGAGCGCTGGGGTGCCCGCCTCGGCGACGGCAAGGTGATGGACATGGTGGTCGGTGCGCTGCACGACCCGTTCGGCCACGGCCACATGGGCATCACCGCGGAAAATATCGCCACGCGCTATCAAATCACCCGCGATGAGCAGGATGCGTTCTCGCTGGAATCCCACCGCCGCGCCGCCCACGCCATCGCCAACGGTTACTTCACCAGCCAGATCACGCCGGTTGAATTGCCATCCCGCAAAGGCCCGATCGAATTCGCCACCGATGAGCATGTGCGCGATGACATCAGCGCCGACAAACTCGGCGCCCTGAAACCGGCTTTCAAAAAAGACGGCTCGGTCACCGCCGGCAACGCGTCGGGCCTCAACGACGCCGGGGCCGCGGTGGTGTTGATGAGCGCCGAACAAGTCACCAAACGCAATGCCAAACCGATGGCCCGCATCGTCGCCTACGGCCACGCCGGGGTGGACCCAAACTACATGGGGCTGGGGCCAATTCCGGCCTCGCAAATCGCCCTCAAAAAAGCCGGGTTGACCGCCGCTGACATCGACATCGTGGAATCCAATGAAGCCTTCGCAGCCCAAGCCTGCGCGGTCTCGCGCGACCTCGGCCTCGACCCGGCCAAAGTAAACCCCAACGGCGGTGCCATCGCGCTAGGCCACCCGATTGGCGCGTCCGGCGCCATCATCGCCATCAAGGCGATCTATGAACTGCACCGCACCCAAAAACGTTATGCACTGGCCACCATGTGCATCGGCGGCGGGCAGGGCATCGCGCTGCTTCTGGAGCGGGTCTGAACTAACAAAGCCGGTGGAGCGCATCCACCGGCTTTGTCTGCAAGGCTATCGTATCCGTGCTCAGCCTTTATCGGGTGCCTTTTTGCCAAGCCCCACGCCGACAAACAACGCCTGGCCCTGCCGGATGATCCGCAGCGCCACCGCCGGGTTGCCGGATTTTTTAGCGGCATCGATTGCAGCAACCGCCTGATCGGGCGAGTTGATATCCTTGGGGCCTACGCCCACCAGCAAATCGCCGGCTTGCAACCCAGCCCGATCCGCCAGCGAGTTCGGCTTCACTTTTACAATCACCGCCCCTTGCGCGGTTGACGGCAGGTTAAGCTGGCCGCGCGTATCGGGCGTCAGCGGCGCGATTGTCAGCCCCAGCCCGGCTTGACCCGGCGTAGCTGCACTCGGCGCATTGTTGGCTTGTTTGAAAGCCGCATCCGGGTTAGCCGGCATGGTGGTCACCGCCACTGAGAGGGTGTTGGTTTTGCCACCGCGGACATACTCAATGCTGGTATCATGGCCAGGGTCCACGTTGGCGATGTCAGAAGCCAGATCACCCGGGTTGGTCACGGTAACGCCATTGACCTTGGTGATCACATCACCAGGCTGCAAACCGGCCCTGAAAGCTGGGCTGCCGGGCGATATCGCGGCGATCAACGCACCATCCTTCGACGGGTCCTCAGACGGCAAGCCCATGGCCTGCGCCATCTGCGGCGAAATTTCTTGCGCCGCAACGCCTAAATAACCGCGCACCACTTTGCCACCAGTCTGCAACTGGTCCACCACCCGTTTCACCATGTCAGACGGGATGGCAAAGCCAATGCCGACCGACCCGCCGGTAGGCGAGAGGATGGCGGTGTTCACGCCGATCACTTCGCCGCGCTGGTCGAACAATGGACCACCAGAATTACCTTCATTGATCGGTGCATCGATCTGAATGAATTTATCGTACGGGCCATCACCAATATCGCGGCCGAGCGCCGAGACGATACCCGCCGTGACCGTGCCGCCCAAACCAAACGGATTGCCTAGCGCGATCACCCATTCGCCGGGTTCAACATTGGCCGAGCTGCCGATATCCACGTATGGTAGTGGCCGGCCGGCATCGATCTTCAATACCGCCAAGTCAGTGCGGGCATCGGTGCCAAGGATTTTGGCGGGATAGGTCGAACCATTGGAAAGCGTAACGGTAACGGTTTTGGCGTCCTTCACCACATGGTTATTGGTCACCACGATGCCCGACGAGTTGATGATGAAACCCGAGCCTTTGGCCTCCACCGCCTGTTGCTGCTGAGGAATACCCTGCAACCCGAACGGAAAGCCCGGTGGGAAGCCTGGAATATTGGGCAACCCCTGCGGCATCTGGCCCTGTGACTGGCCTTCACCGTCGCCACCGACATTGTCAGATGTCTGGTCGAGCTTGAGATGCACATCAATTGAAACCACCGCCGGGGTAACTTTTTTCACGAGATTGGTGAAATCCCCCACCGGAGTAAAATTCTGCTGAACGGCGGCTGAAGCATTCAGGGCGGGATCAGGACCAGCGGCGCGCGCGCGGGTGGCAAACGTACCGCCCAGGGCCGTTGCACCCAAAAGCAGCAAGCCCAACGCCATGCTACGATGTTTTGTATAAAGCATAATTCACCCGGCTCCTTGAAAAAACTGCTGAAATTCCTGAGACTAACGGCTGGTTAAGTCGTTTCTCTGCCGCTTCTTAACGCCACCGCACCATACCGCGATAAGGCCAGCAGATGAAAGAGTTGTTACCTGAAAAGCACACCCAAGGGAAATCATCGATTATTTACGAATTGTCACTGGGGCACCAAAATTACGCCCGCACATCCACCAGCACAATTTCGGCCGCCTTTATCGCCTCGATCATCACTTTGGGCTCTTCATGCAGGGCCACGCCGTCGCGCTCATGAGCTAAAATCCCGTTTACTTTTATTTCGCCCACTGCGGCCACCAGATAAGCCGCACGGCCTGGCTGAAGGTTATAAGTGGTGGTTTCACCAGCCTGCATCTTCACCGCCAGCACCGCGGCATCGGCATAAAGCGGCAGTGCCTCGGTGTCGGCGTCCGCTGGCCGGCCGCTGGCCAGCACCTGCAACCCTTCGCCGGTGGCGCGTGGAAATTCCCGGGCCTGCCAGCCTGGCTTCACATCACGCTCATCAGGCGTAATCCATATCTGGAACAACCGTGTCGCCTCGCTCTCCTGGTTCATCTCGGCGTGCCGGATGCCGGTCCCGGCGTGCATCACCTGCACATCGCCGGCCCGCGTGGCGCCCACATTGCCCAAGCTATCCTTATGGGTGATGGCCCCCTGACGCACGAACGTGATGATTTCCATATTATCATGAGGGTGCGCGCCAAAGCCGGTGCCTGGCGCAATTTCATCGTCATTCCATACCAAAAGCGCGCCAAACCCCATCCGCTTCGGGTCGCGGTAATGGCCGAAACTGAAGTGATGCTTGGCGTTCAGCCAGTCGTTACGAAACGCGCCGAGTGAAGAAAACGGACGAATATCAATCATGGGACTCTCCTAAAACCTCGTGGGAGGCAAATTCAGATTTTCGACTGGACCACACGGCCATACAAACTCGGATCACCCGGCTCCAATCGTTCGATATCGAATGATTTAGTCCTTGCCACTCTCATTGCAAGTGGCTGCCGCCAGCCCCACCCGGCGCAACAAATCATCCAGCGTTGCGATTTCCGCATCGGTCAGGCCGGTCATGGCGGCGGCGATATCGTCGGCATGGCGCGGAAACAAGCAGCCAATGAACGCCCGCCCCGCCTCCGTCAGACCGACCTCGACGCTACGCTTATCCGCCGCCACCCGGCAACGAGTCACAAACCCGCGCTCTTCAAGTTTGTCGATCAGATCCGTCATGTTGCCAGGGCTGGTCAATATTTTTTGAATGAGAGCCCGCTGCGTCAAGGGGCCTAAATGCAGCAGCGCCTCCAACACGCCCAGTTGGGTATGGGTCACGCCCAGCTCCACCAACCGCGCCTCGGTTCGCGCCGCCACCGCCCGGCTGGCACGCTCCAGCTTCACGTAAAGCCGCACCGCGGCGATGGTACGCGGGTCCGTCACGTTAAACATTTTGGTCATTCAGCGGTTCATCAACACCGGCAACGTGGCATTTTCAAGTACATGGGTGGTGTTGCCGCCCAAAATTAACTGCCGCAACCGCGAGGTGGAGTAAGCCCCCATCGACATCAAATCCGCGCCGAAATCCGCCGCCGCCGCCAACAACCCGGCAGCCACCACTTTATCAACCGGCCTGAAACTCACCATATCGGCGGTCACGCCATGGTGGGCGATATATTCCACCACCTGCGCCCCGACCGGCCCACGGCGCTGGTATTCATCGCACACCAGCACCCGCACCGCCTCGGCCTGGCGCACAAACGGCATGATCGACGCCAGGGCCGAGGCCGATTCATGAGTCCCATTCCAGGCAATGGCAATCCGCTTACCCAGGGTCGCCGGTTTGGCGAACGGCGCCATCATCACCGGCCGGCCGCTCTCAAATAGCACCGCGTGCAACGCATCGGCCGATGCCACATCCTCACCATGCTGCGGATGCGGCACAATGGTTAAATCCGCCAGCCGTGCCTGGAACGAGATAATCTCATCCTCGCGCCCGGTGACCGAGGCAAAACTGGCACTGGGTTCATTCCGCCCCATCACGGCGTCGCCCACCATGATCTGATGTTCTTCAGTGGCGGCCATGAATAAATCATGCAGGCCCATGGCCCGGCTGCCGCTTTCGCGCTCGGTGGCGCTCATCATCTCCTCGATCATCGCGCCCGACAGACCCTCACCGGCCAGCGGCGCCACATCGCGCGAGTCCACCTTAATATGAAGCACCTGCAAATGCGCATTCCACATTTTGGCCAGCATCAGCCCGGTATGCAGCGCCACCTCGCCCGAACCCGAACTGCTCAATGGCACTAAAAACTTGCGAACCGACATATAAACGCCTCCTATGCAGAGCGATTTATATCATTTTACGCTAACTCTGTCCTAAAAATCCAATATCGCGCGCGCGGCGCATCAAATGCTCGCCGCCATCCACGGTGATGGTGGTACCGGTCATCGAGGGGGTTTGCAAAATCATTAGCGCCGCCCGGGCGATATCCTCCGGCGTGGCGCCACGCTGCAACGGGTTGGCGCGCCAGGCGACCTCAAAGCGCTCCGGCGTTTGCAGAGACGATATCATGGTCAAACCTGGTGCAATACCGCACACCCGGATTTTTGGTGCCAGAGCAATAGCGAACATCTCAGTCGCTGCCGCCAGTGCCGCCTTGCTCAACGTGTAGCTGAAAAAATCCGGGTTCAGATTGCTGAGTTTCTGGTCGAGAATATTGATCACCACACCACGCTCCAAGGTCTGCGCCTCGGCGAAATATTTCGTCAGCAATACCGGCGCCACCAAATTCGGTGCAATATGGGCACTCAGGCTCTCAGGCGTCACGTTGGCAGGCGAATCAAACTCAAAGCGCGAGGCGTTATTGATCAGCCCGGCCAGTGGCCCGGCAGAGTCCACCGCCTGCGCAATCAGCCGCGCGGGGATGCCAGGTTCCGCCAAATCGCCGAACACCATCGGCATATCAAGCTCGCTGGCCAGCTTATCAAGCTCGTCATTGGGCGTGCGGGCGTGCAACACCACCTTGATCCCTGCCGCCACAATTGCGCGGGCCATGGCAGCGCCCAAGCGCCGCGCTGACCCCGTTATAAGAACCGCTCCATCCATGGGCGCTGTTTACAGCATGTCGCGTAAACGAAAATAGCTGGTGGCCAGTAACAAAGCCGGCACCTTAAGCCGCCGCCCGCCTGGAAACCGCGCATGCGGAATTTTGGCAAACACATCAAACCTCTCCGCCTGCCCGGCAATCGCCTCCGCCACCAATTTGCCCGCCAGACCCGTGAGCGCCACGCCGTGCCCGGAGAACCCGTGCGCAAATAAAATATTATCTGCCAATTTGCCAAAATGCGGAGCGCGATTTTGCGTGATATCCACGTTCCCACCCCAGCAATACTCCACCCGCGCATCAGCCAGTTGCGGAAACACTTTTTGCGCCCGCTTCAGCATGGAGGCCGCAAGGCTAGGCGGCGGCAGGGTAGAATAGGAAACGCGGCCACCGAAGAGCATCCGGTCATCCGCCGAGCGACGAAAATAATCCAGCACAAAATTCAAATCCGCCACCGCCTCGTTTCGCGGAATCATTTGCGCTACATCGGCCCGCGGCTCGGTGGCAATAATATATGTACCCACCGGCATGATGTATCCGGCAATCGGCTCTATCAAATCGCTCAGGTAAGCCCCACCAGCCGTGAATAGAAACGACGCGCAGACAGTATGCTGCCTGGTTGCGATGGTAATGGTTTTGCCCGGTGTAACCTTACGCACTTTGGTTTGGCTATACAGCATCGCGCCCGCTGCCTGCGCCGCCTTCGCCAGCCCCAGCGTATAATTCAATGGGTGAATATGGCCGGAGATATGATCCTCCAACGCCGCCAGATACTTCGGGCTGGCCAGACGCGCCTGCAACGCAGCGCCTTGCAGGACCTGGCCCACCGGTGCGCCCAATTCCAACAATTCGGCTTGCGCTTCATGCAATTCGCGCACATGGCGTGGCTTGATGGCCGCATGCAGATAACCACGCGCCGGGTCGCACGGAATGCCGAAGCGCTGGACCTGCGCGTGCAGCAAATCCACCGCTTCCGTCGACATATCCCACAGCCGCTTGGCCTGCGCCGCCCCCACGAGTTGTTTGATTTTCACCTGGGACGCACCAAAACCAGGGAGCACCTGCCCGCCATTACGCCCTGATGCCCCCCAGCCGATATGCTCAGCCTCCAGCACTGCCACCCGGTAGCCGCGCTCAGTCAGATGCAAAGCCGCCGAAACGCCCGTGATGCCACCACCGATAATGGCAACATCAACAGTCACATCCGCCTGTAGCGGTTGCGTATTTAGCTCAACCCGCCGGGTTGCCTCATAGTAATTTCCAAAAGCCATGGTCAGACGTTGAGCAGCAAATGCTCCCGCTCCCACGAGCTGATCACCCGCAAATAGGTCTCATATTCCAGCCGCTTCACCGCCACCAGAACATCCACCAATTTATCGCCCAGCACCTCACGCATCTGCTTTGAGGCATCCATGGTATCGAGCGCGTGCGAGAGTTCACGCGGCAAGGTGTATTCGCCCGAATAGGCCGAACCGATTTGCGCCGGTGTAGCCTGTAAACCTTCCACCATGCCCAAATACCCACACGCCAGCGTGGCGGCAAACGCAAGGTAGGGGTTGGCATCGGCCCCGGGCACACGATTTTCCACCCGCATCGCCGATGGCTCGCCAAACGGCACCCGCAAGCCGCAGGTGCGGTTATCGTACCCCCATTGCAGATTGATCGGCGCATTGGAAAAGCGCGTGAGGCGGCGGTAGGAATTCACGTTCGGCGCATAAATCGGCATCGCCGCCGGAATATATTTCTGCAAGCCCGCAATATACGAGAGGAACAGTGGGCTGGCCTTGCCGTCATCGCCGGCAAATAAATTGCGCCCGGTTACCGGGTCCACCACGCTCTGATGCACATGCATCGCCGAACCGGGTTCAGTTCCCATCGGTTTGCTCATGAAGGTGGCATAAATATTATGCCGCAGCGCCACTTCGCGCACCGTGCGCTTGAACAAAAACACCTGGTCGGCAAGGTTCAGCGGGTCGCCATGCAGGAAATTGATTTCCACCTGCGCCGCCCCTTCCTCATGGATCAGCGTATCCAAATCGAGGTTTTGCAAATCGCAAAAATCGTACATCTCCTCGAACAGCGGGTCGAACTCATTCACCGCATCGATCGAATAAGACTGCCGCCCGGTTTCCTGCCGGCCTGAACGCCCTACCGGCGGCACCAAAGGATAATCAGGGTCGGTATTGCGTCCCACCAGATAAAATTCCAGCTCCGGCGCCAGCACCGGCTTCCAGCCTTTGTCCTCGTAGAGCTTCAGAACTTTTTGCAGCACTTGCCGAGGCGCCATCGGCACCGGCGTGCCGTTCGCGTATTGGCAATCGTGAATAATCTGCGCGGTCGGCTCATGCGCCCACGGCACCAGCCGCACCGTGTCAGCATCCGGGATCAGCTTGATGTCGATAATCGCAGGGTCGGTCAGCGTATCTTCCGGGTCCTCCGGATATTCGCCGGTGACCGATTGAATAAAAATCGCCTCCGGCAGGCGCGGCGCACCACCTTGAAAAAATTTCTGGGCAGGCATAATTTTACCGCGTGGAATGCCGGTAATGTCCGGCACCATACATTCAACTTCGGTGATCCGATGTTCATCGAACCATTCATGTAAATCAATTTGACTCATAATACCCTCAAATCCCGGCTTTCCCGGTTACTCGCCGGGAAAGCGCGGAAATTTTATATGTTTACTGCTTTACCGCAGCCCAAACCGCATTAAACACTTGCAGGTCATGCCCGGAAAGCGGCGGCAGGAAATGCAGCAGCTTGAAGTCATCCGGTGTGGGCGAAATCAGCTCGGCTTGCAAATTCGCTGAAAGCTGACCAGCCGAAGCCTGATTTGGGCTGGCGTATTCATTAAAGTTTGAAAGCTCAGCACCTTGATAGGCGTTAAGGATGAAATTGATGAATTGCAAAGCCAGTTGCGCGTTGGGCGCATGGGTAGGAATTGCCATCGTATCCACCCAGATTTCCGTGCCTTCCTTGGGCAGAAAATAGCCGATATTATTGCCCGACCCATCAGCATAGCTGGCCGCGATATCGCCATTGAAGGCCATACCAGCGGAGTTCAGCCCCGCCTTCAACTGGTCACGCTCTGGCGTGCCGTCAACAAAGCCCGCAAAATTCTTGCGCGCCATCGTTTGCTTGATCAGCTTCGCAGCAGCCACCCATTGATCCTGTGTCTTACAGTCAAAGCCATAGCCGAGATAGGCGCAGGCAGCCCCAATGGTATCCTGGCCACTGCCACTCATCAGGGTAAATGGATAGGTGGTATTCACGCTCGGGTCGAACAGCAGCCCCCAACTCGGCGCCGGACTTTTGATGTTTGACTTCAAATAAGCAATGCCGGTAGTGCCCCACTGGTAAGGGATCGAATATTTATCACCCGGATCATAAGTAGGGTTTTGGAATTTCGGGTAGAGATTGGGGAAATTCGGCACCTGACTATGGTCGATCGGCTGAATCAAACCTTCCGATACCAGCCGGGCGACGTAGTAGCTTGAAGGCACCACAACATCGAATTCCGAATCCCCACCAGCTTTCAACTTGGCTTCCATCTCGGAATTTGAACCGTAATCTGTCTCGTTCACGGCGCAGCCGCATTGTAGTTCAAATTCCGTGATCAAACTTTCCGGGATATAAGCCGACCAGATAAACAAATTCAAAGTCGGCTCCGCAGCCGTCGCTGGCCGCGCCGAAAGCATGGCAGCACCACCGCCCAACAAGGCAACGGCGAGCCCGGTATGAAGTATTTTTTTAATATAGGTCATGGTCTCTCCTGTTGAAAATATCATGCCACCGCCACAAGCTGACGCTCACGGCGGCGGGTGACAAAATGATAGAGCAACGCTACGCCAATCACAGTTCCAATCATTAAACTGCCAATGGCATCGATTTCCGGTGAGGCGCCTTTGCGGGCAATCGCACCGTAAATATAAATCGGCAAGGTCACGCTGCCGGGGCCGGCCGTGAAAAAGCTGATGGTAAAATCATCAATCGATAACGTAATGGCGAGCAAAAACCCGCCGATCAAAGCCGGCCGTACCACCGGGACGGTTAAGTAAATAAAAGACTTAAAACCATTGGCGTATAAATCATGCGAGGCCTCAAACAAATGCTTATCCAGGCCCGATAACCGCGCATACACCACCAGCGCCACATAAGGCGACTGGAAGGTGACATGGGCGATCCCCATCGTCAGCAGCCCCGCGGAAAGCATGCCGGTATGCTGATTGACAAAATTAAAAAAAATCATTTCAGAAAGCCCAAACACCAGGCTCGGCATAATGATCGGCAGATAAATAATCAGGCTCGGGATTGTCCCCACCCACACACCACCGCCTTTGGCAGGGCGAAACCGGCTGAGGCCGAACCCCATTAAAGTGCCGAGCAAAGTACCAAGCGACGCCGAGCCAATTGCCAGTGTCAGCGACCGGCGCAACGCCGCCATCACCTGTGGATCACCAAATAGCTGCGAATAGCCTGCAATATTCGGCCCGCTATGCCCCAATGAGGGCGCAAATGAGAATATGCCAATAATCGCCAGTGGCGCGTAGAGCAGCACATAAACCGGAATGCTGAACCCGAACAAACCACGCCGGATCGCCGGGGGTAAATACTGGCTCACAACATCGCCTCTTCGCCGCCGCCCAACCGCTGCGTGAGCCACCGGAACGAGATCAAACCCAGACATGTGAAGACCAGCATGATGATTGTCAGCGCCGCGCCATAAGGCCAATTGGGTGCAAAGGTGAATTGCGCCGCGATCAACGACCCCATCATGGTGGCGCGATCACCACCCAATAATTCTGGCACCACATAGTCACCAAATGCCGGAATCCCGACCAGAATTATCCCCGAGAGCAACCCTGGCAACGTTTGCGGAAACACCGTATTGAAAAATAATTTCGGCCCTTTGGCGTATAAATCCCGTCCTGCTTCCACCAGGGTCCAATCAAGTTTCTCTGTCGCCGCGTACAGCGGTACCACCATGTAAGGCAAATAATTATAGGTCAGCCCCACCAGCACCGCAAAATTACCCGGCATTAAACCCAAATGCGGATCGATCAACCCAACATCCTGCGCCAACCTTGCAAGCGGTGCCTGCGGGTTTAATAATTGCATCCAGGCATAGGTCCGCACCACCTGGTTGGTCCATGAGGGCAGTACCGCGAATAATAGTAATATCGGCCGCGCATTCACCGGCCGGGTGATAATGAAAAACACCAGCGGGTAAGCAAATAAAATCGTCATCACCGTAGCGGTGCCAGCCTGCAGCAATGAGCGCAGCAGGATCGTCGCATTGGCCCCGCTCCAGCCCAAAATCCCATACCCCACCACCTCACTGAAGGAGCCGAATGTTAAGGGCAGCACAGGCGAGCCAAAATCGCTATTGGTAAAAAACGCCAGCCCCAGCATGATCGCGCTCGGGATCAGTAAAAACAATACAATCCAGAACAACCCTGGCCCGGCAGTCATCCAAAGCCGGAAACTGGCGGCGCGGGCCTCTCCTTGCACTGCGGTCTTTACCATCTCAGGCCTCGATCAGCATGATATTGTCCGGCTTGATCTCCACCGCCACCGCCTCACCGGCCCGCCAACTGCGTTCCGCCGCCGCGTTATTGGTATCCAGCGCCAGCACGGTCTGGCTGTTTTGCGTCTCCACCCGGTATTGTGTGGAAGCCCCCATATAAATGGCCTCGCGCACCACACCCTTGAAAATATTTGGCTTGTCGGCGGGCGCGTGATTATCGTTATAAATCCAAATTTTCTCGGGCCGGATCATCGCCATTCGCGCCGCCCCGATGTCGGCGGTAATCTGCAACCGCCCAAGCGGCGTTTCAGCCACCCCGCCACCCAGCGGCTGCAGCGGCCATATGTTGGAGAGCCCCAAAAACTCTGCCACAAACACGTTGCGCGGCTTCTCATACACATCCAACACCGGGCCGACCTGCTGCAGCTTGCCCTTGCTCATCACTCCAATCCGGTCCGACATGACCAGCGCCTCATGCTGGTCATGGGTCACAAAAATAAAAGTCATGCCAAGGCGTTTTTGCATCCGCAGCAATTCAATCTGCAATTCATTACGCAATTTCGCATCCAGCGCCGAGAGCGGCTCATCGAGCAGCACCACCTCGGGCTCATTCACCAGCGCCCGCGCCAAGGCCACCCGTTGACGCTGCCCGCCGGATAATTGTGCTGCATTGCGTTTGGCAAACTGCCCGATTTGCAGCAGCTCCATCATTGCATCGACACGCTTCGCCCGCTCAGGCTTCTTCACCCCCTGCATGCGCAGGCCAAACCCGATATTATCGGCCACATTCAAATGCGGAAACAGCGCGTAGGACTGAAACACCGTATTTACCGCCCTTTTATGGGCCGGCACGTCCTGCATCTCTTTACCCGAGATCAATATCCGCCCGGCATCGGGCGTCTCAAACCCGGCGATCATCCTCAGCAGGGTGGTTTTACCGCAGCCAGACGGCCCCAGCAGGGTAAAAAACTCCCCCGCCTCGATTTTCAGATCAACCCCATCAACCGCGGGGATCGATCCAGCGAATATCCGAGTGATGCCTGCCAGGGTGATGGCCCCACGCTGGGTCGCACCTGAGGCCTCATGGGGCGGCTGGCCAACAGTCTCCAGCATCACGCCTCCCACCTGTAAAAACGGTTAATCAGTCGAACGTTTCGCGTAAATGGCACGCAATTCCCCGTGTTAAAAAAGCCAAACGGCTTAGTGGCGCAAGTGTCGCCCGACCCACAGCGAGGCGTCAACTATAATTAACGCTGATATTCGATCTGTTTGATTTTGGCACTGCTGAAAACCGGTGCTAAAGGCCAACCAATGCCCGAACTCACAAAAACAGAGGAAACGCCCCCCGAGGAAATCGGCACCCGCTTGCGGGTGGTCCGGCAAATCTATGGCCTGACCCAGCGCGAACTGGCCCGCCGTGCCGGGGTCACCAATGGTGCCATTTCGCTGATCGAACAAAACCGTGTCAGCCCCTCCATTTCGTCGCTGAAGAAAATTCTAGACGGCATCCCCCTCTCGCTGGCGGATTTCTTCACCCTGAACTTCTCCCCCTCGGACAACGTGTTCTTCACCGCCGCCGAGCTCACCGAAATTTCCTTCGGCAACAATATTTCCTACCGCATGGTGGGCCGGCGCGTGGCCGAGCGGGGGTTGCAAATGCTGCATGAAACCTATCAGCCGGGCGCTGACACGGGGGAGGCCATGCTGCGCCACGCGGGTGAGGAATGTGGCGTCATTGTCGCGGGCTGCCTGGCGGTTACCGTCGGGTCGCACGAGAAAACCCTGTATCCGGGCGACGCCTACTACTTTCGCTCCGACATCCCGCACCGCTTCCGCAACCCTGGCGAGACCCCCTGCGTGCTGGTCAGCGCCAATTCCCCGCCAAGCTTTTAAGGTAGTTTTGACGCCGTTTTTACCGGCCCCGTAAAAATTCCTCTTGTGCCCCGCCTCAGGCTTGAATACATGAGGTTGCGTTATTCAAGGGCTATAACCGGTGCTTCGGGCCGGGATTAGCCGCTGCAAAGGAGCTTTTTATGAGTAAAGTTATCGGTATCGACCTCGGTACCACCAATTCCTGCGTTGCGGTCATGGAGGGCAAGGATGTCCGCGTGATTGAAAATTCAGAAGGTGCCCGTACCACCCCTTCCATGGTTGCTTTCAGTGACTCCGGCGAACGTCTGGTCGGCCAGTCCGCCAAGCGCCAGGGTGTAACCAACCCCACCAACACGCTGTATGCCGTGAAGCGCCTGATCGGCCGCCGTTACGACGACCCGACCGTGGCCAAGGACAAGGAGCAGGTGCCGTTCGGCATCGTGCGCGGCGACAATGGCGACGCCTGGGTGCAGGCGCGCGGCGAGAAATACTCCCCCAGCCAGGTCAGCTCGTACATCCTCACCAAAATGAAGGAAACCGCCGAAGCCTATCTCGGCGAGAAAGTCACCCAGGCGGTCATCACCGTTCCGGCCTATTTCAACGACGCCCAGCGCCAGGCTACCAAGGATGCCGGCAAAATCGCCGGTCTGGACGTGCTGCGCATTATCAACGAACCCACCGCCGCGGCATTGGCCTACGGCATGGACAAAAAGAACGCCGGCACCATCGCGGTGTATGATTTGGGTGGCGGCACGTTCGACATTTCCGTCCTGGAACTTGGCGACGGCGTGTTTGAGGTGAAATCCACCAACGGCGACACGTTCCTCGGCGGTGAGGATTTCGACCAGCGCATCATTGATTACCTGGCCGACGAATTTAAACGTGACCAGGGTATCGACCTGCGTAAGGACAAGCTGGCCCTGCAGCGCCTGAAGGAAGCTGCCGAGAAAGCGAAGATTGAACTTTCCTCCTCGAAGGAAACCGAAATCAACCTGCCTTTCATCACCGCCGACGCCTCCGGGCCGAAGCATCTGGTGGTGCGCTTAACACGCGCCAAGCTGGAATCCCTGGTCGATGACCTGATCGAGCGCACCCTCGGGCCGTGCAAAGCAGCACTCAAGGACGCCGGCGTCACCGCCGATGAGATCAACGAAGTCATCCTGGTTGGCGGTATGACCCGCATGCCGAAGGTGATCGAGTTCGTAAAGAACTTCTTCGGCAAGGAACCCGCCCGCAACGTCAACCCTGATGAAGTGGTGGCTATCGGCGCCGGCATTCAGGGCGCGGTGCTGAAGGGCGATGTCAAGGACGTGCTGCTGCTCGATGTCACCCCGCTGTCGCTCGGCATCGAAACCCTGGGCGGCGTATTCACCCGTCTGATCGACCGCAACACCACCATCCCGACCAAGAAGAGCCAAACCTTCTCGACCGCCGATGATGGCCAGACCGCAGTGACCATCAAAGTGTTCCAGGGTGAGCGCGAAATGGCAGCCGACAATAAGCTGCTCGGCAATTTCGACCTGCAAGGCATTCCAGCCGCCCCGCGCGGCGTGCCGCAGATCGAAGTGACCTTCGACATCGACGCCAACGGCATCGTTTCAGTGCAGGCGAAGGATAAGGCCACCGGCAAGGAAACCCAGATCAAAATCCAGGCGTCTGGTGGTCTGACCGAAGCCGATATTCAGCGCATGGTGCGCGAAGCCGAAGAGAACGCCACGGCTGACAAGGCCCGCCGCGAAGCTGTTGAGGCCCGCAATCAGGTTGAGGCAATGATCAACCAGACCGAGAAAACCTTGAAGGATGCCTCGGAAACCGTCTCGGCGCAGGATCGCTCCGAGGCCGAGGCCGCCATCGCCGCCGCCCGAACGGCGCTCGAAGGGTCCGATACAGCCGCGTTGCGTGAGATCAACGATCGGCTCTCCGCCATCGCCATGAAAATCGGTGAAGCGATGTATAAGGCGCAAGCCGATGCCGCGCAGGGCGAACCCACCCCGACAGGGCCAAAAGGCGAGAAGATCGTCGATGCCGAGTTCGAGGAAGTCGATGACAAGAAAAAATCTGCCTAAGGTTTTTTCAATCATTTAAGCCGCGGCACCCCGGAGCTTCAGGCTCCGGGGTTGCTGCGTTTCAAGCAAAGGCTCTTATCGGGCAATGGCGAAACCAGATTATTATACCACTCTTGGCGTACAGCGCGGTGCCAGCGCCGAGGAAATGAAGAAGGCCTACCGCAAGCTGGCGATGCAGTACCACCCGGACCGCAATCCTGGTGATCATAAATCTGAGGCCAAATTCAAGGAACTCAACGAAGCCTACGATGTTCTGAAGGACGACCAGAAACGTTCCGCTTACGATCGTTTCGGCCATGCGGCGTTTGAAAACGGCGGCGGCGGTCATCCGGGCGGTGCGGGCGGATTCGGCTTCGAGGGCGGGCTTGGCGATATTTTCGACCAGATGTTCGGCGGCGGTGGCGCCCGGCGTGGCGGTGGCGGTGTGCAAACCGGCGCTGACCTGCGGGCTTCCGTCGAGATCAGCATGGCTGAAGCCTTCAGCGGCACCAAAGCCAATGTAAGGATTCCCACCCGCGTCAAATGCGATGCCTGCGCCGGCTCCGGCTCGGCTGACAAAAACGCCAGTGCGGATAATTGCGCCACCTGCGGCGGTGCCGGCCGGGTTCGTGCCCAGCAGGGCTTCTTCGTGGTGGAACGCACCTGCCCCACCTGCGGCGGCGCTGGCCGGGTGGTGCGCAACCCTTGCCGGGTATGTTCCGGCGCTGGCACCGTACCGCGCGACAAAACCCTGGCCGTGCAAATTCCGGCTGGCGTGGAAGACGGCACCCGTATCCGCCTCTCAGGCGAGGGCGAGGCCGGTGGCCGTGGTGCGCCGCCAGGCGATTTATACGTCCATGTCGCCATCCGGGCGCACGATATTTTCCAGCGTGACGGTGCCAATATTTTTTGTCGCGTGCCGCTGCGCATGACTCAGGCCGCATTGGGCTCGGAAATCGAAGTCCCTACCATCGATGGCACCGGCGCCAAAGTGAAAATTCCGGCGGGCACCCAAACCGGCGACCAGTTCCGCCTGCGTGCCAAGGGCTTCTCGGTATTGCGCAGCGCCCAGCGCGGCGACATGTATATCCAGGTGGCGGTGGAAACCCCACAAAAACTCACCGCCCGGCAGCGTGAATTGCTAGAGGAATTTGAGACCGAGGCCAAAATTCATGCATCGCATAGCCCGGAGCATGACGGCTTCTTCGCCAAGGTGAAGGAATTTTTCGACGGGCGCAGCTGAACTCTTCAAACCTTTACAGCACGTGACGTTTTGTAAACGCCGCTGACGCCGGCATTTCCGCACGCCATATATCGGGTATTGTCGCTCTTTTCGCGCAGGAGGATTGTCATGTTGCTCAACACTCGCCCGGCCCGCGCCGCCATGGTGCTGGCCCCGTTGGTTGCCCTCGGGGCGTGCACTGTTGCACCCCCCACTGGCCCCAGCCTTGTGGCATTACCAGGCCAGGGTAAATCGCTGGCGCAATTCCAGCAGGATGACCAATACTGCCGTAACTATGCCCAGGAACGTGTCGGCAATGGCGGCGCCCAAAGTGCCGCCGCCAGCGCCAACGCCACCAACACCGCGGTCGCCGGCACGCTCATCGGGGCCGCTGCTGGGGCTGCCCTAGGCTCGCTCAGCGGCAATGTCGGCGCCGGGGCGGCTATCGGTGCGGGTGCGGGCCTGCTAGGCGGTGCGTCGGTGGCCGGTGGTGATGCCCAAGCGACCGCAGATAATCTACAAGGCCAGTATGATACGTCTTATGCGCAATGCATGGTCAGCTATGGTGACACGATCCAACAGCCGCCACCGGTCTATTATGCACCGGACCCAGGCTATTACGGGCCGCCACCCGTTTATTATTACCGCCCCTATTACTACCGCCCTTACTGAATCCGGCATCCTTGCCGCTTTAGCGCGTGAGCGCACCCTGCCACGGCCGCCCGACCCCAGGCGGCCGTGGTTTTGGCTGGCCGCCCTGGCGCTGCATGCGCTTGTCATCTCGCTGTTCCTGATCAGCTTTAAGCGCCGCCCGGTGGAGGATTTCCAATCCCCAACCGGCGTCTCGGTGGTGTTTGACACGCCCGGCGCCCAGCAAACCCAGGCTCCGCCGCACCAGGTTGCAGGCCCGCCAACACCCGCCGAGGCCCCGCC
>DAIDEE010000054.1 GCA_027308685.1 Acidocella sp.
GATCGCCCAAGGTGTCGAGTTCGACGTCTGCATGAACACCATCAACACCATCACCCGCGACACCGGCCACACCCCAGAGCTAAACCCCAAAGCCATCCCCGTTCCCTATGGCGTTGGCCGCATCATGCAACTCGTCGAAAAAGGCTACATTCTCGACCGGCCATAAAAAAAACGCAGGCAATAAAACCTGCGCTTTTTAGAAAGTAAACGGAAAGAATTACGAGGCAGGCGCCCATATCTGGCACCAGGCAGTCGGGCTGATCGGGCCTGCGACAGCCTTGCAGAGACCATTCGCAGTGGCCGGTGTGCCCGGAATATAAAGCGAGCAATTCGAACATTGGTGGGTGCCGTTCGGATGATCGACGTAACCAACCGAGGACGGTGCCATTGAGCCACCATCGGCCTTCGCGGTTTGCGTAGAGGCAATGCCCGCGATAGCGGCTAGCCCAGCAAGAGTGGTCGCATTTTTCAGAACATCACGGCGATTTACGGTGTAGTTTTTTTCCGACATATGATTCTCCTCAGTTTCGTTTTTCAGGTGATTAACTGTTCGATTTATACAATATGGATGGGTGTTTACAACGACATTTTTAAGTGCGGAATGGATTGCAAAGACGGTACCACGATAACTCAAATAGTACCGTTTCAGATTTTGGGATGGCGATAAAGGTTCAATAGGAACGGCTGCTCGAACACATATCGGCGATCAGCGACCTTACCGGCTTCAAACAATGCCCGTACCTCGTTGGTTTCTACTTGATCTCGATTGATATTATTAAAAGTTTGTCCAGTGACGCGCGTGACGAAGCTGGCGAATGATTCATAACTAGGGTGCTGAACATATTCAAAAAATGCAGCGTCCGAAAAAATTTCGTCAGCGGTGCGTCGTAAAGCAGCCTGCGCGTGGGTGCGCACGTTTGTTTCGTCGTTGTAGGGGCGCATGACTGGAAAATAACTACCGGTCATAGCGGGTTCCACCACGCATAAAAAGCCGGTTTTTGGTTTCAGCACGCGGGCCGCCTCGGCCAAAGCCGTATCCATTTGGTCCACCGGTACGTGATGCAAAGAGCGGAAGAAAAATATACCATCAACCGACCCGCTCTTTACCGGCAAGGCTTCGGCGCGCGCTTCCACAAATGTGAGACCTGTCACCGGCGTTGCAAGCCGATTTTTAGCCGCTTGCACCGGGTCTGGCTCGATGCCCAAAACCGTGACGCCGCTTTCACAAAGTTCGCGCGCCACATGGCCGGGACCACATCCAACATCAACCACGCTCAATCCCGCTAACGCAAGCAACGACGTGACCGCTGTGAAATCACTCATCTCGCCCAAATGTTTGCGGACTTCATTTGTCATCACATCATGTTCCATGTTGGTTGCTTGGTCCTATTGTAGTTATGACGCGCCTTGGGCGCAGGGGCGAAAGCAAATATACACCGGTGCCGGCGAACATAAAGAGGCTGGCCGAACGGTTTGTCAGGCAAACACAATACTTCGTTAACGAATCCTGGCCTAGTCTTAGTAATGAGCGGGTTTGCGTTTACGCAGAGTGAGATAGAACGATGGTTTTTCTGGTGGTTCCCATACTGGCCTTCATTGCCCTGATGATGGGCGTGGCGGTGAAGTGGCATTTCAACCGGCTGGCTGGGTTGAACCGGCGGTTGGAGCGCGCGGTCCAGGTGGCGCAGGAAAAAAATGCTGCGATGATTGCGCAAAATGGCCTGGACCAAAATTTGGACATGTTGCGAAGCAGTTTGCTGGCACTAGGTCCGCCGCGCCGGGATGGGGATATGCTATATTTTGGCAACCGATGTCTGAATGGTGACTGTGAGATTGTCGATCAGGTAAAATCTGTTTTAGGCGGCACTGCTACTATTTTTCTGGGCGATGAGCGGGTAGCAACCAACGTCCAAACCGCATTCGGCAGTCGCGCTCTCGGCACCAAACTAGCCCCAGGCCCGGCGTATGACCGGGTATTGGGCCAAGGCCTTTCGTATCGTGGTGACACCCTTATCTTGGGGGAGTCATACGTGGCAGTGTATGAGCCGATCATTGCGGATGGTTCGGTCATCGGCATGTTGTTCACGGGGGTTAAAAATATCGCGAGCCGTCAGGATGCCGCACCGCCACGCGATTTTGAAGCGTGTATCACAGCGTTGGATCAGGTAACGCAGTCGCAGGCAGAAACGGCTCAGCAAGCAATACGTCAACGACAGGATTACGAGGATAGCCGACGAACTGTTGACGCTCAACGGCTTAGAGATGCACAGCATCAGAGTGAGGCGGTTATAGCGTTGGCGGATGCGCTTGACCATCTGGCAAAGGGTGATCTGGCATTTCGCCTTGAAACGGCGCTCGCGTCTGACTACGAGAAATTGCGCGATAACTTTAACACCGCCATTGCCCAGTTGAACGTCACCATCGAAGCTGTGGGCTCCAACACTCACGATGTTGGAAAAGGTGCTGAGGAAATCAGAGTTGCTTCGGATGATTTGTCAGGCCGCACCGCCCAACAAGCTGCCACCTTGGAACAAACCGCTGCGGCGCTCGATGAGATCACATCCACGGTACGCCAGACCGCGAGCGCCGCATTGACAGCCCGCTCAGCTGTCACTTTGGCCCATGAGGAAGCACAAACTTCCAACGAGGTACTGCGTGAAACCGTCACCGCCATGGAAGGCATCGCCGCTCAGTCAAGGGAGATCACCAATACTATAGGCGTGATTGATGATATCGCATTTCAGACCAACATCCTCGCGCTTAATGCCGGCGTGGAAGCAGCCCGTGCGGGCGACGCCGGGCGTGGTTTTGCGGTGGTGGCAAGTGAAGTTCGCGCGTTGGCACAACGTTCGGCAGATGCTGCAAAATCGATCAAACTGTTAATCGCCACCTCCGGCCAGCAAGTGGGGCAGGGCGTCAAACTGGTTGATGAAGCCGCCGGTGCGCTGGAGCGCATTGTGGAGCAGGTGAACCGCCTCAGCCTGCTCGTGAATGATATCGCCGGCGCCGCGCAGGAACAGGCTTCCAGCCTCAGCGAGGTTAATCTGGCGGTGAACCAGATGGACCAGTCAACCCAACGTAACGCCGCGATGGTGCAGGAGACTATGAAGGCCAGTACCCAGTTGGCGCGTCAGGCCAGCGAGTTGAGCGAGAGATTGCAACAATTTCGTACCGGGCCGGAGCGCTCCAGTGCTTCCATCATCACCTTGCCGGTGCGCCAGCGCTCCGCCCGTTAAATTACGCGGTCGCTGCTGGGCGGCGTGGCACAATAAGCTTCATCACGATCATCTGCCGAACCTCATCGTTTTGGTTTTTGGTTTCCATGCGCATCACAATCATGCCGCGGTCGGGCTTTGAGCGTGAAGGAGTTATTTCCTTTACTTCTCCTTCAACCCGCAAGATATCGCCAGGGCGCGTTGGCGTCGGCCAATGAATCTCGCCACCACCACCAACAATACCACCGGCCAGCGGCGGGCCGCTGCTCACATTCAGGTGCATGGTTATAGCCGCGGTATGCCAACCGCTGGCCGCTAAACCGCCGAACAACGTGGACTTGGCCGCATCATCATCAAGGTGAAACGGCTGCGGGTCGTACTTGCCAGCAAATTCCTTAATCGCCTCCTCTGTCACCAATGTCGTACCGCTGGTGAATTTTTGTCCAACATGCAGGTCTTCCAGATATAGGCTTTGTTTCATTTATGAGTTCCCAAGATGATGTTTTATCTGCCCACGGGTTATTGCGCCGGTTGCGCAATCCGCAACGCCGCATCTACCCCGCTGTTCAGAATTTTATCAGATAATGCATGGTCAGTGACCACGCGGGATAATTGCAGCGCCCCCAGCATCACTGAAAGAATGCTCATCGCCGTTGATTGCCGCACCTCGTCGGGCATGCCAGGGGGCAGTTGCGCTGCAATCTGCGCGAGAAACGCCGACACACGCTCGCTGAACGCTGCTCTGGTCGAAATCTCATGGCGGGCAATCTCGGCGGCCAGCGAAGCGATGGCACAGCCTTGCTCGGGCGTATCCCGGTGAGCCGGGCGTAAGTACCGGCGCACCAACCCTTCCAGGCCGGCGCCGTCCTTGCTGGCGGCGCGGTCCATGCGCTCGCGGGTGCTGTCCAGCGCGGCTTCCATCGCTTCCCGGACCAGAACCTCCTTGGAATTGAAATGCGCATAAAACCCGCCGTGGGTGAGGCCGGCATCGGCCATCAGCCCGGCAATACCCACCGCCGCAACCCCTTCCTTGCGGAACTTGGCGGCGGCGACATCGATAATTCGCTGTTTAGTGGCGGCCTTATGGCCCTTTTCAAATCGCATAACTGACAACCTCTAACATCATATAATTATGATTGACATATTATATGATGAATATACTACAATAAGCCTGCATTTGTCCATAGGAGTTTCAGATGTCAGGCCTGTTGCGAAGCGCCCAAGCTGGTTTTGGCCCGATGAGCCGGGCTTTATTAGCCGATGCCGACACTCTGCCGCTGGCAACCCGGCCCACCAAACAACGTAAGCGCTGGTCACTGAAACCCCTCCTGATCGGTGGAACCGCTATTGTAGTCATTAGTTTTTTGGGTTGGGCGGGGTATGACTGGTTTACCTCCGGGCGCTATATTGTGAGTACCGATGACGCCTACGTGGGTGGCAATGTCACCGACCTCGCGCCCAAGGTCAGCGGCCTGATCACCGATGTGGCGGTCACTGACAACCAATTGGTCCACAAAGGCGATTTGCTGGTTACGATCGACGACCGGGATTTTCGAGCCGCTGTAGCGAAGGCCCAGGCCGCCGTCGCCGGTGATGAAGCCCAAGTGGCGAACTTAAGCGCCACCCGCACGCTGCAACTCTCATTGATCGCCGAGGCGCAGGCGCAACGCCAGCAGGCGGCGGCGCAAGCAAATCTCGCGCAGCTTAACCGCACCCGCTACCGCAGCCTGGCTGCCAGCAAAGCGGGATCAGTGCAGGATTCACAAACCGCCGATTCAAACTTGCAGCAGGCCGAGGCGGGAGTGGTAAAGGCCCAAGCGGGGCTGGCCGCCGCACGAGCGCAATTGGTGGTCATCGGCACCGAGACCCAGCGGGCCGATGCCGCGCTTGTGGGCGCGCAGGCCGATCTCACTACGGCACAGCTCAACCTTGGTTATACGCAAATTCGAGCCCCCATTGATGGCATTATCGGCAACCGCAGTGCGCATCTCGGCGCCTACGCCACCGCCGGGGCGCAACTGGTTACCATCGTACCCGTCCACGGGCTTTGGGTGGACGCCAATTTCAAGGAGGACCAGTTGGCACATATCAAATCCGGGCAAAATGTGAATATCGAGGCCGACGTTGATCCGGGCGTCAAAATTCATGGCCATGTCGCCAATTTAGCACCAGCAACAGGCGCGGTATTCAGCGTGCTGCCGGCTGAAAACGCCACCGGGAACTTCACCAAAATCGTGCAGCGCGTCCCGGTGCGCATCGTGCTGGATGGCGATGCCGCTCACCTTGGCCTCTTGCGGCCCGGCTTGTCGGTCACTGCGGATATTAACACCAAATGATGGCGATACTGCCGTTTGCGGTGATGTGCTTTGGCATGTTCATGGCATTGCTGGATATCCAGATCGTGGCTTCATCCTTGCAAGACATCGGCGGCGGACTTTCAGCCGCGCAGGACCAGATCAGTTGGGTGCAGACCGCCTATCTGATCGCCGAGATCATCGTGATCCCACTTTCCGGCTGGCTGACCAGGGTATTTTCCACGCGCTGGCTGTTCACCGCCTCGGCTGTGGGGTTCACCGCGACCAGCATGCTATGCGGGGTGGCTTGGAATATCGACAGCATGATCATATTCAGGGCATTGCAGGGGCTGCTTGGCGCCTCGATGATCCCCACGGTGTTCACCTCATCCTTCCATTACTTCCAGGGTGCCAAACGGGTTTATGCCGCGGCGGTAATCGGCACCATCGCCTCGGTGGCGCCAACGCTCGGGCCAGTGATCGGCGGTTATATTACCGATGCGCTGAACTGGCACTGGCTGTTTTACATCAATTTGGTGCCCGGCCTGATGGTAGCGATTCTGGTGCCGCTGCTCGTAAAAATCGACGAGCCTGATTTATCGTTGCTGAAACAGGCTGATTATTTGGGCATCATTCTGATGGCGGTTGGCCTTGGCACATTGGAGTATTTTCTCGAAGAAGGCACACGCTGGAATTGGTTCAGCGATTCCACCATCACCGCGTGCGCCTGGGTTGCCGGACTTTCCCTGGCGGCCTTCATTATCCGCAGCATGACGGTGGCCAACCCGGTGGTGGATTTCCGCGCTTTGGGTAATCGCAATTTCGCGCTGGGCTGTTTCCTATCGTTCGTTACAGGAATTGGCATATTTTCAACCATCTACCTCACCCCCTTATTTCTTGGGTATGTACGCGGGTTTTCCGCCTGGCAGACCGGCGTTGCGGTTTTCTCCACCGGCCTCGCCTCAATCGCGGGCGTGCCGGTCTATATCATCCTCGCCCGCAAGTTCGATCTGCGCTGGATCATGATGTTTGGTCTCGCCTGCTTTGGAATTTCGATGTGGAGTTTTTCGTTCATCACCAGTGACTGGGGCGGCAGCCAGTTGCTTATTCCCCAAATCATTCGCGGTTTCCCGCAGGTGTTTTGTGTGGCCCCCTCGGTCACGCTGGGGTTGGGCAGCCTGTCTCCGGCGCGGCTGAAATATGCCAGCGGGTTGTTCAACATGATGCGCAATCTCGGTGGCGCGGTGGGCATCGCGGTATGCGGCGCCGTGCTGAACGCCAAGACTAATCTGCACTTCCAGGCTTTAGCCAGCCATCTGACTGCCCAAAACGCCCCGATGCTCCGGTGGCTTCACGACATGAATTTTCAGGTCTCGCAAAGTCTGGGGTCGTCCATCGCTGACCATGAAATTGCTCTGCGCAATCTTTGGCGCATCACCTATATCCAGGCGCAAACACTCTCGTATGCCGATACGTTTCGCACGATCATGCTGGCGTTTGTCATTGCGACTTGCTTGGTGCCATTGATGAAAAAAGTAACCCCGCCGAAGAGCCTCCCCGCTAAGGCATAATCGGCATAAGCCGCCATGATGGCCGATTTACAGCTTGCGCCGGCGTTGCTGTGGGCCAAATATGGCTCAACACATAGGTGGAGTGTGGTTGTGGCAAAAACCCAAAGCAAAACGGCAGCGCTGAGCTTCCCGGATTATACCAAGGCCGAACGGGTGGTTGATCTCGCTGTCCACCTGATCGGCGTGCCCACTGGCGTAGTTGCAAGTGTCTGGCTGGTTTCGCAGGCTCTGCTGCGTGGTGGTTTTGCCTTTCATATCTCGATCATCATTTATGCAACGGGGCTGATCGGTATGCTCGCGGCTTCGGCGGCTTATCAGCTTTGCCCGCATGGCTTGTTCAAGGACCGCCTGCGGCGGCTGGACCGAACGATGATTTTTGTGATGATTGCCGGAACCTACACCCCCATCAGTGTCGATATTCTGGCAGGGCAGGGCGGCGTCATATTATGTGGTATTCAATGGCTATTGGCTGTCGTTGGCATTTTCGTTACACTAAAATTTCCACGACGTTTCGAGCGCATTATGCTGGTGCTGTATATGGTAATGGGCTGGATGCTGCTGGTACTGATACATTATTGTTTTGCGTTGCTGCGCACTGATGTTCTGATATTGATTTTCGCAGGCGGCATCGCTTACACGCTTGGCGCTGCCCTCCATACACATTCACGCTTGAAATTTCACAATCCAATCTGGCATTTTCTGATTTTGATCGCGGCCTCATGTCAGTACCTGGCGATTTATTTTCAATTATTCAAGTAGAATAACAGCTTTTGCCGCTATTCGTGGCCAGGTGGTGTCTGCGTATTAATATTTCACGGTCTTTCCGATGATGCATTGGCTCACAACCTAATGACAATGCATTACAGTTTGCAGGAGGACACAAAATGTCGCTGATACTCATCATTATTATTTTACTACTCATCTTCGGTGGCGGCGGGGGCTACTATGCACATCGTTCTTATGGTGGCAGGGGCCTAGGTGGCGTGCTCGGGACGGTTCTGATTATTCTGCTTGTGGTTTGGTTGCTGGGTGGCGTTGGTGTTTATCACTAACCCGTACCGGTAGCGCATGATCATAAAATCCCGCCGGATATTTCATCAGGCAGCAACGGCCAGCATATAAATAGGAATAAAACCATGAAAACGCAGTTACTTTCCTGCGCGGCCTTGCCTGTCCTGATGTCAGGCCCAGCCTTTACTCAAAGCTCCACCACCAACACGTCGTCATCCACCACCGTCTCGCCTGCCATGCCAGCACCAATGCCGATGAGCAGCACGACGACAACGCAAACGACCCAGTCGCACACCAACCCATAACGGCTGATCTCAAACGGCGGTTATTCAGGCTTGGCGCGCAAATGTCGCATTAAAGCCCAGGTAACCGCCGCAAACGGCAGAACGATAATCACCTGCCAATTCAATGTCGCTAAAATTCCAGCACACAATGCCCCTGCAAAATAGAGGCTGAACGACGCGCTCTGCCGTTTAGTGTCTTTGGGTAATGAGAACTTGCCGCTCGCCAATGAATCGGTAATTGCAATCACCATGTTGGTCAGGGTGCTGGTAAATACCACAGTTGGAATATTCGAAAGATTGACCTTTTTACCTATAATACTTTGTAATCCCATGGCCAGAGATAGCATCAGGATCAGCATGTCGGTTACAAAACTTCCCTGGGTATGGGTGCTTGGCAGCCAGAGAATAGCGATTAGCAGCAGCAAAATTGTTTCAGTTTCAAGCAAAGTATTCAGAGCGTCATGGTTGCTTTTACCGCGCGTTTGCAATGTGCCGAGCACGCCACCCAAAATGAACCCAACCAGCGCGATGAGTGACCCGATGGCCGCATGAAACGAGCCGCGGGCCAGATACAATGCCAGAAACGCCAAATTACCGGTCATGGCGGAAGCAAACACCCCGCCAAGTTTTACAAAACTTATCACATCCACCGACCCGGCGGCAAAGGCGGTGAGGCCCAGAATATATTCCAGGTGAATTGGCGTCTTCGTATTTGTCATGATCTATCCAGGCTAAAATTGGTTTTATGATTCGTCTTTGGCAGCAATTTCTTCAGCCTCCGGGGTGATGGTCCGCCGCGCCCGCAGCCGGCGGATCCGCCGCGCATCAGCTTCCAGCACTAAAAATTCAATACCGGACGGGTGCGGAATAATCTCCCCCTTGGTCGGCACGCGCCCCGCTAAATTAAACACCAGCCCGCCTACGGTTTCGATATCGGCGTCGCGCTCATCTTCCGAGAGCACCGGGCCGAGCTTGGCCTCGAATTCTTCCACCGGCAGCAGTGCATTCAAATCCAGTGCGCCATCGGGGCGCTCCACCAGCATCGGACCTTCAATTTCATCGTGCTCATCGGCAATGTCACCGACGATGGTTTCAACCAGATCCTCAATCGTCACCAACCCGTCGATCCCGCCATATTCATCCACTACCAGGGCCAAATGCGTGCGCGTCTGACGCATTTGCAGCAGCAAATCCAGCACGGTGATTTGCGGCGCCACCATCAACGGTTTGCGGATGATCTTTTCCACCGAAAATTCCGCCTCACTGCCGGTGAAGGCAAACACATCCTTGATATGCACCATGCCGACCAGATCATCGAGATTATCGCGATACACCGGCATCCGTGAATGGCCTTCCTTGCGGAGCTGGGCAATCGCCTGGCTTAACGTCACATCCGCCCGCATCGCGATAATATCAGGCCGTGGCACCATCACATCATCGGCGGTGATTTCGCGCAGGCGCAGCACATTGGCAATCAGCGCCCGCTCATGCGCGTCCAACCCTGCCGGCTCATGCGCGTGCCCGGCGGCTTCCTCGGCATCGGCCTCCTGCACCAACTCTGCGATGGAATCGCGGACCGATTGTTCGGTGTTGCGCAGCCGCCCCAATAATCGTTGCAGAGTCGAGCTCATTGGTTTTTCCACGGGTTAGCAATCTTCAACCTTGCCAGCGCCCACGTTTCTTCGGCTTCCATCTGCTTGGCCGCCCCGGCGTGGTCGTGGTCGTAGCCTTCCAGATGTAGCGCCCCGTGCACCAGTAAATGCGAGAGATGCGCCGCCACCGACCTCCCCGCCGCCTGCGCTTCCCGCCGCACCACGCCAATCCCCAGCAGAATTTCCGGCGGTTGTTCGTAGGTCAAAACATTGGTGGGTTTATTTTTGCCACGGTCACGCGCATTCAGCCGTTTGATCGTGCGATCATCGGTGAGCACCACATTGGCGTAACAATCCATGACATCCATGGCACGTCGTACCACAGTCTCAACATCACGCACATAAACCCGCCAAAGCCGGTGGTCGATGATAATCTCGCCCCCGAAACCGGAGGCGCTAAGACTTCGTGGCTCCATGATCAGCTATGCCGTTCCCTGATATGTTCCTTCACGGCGTTGTGGCGCTGGTCGTAGGCTTCCACAATTCTTCCTACCAACGGGTGACGCACCACATCGCAATTATTGAATCGCGCCACGCCGATGCCGGAAATACCCTCCAGAGTCTCCAGCGCATCGGCAAGGCCCGAGCGCGTTCCGGCGGGCAGATCAATCTGGGTTAAATCCCCGGTGACCACCATGCGGGTACCTTCACCCATGCGGGTGAGAAACATCTTCATCTGCACCGGCGTTGTATTCTGCGCTTCATCCAGAATCACGAACGCATGCGCCAGCGTGCGGCCCCGCATGAAGGCCAGCGGCGCAATTTCAATTTCGCCGGTGGCCATACGCTTGGTCAGTTGGTCGCCTGGCAGCATGTCATTTAACGCGTCGTAAAGCGGGCGCAGATACGGGTCCACCTTCTCCTTCATATCGCCAGGCAGAAACCCCAGCCGCTCACCGGCTTCCACCGCCGGGCGGGAGAGCACAATGCGGTCCACCTTACCGGAGGTCAGCATCGCCACCGCCTGCGCCACCGCGAGGTAAGTTTTGCCGGTTCCGGCTGGTCCCAGCGCAAACACCATCTCATGGCGGGCCAGCAAATCAATGTAAGCTGTCTGCGCCGCACTACGGGGCCCGATCGCGCCTTTGCGGGTGCGGATGGCAGGTAAATCAGAGAGCGGCAGCCTCGGGTCGGTGGTCGGGTCGGTTAAACGCATCGCCGCATCCACTTTCGGCCCATCAATCAACTCGCCGCGCTCCAATTGCCGGTACAAAGCCGCCAGGGCGGCCTCGGCAGCGGCAACCTGAATGGTTGGCCCTGCGATGGAAATCCGGTTCCCCCGGCAGGCCAGCCGCACACCGAGCTTTTGCTCAATCCGCGCCAGATGCCGGTCATGATCACCAAGCAACAACGGCAACAGCGCGTTGTTGCTGAAGGTCATAGTCAATGACCGTGGGGGAAGGGAGGAGGATGGGGTAGCCGAGGATGCGAGGATCTGGCTCAAGCTGCGATTGTCTCCTTTGATTGGATGAGGGTTCCTAGTAGGGAGTTGGGGTTGGCATGGGTGATTGTCACGGTATGGATTTCGCCGGTCAGTTCAACGGGCGACTCTACCACCACCGGCTGGGCGTAGAGCGATCTTCCGGCAATCTGTCCGCCGTAGCGGCCCGTGCCGGTGAACAAAACCGGCGTGGTCAGGCCCACGGTGGCGGCGTTGAATTCATCCTGCTGGCGGCGCAATTCGGCTTGTAATTCATACAGCCGCGCATCCTTCACGTCTTCAGGCAGTTGCGGCAAGCCAGCCGCCGGCGTGCCGGGGCGGGTGGAGTATTTAAAGCTGTAGGCCAGCGCAAAGCGGGTCTCGCGCACCAGCGCCATGGTGGCCTCAAAATCCGCATCGCTCTCGCCGGGGTGGCCCACGATGAAGTCTGAGGTGAACGCCATATCGGGGCGCAATTCCCGCAGCCGCGCAATGATTTTGCGAAAATCATCGGCCTTATGCTTGCGGTTCATGGCGTTGAGAATTTTATCCGAACCCGATTGCACCGGCAGATGTAAATACGGCATCAGCGCAGGGTTATCCCGGTGCGCCAGCAGCAATTCCTCGGTCATATCGGAAGGGTGCGAGGTGGTATAACGCAGCCGCAGCAGTCCTGGAATTTCCGCCAGTTCCGCCAGCAGCCGTGCCAGGCTCCAGGCTGAACCATCCGGCCCTTCACCATGATACGCATTGACGTTCTGGCCGAGCAGCGCAATCTCGCGGGTGCCGCCTGCTACCATGCGGGTAGCTTCGGCGAAGATGGATGCCGCCGGGCGCGAGGCCTCAGCGCCGCGCGTATAAGGCACCACGCAAAATGAGCAAAATTTATCGCAGCCTTCCTGAATCGTCAGATTCGCAATCACGCCCTGGCTGGCCGCGGCATCAGGCAAAAAGTCGAATTTCTGCTCCGTCGGGAAATCGGTGTTCAGCACGGATTTGTTGGTCCGGTGCACCTGGGCAATCAGTTCCGGCAGCTTATGGTACGCTTGCGGCCCCACCACGAGGTCAACATAAGGGGCGCGCTTCAGGATCACCTCGCCCTCGGCCTGCGCCACGCAACCGGTCACGGCAATCATCATCCGCCCGCCGGTTTCTTCCTTCAGCACGCGCAACCGGCCCAGGGCCGAGAATACTTTATCAGCCGCCCGCTCGCGGATATGGCAGGTGTTCATAATCACCATGTCGGCCCCTTCCGGTGCATCGACGGTGGTGTAGCCCAACGGAGCCAGCAAATCGGCCATGCGGGCGCTGTCATACACATTCATCTGACAGCCGTGAGTCACAACATGAAGTTTACGGGTATTTGGTGTGCCCAATGTCATACGTCTAAGTCCATCCGGTGTTTCCGGACGGAGAAGCGCGTTTGGATGGCTGGGGTCAAGATCAAACTCTGATGTAACCTCCTCAACTCCTCATCATTCCGCGTCACTTCACCGCGCCGAGTCAAGCGAAATTGCATGACAGTTTGCCGGTTTGCCGTCCCGTTTCAGCCATCCTTAAGGGGTACGCCGGGCACTATAGCCTCGGGGTGCGCCACCAGTCCGTGGCCTAAAGCCACCCGACGGTCAAACACAAAACAGTCGCCCTGCCACAGGCTTGCAGCCTTTGGAATTTCCTCCAGATACTTCAAAATTCCGCCCTGTAGGTGATAAATCTCTCCAAACCCCTTGGCGAGCATATAGGAGCTGGCTTTTTCGCAGCGGATGCCGCCGGTGCAATACATCGCGATTTTGGTGTTCTGGCGGTTCGGCAGGCGTTCCTCCACGAACCCGGCAAACGCGCTGAAGCTGGTCAGGCCGGGATTGAGGGCGCCCTTAAACGCCCCCATCGAAACCTCAAAATCATTGCGGGTATCGAGCACGATCACGTCCGGGTCGGAAATCAGCGCATTCCAGTCCTGCGCCGCCACATAGGTTCCCACCTGTTTCAGCGGGTCACATTCGGGTTGCCCAAAGGTGATGATCTCGCGTTTCAGCCTAATTTTCAGCCGGTCAAAATGCCCAGCATCGGCGGTGGAGAATTTCAACTCCAGCCCCTCAAAAGCCGGTTGGATGATGCTGCCATCGCGCAGGGCGGCGGCCAGTTCGTCAATTCCCGCCGCCGGGCCGGCCAGCGTGCCGTTAATCCCCTCGGGCGCAATCAGCACCGTGCCGCGCAAATCCAGTCGCGCACAAAACGCCCGCAATAAGCCCACCTGGTCGGCAGGCTCGGGGATAGGCAAAAACTGGTAAAAAGCCGCGACTTTATGCATTTCCGGCGGGTTATCAGGCAAAACGCCGCTGTAGGCAATCAGGGCACCAGCTTTTGCGGCTCGGCACCCCGCCCTTGCCGCAGTCTGGCGGCATTGCCTGCCAGTCGGGCTTCCAATGCGCCGGAGAGGAGTTTGCGGTTGGCAAATGTGCCCGCCGGGATGGCGGGATCTAAAATTATGGTCGCGCCCACCGATATGCGTTTGCCGACGCCTGGATAATGCGACGCCATGTCCATGTCGCCATACCAGGAGATTACCGGCCGGTCCCAGCGTTGCACCGGTAGGCCGTCGAGTTGGTCATACACAATCGTCACCGGCTGGATCACTGGGTTTGCAGGCGCTTGTGCAATCGCCAGAAATGACGATTGGAAGGCCAACACCCGCCGGCCATCTGATGTGGTACCCTCGGGAAACAGAATAATATTATCGCCCGCCGCCAACCGTGCCGCCAGATAATCGCGCTCGCGCTCTAGCGTCGCTTTGTTACGAGAAACAAACACCGTACGCCCCAGTTTGGCGATCCAGCTGACAAACGGCCAGCGCGCGATATCGGCTTTGGCGACGAAGCAGCCCGGCAAAACCGCGCCAAGCGCCACAATATCAAGCCAGGTGCAATGATTGGCGATAAAAATAATCGGCCGCTGTGGGCTGACCTCGCCCTTCACGGTAATCCGCAGGCCCATAATAAACGCCACACCGCGCCAATAGGTTCGTGCAAACCGCACTTTCGCCAGTCCAGGTCGTGTCAGAAAAACAGCCTGTATCGGCATACAGGGCAAAGTCCAGGCCAGCACGAAAACCAGCCGCAGGATCATGCGGAGGCGTCCTGCCATTTTACGGCGCATTGCCCTTCAGCATTAGGCGCAGCTCAATCAGCGTGGGTTCAGGATCAAGCCCTAGCTCGTGTCGCACAGTGTAAATCCATTCGTGCACATCTTCCACCTTGGTCGGGTTATCGCGCAGCAATTCACGCTTCAGGAACGGAAAGCCCGACAGCAGCAATTGCCGCCATAGCTCCGCTGATGGGTTCAGCGGTGCCCGCCGCGCCAAGGCGTGCCGCAGCCGTAGTAAATGTGTTTTTCGCGTAATGCTCACAGGGTCGATTTTCCGGTAATCATTTTTCTTGAATGTGAGCAGTTTATGAACCTCAAGCTGGTCGATCATCAAAATCAATTTGTCGTAGGGCCACACCGCCGCACAGCTGAGGCCGTATTTCAGCATATATTGCGTAATTCCGATCTCGTATTTTTTCACGATATAGGGCTTCGACGGTACCGGTCGGACCGTTGCCCAGAATTTTTTAAATGCCTTATCGTTCAACGCTTTTTTGCCAAACGCCAGAAAGAATGATTGCAAATGATATAGATGCTGCCAGCTATCAGTCAGGCCCCACATATCGGCCTTGGTATAATCAAGTGCGGCCAGCATCTCATCAAGAGGTTTTAACGGCCCGAATACGCTATCATTGGCGAGGATCAATTCTTCGGTGTCAGCCAGGGGCAGCTTGTAATGGGCGATCCCATCGCGCCAGGCGCCGAAGTCATACCCCACATTGTTACGGATGATGATGCTGGCGCAAATAGGCTGCAAAATCGTTCTCGCTTTCGAGCGCAGCTTGCCAGAATTAGTAATGAAAACCACCGAGCGACCGCTATCGGCAAGCTTTTTAACGTAATCCACAATCTGTGGACGAACATTCCCGTATTTATCAAAATGCATGAACAGCACGATCTTCGGGCCGAGCATAACCGGCTGTACAGGCCAAACCGACTTGATCTGCCGGCGGAACCGCAAATGCCCCAGTCCCACCAGCACCGATGTAAAAAACAGCATATCTAGCAACCGCAAGGTTGATACTAAAAACCGCACCAACCGCCGCACGATACTGGTCATGATATCGCTATTCTTTCACTTGAAATCATGAGGTAAACAAAGTCGGCACCCGCGCCCGCAAGGCGGTGTTCAACGCCTCGCGGCGGTCCCAAAGTGAGCGATACCATGCGATCCGTTCAATGGTCTGATATGCCAGCATCCGCTCCTGCATGACATAAAGCCGCGCCGCATCGGCAATTTTTCGCGCCGCTTCCGGGTACGCCAGCACCCGCAATAAATGGGCGCGCAATTCCATTGAACTGCGAAACACCAAGCCATTTTTGTTTTCAATAATACTTTGGCCGTACGCGACATCACTGGCCAAGCTTATCACCCGGCAAGCTGAAGCCTCGATGAATTTCAAATCAGATTTTGCCCGGTTGAAAATATTATCAGCCAGCGGCATGAAGGCGATGTCGGCTTGGCCAAGCAGATTGAGATACCGTGAATACGCGCACATCGGCGTGAAAATTTTATGCGGCGTTTCCAGAGCGTCGAAAAAAGCCTTGTCATGCACAACCGAAAACCGCAGACGCTTGCCCACAGCGCGTGCCACTTCATTCAATCCTGGCATCAAGGGTGCCCAGTCGTCGCTACGGTTGATGGCGCCAAAAAACAAAGTGAGCTGGTCCGGGTCGGCGAAATTCCTGATCTCGGGGAGTTCAAAAACCGCGTTTTTAAATACCATCACTTCCGGGTTTTCCGCACGCAGCACCTCTGCCAGCGCCGGCGTGCTGGTCTGCACCGCGTGAACACCCTTGAAAGTCAGCAGTTCAGCAAGATTAACGCCGCGCTGTTCGATAAATATCGGGTGGTCATCAAATTCCGAGACAATAATATAGCCTTGCCGCAGTAACTTGCGCAGCCGGTCCAGGCCTGAGTCACTGAGCAGCAGCGGGCGGTGCAAAATGGCGATCTTCGGCACATCCGCCAGCGCCGGGCGCATATCCGGCTCCGCCATGATTTCCGCCACGACCGCACTATCGGTGCGAAGAGCGCGTACCGGCTCGACAACCCGCACGTCGCTTACTCCTCCCTGGGGTTCCAGCATGGTTGCATTGATAACCATGCGCTCCGGGGCCAATTTGCGGGCTCGCCAGATAAATTGTAACGGTCCAGCCCGGTTTAAATATTCCGCGGGGTCAACCCCAATCGCCCGCAGGCCGGGGGCTAATGCCTGGGTGAATTGCCGTACGCGCTCCGTATCGATCGGCCGGGACGCCACATCAGCCAATTCCAGCCCCGCCGCGCTCAGTGCCGCTGCCATGGTGCGCGGCGTGAACCAGCGTAAATGCGTGCGGTCCAGCAAGCCCATGTCTTCATAATCGAAATTGCCCTGCAGCAACCGCAGCACCAAAGACCAATGTTCAACATTGGGCATGCACACCAGCACGGTGCCGCCTGGTGCCAAATATTCCACATGGCGCTGCAGCAGCGTCCAGGGGTCTTTCATATGCTCCAGAACATCGCCGTAGATGATGCAATCAATCCCATCCGGCACCGCAAACGGCATCGGGTCGGCCTCTACATCGGCACACACCACCTCAGTGAGCCGGGTGGCCGCGTGCGGGATCGATTCCACGTCGATATCAATTCCCAAAACCCGGGCGCTGGGGTTGCGTCGCAAATAGGCTTCGCCGAGAGCCCCTTGTGCACATCCTACATCGAGCACGGTTCGCGCGTTGAGCGGGATTTTTTCCAGTAGTTCCGGATTGGCGTAGTCAGGGTAGCGCACATGATGCGCCAGATGCTTGGGCTGTTCGGGCAGCACGACCGGGTTGGAATCAGGATCCATGGTCACATGCCTTACGACGTAATCTCATCAAACGCTCGTCAAAATCTGTTTACGGCCGATCCCATGATAGCGCAGTCCAACCGTCCGCATCGCGGCAGGGTCAAATACGTTGCGTAAATCCACGATCACCCGGCCGCGCATCTGTTCGGCCAACCAGCGCGGGGCCAGGGCGCGGAACTCGTTCCACTCCGTTACCAGCACCACCGCATCCGCCGCCTTCACCACAGCCCGGGAATCGCTGGCAAATTCCATGCTGGCTGGCAGTAACAGTTTGGCCGCCGGCATCGCTACCGGGTCGAACCCTACCACGTGCGCACCAGCGGCCAGCAGCCCTTCAATCAGCGGGATCGACGGGGCTTCGCGCATATCATCGGTCTCTGGCTTAAACGCCAGTCCCAGCACCGCAATCCGCTTGCCGGCCACATCACCGCCGCAGGCCGCAATCACCCGCGCCGCCATGGCAATTTTGCGGGCGTCATTCACTGCCACCACCGACTGGATCAACCGGCTCGGTGCTCCGGCCTCCTCGGCAATCCGCATCAGGGCCAGGGTGTCCTTCGGGAAGCAGGAGCCGCCAAATCCAGGCCCGGCATGCAGGAACTTCCGGCCAATCCGGCCATCCAACCCAATGCCGCGGGCCACATCATTCACATCCGCCCCCACCATCTCGCACAAATCCGCCATCTCATTGATAAAGGTGATCTTCATCGCCAGAAACCCATTGGCGGCATATTTAATCAATTCGGCGGTTTCCAGTCCGGTGAACACAATCGGCGTCTCGATCAGGTACAATGGCCGGTACAGCCGCCGCAGCACATCCTTGGCGCGCTCGCTGTCGGCCCCCACAATCACCCGGTCGGGGCGCATAAAATCCGCAATGGCGCTGCCTTCGCGCAAAAACTCCGGGTTCGAGGCCACCTCGATCTCCAGGTCGGGCCGCAATTGGTGCGCCAGATCGGCAATTTTTCGTCCGGTACCCACGGGTACGGTTGATTTGGTGACAATAATTGCTGGATGATCCAGGCACGTCACCACTTGTTCCACGGCTGCGAACACAAAGGTCAAATCGGCGTGGCCATCGCCGCGCCGGGTGGGCGTGCCCACAGCAATAAAAATTGCCTCTGCGGCGGCAATCCCGCTCTCCAGGCTAGACGGAAATGTCAGCCGGCCAGCTGCGGCATTATCGGCCACCAACCGGTCAAGCCCCGGCTCATAAATAGGTATCTGCCCTGCGATCAGCATCTCGCGCTTGCGCGTGTCGGCCTCGTAAATGGCAACCTCTACCCCGAACTCGGCAAAGCAGGCACCGGAGACCAAGCCCACGTAACCGCCACCGATGATCGCTATTTTCAATCCAAGCTCCTGGCTCATGCCGATAATTCCGCTTCTGGCGCGAGCCGTGCTTACGTGCAACCCCAACGGCAACCCGGATAGAGGGACAGCACCTTCAAAACCTTTGAAGTTTCAGCCATGGTCCGGCGCAATGGAACATCTACCGGCACTCCCTGACCTCTCGCTCCCGCGCCATTTGGCGTTGATGGCCGGTTTGGCCATGTTTTCCGCCATTATTGTGCGGGCGATGATCTCCGTTGGCGTGCCTGACCGGCCCGACGCCCGCAAAGCCCATCGTGTGACCACGCCAAAATCCGGCGGCGTTGGCATCGTGGCGGCGTTTCTGCTCGGGGTATTGTTATTGTATCGCTATGGTCAGGTCTCCCGCCTGTCCGAGGGGCATTTCCTCGGCGTTATTGGCGGGGCGGCTTTGATGGCGGCTGTCTCCTTCATCGATGACCTGTTCGATGTTTCTTTTCTCATCAAGCTCGCAGCCCAACTCGTCGCCGCCTCGGTGGCGGTGTTCGCCGGGCTTTGGGTGCAAATCTTCGTTCTGCCGTTTATTGGCCCGGTCGATATCGGCCTGTTCGGCGTTCCGGTCACGCTCATGTTTATTTTGTTCGTCACCAATGCAATGAATTTTATCGATGGTCTGAACGGCCTCGCGGCTGGCGTCACGTTAATATCCTGCCTGTTTCTGGCCGTCATCGCGGCCGCGTACAGCGGGTTTTTCGTCTATACGGCGGCTTTACTGCTGGCCGGCGGCGTGCTGGGTTTTCTGCCGTTCAATTTTCCAAACGCTAAAATTTTCATGGGCGATGTCGGCAGCCAGTTTTGCGGCTTCATGTTAGCGTTATTCGGCATTGCCGCCGCCCGCTACGGCGCGCAATCGCTCTCGTTCCTCCTGGTGCCGTTGTTACTGTCGGGCGTGCTGTTCGACGTTGCGTTCACCCTGGTCCGCCGTTTGGCGGCGGGTGACAACATCGCCAAAGCGCATCGCGGGCACCTCTACCAGCTCGCCCACCGGACGGGGGTGGACGCACGCATCATCGCGCTGCTGCATTGGGGCTTTACCATTCTGGGTGGTCTCACGGCTGTTGGCTTTCTGGCTGCCACGCCGTCGTGGCGGCTACCGATATTGTTTGTACCGCTGTTGGTGCAGTTGGTATGGCTTTGGTTCGTTATTGCGCGAGCAGAAAAAACCCACCTTACCGATTGGTAAATTCAATATTTTGCACTTCTGCAATTTTGTTTTAGTATTTCTGGAAATCTAGGGAGAAAATAAAATGTCCAGAATTGCATTAGTTACCGGCGGCACACGCGGCATTGGTGCCGCCATCAGCATCGCGCTCCAGAAAGCGGGGCGTCATGTTATTGCCAGCTACGCCGGCAATGTTGAGGCCGCCGAAGCCTTCTCCAAGGAAACCGGCATCGAGGCCATTCGTTTCGACGCCGGGGACTACGAACAATGCGCCGCAGCCGTTGCCGCAATCGCCGCTAAACATGGCCCGATTGAGATTCTGGTGAATAATGCTGGCATCACGCGCGACACCACGATCGCCAAAATGACCCGCGACATGTGGGATGCGGTGCTCGATACCAACCTTGGCTCCTGCTTCAACCTTAGCAAGCTTTGTTTCGAGGGCATGAAAGACAAAAAATTTGGCCGTATTGTCAGCATCGGTTCCATCAACGGCCAGGCCGGCCAGTATGGTCAGGTCAACTACGCTGCCGCAAAATCCGGCATCCATGGTTTCACCAAAGCACTGGCTCAGGAAGGCGCACGCTTTTCCATTACGGCGAACGCCATCGCACCGGGATATGTGGACACTGAAATGGTGCGTGCCGTCCCTGCGGATGTTCTACAGAAAATCATTGCCAAAATCCCACGCGGCCGCCTGGGCACTGCGGAGGACATCGCCCGCGGCGTGGTATTCCTCACCGCCGATGAAGCCGACTTCATTACCGGCTCCACCATGTCCATCAATGGCGGTCAGCATATGTATTGATCGTTGAAAATTATCCTCTGCTGGTCATTTGGCGCGGATTTCTGCACTTCAGGTGCTCACGTACTTAACGTACACTCCGCACCGGTTCTCTAACGCCACGCCAACTGATTCAGCAGAGCAAATTTTGAACGATCAATTTCGAGCCGGAACTCACTAAAGGTGAATCGCGCTACCCTCTCCGGCATCGGGGCCATTGCCCTCTGGGCGTTTTTGGCTCTGGGCGCTCGCGCAGAGGCGGGGGTGCCGCCGCTGTTGCTCACAGCTATTGGCTTTGGTGTTTCCGGGCTGGCGGGGATGGGTTGGCTATTGGCCAGAGGACAAATTTCGGTATTGCACCAACCGCCACGCGCCTGGGCGCATGGGGTGGGCGGGCTGTTCGGTTATCATGCGCTGTATTTCTTCGCGCTTTCGCACGCCCCGGCCGCGCAGGCGAATTTACTCAATTACCTCTGGCCGCTGCTCATCGTGCTGCTCTCGGCCTGGCTGCTAGGGTTGCATCTCTCCCTTCAGCACTGGCTGGGCATTGGGCTGGGGCTGGTCGGCTCGTTTATGTTGTTAGGGCAGGGGGTAGCGTTTTCGGCGGGATTTATCCCCGGCTATCTCGCCGCCGTCGGGGCTGCGTTCGTTTGGGCGTTATATTCAGTGCTGGCGCGTAAATGGTCAGTGGCGGTGCCCACCGGGGCTCTGGCCGGATTCTGTCTCGCCACCGCCATCCTCGCCGCTTTGGCCCACATATTGTTTGAGCCCTCATTCACGCCCACCGCCACCAACTGGCTGGTGGCTTGCTTGATGGGTCTAGGCCCGCTGGGGGCGGCGTTTTACTTATGGGACTACGGCATGAAGCAGGGCGACCCGCGGTTGATCGGCACGCTCGCCTATATCACCCCGGTCGCATCCACCTTGCTGTTGGTGTTGTATGGCTTTGCTGGTTTTTCCTGGGCTCTCGGGCTGGCGGCGGTGCTGGTCGGCGGCGGCGGGCTGCTGGCGTCCAGCTTCAAAACCTCACCCGCCAAATAAAGACTACCGCAGATCAACACCCGCACCGGCTCGGTAATCTGCGCCAGCGCCCTCGCCACATCCGGCCCCGGCACCGCGATGCCCCCCGAGGCTTCCATAATCTTCTCAATCGGAAGTGCTAGATGCTGCCCCGGCTCCACCACCGCGAAAATTGTTGCAGCCCTTGTCAGCAACGGTGCAATAAACTCCGTCACATCCTTCGACTGCTTCATCCCCACCAGCAAAACCGTCGGGCTGCCCCAGGCATCAAGCTGCGCCGCCAGCGCCTCACCGCCGCCAGGATTATGGGCACCGTCCAGCCAAAGCTCCGAACCAGCGGGAAGCCGCTTCAGCAGCGCACCATTTAATTTTTGTAACCGCGCCGGCCATTCGGCGGTGCGCAATCCCGTTGCATAGGCTTCATCAGGAATCGATAACCCGCTGGCCCGCATCGCCGTCATCGCAATACCCGCATTATCCGCCTGATGCGCCCCTAGCAGCGAGGGCTTGGGCAGCGCCATGCCGTCAAACCACAAACCCTCCGGCGCGTCGCTTACATCCCAGTCGCGCCCGCGCATCAGCAACGGCGCCCCCGCCTCAGCCGCCGTTCGCATGATCACCGCCATCGCCTCCGGCGCCTGCAAACCCGTCACCACCGTGCAGCCCGGCTTGATAATCCCGGCCTTCTCTGCGGCGATCACGGCCAGCCGGTCGCCCAGAAAATCCTGATGATCCATCGAGATCGAGGTAATCGCCGCCACCCTTGGCGCGGCAATGACATTGGTGGCATCCAATCTGCCGCCCAGCCCCACTTCCAGAATGCATAAATCCGCCGGCACGCGCGAAAACAACAAAAACGCCGCCGCCGTAATCGCCTCAAACACCGTAATCTGGTTCCCGGCGTTCTGGTTCTCGATTTCATCGAGCGCTTCCGCCAGCGCCTCATCGGAGACCAACTCTCCCGCCAACCGGATCCGCTCGTTGAATTTTACCAAATGCGGTGAGGTGAACACATGCACCTTCAGCCCCGCCGCCTCGGCGATTGCCCGCATGAACGCGCAGGCGCTGCCTTTGCCGTTGGTGCCTGCCACATGAATCACCGGCGGGAGATGCAAATGCGGATTGCCCAAATCCGCCAGCAGGCGTTCAAGCCGCCCCAGGCTTAAATCGATCAGTTTCGGGTAGAGATTATGCAGCCTATCCAAACTTGCGTGGTAGCGGCTGGTATCATATCCGCTCAAGCTGCGGCCTTATGGTTGGCCGTCAGCAGGTCGATGATTTTGCCCAAGGTCGCGGTTAGCTCACCGCGCTTCACCACCATGTCGATCATGCCATGCGCCAGCAGATATTCCGCCCGCTGGAAGCCTTCCGGCAGTTTCTCGCGCACCGTCTGCTCAATCACCCGGGCCCCTGCAAACCCGATCAGCGCATTCGGCTCCGATATTTGGATATCCCCCAGCATCGCAAACGACGCCGTAACGCCGCCGGTCGTCGGGTCGGTCAGCACGGTAATAAACGGCAGTCCGGCTTCCTTCACCATCATCGCGGCAATGGTGGTGCGTGGCATCTGCATCAGGCTGATGGCCCCCTCCTGCATCCGCGCCCCGCCAGAGGCTGCATAAACAATCAACGGCGCAGCCTGCAGCACCGCCAGCTTAGCCGCCGCCACCAGCCCTTCGCCGACAGCAGCGCCCATCGAGCCGGCCATAAAGTCAAAATCCATCGCCGCCACCACCGCCTTGTGGCCACTGATGGTGCCGTGCGCCACCATCAGCGCATCCTCGTGCTTGGTGGATTCACGCGCCTCACGCAGCCGGTCCACATATTTTTTCTGGTCGCGGAATTTCAGCGGGTCGGCAACCACTTTGGGCAGGTCGATGCGGGTGAAGCTGCCCTCATCGAAGGTCCAGTTCAGCCGGTCAGCCGCACTCGCTCGCATATGGTGGCCGCAATGCGGGCAGACCTTTTTGCCGGCCTCCAACTCGCGGTGGAAAATCATCTGCTGGCACTTTGGGCACTGGTGCCACAGATTATCCGGCGCCTCCTTGCGGCCAAGCAGGGTGCGGATTTTTGGGCGGACAAATTCTGAGATCCAATTCATGCCCCGGAAATTACCCGTTTCGCGCGGTTAAGGGAAGCGACCGCCCAGGAACCAGCCTCCGCCACCACCGGGTCAGGCTCCGCCGCCAGGGTTTGCGCCACCGGCAGCAGCCCGGCGGCACCACTGTTGCCGATGGCGATGGCGACATTGCGGACCAGCCGGTTACGGCCAATCCGCTTTATGGGCGAGCCGGAAAATTTCTGCCGGAAGGCCGCATCATCCAGGCCGGCCAGTTCCGCCAGCAACGGCGCGGTCAAATCCTCCCGCTGCGCCAGCTTCGCCTCATGCCCCGCCACCGCGAACTTGTTCCACGGGCACACCGCCAGGCAATCATCGCAGCCGTAAATCCGGTTGCCCATCGCGGCGCGAAATTCCTCCGGAATCGGCCCGGCATATTCAATGGTGAGGTAGGAAATGCAGCGCCTGGCATCGAGCTTATACGGTGCCGGAAACGCCTCGGTAGGGCAGGCGGTGATACACGCATGGCACGACCCGCAATGGTCCGTCTCCGGCGCGTCGGCTGCAATCGTCAGCGTGGTGAAAATCTCCCCCAGAAACAGCCATGAGCCATGGCGGCGCGAAACCAGGTTGGTGTGCTTGCCCTGCCAGCCCAACCCCGCCTGTTGCGCCAGCGGCTTTTCCATCACCGGCGCGGTATCCACAAACACCTTCACGCCCGCGCCCTGTGCGGCGATAAACTGCGCCAGATGTTTCAATTTGCCTTTGATGACATCATGATAA
Organism: Acidocella sp.; assembly: GCA_027308685.1. Lineage (GTDB taxonomy): Bacteria > Pseudomonadota > Alphaproteobacteria > Acetobacterales > Acetobacteraceae > Acidocella. Next base: position 24,605 of record DAIDEE010000054.1, read on the forward strand.
TCCCGGTTGCGGGCATACACCGAAATATTGCCCGCCTCGGGGCGTTGCGTGGTGGCTAGTGCATCGCCTGTGGGCGCATAGGAAAGCCCCAGCGAAATCACACGCACCGCTTCCGGCCATAAGGCTTGCGGGTCAGCCCGCTGCGCCGCCCGCTCGGCCATCCAGCCCATTTCGCCATGATGCCCGGCAGCGAGGTAATCTCGTAATCCATCGCGTTGCGTCTCGGTCAGCGTCGCGTGCGCAAAACCCACCGCATCAAAGCCAAGTGCTGCCGCACGGGCGATGATGGCGGCTTTGATATCAGTCATCACCCGCCGCCCAACCGGCGCGGGTCCCGGCGCAATAGCTCTCAAAATTCCGCGCCAATATCGCTGCGCGCGCGCCTTGCATCAGCGATTGATAATAGGTGAGGTTGTGGATCGTCAGCAGCATCGGCCCCAGCATTTCCTCGGCGCGGAACAGATGATGCAAATAACCCCGCACATGACGGCTGCAAGCCAAACAGGCACAATTTTCATCCAGCGGCTTGCCGTCATCAATAAATCGCGCATTGCGTAAGTTGAAAATCCCCTTCGAGGTGAATGCCCGCGCCGTGCGTCCGGCCCGCGTTGGCATCACACAATCGAACATGTCCACCCCGCGCGCCACCGACCCCAGCAGATCATCCGGTGTCCCCACGCCCATGAGGTAGCGCGGCGTCTCCGCCGGCAGATGCGGCGTGGTCACATCGAGGGTGGCAAACATCATCTCCTGGCCTTCACCCACCGCCAGGCCGCCGATGGCGTAACCCTCAAAATTCAACTCCCGCAGCGCCGTTGCCGACTCAAGGCGCAAATCCTCATAAATCCCGCCTTGCACAATCCCAAACTGGCCATAGCCTTCGCGCGCCACAAACGCAGTGCGAGAGCGCTTCGCCCAGCGGGTGGACATCCGCATCGAAATCGCCGCCTCGTCGTGGGTCGCGGGGAAGGGCGTGCATTCATCCAGCACCATGGTGATGGTGGCATCCAGCAAATGCTGAATTTCCATCGAGCGTTCGGGCGAGAGAAAATGCTTCGAGCCGTCCAGGTGCGAGCGAAACGTCACGCCCTCCTCGGTCATCTTGCGCAATTTCGCCAGCGACATCACTTGGAACCCACCGGAATCGGTGAGAATCGGCCCAGGCCAATCCATCATTTTATGCAATCCGCCGAACCGCGCCACCCGCTCCGCCGTGGGCCGCAGCATCAAATGGTAAGTGTTGCCCAGCACAATGTTCGCACCCGTCGCCCGCACCGCATCGGCGGTCATCGCTTTCACGGTACCGGCCGTGCCCACCGCCATGAAGGTGGGTGTCGGCACATCGCCATGCGCGGTGTGCAGCATTCCCGCCCGCGCCGCGCCGTCGGTGGCTTGCAGGTCATAGGAGAATTTCATGGGCGCTCCAGCAGGCAGGCATCGCCATATGAGTAAAACCGGTAGTCATGCGCAATGGCGTAGTCATACGCGCTTTTAATCCGCGCCATCCCCGCAAAGGCCGAAACCAGCATCAGCAAGGTGGAGTGCGGCAGATGAAAATTGGTGAACAGCACATCAGCCACCTTAAACCTGTAACCGGGCAAAATGAAAATATCGGTCTCCCGCACAAACGGTTTCACCACGCCGTCATCATCCGCGGCTGATTCAATCAACCGCAGCGCCGTTGTGCCAACCGGAATGACGCGGCCACCGCGGGCCTTCACTTCATTGATCCGTGCCGCCGCTTCCGCCGAAACAATGCCTCGCTCGGCGTGCATTTTATGAGTGGTTACATCCTCAACCCGCACCGGCAAAAACGTTCCCGCCCCCACATGCAGCGTCACGCGTACCGTCTCAACGCCCTTGGCGGCCAAAGCCTCCAGCAGGGCCGGGGTAAAATGCAAACCCGCCGTCGGGGCTGCCACCGCGCCGTCATGCTCAGCAAACATCGTCTGATAATCCGCCTTATCCTGCTCAGTAATGCCTTCAGGCCGGGCGATATAAGGCGGCAGCGCCAGCGCCCCGGTCCGGCCCAAGGCCGCCAGAAATGCCGCATCGCTCACGTTAAACCGCAACGCTGCCGTGCCGCCTTCATGCACCGCCATAACCTCAGCCGAAAACGCCTCGTCGATTTGCAGCATATCACCCGCCCGCACGCGCCGCGCATTGCGCAGCAGCACCAGCCAGTCACCATGTTCGTTGGGCTTATCAAGCGTAATCCCAATCCGCGCCGCCCCGCGCATCGCGGTCAACTGCGCCGGGATCACCCTGGTATCATTGACCACCAGCAGGTCACCTGCGCGCAACAAATCCGGTAAATCACGCACCTGGTAATCACCCAACGCATCAGGCTTCACATGCAGCAACTTTGCCGACTCACGCGGCCGCGCTGGTTCGGTCGCTATATGGCTGGCGGGCAGATCATACCCGAAATCTTCGAGTCTCAAGCGCCGAGATACGAGGCCAGCTCGATGAGATTACCATCCGGGTCACGGCAATAAACCGAAACGATATCCCCCAGCGCCCCAATCCGCGTCACCGGCCCATTTTCAATTGCCACACCGCAGGCATGCAACTGCGCAATCGCATCATCTGGCCCCACCGCGATGACAAAACATAAATCCAATGAGCCAGGCTGCGTCAAACGCGCATGTGGCGTCACTTCGCTGCCTTGCTCATGCAAATTTATCTTCTGGGCGCCAAAGCGCAGCGCCGTGCGGTTCTTGCCGCCATATTCTTCCCGCTCCATGCCCAGCACCCGCTGGTACCAGGCCGCAGTCATCTGAATATCTTGGCACATCATCACGATATGATCGATGCGATCAACAGTGAATTTCATCAGACCAACTCACTGAAGAAATCGTTGCCTTTGTCATCCATCACGATAAATGCCGGGAAGTCCTTCACCTCAATTTTCCACACCGCCTCCATGCCCAGTTCCGGATATTCCAGAACCTCAACCTTGGTGATGTTATCGCGTGCCAGCACCGCCGCCGGCCCGCCGATGGAACCTAAATAGAATCCGCCATATTTCTGACAGGCATTCAGCACATCCTTGCTGCGGTTGCCCTTCGAGAGCATCACCAACGAAGCACCCTGCGCCTGGAACGCCGCAACATAGCTATCCATCCGCCCGGCGGTGGTGGGGCCAAAGCTCCCCGTCGCCATGCCGGTAGGCGTCTTGGCGGGGCCGGCATAATACACCGGGTGATCCTTCAAATATTGCGGCAGCCCTTGCCCGGCATCCAGCCGTTCCTTCAGCTTGGCATGCGCGATATCACGCGCCACCACCAAGGTTCCGGTCAGCGCCACGCGCGTTTTAATCGGGTGTTTGGAGAGTTCAGCGCAAATCGCCGCCATCGGCTGATTCAAATCAATCGCCACCACATCGCCGCCCAGATGCTCATCAACCACCTCCGGCAGATATTTCGCCGGGTCGGTTTCCAACTGCTCCAGGAACACGCCATCCTTGGTGATTTTAGCCTTGATCTGCCGGTCGGCGGAACAGGAAACGCCAATGCCAATCGGCAAACTCGCGCCATGCCGCGGTAGCCGGATCACCCGCACATCATGGCAGAAATACTTGCCGCCAAACTGCGCGCCGATGCCAATTTTCTGGGTCATTTCCAGCACGCGCCGTTCCATCTCCAAATCGCGGAACGCATGTCCGGCCTTGCTGCCTTGCGTCGGCAAATTATCCAGCCACTTGGTCGAACCCAGCTTCACCGTCTTCAATGTCAATTCAGCCGAGGTGCCACCAATAACAATCGACAAATGATACGGCGGGCACGCGGCGGTTCCCAAGGTCTTCGCCTTGGCCTCGATAAACGCCAGAATTTTCTCCGGCGTTAAAACCGCGCGGGTCTCCTGATACAAATAGGTTTTATTGGCAGAGCCGCCGCCCTTGGCAATGAACATCAAATGAAACTCATCGGCATGATGCTCGCCGGGCGCTGCCATTATGTCGAACTGCACCGGCAGATTATTGCCGGTGTTCACCTCGTCATACATATTCAAAGCCGCCATCTGCGAATATCGCAAATTAGTCTCGGTATAAGTGCGGTGCACGCCGTGGCTCAGGGCTTCCTCTTCATTGCCCTGCACCCAAACATTCTGGCCTTTTTTGCCGAACACCAAGGCGGTGCCGGTATCCTGGCACATCGGCAAAATCCCGGCAGCGGCGATATTGGCGTTCTTCAAAAATTCCATCGCCACATAGCGGTCGTTGCCCGAGGCTTCCGGGTCTTTCAAAATATTCGCCAATTGCTGCAAATGCGCCGGCCGCAGCAAATGCGAAACCTCGTGGAATGCCTCAAATGCCAAAGCCGAGAGTGCCTCAGGCGTAATTTTCAAAATGGAACGCCCATCAACCTCAATGGCTGAAACCCCGGCAATATCCAGCTTGCGGTAGGGGGTGGTGTCTTCGCCTTGCGGAAACATCGGCGTGTAGCTGAAGGCAGGGGGAACCTTGGCTTGCGCGTTCATATTTTATCCTCGAACAGCGGTGGAAATTACTCTTTGGGCGTGCGGCGGCGAAACGCATCCAGGCTCACCACTTCGGCGGGGCCATCGTAATTGCGGCTGGGCACATCATCGCCCTCCGGCGCGGGCAGTTCCGCCAGCGGCACAATTTGCGGCACTTCAACTTCAAAATTCAACCCAAACTGCACTTCCGGGTCAGCAAACGCGGTAATGGCCGCCACCGGGATAATCAGGGTCGAGGGAATGCCCGAAAACGACAACCCAACCGACATCACCTGGTCCACCTCGTCCATACTCAGACTATGGAACTGGTGTTGCAACACGATGGTCATTTCATCAGGGTACTGTGCCCGCAACCGGTCGGGAATTTGTACGCCCGGATAGCCGGTCTTGAAGGTCACATAAAAATGGTGCCCGCCCGGCAGCCCCTCATGCGCAGCATGGGCAATCGCGCTCACGACCACATGGCGCAGGGCTTCCTGAGTCCAGGTGTCGTAAGGCAGCAAGCTATCGGGGATCGGGGTGTCGTCTTCAGCCATTCTTCATCATGCTCCGCAATGCGGCGTCATAACCCAGTCACCTGCATGCGGCAAATACGGCGGAAACCTAACTCGCAATCTCGCGGGCTTCCCTCTCGTAATGGCGGTAATATTTCTCCGTCACCAGGTCGGTTTGCACCACCACGGCGATGTCGGTGGTGTTGAACTGCGTATCAATCACCGCACCGTCACCCACAAAACTACCCAGCCGCAAATAGCCCTTAATCAGGGGCGGCAATGTCATCAGCACGCGCTTTGTGTCCAGGCTGGCAGGGTCGCAGCGCTGCATGTTCACATAGCGCCCGTCCAGCGCCTTCGGCCGGATCGCCTCCGGCGCCAGATGGTAGCTATTCAAATATGTCAATTCGGCCGCCAGGGCATCGGGGTCGGTGCCTGGGAAGCTGGCACAGCCGAACATCAGGTCGATGCCATAATGGAACACATACGCCGCAATGCCGCGCCATAGCAGTTGCAGAACCGCCCGCGAGCGATAGGCCGGAGCGGTGCATGAACGCCCTAATTCCAGTAACTGGCCGGGAAAACGCTCCAGCATTGAAATATCATATTCGTCAGCCGAATAAAATTTACCCAGCTTGGCCGCCGCCACCTGGCGGATCAACCGGTAGGTGCCCACCACGCTTTTCGGGCCTTCGCCCAGATGATGGTCAACCACCAGCAAATGGTCAGCAACATCGTCGAATACATCGCAGTCGCACTGGCTGGCGGTGGTAGCGGCGTCCGCTTTGGCGCCGCGTTCTTCATAGAACACCCTGTAGCGCAGCCCCTGCACCGCCTTGATCTCGTCGGCCGTGACCGCCAGTCGCACCCCTAAATTGCCAGCCCGCAGTTCGGCAAAACCCGGTGCGGCGTTACCGATGACAAAACGCGGTAACTCGGGCGCTGTTCCAGTATTCACGTGGCTGAACTTTCAATATCGTGGTCATTCACGGCATTTTCGACTACCGGTTGCCCCGCTTGCCGACGGCCAAACAGCTCAATTTTAATCAACGCCACATCAAACCCATGCTTGGCGGCGATCTCTCGCAACAATATCTCAGCATCCGGTGCCGAGAATTCAACAACTTTCCCGTTGTCCTGGTCAACCAGGTGAAAATGATTACGATCCCCGCTAGGTTCGTACCGGGCACGCTTGCTGCCCAAATCACGCCGTTCCAAAATCCCCTTGGCTTCCAGCAGGCGCACGGTGCGGTACACGGTTGCCAGTGAGATGCGTTCATCAACTTGATTGGCCCGGCGATGCAGTTCATCTACATCCGGATGATCATGGGCTTCCGATAACACCCGCGCTATCACCCGGCGCGGACCTGTCATCTTAAGCCCATTCTCTATGCACAGGCGCTCGATGCTTGTATCCATTAAAATGCCTTGTGGCCCAAGTTTTTTGTCCGGTCCAGCCTTAACCGAGAACCTATGATGACAATCACATTGCCAACCCACCACAAAGCCATCGACATTACATCGGAAACCTGCCCGATGACCTTCGTGCGGACTCGCCTGGCCCTTGATACCATGGAAACCGGTCAGATATTATTGGTGCGCTTGGCGGGGGCCGACCCGCTGAAAAACGTCCCTCGCGCCGCCGCCGACCAGGGCCACGACCCCCTGGATTTGCTCGAACAACCCGACGGCACCTGGCTGCTGGTGTTACAGAAGGGCTAAATGTCCACAACCATCAGCAAGGCGTCCTCGCCATTGCTGTAATAGCGCCGCCGCCGCCCCGCTTCGGTGAAACCAACGTTATTATAAAAGGCGCGGGCAGGGGTGTTTCCCGCCGCCACCTCCAAATGCATCTTTACGGCCCCCAGGCTGCGCGCCGTCTCCAGCCCTAGCTGCAGCAGCGCCTGGCCAATGCCGCGCCGCTTGGTCACCGCCCCGATGGTGATAATTTCCGCCTCATCGGCCACCACCCGCAACAGCAGCAGCCCGCCGCGCTCATCGAGCCAGCCGAACATGCCGGGTTGCGCCAGCAGGCTGGCAAAACTGGCCGCATCCCAAGGTTCATCAGGAAACACCGCGCCATGCACCGCCGCCATAATATCGGCATGCGCCGGGCTGGCGGTAATCACACTGGCTCAGGCCGTAAGCCGCCGGCCGGCAGCTTGGCCTCCGGTGGATCAACATAAACCGGTTGCGCTGCCCGCGGCGCCAGCCCGGCCTCAAGGCGCGCCCGTGCCGCGGTGGCCACCCACGCCGGGTCGATTTCCCTGGCGTTGGTCAAAATCACATTGCCGCCTGCCGCCGCAATATGGGCGGCCACCTCATTGGCGGCATTGCCCGCCATCGCCACCGGCGTTCTGACGATGGGAATATCGGCATCGGCAAAACCTTCCGCCACGCCGTTCCTGACCAGGAATATCTTCTCGCGCCGCGCCCGGATGGCGACCCACAAAGGCCGCTGCAGCACCGGGAACGCTACGCCAAACGCTTCTGCCACGGTCACTCCCAGCAACGGCACGCCCGCCGCCGCTGCATAGCCCTGCGCGATGGCAATGGTGGTCCGCAGCCCGGTAAAGCTCCCCGGCCCGATGGTCACCGCCACCGCGCCAATCGGTACGTCTGCCTTCGCCAGACAGCTTTGCACCAGCTCCGGCAGTGTCTCGATCAACCCCGGACGGCCCGGCGCAAACTGCCGCGCCAGCACCACCCCGTCCGATGACACCACCGCCACCCCGGCACGGCTCAGCGCCCCGTCGAGCGCCAGTATATTCACGCGAAAATAGCGGCTTCTTCAAACGCCAGCTTGGGCAGCCGCGGGAATGGATGTTCGGGCTTGCCGTGGCCCAAATTGATTAAAAAATTCGACTTCCAGCCGCTCTGCCCAAAAAACGCCCGGTCCACTTTGTTTTTGTCGAACCCGGACATCGGCCCGCAATCAAGCCCCATGGCCCGCGCCGCCATAATCAAATAGGCGCCCTGCAGGGTGGAATTGCGAAACGCCGTCTCCTCCGCCAGGTCCGGGTTGCCGGAGAACCAAGCCTTCGCATCGGCGGGCGGAAACAATTTTGGCAGATGCTGGTAAAACAGCGAGTCCTGCGCCACGATCACGCTCACCGGGGCGGCCATGGTCTTATCGATATTGCCCGCACTCAACGCCGGTTTCAGCTTCTCCTTGCCCTCCGGCGTGCGGATGAACACAAAGCGTCCCGGCGAGCAGTTGGCCGAGGTTGGCCCAAGCTTCACCAACTCATAAAGCGCCTGCAGCTCCTCATCGGTCACCGGCTGGTCGGTAAACTCCCACTTGGTCCGGGCATCACGAAACAGAACGTCCAGCGCATTATCATTTAAAGCCATGGAAAAACCCCCTTAGGCAGCCTGGGTAACCGACTGCACTTCAGGGATATAATGTTTCAGCAGATTCTCAATCCCATGCTTCAGCGTGGCGGTGGATGAGGGACACCCGGCGCAGGAGCCCTGCATTTTCAAAGTCACCACACCATCGCGAAACCCTCGGAAAATAATATCGCCGCCATCGCCGGCCACCGCCGGGCGCACGCGGGTTTCCAGCAATTCCTTGATCTGGTTGGCAATTTCCACATCTTCCGGCGCCACATCCTCAGCCACCAGTTGTGCCAACGCGCTCATCACCGGCTTGCCGGCGACAAAATGCTCCATAATCACGCCCAGCACTTGCGGCTTCAACGCCTGCCATTCGGTCTCGCCGGTTTTGGTGATGGTCACAAAATCACCGCCCAAAAACACCCGCGCGACTCCGGGGAGGCCAAACAGCGCATCCGCCAGCGGGCTGATCAACGCCGCATCAGCATCGGCAAAATCCGCTGTGTGCCCTACCAAAACGTCCCGCCCCGGCAGAAATTTCAGTGTCGCCGGGTTGGGCGTGCCTTCGGTCTCGATGAACATGGTATCTATCCCTTTGACTAATCAGGACCGAACAGGTCCGGTTGCCCAATAGATTGCTTGTTTCCCTTCCAAAGACAAGGGCAGAGAGCACTGCCATGTGGCCTGCCCTGCAATAATCACTTGATTTGAACACTGGACTCATGAAATATAGAGTCTTAATTGAGAATGATTATCATTATCAATAAAGCGAGTGATGAGGGACCAACCACCATGTTCAACCAGCAAATTGTCGCCGAAAATTTTTTCCTGAAGGATGTCAATGCCCTGCGCGACAGCGTGAAGCCCTACCTCGTCGCCGAACCGCCCCCGGCAGACCCCACGCCCGCAATCGCCCTGCTGCAAACCGTACTGGCGGCGGAAATTCTGTGCGTGCTGCGCTACACCATGATCTCAGTCTCGCAAGACGGCTTGCAAAGTGCCTGGATCGGCACCGAGTTCCAGGAACAGGCCAATGACGAGCGCAAACACATGGCCATGGCCGCCACGCGTATCCAGCAGCTCGGCGGCACTCCCAACTTCAACCCGCCGGGTCTCGCCTCCCGCGCCGTTAGCCTCGGCAGCTATGACGTCAATTTCGCTAAACGGGTGAATGAAAACCTTGAAGCCGAACAATCCGTCATCGCCCACTACCGCGACCTCATCACCTACTTTGCCCCCCGCGATGCGCAAACCTGCGCCATGCTGGAAGACATCATCCGCGACGAGGAAGACCACACCAGCGACATGGCGGATTTATTGGGGGCTTATGTTTCGTAAGCGGCTGTAACCGGCAATAATAATCTTATCCCATCGTCCCCTACTGCATCGTCAGCACCGTCGGCGCACTCCAGCGCGGCGGCGTAATCAGCGTCGCACTTCCCACCCGCACCGAATGTAATTTCCCATCCAAACTCCGGCTCCAAAAATCCAGAAACTTCCGCAACTCCGGAAACTTTGGGGCCAAATCCAAATCCTGCCATATGTAACTCTGCAGCACCGCCGGATGGTCCGGTAAATGGTACAAAATTTCGGCGGTGGTCAGCCGGTAGTCGCTTAATTGTAAGGCCAGGCTCATTATCACTCTCCATCAGGTTCCGATGGCGTCTTTCCCCGTATTCACAAATCTGCCACGAAACCCCGCCCCCAAATCAACAAAAAAATGCGTGTTATCAGTAACTTGGCACTCACCCACCGGGAGTGCTGCCGTTCTTGACATCCATCCGCCCTGGCCTTAAATCCTTGGCACTCTCCAAACGGGAGTGCTAACAGCCGCGGTGCCGCTTCAGGGCCGGACAGGCTGGTAGTCTTGCAAGATTATCTGATTAGGAGCGATCCATATGGCAAAATTCCGCCCATTGCATGACCGCGTCGTGGTCCGTCGGCTGAATGCCGAGGAAAAGACCGCAGGCGGCATCATCATCCCCGACACCGCCAAAGAAAAGCCGATGGAAGGCGAAATCGTCGCTGCCGGCCCCGGTGCCCGCAACGAAACCGGCCATCTGGTGGCACTGGAAGTTAAAGCCGGTGACCGCGTTCTGTTCGGCAAATGGTCCGGCACCGAAGTCAAAATCGACGGTGAAGACCTGCTGATCATGAAGGAATCTGACATTCTCGGCATCATCGAGGCCACCACGGCCCCGAAGAAAAAAGCCGCGTAATTTTTTTTGAAGAAGAACGCGGCCTGATTCAGACTTCGCGGCTTCGCCGCTCCGTCATCAGGACGCTTAACCCAGGAGTTTCAACCAATGGCTGCTAAAGACGTACGTTTTGGCCCCGATGCCCGTGACCGCATGCTGCGCGGCGTGGACATTCTCGCCAACGCTGTAAAAGTTACCCTCGGCCCGAAAGGCCGTAACGTTGTCATCGAAAAATCCTTCGGCGCCCCGCGCATCACGAAGGACGGTGTCACCGTTGCCAAGGAAATCGAGCTGTCCGACAAGTTCGAAAATCTCGGCGCCCAGCTGATCCGCGAAGTCGCCTCCAAGACCAACGACCTCGCCGGCGACGGCACCACCACCGCCACCGTGCTGGCACAGTCGATCGTCCGTGAAGGCGTGAAGGCAGTTGCTGCCGGCCTGAACCCGATGGATTTGCGCCGTGGTATCGACAAGGCGGTTGCCGCTGTTGTCGAAGAACTCAAGAAGCGCACCAAGAAGATCACCACCCCGTCCGAAACCGCTCAGGTTGGCACCATTTCCGCCAACGGCGAGACCGAAATCGGCGAGATGATCTCCAAGGCGATGCAGAAAGTCGGCAACGAAGGCGTGATCACGGTTGAAGAAGCCAAGGGCATCCAGACCGAGCTCGACGTTGTTGAAGGCATGCAGTTCGACCGTGGCTATGTCTCCCCGTACTTCATCACCAACCCGGAAAAGATGATTGCGGACCTCGACAGCCCGTACATCCTCATCTTCGAGAAGAAGCTCTCCGGCCTGCAGCCCATGCTGCCGCTGCTCGAAGCCATCGTGCAGACCGGCAAGCCTTTGCTGATCATCGCTGAGGACGTCGAAGGCGAAGCCCTCGCCACCCTGGTTGTGAACAAGCTGCGCGGCGGCCTGAAAATCGCTGCCGTCAAGGCGCCTGGCTTCGGCGACCGCCGCAAGGCCATTCTGGAAGACATCGCCATCCTCACCGGTGGCCAGGTGATCTCCGAAGACCTCGGCATCAAGCTGGAAACCGTCACCCTCGCCATGCTCGGCAAGGCCAAGAAGGTTCTCATCGAGAAGGAAAACACCACGATCATCGAAGGCGCTGGCAAGAAGGCCGACATTACCGGCCGCGTCAACCAGATCCGCGCGCAGATCGAGGAAACCACCTCGGACTACGACCGTGAGAAGCTGCAGGAACGCCTGGCCAAGCTGGCCGGTGGTGTTGCCGTCATCCGCGTCGGCGGTGCGTCTGAAGTTGAAGTGAAGGAACGCAAGGACCGCGTTGACGACGCTCTGCACGCCACCCGTGCGGCCGTTGAAGAAGGCATCGTCCCCGGCGGCGGTGTGGCTCTGGCCCGCGCTTCGCTCATCCTCGCCAAGCTGAAGGCTGAGAACGAAGACCAGCGCGTCGGTATCGAAATCATCCGTAAGGCCATCCAGGTGCCGTTGCGCCAGATTGCTGAAAACGCGGGTGAAGACGGTGCGGTTATCGCCGGCAAGGTGCTCGACAAGGACGAATACTCCTACGGCTTCGACGCCCAGTCCGGTGAGTTCAAGGACATGGTCAAGGCCGGCATTATCGACCCGACCAAGGTTGTGCGTACCGCCCTGCAGGACGCCGCCTCCGTGGCCGCGTTGATCATCACCACCGAAGCCGGTGTTGTTGAGCGCCCCGAGAAAAAAGCTCAAGGTGGCCCAGGCGGCGGCATGGGCGGCATGGGCGGCATGGGCGATATGGATTTCTAATCCACTTCGAACAGTCGTTTACATTGAAGGCTGTGAGGGAAACCTCACAGCCTTTTTGTTTGCGCCTCATTCATCTGGTTTGACACCAACCACCCATGCTGCGCATTTTTTAAGGCAGCCCATGTTTCAAGGCAGCCCATGCAATGTTCCCGCCGCACCTTGCTCATCACCGCCCTCAGCCTGCCAAGCCTCGCTTGCGCGGCCTCACCCCTTCACGTTGTCGCGGCGGAAAACATGTACGGCGACATCGCCACCCAACTCGGCGGCCCGCTGGTCTGCGTCTCCAGCATCCTCAACAACCCCAATCAAGACCCGCATCTGTTCTCCGCCACCCCCTCGGTCGCCCGCGGCTTGGCGGTCGCCGATATCGTGATCGTCAATGGCGCTGACTACGACCCCTGGATGGCCGGCCTGCTGGCCGCCCAGCCCACACCCAACCGCGTTGTCATTACCGTATCAGACCTATTAGGCCGCAAACCCGGCGACAACCCGCATCTCTGGTACGACCCCGCTGCCATCCCGGCCCTCACGCAGGCACTAACCCCCGTGCTGACCGCCAAAGACCCCGCCAACACCAGCCTCTATCAGCACAACGCCGCCAGGCTCCTCACATCGCTCGCCCCCATCCACGCCCGGATCTCTGCCATGCGTGCCAAATATATTGGCACCAAAGTTACCGCCACCGAGCCCGTTTTCGGCCTCATGGCGGCGGCGTTGGGCTTTGAGATGCGTAACCAGAATTTCCAGCGGGCGGTGATGAATGGCACTGAACCCGCGCCGTCTGAGGTTGCGGCCTTCGAGAGTGATTTGCGCCGCAACGCGGTTAAAATCATGTTCTATAATGCTCAGGTGACTGACGACCTCACCACCACCATGCTCGGCCTTGCCCACCACGCCGGTGTCGCCGTGGTGGGTGTCACTGAAACCGAACCAGCAGGCATCAGCTATCAAAATTGGCTAAACAATGGACTTGACGCGGTTGATAAGGCACTCACGCCTTAGATGATGATTAACCTTGAAAACGTAACCATCGCCCGCGGCGGCAACATCGTGCTGCGCAACATCAGCCTCGCCATCCGGCCTGGTGAATTCATCGGCGTGCTGGGCCCCAACGGTGCCGGCAAAACCACGTTGTTTCGTGCAATCCTGGGCCTGCAACCCATCGGCAGCGGCACCATCAGCGTGTTTGGTGCGGCCCCTACCAGCGGCAGCCCCGCCATCGGCTACATGCCGCAAACCCGGGCTGGGCAATCCGGCCAAAGTCTCTGCGGGTTCGACGTTTTGGCCAACGCCGCCACCGGCCATCATTTTGGCCTGCCGCTTATCAGCCCGGCCATCAAAACTGAAGTGACTGCGGCGCTGAAAGCGGTTGATGCCGAGAGCCTGGCCGCCCGCCCGCTCGCGGCTCTCTCCGGTGGCCAGCGCCAGCGCCTGCTGCTGGCCGCCGCCTTACTTGGTGCGCCGAAACTCCTGCTGCTGGATGAACCCCTCATCAGCCTCGACCCCGCAGCACAAGCCAGTATCATCGCGCTCATCCATCGCTTGCAGCAAACCCACGGCCTCACCGTGCTGTTCGCCGCGCACGACATCAACCCGCTGCTCGGCGTGATGGACCGCGTGCTCTATCTCAGCGGCGGCAATGCAGCGCTCGGCACAGTGGACGACATCATCACCACCCAAACCCTCTCGAAGCTCTACAACGCTGACATCGAGGTTCTGCGCGCCGCCGGCCGCATTTTCGTGCTCTCCGACCGCCCGGACCACCACCACGCCTGCGGTCATGACCATGCTTAGTTACGACTTCATGCGCCATGCCTTCGCCGCCGCCGGTATTGTTGCTGTGCTCTCCGGCTTCGTCGGATATTTTCTGGTTCTACGCGGCCAGGCGTTTGCCGGTCATGCGCTCTCGCATGTCGGTTTTGCCGGCGCCACCGGGGCGGTGCTCATCGGCGCCTCACCATTGGTGGGTATGCTCGCCGTCACCACCATCGGCGGGGTGCTCATGGGGGCACTTGGCGAAAAACTGGCAGAGCGCGATATCGCGATCGGCGTCATCCTCACCATGTCGCTTGGCCTTGGCCTGTTGTTCCTGCATTTCTTCACGGCCTACGCAACGCAAGCCACCGCTTTGCTGTTTGGCGACGTCCTCGGAGTCTCGCTCGCCACCATCTATTCCTTGCTGGCACTCTCGCTCATCACCCTGGTCATATTGGGCACCATCTCCCGGCCGCTGCTGTTCGCAAGCATCAGCCCTGAACTCGCTGAAGCCAAAGGCGTCAATTTGCGGGCCTACAGCTTCATCTTCCTTGGCCTCGTCGGCCTCACCACGGCGGCCTGCGCTCAAATTGTCGGCGTTCTCCTCGTCTTTGCCCTGATGGTCGGCCCCGCCGCCACCTCGCAACGTCTCACCACCCGCGTCACCCCCGGCCTCATCCTCGCCGCCGGCATCGCCCTCGCCGAAGCCTGGTCAGGCATCGCCCTCTCCTATGCGACCGACTGGCCCGCCAGCTTCTGGATCGCCACCCTGAGCGGCAGCATCTACCTGGCGGCGAGTGCGTTAAAATGAACCTAACAAAAAGCGGCCGCCCAATAGTGTTGCAACACCTCGGAGCGGCCCCTTATTTAGCGCCTGGCCGTATGCGGTGGCCGCCCATTACGGAGCAACCGCAAGTGTGAATCAGCCTCTCATTAAGTAGTCAGAATGTGGTCTGCGCGGGGGCTTTGCCGCGGGCCAAGCCCCCGGGCTCTTAGGCCACCGATCTCGCTTCCATGGCGACGTTACGCTTCTCAGGGCCGAACACCATCAGAACGATCAGCACCACCGCCACGGTCGATGCCACCAGCATCAGGGCGTATCCGTAATCGCCGCCATGGCTGGCGCCAATCCCGGCCTGAATAGGTGTGTTGAATGAGGCGATGAAATTGCCGAGCTGATAGACGAAGCCAGGGAACACGCCGCGGATTTCCGATGGTGATAGTTCGTTAAGGTGGGCAGGCACCACGCCCCAGGCGCCTTGCACAGCGAACTGCATCACAAAGGCGGCAATCGCAATGGCGACCGCCGAGGTTCCGTGCGACCAGAAATAAACCGCGCAGAGCGACATGGTGCAGGCCAGGCCAATGGCCCAGCGGCGGCCAATTTTCTGGCTGAGCAGGCCAAAGCAGATACCGCCCAAAATCGCCCCGATATTATACACGATCACGATATTGGTTAGCGTGCCATGGTCAAATTTCATCTGCTTACCCAGATACAGCAGAGGATAAATATCCTGTGTTCCGTGCGAGAAGAAATTGAAGGCGGTCATCATCAGCACGCCGTAAATGACCAGCTTGGCGTTGCCTTGCAGCACGCGCATGAGAGACACCGGCGGCCGGGAATGAATTTTCTGGAAAGCCGGGCTTTCCTGCACGGTGGCATTGATGAAAAAAATCAGCAGAGCCGGTGTTGCCCCGATGAAGAACATCCCGCGCCAGCCCACATACTGATAGACAAATCCGAACAGCAGGGTGGCCAGCAAATAGCCTGTCGGATAGCCGGCTTGCAGCAGGCCCGAAACCCAACCGCGCCAACGTTCGGGAATGGTTTCCATGGCCAATGAGCTTCCCACGCCCCATTCGCCGCCCATGGCGATGCCGAACAAGGTGCGAATGACCAGGAACGAGCTGAAAGACCAGGCGAAGCCGCTAAGGGCCTCGAAAAGTGAATAAAGCACGATTACCAGCATCAAAATCGGCTTACGGCCATGCTTGTCAGCCAACCGGCCAAAAATCAGCGCCCCAATGGCGCGTGTGGCAAGCGTCAATGTGATAGCAAAGGTGATGGAGGTAATGCTGACGCCAAATTCCTTGGCCACGGCAGCAAATGTGAAAATAAGGATAAAGAAGTCG
The DNA here is from genome assembly GCA_027308685.1 of Acidocella sp. Lineage (GTDB taxonomy): Bacteria > Pseudomonadota > Alphaproteobacteria > Acetobacterales > Acetobacteraceae > Acidocella. Next base: position 40,764 of record DAIDEE010000054.1, read on the forward strand.
AACGCATCGAGCGTCCACCCCAAAAACGCCGCAATCACCACATTGCGCGCGCGCGACAGATCTTCCCCAGTTGTACCCGACATTTTATCTCCCAATTGAGCAATATTATTTCAACAGTAACCGCAAAGGGCTCTGTTGCAAATAGTTCATAAGTCTGAAAATTCTTTACAGCGGGAAATGGTCGGAGTGAGAGGATTCGAACCTCCGGCCCCTGCGTTCCGAACACAGTACTCTAACCAGGCTGAGCTACACTCCGATGCTGGCCCTATAGCCGAAGCCACCGCCACGCGGCAAGGGGCGGGCAGGGTGGCATTTTGGGCATGCGGCGGCTTATGGCGTTTCTAAACCCTTAAAAATTAAAAAACCTCATGATATCAATTATTCATAGCCATAAGTGAAGCTAATATGTTAAGAGCCCTGCCATGTGCAGGCTCTGTAACATGAAACGGCGGCATTTTGGCCAGGCTCTTTTGGGCCTGGGCGCTGGCATGGCCATCGCGCGGCCACTCACAGCTGAGGCCTTGCCCGCCCATCCGCTGCCCCTGGTGATGCTGGACCCTGGGCATGGCGGCCACGACCCTGGGGCGATGGCTCCCGACGGCACCGAGGAAAAAACCATCACCTTGTCCTCAGCGTTCGCCTTGCGTAGGGCGCTGTTGGCCACCGGCCGTTACCGCGTGGCCATGACCCGCACGCATGACCAGTTTATCGCTTTAGAACAACGGGTTGCCATCGCGGTAGGCGCTAAAGCCGACCTGTTTATCTCGATGCACTGCGACCATCTGCCGGAGGCCGATTTGCGTGGCGCCAGCATTTTCACGCTCTCCTCTGATGCTTCCGACAGCCTGGCCGCCAGCATCGCTTCAGATGAAAACCAAGCCGACAGTTTTGCCGGCCCCAACATGCCGGGCGTCTCGCCGCAGGTTGCCAGCGTGCTGGCCAGTCTGGAGACCCGCGCGACCCGCATCAGTTCCGCCAACTTCGCGCATGATATCCGTAATTCCTTCAAGGGCACGGTCCCCTTGCTGCCAGACCCCTTGCGCAGCGCTAATTTTGCGGTGCTGCGAGACCCCTCGGTGCCAAGCAACCTGCTGGAAATGGGATGCTTAACCAACCCGCTGGATGAAAAATTGCTGCGCAGCCCGGCGCACCGCAGGGAAATGGCCGCGCGCCTGACCGCCGCCATCGATTTATATTTCGACCAACACGCCCCACCGTCCTCGCCGCACAAGGCAAAGCCGCATAAAACCAGTTGGCGGACCAGCTAAATCCTCGGCGCAGCGATGCACGCAATATTGAGACAATTTAAGCCTGAGCGCCTCGCGGTCGTGACCGGGCGATGCTAATGAGCCTGCATGTCTGATCCGATAGGCCCATTTTCCGCTGGCGAACGCCTCACCCCTAATCGCGGCGATGCGCCTCGTAACCCCAAGGCTAAACCGCCCGGCAAGCAGCGCAAGCAGCGCCCGCCGCGTAAGCATCGCAGCTTCCTGGGCTTTCTTGCCAGTTTTTTCGTCACCGGCCTGTACCGCTTTGGCGTCATTGCCATCGTACTGGCGCTGCTGGTCGGCGGCGGCGGCTTTTATGTCCTCAACGCCGGTCTGCCAGGGGTGGAAACCCTGAAAAACTATCGGCCACCGTTGGAAAGCCGGGTTTACGCCAGTAATTTTCAGTTGGTCTCGGAACTCGCCGACCAGCACCGCATTTACGTGCCGTACGACCGGATCCCGCCGCTGGTGGCGCAAGCCTTCATCTCGGCTGAAGACCGTAATTTTTGGGTTGACCCTGGCATCGACCCCGTCGCCATCGTGCGTGCCGGCTTTACGGACCTGATGCGCGTTGGCTCCGACCGCCGCCCGCTTGGCGCGTCCACCATCACCCAGCAGGTGGTCAAAAATATGTTGCTGGATAACCGCATAAATTTTGCCCGCAAAATCAAGGAAGCCATTCTGGCGGTGCGGATCAGCGGGGCCATGAGCAAGCAGCAGATCCTCACCATCTACCTGAATGAGATTTACCTGGGCAGTAATTCCTACGGTGTGGCCGCTGCCGCGCAGGCGTATTTCGACAAGCCGCTCAGCCAACTCACCATCGCCGAGGCGGCCTCATTAGGCGCATTGCCCAAGGCACCAAGCTCTTACGACCCCTTCCGCCATCCGCAACAAGCGCTAGAGCGCCGCAACTGGGTGATCGGCCGGATGTTGGATGACGGTGCCATTTCCGCCGCCGATGCCAAAACGGCTATGGCTCAACCTTTGTTACCCCGCGCCGGCGGCGAAAAACTCACCGTGCAGCATGCCGGCTATTTCGCCGACGCCGTGCAGCAGGAGGTGGTGGACCGCTTCGGTGCCGATATGGCCAGCCAGGGCGGCCTGATCATTCGCACCAGCCTAGAGCCAAAATTACAGGTCGCTGCCGAAACCGCCGTGCGCAATGGGTTACAGCGCTACGACCACCAATTCGGCGGCTGGCACGGGCTGGTAGGCCATGTTGACGACCCTGCCATCGAACAAAACTGGCAGGCTGATCTTGGCAAGCAGCCCACCCCGCCAGGGATGCGCGAAAACTGGCATCTGGCGGTGGTGCTTTCCATTACCCCCACGTCAGCCAGACTTGGTTACACCGACAATTCCGGACAGGCCGGGGCCAGTACCGCCCATATCGGTACCATAGCTCTGGCAGACATCCGCTGGGCGCGGCCATGGGTGAATGGCCAGCCCGGTGCAGCACCGCACACCATGGGCCAGGTTCTTAACCCCGGCGATTTCGTGATGGTATCACCCGGTGCCAAACCCGATAGTTTCGCCCTTGAGCAAATTCCCAACGTGCAAGGCGCCCTTATCTGCATGGACCCGCGCACTGGCCGGGTGCTCGCTATGGTTGGCGGCTGGAGCCATGATATCAGCCCGTTCGATCGCGCCACCCAGGCGCAGCGCCAGCCCGGCTCGTCGGTAAAGCCCTTCGTGTATCTCACCGCCATGCAACAAAATATCCAACCGGATGCGCCGGTGCTCGACGCCCCCTTCGTGCAACAAATGCCCGACGGCACCACCTATCGCCCAGGTAATTTCGAGGATAATTTCCAGGGGCCGGTGCCGATCTACCACGCCCTCGAACTCTCCATGAACCTTGCCACGCTTAACCTCGCGCGTACCGTGGGGCTGGATAACATCGCCCGGAATTTTGAGAGCTTCGGCATCATCAACCAGATGCCGCCATACTACCCTTCAGCCATCGGGGCGATCGACACCACTTTGTGGAAAATGGTCACCGGCTATGCGGCACTCGATGAATACGGCCGCCAGGTCACTCCTTCATTGATCGACAGCGTCACCGACCCGGACGGTAAAATTCTATATCAGGCCGACACCGGCCCCGCGTGCGATAATTGTGTGGCGGGTGACCCCGCCCAGCCGCCGAAGCTCAGCTATTCAGGCCAGCAACTGGCTGACCCGGACAGCGTGTTTCAGGATATTACCATGATGAAAGGCGTCGTGCTTCGCGGCACCGGCACGCCCGCCGTGGTGGGCATCAAACAGCCGGTGGCTGGCAAAACCGGCACCACCAATAATTTCAACGACACCTGGTTCATCGGCTTCACCCCCGGTGTGCTCACCGGGTGTTGGGTGGGCTTTGATAAACCGCAAAGCCTGGGCAACGACCAAACCGGCGGCGCGGTATGCGGCCCGATTTGGAATGAGTTCATGAAAACGGCACTCGAAGGCCAGCCCGACATCGATTTTGCGGTACCGCCCGGCGACACGCTGCAACAAACCGGCGGCGTGACCGAAGCCTTCAAAACCGGTCAGTCGCCGGGCGCCCAGACCAACGATAATCTGCTGGCTGGCAGTCCCGCTAACATTCCCGCCGGCGCTGCCCCCACCCAGCCGGGCCAACCAGGCCAGCCAACGCCGCC